>NZ_JMGA01000060.1 GCF_000765145.1 Desulfosporosinus sp. HMP52 | reverse complement strand
TGTTGAGAAGAACCTAATCCTACAAGCCTACAAAAAATTAGGGAGTTCTTACGAAGTAGCTAAGTTTTTAGATATAAGTCAAAGTAAAGCTAATCGTCTGATTCGCAAATATTTCCCATCTGAAGCCTAATAAATTAACGATTAACGATAGTATTGTAAAGGAGCTGGTATTTACCAGCTCCTTTACAATACTAAGTATTATCTAAAATTTTGGTTTTCGTGGTCTTCTTCTCGCTTCTTTTTCCTTAGCCTTAATCTCCGTCGTTTCAGCTTCAGCTTCTAAGACTATTTCTTTCAGCTGGCGTTGGATATCTTCAGGCAGAGGATTTTGATTTTGGTAGTTCTCAAGAATATCAATAGATTTGGCATAGGAGGTTTCGACAATATCCTTACTGCCAGCCGCTTCCCAGTTTTCTCTATTTCTACGATCTAACAATTCTGTTTTAGAAAGCTCTTTAAAATGCGCATAAGTGTGTTCATGGCTAATGAACTCTCCGCCGATACCTACCGAACGGACAACTTCCAAGGCCATTTTCTCATCACTTATGGGTATACCTTTAATGGTATGCATAATCATACGAGCCATCTCGTTTTGCATGACCATTTGAGCATAGTCCCAAGTCAAGCCACCTTCGAGCATCCCTAAACCATATATCATGTTAGCGCCTGCTAACGCTGGTAATAAAGCGGTTAGGGTAAACTCATGAGCTGCTTGGGCATCCGGTACTTTGCTATCTGTCTATCCACCGGCAACCCAGACTGGAATATTATAGAATTGGGAAAGTTTGGCACAAGCTGCACTAAAAAGAGCCAGTTCAGGAGTTCCGACACATGCAACAGTCGTTCTCAGATCCATCATGGTTGTGGAAGTACCATAAACCATTGGATACCCTCTTTTTACGAGTTGACCTAAGACAAACATACTTAAGATTTCGGCATTGTGAGTCACTAGAGTACTTGCCAAGTTAACGCAGGTAGTTCCTCCGGCAAGACCCATGGAATTGATTTTTGCCGGAACACCTAAGCGAATCGCTTGGAGAAGAGTGTCTGTCGCGCCTTTTGCATGAACTAAGGGAGCAACAGGGTCTGTACTTTGTGAGAAAAGGGGTCTTTCACGGAATTTATCTTCGCCACCGGAAACAAGATAGCCCATTTTGGCAGCTGCACGCATATTTTCTGGGCGATTCATCCCAATATAAGCATGCTTTGTTGAATAATTGAAGAATGATTCTGCTATATGAACTTGGGCAACATCCGGATCAACCTCCGAGGGCCCTAAAGCTCTTTCAAAAACAATAATCTGATCCATTGTTTCACAAAAGCGAGTCACATCATCTACGTCTTTTTTAAACGGCTTCCTTAATTGGCGTGTATAAGGGTCAATCAGACGGATAGCTTCCCCAAAATTAACGAATCCGGTGCGGTTCCCTTCGTTCAGCCAATCATTTTCACGTTTTCTTCCACAAGCTCTAAATGTTTTAGGAATTGAGCGGATAGCGTCTTCGACTAAGTGCGCTGGTATTTTGACAATATTTGTTTCTCGATCAAGAGTACATCCAGCACTATAGAAAATTTCCCGTGCTTCTTCACTTTCAACTCTTACTCCGATGTCCCAAAGCAGATCCAATGTAGCTAAATGTACATCGTACAGCTCATCGTAGGTAAACATATTTAGCCCGATTCCATCCATTCTACTAGAACCAGCATGTATACCTCTGTATGTCAAAAAAATCACCTCCATATTTATATAGAACTAGAAAGTCGCGAATCAGTCATCGTATAAATAAGCCAGAATTATATGAATAAATCACCCCCTTAAATAACTGTAGATTATAAATAATCTAATTATTTTGAAGCTAAAAGTCTCTTGCAGAGCTCCACAGCGGATCCTGCATCCGGAGCATAGCCGTCGGCACCAATGGTGTCAGCATATTCCTGAGAAACAGGCGCTCCCCCGATTATGACTTTAACTTTGTCTCTTAGCTCTTCTTCTTCCAACAATTCAATAATATCTTGCATGGCAGGCATTGTCGTAGTAAGCAAAGCTGATAAGGCAACAATATCAGGTTCATGTTCAATAACAGCATCAATAAAATCTTCCGCTGAAATGTCTACTCCCATATTGATTACTTCCAGACCGCCGCTCTCAATCAGCATGCCGACAAGATTTTTACCAATATCATGTAAGTCTCCTTTTACAGTTCCCAGAAGAATTTTCCCTTGGCTCTTTTGGTCGGCTTTGGCGATTAAGGGTTTAACAATTTCAAGTCCACCACTCATGCTTTTAGCCGCCATGAGAACTTCCGGAACATACATATCCCCAGCTTTAAAACGAATTCCTACAACATTCATTCCGGCAATTAGACCCTCATTGACAATCTCAAGAGGATTATTCCCAGAGGCTATGAGATTTTGTACATGCTCCTTTACCTTATCCTTTTGACCCTCGATAACACTTTGTGCAAGATCGGCATAGTTAGACATTCCTTAAACTCCTCCTCTTTTTCAAGTTATAAAGACATAAACACACTAAGAGTTAGCCCTTGAGAAAAACCTTCAGCTATATTGGGCAAGGTTTTTTATAATAAAGCTTGCTCTTGCAGTTCTGAATCATGAACAAGCATTATTTCTCTTTGGTGAATGATTATTAGTCGTAAAAGACTTCCCTTTTATAAGCGAGATCCATAATTTTGATTTACGTGAGTCGATGAATACTTTTCCAACTTCCACTCAGGAATTTTGCAGGTAGTGCAAGCACGAAAAAATAATTTATTGCGAAGACAACGAGCCGCCCGACTGTGTTTAGAATTGTAAATTTGAAATCTTTCGTTGCAATGGGTCACGATCTCCGCCGTATTTCCTCTTATTGTCATACTTTTTACGCCATGTAACGTACCACTTCTAGAGGGCCAAAGCTTTAACTTTTCTACAAATTTAAAAAAATCCACATTCTTGCGATAATAACGTTTCTTTTTGGTTGCATCTGCTGTCATGACATCACTCCTAACGTGTCCTGCAACTCTGTCATAAAACTCTGTCATAAAACTCTAGTTAGAGTACTTTTTCAAATCCCCTACAGTACATCGAACATCATGGTGGCCACGCCTATATGCAGGGGGTCATGAAGTAATCTAGTAGAGACCTTTTCCAGACCGGCAGCCTCGACACCAAGAGGAATACCGGGAGCCGCAATTCTTGTATTGTCAGTGATATGTTCTAATAAAATAATATTTTCAGCCGGACAAGCATCAACTATGTTTTGATAATGGTTCAAGGCAACATTTAGATCAGTCTCGATAGTTACCCTATAACCCAGCTTTCTTAAAGTTGCTTGGAGTCTTTCCCTTGGTTCTTTCTCAATATCATAAACTCCAACCTCAGCTCTGAAACGAGCCAGGGCAATAGCTGCCCCGACGCCAACCGGTCCAGCTCCAAGCACTAATACCTTTTTACCTTCTAAGCCGTTACTCATACGTTCAAGTCCAGCGGCATATCCTCTGCCTGTAGCCTCACCATTATCAGAGACCTTAGCTGTGCGTACATTTACAGCGACAAAACGTTCATCATCTGCCATAAATAACACTTCGGCACCCTCTTGGATTGCCTCCGCAATTCCACCGGCATCCCAACTCTTAGTTGTAAATGCCTTAAAGCCTAGATAGCTGATTATTCCAGCTACGGATTCCGCAAAACCCTCGATGATGCCTTGCCCACAAGACATCGGAACTACTGCCACCTTTGCTTGATGATTTACTTCAATATTTGAGTGAAACCCTGCGGCTCTCGCAGCAAGCTCTTTCAGCGAACAACCTGTTTTCCTAATCAATTGTTGGTCATAGTCTTCTAGGGTTGTAGGAATTTCAACAACGTCTTCGTGCTTTAGTCTTGTCAAGATGATCAACTCCCTGAGGCATATATTCTGTCAGCTTGTTCCGCATAATTCGGATCTCTGTCATAATAATGTCGGATTCCCCATGCGTTTTTTATAGATTGGATAACAACCTCACGTTGTTTCCAGGCAGCTTGTAGGTTTTTTCCTTTTATTATTAGTGTAGCTACCCAGTCAGTCTTACCCGGAATATAGTTCGAAATAGCTTCATCTGCTCCAAAGAAATCCGGATAGAGGTGAAGTGGCCCTGCGTCGGCCATGATATGCTCGCCGCATATTTCAAGACTATCGTCGGTGACATGGATGTGTTCGAAGATCACACCGAATTTTTCGTTTATTTTAAACTCAGTCCAGGGCACTTTATGGACAAATGCTTCTCCTAAAACCTTCAACATATTAACACCCGTTGAATGAAACACAGCAATAGGAGTTTGGCTGGGAAGTCGGGCATCAATCTCCAGAACTTTTAATTTGCCTTTATGCAAGATTGTCTCAATATCCATGATCCCGTTTAACTTAAGAGTTCGCGCTAGGTTCATGCCAATTTGTTCAAATTCATTTCTGAGTTCATCGGATAATATTGCGGAGCCAATAACTCGTTTACAATCATATATTTCATCCATGTGAAGTTCAGTAATGTGGAGGACTTTATAGACTCCCCCATAGCCAATGACTTCTAATGAGTAGGATGGCCCTTCCAAATACTCTTCTATGACCCAGTCTGTTAGTCCCTTATCAAGCAAATTCTTAAATTCTAGAGAACTTTTTACCAGGCGGACTCCCTCACTTCCACTTGCTCCGGATGGCTTGAGGATTACAGGAAATCCACATTCCGGCCAAGGGATTGGCCTTGGAACCCCTGTACGGGCGAACATTTCATTTGAACTGATTTTCGAAGAAGAAATCCTATATGCCTTGCTATCAAAAAGCAAGGGAATATGTGCATTATGAGCACTGCGAACTAAACTATCTAAGGCCTCTAAATTTTCCAAAGCAGGAATAATGAGATCTATATCTTTCAAAAATGGAGTCCATGCATTTTTTGTTACATCCACCCTATAGAATTGTTCACACAATTCTGCTGCCGGCACCCACTCATTTTTATCAACCAGAACAACTTCCCAACCGGCTTTTTTTGCCAAGTAAGCTGCCTCTAATCCTTGGAGCTTTCCTCCTACAATTACTACTCGCACCTCTGGGCCCCTTTCTAAATAGCAAAAAGTTCTTTTCTCTGTTGAATCCATTCTTCGTAATCATCACGGCTTGCCAAAACAAGCCCACACTCTTCTAAGATAGGAGCAATCTTACCTAGTGTTCTGTTTCCATCTTCGATGTCTAAGGATTGATTAGAGACTCCGGCTAAGCCCGATTCTGGCGGAATAATTGAAGTAACAACATTCGCTCCTGCGTTAAGTCGTTCTGCTAGGCCATTTAACCCATCAACATCCAACGAGGCCGGTATCAAGCGATCCGGGAACACAAGGCGCATGACAGCAATTACAAGGAGTTCTTTTGCCCGAGATACTTGGGAAAAGTTTTGCATAGGAGTGTCTTTTTGAGGAATGAAGCTCATTATTCTTACTTGATCTGAACTCAGCTTGCGCATTTCCTCCAGTGAATCAACTAAGTCTGCGTCAGTATCTCCGACTCCAGTTAGTAAACCTTCTTCAAGGAGAAGTCCTATTTGTTTGGCTGCTCGTTTTCTCTCCATGCGTTCCTCAAAATCTTGTCCGAGTCTTAGCTTGCTGTATAATTCCGGGTTATGAGTTTCCTGGTAAGTTGCATACCAATCAACGCCGGCCTCTTTAAACTCAATGAGGATATCTTCCGGAACAACCCCAGCTGAAAGCATAATAGGGATATTAGTACTCTTTTTTATCATCTCAACAGTTCTAACCATACGGGCAAATCCTGCACCTTGGTTCATAAAAAAGAATGGATCTTCTCCCATGGTTAAATCTATTAAGTTTACACCTGCCTCTACCAGACTAAGGGCGGTTTTCATAATTTCCATATCTGTTTTACGGTAACGTTGGAGGGTATTGTTTGACTTTCGATATAAACAAAAAGCACATTCGTTACGACAGTAAGTAGAGAAATATACGAAGCCATATGTGAATATCTTATTCTTAAAGTAACGTTCTCTAAGGGATCTAGCTGTTTTAAAGACCTTTGCAACATCTTTATGATCTGATACTTGTAACAAAAAGAGAAGTTCATTACGCTTTAGAGGAATTTCCTTAGCTGCTTTTCCTAATATTTCATCTAATGTTGAAGTTGCCAAATCCACTGCCATTTAGTCACCTTCTTTTTTTGTTAAGTATACTACATAATTTAGGTTGAGCTACACATGAACTGTTCTTTGTACTTTAATGCTTTATTTATAGATTTATCCTCAGATCTTATAATGACTAATTTACAGATGCAAATTCCATGCCAATTCATTGCGGAAAATTTAAGTTTATCTAAGTTTACTGATAAGCCTTCTGTGAAAAGGATTCGACGGTTCGCTATCCTTCCATTTCCCCATATAAAGTAACTCAATCCTATTTTGAAGAGGTTAAAATGTTAGTATTCGAGTCTGTAGGCACTCTATATAAGTCACTATTAACTTATTATTCTGAACATCATTGGTCTCAAAGGGTAGAAAAAATTGGCCCGGTTTTTACACCGGACCTTTAAATAATTCAGAGATTTAGATGTGAGTAAAGATGTATAGTCTACAAAGCTACTTATTATTGGTTAGCTTTAATAGCTCGATCTAGGCTTCCATCGTGAATTAATGCATAAGCTCTATTAAATCTATTTAATCCATATGGCCAATAATCTTCTTTTGACTTGCCCATGGCAATTTGGAGTACTGCCCAATATGACCATAAAGCATCACATAAAAATTTGTTGATTATCAGGGATCCGATTTGCTTATCTGTCAAATCCCCACCATAGTACTCTTTCAAGAAGAAACGTTCTTGCTCATCAGTTAATTCTGCTTCTATTGCCAATGCTCCTAGATCAAACAGCGGATCGTTCATTCCGCCATACTCCCAGTCAATAAGATAGAAGTTCTTTTTATCATCTAACCAGTTTTCACAAAGTGGGTCATTATGGCAAGGTGCTTGAGGCGGAGGATTTTTTCTAAAGAGTTCTTTGATTTCCTCGACTTTTTTCTCCATAGTTTCAGCACCTTCATAAAATTCTGAATTCTTTTCTGCCAATAACTTAATGTAAGCATCAATTTCTTTTAATGGGTTAAAGACCGAGATAAATTCCTTTTGACAATCGTGATACTTTTTGAACACTTGGGCCGCCATACTCAGATATTGTTGTTGTTCTTTAAAATCCGGTATATGTAAGGTTTTACAATCATCAATATACTTACACACCTGGTTTCCCGTAGTTTCATCATAATAAATAATCGGGGCACTAATCTGAATATCAGCCATTAATTGCGCATTATGCTTTTCTGCCGGACGATTTAAGTATTCCATCGTACCTGCTCCCGCGAGCCTCACAGCATATGTAACTCCACCAATTGTTACCTTATAATTGCTATTGGTTAATCCTCCGGGCAAAATTTCAATTTCACTAATTCGGGATTCGTTAAAAAAGGGAATCTCGCTGATCATTTTGTAGATGCGTCCGATATGTTCCTTGGATATGGAGGGTTCGATCATAACTTGTTCATGCATAATTATAGATCCTCCCGTTCAAATTAGAATTTTCTCAAACACACAACTCAAATTCCGAACTCTGCTGGCAAAAGAATTAGATATTTAACCGTACACCATTTAGATACGTAAGGCTCCTACCCATGCTTTGGACATTTTGGGATCCCTCTTTAATCATCAGTAATCGCTCTAATCCAAACCCTATACCAACCCATGGATCAAAAATTCCCCATTGATCATCTAGGACATGAGGACCCATAGCACTTGAGCCTAATTCAATACCCTTAACAACATCTAAGGTATCTCCATAAACAACCGAAGATTCCGACTCTAGTTGGTAATCATCAATTCCCACTGTGTTCATAACCAATGCAGCAAGTTCTTTTAATCTTTGATGCCTCTGATCAAGCGGCAATCCTAATTCCGTTAGGTTCAGCATTGTAAACTCATTCAGATGCAAGGAACCTTTCGATTCCTTCCTATAGCAAGTCCCTATTTCAAAGATCCTGATTGGTTTTTCCCATAAACGCAAAAGATCTCTCCAGAGGGTATATAGATTTGGAGCCAGCATGGGACGTAAACATCGCTTTGAATCAAGCCAAAAAACTTGCGAGAAAAGCGGATGATCATCCGAGACGGACATTTTTGCTAGGGCGGTTTTAGAAATGATCGTGGGAGTGACTACTTGGACAAATCCCTCCTGTGTCAAAGCTTCTACAAGCTGTTGTTCAAGTACACTTAAAGACGGACGCCGATTAGTTTCTAACAATTCTTGTAACTTTTGTTTTCCTCTAATTACCAGGAGATGTTCCTGTTCCTGATAAGCACGATCCCGTTCTTGATGAGACTCAAAACACATTTCTTGCAGTACTTCACTAGCATTAAGTTCTTGTAATCGTTGTTTTTGGATGGGTGTCCATGTAATGCTCACTCTCAGTTTCCCCCCTGATAATATTGGCGAGGAGTACGGGAGTTTCACCCGCCTACGCGGATTTAGAGTCCACGCGATCAATCCGATCTACCCCCCATTTAAAAATGACTTCAAGAACTCGCATGAAATACATTCATTTATCATTGCAAATTACATGCCAATTCTGTGGTTAGATAAATATAAATTCGCAAACCCTTTGTTTACAATCTTAGCCTTGTTTAGTGTGCACTTTACAGCATTTCCTTTGGATTTCAGCCTAATAATCACTAGTTTGGCTGAAACCCTAAGAAGCAACCTTCAACTAAATTCTATTTTATCTTACACTAATACAATAATTCAAGTCACGAAGGACTTTTCTCAGTCATTCATGACTTATGAGTCTTATTATTGTTTTGCGACACTACAAGTTCTTTCTCGGAGTAATATTATTAAACCTCAAGTCCGAATCGCCTAGTTTCTAATTCTATGAAAGGTGTCAAAACAAATTTTTTAATTCACTTTGGAAAGCAGTTCCTGATAAACCGTTATCGATATTTTTGACTCCCAATGTCCAGTCACAATTGCCAAACCGATAATCAAAAACCACAGAGTCAAAACTCCTACTGCCAAATTTTGCGGGGACAGAAAATTTCGACCAGTAACAGCTTGAAACTTGAGAGTATCATTCACAGGGCATTTTTGCACACAATTTAAGCATCCCGTACATTCCGGAGACCATACCCTCTCTGCCTTCTCAACAAGCACCCGGTTCGGACAACTTGCGTTACATTTTCCGCAATGAACGCAGGATTCTTTATTACGCGTGATTTTGAAGGGACTGAGTAGGCTGAATAGTCCTAAAAGTCCTCCGTAAGGACATAAATAACGACACCAAAAGTTTTCAAAGAAAATCGATAATAAAACAATAAGTCCGATTACACTCATCCCTACGATGCCCAGATTACGGAAGAAAGACAGCATCTTCACATCGGCTAAAATATTATAAGGAGTGTACATAAAAGAAATGGCTTCTGAACCGTTCATCATGAATAAAATACCCGCAATGAAGATGGACAAGAGGATGTATTTGAGCGATCGCAAACAAAGGTCTAACCAGTTAGGAATCTGAAAATTTCTCCCGAAAATCTGTTTGCCGATTTGGGCTAGTCCCTCTGAAAGTGTTCCAATGGGACAAATCCAAGCACAGAAGGATCGTTTGAATATCACTGATAGAGTGATGGCTGCCAGGAATATCACTAACCCTGCCGGATGAATAGGATCGAATCTCCCAGTCGCAACCCATGCCTTCAAACCGACTAGAGCACTGATTGGCAAAAACCCCTCTACTCCCGCCGGCCTAGAAACTGTTAAAGCTGAGTTATTAGCCAGTTGTTCAGTAAAAATGACAAAGACTACTCCGATATACAGTACTATAGCAGCAAAGAGGAATTGTACAACATTTCTAACCGAAACATTTCTGTGGATGTTGAATTTCATATTGGCCCCCAATCTAGATTTGCTGTTAACTTATAAGGTTCATACTTAGAAAAGAAGTACAATCTATTATACTAAAAAAATTCGGCAGAAATAGTGATATTGATCACATGGAATATTTTGTTCGCTTAGTTGTTACCAACCAACTTATAGCAGGTCATAAAAAAATGACAACCATACCGTTGTACTCCACAGTATAGTTGCCTTTAAATATTCCAATTAAGAAAAAGACAGCATCCTTAGCATCCTGACTACCACTTTTTCAGCTATTTACAATTTTCCCGCCATTGATGTGAAGCATCTGCCCTGACATATAACTTGAGTCATCCGAGGCCAGAAAAACATAGGCCGGTGCTAACTCTTTAGGTTGTCCGGCCCGTTGCATTGGGGTGGTGCTCCCAAAAGTCGCCACGCTGTCAGCTTGAAAAGAAGCTGGAATTAACGGTGTCCAAATAGGACCCGGAGCGATGCCATTTACTCTAATCCCCAACTTGCACAGGGATTCTGACAAAGAACGGTTAAAGGAAACCACTGCTCCCTTAGTGGCGGAATAATCAATCAGTTGATCATGTCCCTCATAAGCTGTAATTGAAGCAGTATTTATAATCACACTCCCGGTCTTTAAAAAAGGTAATGCCGCTTTCGCCATGAAAAAGTAGCTATAAATATTTGTCCGAAAGGTTCTTTCCAACTGTTCACTTGTGATATCTAACAAACTATTCTGCGGATGTTGTTCTCCGGCATTATTGACTAAGATATCCAGTTTTCCAAAGTTTTGTACAGTTTGCTTCACGACTTGCTGACAAAACCCTTCATCCCCAATATCTCCGGCATAAACAAGGCAGCGTTTGCCTAATTGTTCAATGCGAGCCTTGGTCTGATTGGCATCTTCATGTTCATTCAAGTAAATAATTGCAATATCTGCACCTTCCTTGGCAAAAGCTATGGCTACCCCTCGTCCAATTCCACTGTCCCCCCCGGTAATTATAGCAACTTTTCCCTTAAGCTTGTTGTTCCCCACATAATTAGCATCTTCGGCAATCGGTAAAGGATTCATCAAGGATTCCAGGCCCGGTTGCTGTTCTTGATGCTGAGCAGGAAAAGTAGGTTGAGGCATATTCGTCATTATCGTTCCTCCTAAATCACTAGTTCAGTATTTAAAATGGCCATTTTTCAGATTTATAGTCGTACATTTTAATGTTCTTCAGTAGGATTGTAAGCACTTACCTTCATAGCTTGCTAAAAGATACTACTTTACATATCCATTAAAAGTGATATCATATAAATATCAATATGAACTCAAGGAGGAATTAAAATGATCGAGAAAAAAGCTTGGGCTGTCAATGGTTATTTTGCTCTGATTCTAATTCTGGCACTGATAATTGGAGGTATTGCCCTAGTTATTCAGGAAAACTTAGTGGGTATCCCCATGATTATCTTGGCTATTATCCTAGCTTCCGGTATTCTGGTGGTTCAACCCAATAAATCCTATGCCCTTGTGTTTTTCGGGAGCTATCTGGGGACGATCCGCCAACCTGGTTTATGGCTCAGTGTTCCACTTGCTATTCGCAAGGGAGTATCTTTACGAGTGCGAAACTTTAACAGCAAAACTCTAAAAGTAAACGATATAGAAGGTAATCCTGTGGAGATTGCAGCAGTCGTAGTATTTCGCGTAGTAGATACAGCTAAAGCCATTTTTGACGTTGAAAAATACGAAGAATTTGTAGAGATACAGAGTGAAACAGCATTACGCCACATCGCAACCCGTTATGCCTACGACAACTTTGAAGGACAAGGCTTTTCCCTTAGAGGAAATCCTGAAGAAGTATCCCATGAATTAATGAACGAGCTCCAACAAAGGCTTAATCTAGCTGGTGTAGAAGTAAGCGAAGCCCGGCTCACCCACCTGGCTTATGCTACAGAAATTGCCGGTGCTATGCTTCAGCGTCAACAAGCATCTGCTATCCTCTCCGCTCGCCAAATTATTGTCGAGGGCGCTGTCGGTATGGTCCAAATGGCTATTGAACGAATCGAAAAAAATGGGGTTGTGGAACTTGATGATGAGCGTAAAGCCGCAATGATTAATAACCTCTTAGTCTCTATCGTTTCCGAACGGTCGGCCCAACCTGTCATTAATGCCGGAACAATGTATTAGTTAACTCTTATCAACAATCTCTTTTATTAATTAATAAATCAATTATCTTGAACAGCTTTACATTGGATGTGTTAAAAATGGCAACAAAGAAACAATTTCCCTTGCGCCTTGATCCAAAACTCCATGCTGCTCTGGAACGCTGGGCCGCTGATGAATTCAGAAGCACCAACGCTCATATTGAGTTTTTACTTCGGGACGCAGTACGTCGGGCAGGACGATTACAAGAGAACCCTACCTCAGAGGATTCAAGAAACTAAAGTTAGATATAACAAAAGAAGCTGGTGCACCTACGTGTTCCAGCTTCTTTTCATCTTGTTCTTCGGTGGAGGTAGACTCCCTACAAAAACTCGATGTTCAACTATTGTTGAACGAGTTCTCTAAGACCGAATCATTTGGCTTCGGCGACTCCCAAAGCAAAGGCTTTCTTATTTAATTCCAGTAGCTTTGCTGGGATTCTTGCTTCAAGGGCATTTTTCCAGGTATCCTCCGGGAAATTCATGTACTTAGAGAGTACTCCCATTAAAACCACATTCGTCGCCTTGGCATTACCGGCTTCGGAAGCCAACTTTAACCCATCCAATTCAATATAACGCTCCACACGTTCTTTGAGGTCACTCAAAATTGTTTTGGGGTAGGTCTGGGCTCCGATAAGAACTGTTAATGGTACAATTTTTTGGGTATTAACGATTAAGACGCCGTCCTTTTTCAGGAAGTGAGCCCACCGATAAGCTTCCAGTTGTTCAAAGGCTACAATAAAATCTGCCTCTCCTGGTTCTATAACAGGAGAGTAAACGTTCTCCCCCATCCGAACTTGGGTTACAACAGATCCACCTCGCTGAGCCATACCGTGGATTTCTGACATCTTTACCTCGTACCCTTGGGCCATGGCGACATGAGTTAAAATTTTCGAGGCTAAAATTGTTCCCTGTCCTCCAACTCCTACGAGTAAAACATTAGTTATTTTAGACATTACCGTCACCGGCCTTTCGCAAGGCATTAAACTTACATATATTTATGCACACTCCGCACCCTGTACATAGGGCTTGATCAACTTGAGCAGTTTTATTTTCTTCATCAAAGGAAAGTGCTGGACATCCTAGCTTTATACACATTTTGCAACCGCTACAGTCTTGAACTTGGAGAGGCTTTTCCGTGTTTTTGATAATAAGAGCACAAGGACGTTTAGCAATAATCACTGAAGGTTCAGACGCGGCAACTTCAGATTTAATGACTTCTTTAACCCTAGTCAAATCAAAAGGATCAACCTCGGTAACACGCTTTATACCCAAAGCCTTACATAAAGCAACAAAGTCGACTTGAGGAGCCGGCTGACCCATAAGTGACTGGCCGGTAGACGGGTTATGCTGGTGCCCTGTCATGGCTGTGATGGAGTTGTCGAGAATAATTGTCGTAAGGTTTCCACCGTTGTAAACCACGTCCATAAGTCCGGTAATCCCCGAATGGAGGAAGGTTGAGTCACCAATTACTGCCACCATATTATCGGCCATTTCAGGATGAGCTTTGATCATACCTAAACCTGCTGAGATTGAGGCCCCCATGCAAATTGTTGTATCCATTGCTTGGAGAGGAGCCATTGCCCCCAAAGTATAACAGCCAATATCACCTGAAACGATGAGTTTAAGTTGTTTAAGGGTATAAAAAACTCCACGGTGTGGGCAACCGGGGCACATCACCGGCGGACGAACCGGCGAGTCAAAAGCTGGAGCTACCGTTATTCCGGGTTGACCGCTGATCTTTTCCCCTACCATCCGAACGGAGAGTTCCCCATAGGGCGGGAAGAGTTCTTTCCCTACCACATTAATCCCCAGTCTACGGACTTCATTTTCCATATAAGGTTCCAATTCCTCGACAACATAGAGTTTATCGACTTTAGCCGCAAACTCTTTAATTAAGCCTGCCGGTAAAGGATTGGTCAATCCTAATTTTAGAACAGAAGCCTTAGGAAGAGCCTCTTTAACATATTGATAGGAGATCCCGGAGGTTATAATTCCAACGGTCGGGTCATCCATCTCCATATAATTAACTGCCACTGTCTCTGTATAGTCAGCGAGTTTATGCATCCTTTCTTCCACTACTAAGCGCCTAGCGCGTCCATTAGCCGGAAGCATAACATATTTACTTTGATTTCGCTCATAAGTTTTGATGATTCGTTCTTGTGGATCCTTTAACTCTACAAAACTTTGGGAGTGGGCTATCCGTGTGGTTATCCGAATCATTACGGGTGTATCAAAAGCTTCGGAAATCTCCATTGCCAAGCCAACCATGTCTTTAGCTTCCTGAGAGTTGGAGGGTTCTAACAAGGGTATCTTGGCAAAGGCTGCATATAGTCTATTGTCCTGCTCATTCTGCGAGGAGTGCATTCCAGGATCATCCGCTGACACTAAGACTAAGCCAGCACGAGTTCCAGTGTAAGCTACAGTAAAAAGCGGATCCGCAGCTACATTAACACCTACCATTTTCATAGCAACAATAGAGCGAGCGCCGGCAATAGCTGCCCCGATTCCGACTTCCATTGCTACTTTTTCATTAGGCGACCACTGACAATAAACTTCAGGGTATTTTACAATATTTTCGAGGATTTCAGTACTTGGTGTGCCAGGATAGGCAGCAGCTACGCCGACTCCATATTCATAGACACCCCGAGCAATTGCCTCATTGCCTGTCATTAATTTTTTCATGCTTTCTCTAGTCTCCCCCCTTAGTAGAAATGAGCAAATTTTTTCTAAAATAAACTCATATAAGCATTTTAACTCAAAAAATAGAAAAATGTAAAGGGGCTTAAGACACTGTTCGGCTTAAAGCTGCCATAGTTATGGCCATAAACTTGTTCCTAGGAGTGTCGCTTCGTGAGGTCAGTACTATAGGTACTTTGGCCCCAAGGACAATTCCTGCCATTGTTGCTCCTGCAAAATAGACCATTGATTTTCCTAAGACGTTCCCTACCTCAATTGTCGGAGTTAAAATCAAATCAACTTCGCCATTAATCCGGCTGCTAATTCCCTTGTGTTTCAGTGCAACAGCACTTACTGCTCCGTCAAGAGCTAGCGGGCCTTCTACAATCGCCCCGGAGAATTCTCCTGCTTTTCCCATTGCGACTAATTCCTTGGCATCCATTGTCGCCGGCATTTTAGGATCAACTATTTCATTAGCTGCGAGTATTATGACATTTACTAATTCCATTCCGATTCTCTGCAAATAGAACAAACTGTTTTCTAATATTTGTTTTTTCTGAGTCAAGTCCGGTGCAATATTCATTCCTCCATCTGTTACAAAGAACAAATGAGAGTACCCAGGCACTTGAAATGCTGCTAAGTGACTCAGTAAGCGTCCGGTTCGAAGTCCTCCTTCAGGACGAAGTACAGCGCGTAAAAAGTCCGAACTGTTAATCAGGCCTTTCATCAAAAAATCCGCTTCCCCATTGACAATTGCGTCTACAGCTCTATGAGCTGCATCCTGTGGATTGGCTTCATGAATCAACTTAGCACTTTCCAAGTTCCATCCAATTTCAAAGGCTAGTTCCTTGATTTGATTGACATCACCAATCAGCAGCGGTGTAATCAGTCCTTCTTGTTCGGCTAGTTTGATAGCTTCCATTACTTCTTTATCGGCAGCAGCTGCCACAGCTACTTTTGCCCGGCCTAAACTCTTAGCTCTATCGAATAAAGCATCGAACCCGCTAAAGCGCATTATTACACCCCATTTATAGAAACTTTATTAGCTAGTATTCATACTCAATTAGTAGGTATAGGTTAAAGCTTCCTCTTCACCATTAAGAACTCTTAAGGCACCAAGAGCTAATGCTTCCATCTCTTCTTCGCCTGGAATCACAATTACCTGAGCAATAAATGATACCCTCCGCGTGATTTCCCGAGTAATAAAATCTGAATGAGCTAGTCCCCCGGTCAAGACTATCTGGTCAACCTCACCGAGCAAAACCGTTGCCATTGCCCCAATTTCCTTCGCTACTTGATAACATAGTCCTTCTAGGATAAGACTTGCGTAGGAGTCTCCGTTTTTCATCCTTTTCTCAACTTCCTGAGCATCTTTAGTTCCCAGATAAGCGAACAAACCACCTTCCTTAAGGATTTTAGCTCGCATCTCCTGCTCAGTATACTTCCCCGAATAGCATAATTTTACAAGTTGAGCGCTGGGCAGGGTACCACAGCGTTCAACCGAATAAGGCCCCTCATTATTAGCATTATTGACATCAATCATTTTCCCTCGCCGATGAGGGGTTACTGAAATTCCTCCACCCAAATGAGCAACAATAAGGTTAACCTCATCATAAGCCTTCTCTAACCTATTAGCCACCTTTCGGGCTACAGCTTTCATGTTTAAGGCATGGGATTGGCTGAGTCGGGGGAGTTCAGGTAGTCCCGAAAGCCTGGCTACCGGCTCCATTTCGTCAACCGAAACGGGATCTACAATATAGACAGGAACTTTTGTTTTCTGTCCTAAGTAATAGGCAATGATACCACCTAAATTTGAAGCATGTTCCCCACCAGGTGGGTTTTGCAAGATTCTAACCAAATTTTCGTCCACCAAGTAAGTTCCGCCAACAAGTGGATTGAGCATTCCGCCCCGTCCCACTATGCCAGCAAAAGAGTCCAGGGAAGATCCTTTTTCCTCTAAGAGCTCTAATATATATTTGATGCGATATTCAGTTTGATCACTTACCCGTAAAAAGGTGTTGATCTCCTGTGCAGGATGATTTATTCCATACTTCCATAAACAATTGCAATTCTCATAAACAGCAATTTTTGTTGAAGTTGATCCTGGATTAATAACGAGTATTTTCAAGAATCTATCCCCCTAGTTTTAAATAAAAAGAAATTTTTATTAGTTAATGATCACTTAACCGGGCCAAGCCTTCCAGCCTTTTATTATATCACAACATATCACAACTAAAACGCATAATGCTAAATGCCTTACCCTACAGAATGTTATAATTCAATTTCACCTCGTTTATGGTTTGGAGAATTAATGTCTTCAGATATGAAAATTCTACTTGAGATTTTCTACTAACAAAAAAATAAAACCCTAGCCATTATAAGTATGTCTAGGGTCCCGATCAGCAATTTAGATTGAAAACCAAAAGGATTTGGAACTTAAAAGTGAGATTAACCTGCCCATCCCAAATCAACATTAAGTGGTTTGTGAATGAATTTCTGTTCCAAAATCAATTCTGGAAAAGCTCGCCCCTGTCATTTACTGGGCGATAACTCGGCGAGCTCCCAGGTATCTCTTTGCCCAGTATGAACTAGTCATATCATCATAGGAAACCCCTCCAGAAGAGGAATGAATCATTGTATTGTTTCCGACATAGATTCCCACATGTGAGGCACCGGATGAATATGTGGCAAAGAACACTAAATCCCCGGGTTTTAAGTCCGAACGAGAGACGGAAACTCCATTTTTAAACTGCTGCTCTGAGGTTCTGCTCAGGGTTATGCCACTGTTTCGAAAAACATATTGTACGTACCCTGAACAATCGAATCCCGGCGAAGGGGTCGTACCACCCCAGACATATTTTATTCCTAAGAATTGAGCTCCATAATTAAGAACTTGCTTAGCTCCACCTGAAACAGCGACTGTACCGGAAACTCCCCCTCCGCCTGATGATGATCCAGAAGATTTCTCCTTGGCAGCGTAAGCAGCTTCAAGTTTTTCTTGTTCGATCAATTGTTGGATACGGTTAACCTTTGCTTGAGCTGATAAGGAAGCATTTAAGGCTGCCTTTTCTTCTTTGCTTAGTTGATCTAAGACAGTCTGCTGTTTAACCAATACTTTCTGAACTTCTTGTTGTGTCTCTGTTTTACCCTGGATGGCAACCTGAATGGCTTCCTTCTTTTGTTCAATAAGATCCTTTTGCGTAGCCATAGACTCCTTCAATTTTTGAATGTCGTCTTGCAGTTTACTGTGATTATTAATGATCATCTGGATCTTATCGGCCCGATCGATAAAATCCGATAAACTGGTGGATTCAAATAAAACCGCCAGGTATGTAGTAAGTCCATCTTCATAGTTGCTGCGCAGGACATTTCCTAAAGCTTTGATGTATTCCTGACGTTTAATCTCAAGCTTTTGCTGCTCAGTCTCTAAATTCTTAAGGTTTTTTTGTTCGTTGGTGAGCTTTTCTTGTTCTCGAGTAATGCTATTATTTAATGCCTCAACGGATTGTTTTAAGGCCAACACCTGGGTGGTCGCGCCGGCTACTTTTTCCTTTTGAGCATTGAGAGCTGCATTCATTTGACTAGCTTGCTTTTGAGATTGAGTGAGTTGTTGTTGTAAATTGTCAGCCCGAACAGGCACCGATGAGGCCATAAAAAGTAAAACTCCGATAAGACCCATAAGGCTTGTCTTACGCAGTATGCTTATCCCTTTTTTCATTAATTCTAGCTCCTTGTTACTTCATATGATTCTATAAATAATTCGCCATAAAGTCTGATTTTCCTTGTGTAATCCGTTAAATATTTGCATTTCCGAATATTGGTTAAGAGCAGAAGCCCAGGGGTGACCTTTAGGTCACCCCTGGGCTTCTGCGTAGTGCGCCACGCATGGCGATTAACTTGACGGTGAAAGTCCGTTATGGGGGTATGTAGCGACCAACCATTAGCTTAAGGCAAGGGTGTCCATTGTGAGGTGGAATCTGAAGGAAGCCGGAGGCAAAGTTCCGACCCGAGGAACACGAATAACATCAGGCGCAAAACGTGGGGCGAGACTGCTACCTAAGTTGAAACCCAAAAGCTACACAGACACGTCAGCGTAAATGTTGCGGGTACATGGAATGAAAGTGAATCGTCTTACCGTGGGAGGCCTCACGGACGGATGGAAACGGAGTAAGAAATCCGGTTGAAACAAGATTTGCCGTGAGGAGTCAGCAGAGGCCATAGTACAAAGGCGTTCTAGATGCCGATGGAAGGGCCGAACCAAAGGAGGTGTAGGTCAATGAAAGTTACTGAAAGTGACAATTCAAAACACAGACAACTTCGAATAGAAGACTATCTGCAAAGGGTATCTGCGGAACAGAAAGAGTATGCAGTAGTGTGCGCGTCACCCAAGATGACTGAAACCGACAACACCAACATAATTGAGCAGACGGAAGATTTGCTTGAGCAAATCCTTAGCACCGAGAATCTAAACCAGGCCTATTGGCAGGTCAAAAGAAACAAAGGCGCAGGTGGAATCGATGGTATGCAGGTAGATGAACTTCTACCCTTCCTGAAAGAACACAAGGATGAACTATTGCAAACCCTTCGGGATGGTAAATACCGTCCAAAACCCGTACGGAGGGTAGAAATACCCAAAGAGAACGGAAAGACCAGAAAACTAGGAATACCCACCGTCGTAGACAGGCTAATCCAACAAGCGATATCTCAAATTTTAAGTCCAATCTTTGAGAAACAGTTCTCAGACAATAGCTTTGGATTCCGACCGAACCGTAGTGCACATGATGCATTAAGAAGATGCCAAACTTATATCACAGTAGGTTATAAATATGTAGTCGATATGTATTTGGAGAAGTATTTCGATACGGTAAACCAAAGCAAGCTGATCCAGATTTTGTCGGAGACGATAAAAGACGGTCAGGTCATAGCACTGATTCACAAATTCCTAAAAGCAGGAGTTATGACCAACGGGATGTTTGAAGAAAGTCCAAAGGGTGTACCACAGGGCGGACCCCTGAGTCCGTTACTTGGCAACATAATGCTCAACGAGTGCGACCACGAGCTAATAAAGCGAAGGCACCACTTTGTACGTTATGCGGATGATATGATGATTTTCTGCAAAAGTAAAAAGGCGGCAAAACGAACACTTGATCACATCCTCCCCTATATCGAAGGGAGATTATTTCTGAAGGTAAATAGGGAGAAGACGCAGGTCGCTCATGTAAACTATGTCAAGTTTTTAGGATATAGCTTCTACATTTACAGGGGAGAAGGGCGTCTGAGAATCCACCCTAAAAGCATCCAGAAACTTAAGGACAAAATCCGGAAAGTTACTGGACGGAGCAATGGGATGGGGATTGAAGAGCGCAGAACTAAGCTCAATCAAGTGGTACGAGGCTGGACAAATTACTTCAAACATGCAGACGCTAAGAACCTACTCAATAGTCTAGATGAATGGATGAGAAGTCGCATACGAATGGTTACTTGGAAGCGGTGGAAGAAAATCCGAACACGTTTTGAAAACCTGAAGAAATCTGGTATTAGCAAGGAACAAGCATGGATGTGGGCAAACACAAGAAAAGGCTATTGGCGTGTAGCCCATAGCCCAATTTTGTTGAAAGTTCTATCTAATGAGCGATTCAAACGCATCGGATACCTTAGTTTCAGCGAATGTTATTCTGCGAAGTAGCGTGTAAACTTTGGAGGCGCCGTATACCGGGCGGTACGTACGGTGCTGTGGGAGGTCGGCTGATCAATTAATGATCAGCCTCCTACCCGATTCTTGCCAACTATTATATCCCTATGAATCCTCCCAGAATCAGCATCGCCAACCCCGGCGACGGGAAACTAAGGAACTTAACTACCTTGAATTTGGTATCTTGTTGTTTTGTCAGCTGTTTTGTTTATGTCATTTGGGATAGCTTGCTTTGTTTCTGCAACTTGAACTTGAATTTGAAACAAATCACTCATATTGTCAAATTCAGTCATTTGATTCCAGTATCGTTTAGGCATTAGTGTCATTCGACAGCGGGGGTTAGTTCTTCCTTCAATGGCAATTGTGTTGTAAAACTGCTTCCACAATAGGCGATACTTCGCCTCCGTAGAATCGACATTGGGAAGAGTTAACCCTTCGACCTCAATCAATTCTGCACGATTAGACTGATAGATTAAGGCCACGCTGTGGGTTTTATCATATATCATAAACTTTTCAACCTTATAACGATCACAAAAATGCGCAGACAAAAGAGGGAGAACGTAGTTTTTGGGTTCAATAACTGCAACTAATGCCTCCCCAAACACAGAAAAGCGAATAAAGCCCTTGAACTTATGGCTTTCAGACGTCAAATGGCGAACGGCTTTTTGCAGTGAACAAACTACCTCATCTGTAAGCATCGTCATGACTTTGCCGCCAACCTTAAATCCTAACCGTAAAAAACGAAGAATTAATAGTTCTTTATTTTCCTCGCAGGTTAAAAACCCCAGCTTCACCAGCTCTTGAGCTTCAGAAGAAATTTTGACGGGAATAGAGTTGTAAACCCTGTCGGCTTTTTGGGAATCTGTTTCAATCCATTTTGAAGTATCAAAAATAGTTTGCTGGACACTTGGAGGACGGATGAGGCAGGGGCTTTCTTTACATTCATAACTTTCAAAGACACAACACATTAGGCCCTCAAAAGTGCCATCATAGGAGTACACTAGATCTGTGCCGTCAAGCATTGCTGCACTTCCTCCCTCGAAATAAAAGGTTCATCGAAAAGCCTTAACTGCTCTTGATATGACGGGAGTTTATATTGATCTGACATTAATGTTCTAATAGTACTATCTGAAGTAATTTTAAGGCCCTCCATAATCTTTCCTTGGCAAGTGATGAAATACTGGGCACGTTTGAGAACAACCCCCAGCTTTTTAAGGCTGGTAAAATCAAGGGTTCCATTTCTTCTGGCTGTAATTATTCGTTGGGCACTAATCACTCCAATTCCAGGGACTCTTAAAAGCATTTCATGAGATGCTCTATTAATCTCAACTGGAAATTTATCCATGTTATTTAAGGCCCAGTTGCATTTAGGATCAACTTGTAAATTGAAATTAGGATTTTGCTCATCAAGTAATTCCTTTGCTTCAAAGCCATAAAAACGCAATAGCCAGTCTGCTTGATAAAGACGATGTTCTCTTATCAATGGTGGTTTTGTGTCAATGGCCGGCAAGAGTGAATTCTCGGCGACGGGCATATAAGCAGAGAAAAAAACTCGTTTGAGACCGTATTTTTTATAGAGCCCCTCAGTTAGTGTCAAAATCTTGTGATCCGTATCGGGAGTAGCCCCCACAATCAGCTGAGTACTCTGCCCAGCAGGCACAAATCTGGAAGCATGACGATATTTCACAAGATCTGTTCTGTTTTCCTGGATCTTAGTACTAATAAGCCCCATAGGACGCAAGATGGACTCTTTAGACTTACTCGGGGCCAGGAGCCTTAAGCTTTCTTGAGATGGTAGCTCAATATTTATACTCATCCGATCTGCTAAGAGCCCTAAGCGTGTGATTAGTTCACTATCGGCTCCTGGTATTGCCTTGACATGAATATAACCATTGAAGTGATAGACATTTCGAAGCAGTTCCAAAGCCTTAATCATTTGTTCAGCTGTATAATTAGGGTTTTTGATAACACCAGAACTTAGAAACAAACCCTCGATATAGTTACGCCGGTAAAAGTTAATGGTCAATTCCGCTAGTTCTTGGGGAGTAAATGCTGCTCTTGGAGTATCATTGGATTCACGATTGATACAATATTTACAATCAAAGACACAGACATTTGTCATTAGCACTTTTAGTAAGGAGATGCAGCGGCCATCGGCTGAAAAACTATGACATATTCCTGCTTTTGCTGCATTACCCAAGCTGCCTGATTTTCCTTTTCTATCTACGCCACTAGAGGTGCAAGCTACATCATATTTCGCTGAATCCGATAAGATAGTCAGCTTATCAAAAATATCAATGTTAATCTACCCCCTGACAATCATTACTCTAACTATATACAAAACATATGTTCTTGTCAAAGCGAATTCTGCCAAACAAGCATTTTCTTAGGGGGCCCGAGTAAAAGCTTAGGCACCCTAAGAAAATGCTTGTTTCTATTAAAAAAATCGGTCTACTTCCACTTGAAGTGGAAGAGGCCGATTTTGCGTTTTTGCTTATGCTTAGAAGCGAAAATTTGAGGATTTGAAACCAAGACTTACAAGTTTTAGGATAGCTTCATGATGGCTATGTCAGGATTATCTTAAGAGATTTAATTCATTAACCAAAAATGGTAGGATCTACAAGGATTTTGCTAAGGTCATCCTTGAGAAGTTCAAGATCCGGGGCTTGGCAGTCTAGAAGGTCAAGGGCCTTTTGGCGGATAGGATTCAATGGGCTATCCACCCCTCCGGCAACTCCTAATAAACTAGCAAGACCATTGGCAACATGGATTACACTTGACAGTTCTTCATGATTTTGAGCGTTACTTAAGGAATGGTGAAAAGAAATTGCAGCTACTAATTCTTCAGGCAAATTCCATGATCGAGCTAAAAAGCCGCCCGCCCTTGCATGGTCGAATCCTATAACTCTTTCTTCAAGTTCTACAAAAGTAAGCGGTGTGTCTTTTGCTTTCTGCAGAAGAAAATCGCCAACTTCCTGAACATAGACGGAAATAACTAGTTTCCCGATATCATGAAGTAAGCCTGCTGTAAAGGCAACCTCTCCGTAAGGAAGTTTACAATGTTGACACACCCTTCTTGCAGCCATCGCTGTAAGTAAGGAATGCTTCCATAGTCCCTCTTGGTCTATTTCATAACCCAATAGATTTGTCTTAAGTATGGGGGAAATTGCTGCAGACATAGCCAACTCTTGAGTTACCTGAAAGCCAAGTAAAACGATAGCTTCCCGAAGAGAAGAGATTCTTCTAGGGTAACCATAATACGCAGAATTAGCCTGACGAAGAATCCCTGCCGTAAGTGCCGGATCCATACTAATTACAGTTTCAAGCTCTTTAGCGGAAGTAGCAGGATTATTTGTAAGCTCTAGAACCTGGATAGCTGCTGAGGGTAAGGGGGGCAGTGCATATACGCGCTTTAATACATGTTCTAATTTGATAGACACTCAAACCCCTCCCTTTTGATAAATACAAGTAAATATTTGATAAGAATTGTCCAAGAATTTTCATAACTAAATTATTAATAGCTCTGACGATATGATTATTTTACCACAACATCCGAACAAAAACCTTCACTTATATCCTAAGATAGGATTTTTACCAATAACTCTATCTATAACTGATATTTTTAAGAATAAGTATGCTGATAGGTTTTTTTTAGAACCTCCAAGTAACTCTGGATAAAGTAAACTTGGCTGGCGGTCGCCATAGTTGCACTTATGGTTCAGACGATGAAGACACTGTCCTTCACACGAACCCTCTTGCAGCACTGTCTTCACATGTATTAGCCTTCTTGCAGTATGCAACGAAAAGTTATACTTTCGGATTAGCATAAAAATAGGTTGACCTAATAAATCGGTCAACCCTAAATACACTATTTTGATTTTTTCTTACCCTTTCATGAGTTCAGGCAAGAAGGTAACAATTCCCGGGAAAACCATCAATAGAATTAGACATATAACAATTGTGAATAGAAATGGCCATACCCCTTTAAAAATTGTTTCTAATGGAATCTCTGGCGCTATCCCTTTAATAATATAGACATTCATGCCAACGGGAGGAGTAATAACCCCCATCCCTACAACCAGTACTACAACTACCCCAAACCAAATAGGATCATACCCCAAGGTATTAACTACTACAGGAAAAAATATTGGGATAGTGAGTAAAATTAACGCCAGGGCATCAATAAAGCAGCCTAGAATAAGGTAAATCAAGAGAATCATACCCATAATGGCGAATGAGGGCAGGGGCAGCGATCCTACCCAGTTAGCCAGTTCAAAGGGTACCCTGCTGATTGCCATAAAGCGACCAAACATAACCGCCCCAGCAAGCATAAGCATGATCATGGCACTAGTACGTGTTGTATCATATAAGGATTTTTTTAGATTTTCCCAACTAAGACGTTTTTCCAAAAGGCTGATAATGAGGATTCCTCCCGCACCTACTGCACCCGCCTCAGTAGGTGTAAACCAGCCAGCGAATAAGCCTCCAATGGAAAGTACAAACACCGCAAGGGCTTCACCCAGACCTCCCCGCAAAGAATGAATACGTTCTGCCCAAGTTGCTTTGGAGCCAGCTGGCCCCAAACTTGGATTACGCAAGGTGAGAATATAAATCATACCCATGTTTAAAACCGTCAGAAGGATACCTGGAATAATCCCAGCCATAAAAAGCGTACCCACAGACTGTTCCGTGGCTGTTCCATATAAAATAAATATAACGCTTGGAGGAATCAGTATTCCTAAGACCCCCCCTGCAGCAATACTAGCTGTGGATAATGACTTATCGTAATGATATTTATCCATTTCAGGCAAAGCGATGGCAGCCATTGTTGCCGCTGTTGCAGTATTAGAGCCGCAAATAGCTCCGAAAACAGCACAGGCTGCTTGTGTAGCAATTGCCAGTCCGCCGGGCAAATGTCCGATCATTTTATAGGCAAAAACATAGAGACTTGTGCCAATTCCTGAATAAAAAGCCAGAAACCCCATCCAGACAAACATGACAATAACACTCAGTGAATAAGAGGTAAAGGTATTATATAGTTCTTTAGCCAACATATCCATAGCTGCAGGCACCGAAGTAAGGTAACTAAATCCTACAAAGCCCACCAGCGCCATGGCATAGGCAATAGGCATACGTGCCATAACCAGGCCAAAGAAAACAGCGATTCCAATTAACCCAACTAAGAAGATGCTCATGGTGCCACCTTCTTTGCAGCGTCGTACCCCAGAATTTGTCGGAAGGATACCACTGATTTATTCAATAGCACTAGACAAAGCCCCAATAAGCCTATCGCAATTAAATAGATAAATGGATAAACAGGTATTTCAGCTGAGGGCGAAACGAGCCCTTTAATTTTCATAGTCTGAGCCAATTCGCCTAATGACCAGACAACGGCAGCCCACAACCCTAAAGAAACGAAGTTCACGAAAAAAGACACCATAGTTTGGAATTTATTTGAGAAACGTTCCATGATCAAACTAACGGCAATCTGTCCATCTTTGAAAGCACAGTGAGCTAAGGCCAAGGCCACCCCCACAGCGGTTAAAAAACCTACCAACTCATAGGTTCCCAAAATTGGATGGTTCAAAACTGTCCTTAAAAATATATTTGCTACAATCAACAGCATTACAAGAAAAATGCACAGTGCTGCCAATTTATCCAAGATGCTGCTTACTCCTTTTACCAGGTCAGTAAATTTCAACTCTTAATTCCTCCTCAGGATTACTGAAACTCCTTGTTGTATTGATCTGCAAGACTTTTCACTTTATCCAAAATTTCTTGACCGTTCTGCCCCTTTTGTTTCATTTGGGCAATAAACTCCTCCTGAATCGGCTTAACCAAGCTCATCCATTGTTCCTGCTCTTCTTGAGAAAGATTAATAACTTCCATTCCTTTTTCATCAACAGAATACTTCAAAGCTGCTTCATTTTGTTTGTCCCATAAACCCATAGCAACTTCGTTAAAGAACTTCTCATTGACTGCTTCAATTGCTTTCTGATCTTCCGGTTTAAGAGAATTCCATTTGTCGAGGTTCATGGTAATATAGAATAAATTATTGTATAGAAATGGTGTCAGCGTCAGATACTTTGTGACTTCTGCCTGTTTCCAGCCCTGTAGTACCTCGATTGGACCTAGGTTCCCCTTAACTACACCCTTTGACAATGATTCGTAGGCTTCAGATTGAGCCATTGCCACCGGAGACGCTCCAAGAGCCGCCAGGCTTTTGGCACTGAGGCCTGTAGCTCTGATCTCTAACCCTTTTAAATCCTTGAGACCACGTACAGGTTCTTTTGTATATAGATCCCCAGGGCCTGTTGTAAATACCATCATTAGTTTGGTATCCTGAACCTCCTTAGGATTAATTTGTTTGATTCCTTCCCAGGCAACTTTACTGGCAGCCTTAGAATTCACATACTTAATACCGGGCAGTTCAAAAACCTCCAACACCGGAAAATTACCTCGAGTGTATGAAAAACAGGAAAGGCCCATATCTGAAATTCCATTAATAACCCCATCATAAGTGGCATCGGCCTGGGAAAGCGTCTGTCCTGGATAACTGGTGATTTTTACTCTGCCCTCAGTCGCACTCTCAATCTCCTTTGCCCAAGGCTGAATTAATTCTTTCTCAGCCGGGTGAGTAGCAGGGAAGAAATGGGCCAATTTTAACTCCACCTTTTGGGCTTTTTTGGTATCAGTCGGAGCAGATGCACTCTGTCCGCATCCTGAAACAAAAAGTAAGTTTAGCACCATCGCCCCGAGTAAAAGTCCTCTTCCTAATGACTTTTGTTTAAGTGATTTCCATAGCCCCTTTTTCACAAACAATCTCTCCTTTTTAATAATAATTAAAAAAATAAAAACTCCTAATAATAGGAGTTAAAAATTGCGAAAACACCCTTGCCCGTCCATAAATAGACAGGGATAGAGTATAAACCACATCCTTATTTCCTACCGTCCTACAATCCTACCTATCAAAAAACAACTTAACTACTCACTCTACTATACTACAAGTCTACGTTGCTACTGCTACCATTGTTAATGGTGCTTTTAGGAAAACTCTTCCATTAATTGATAAACTACATTATGAACAGTTATGCAATTAATGAACACTACGATATTTATATTACCATATTACTATGGTAAAAACTAGATATAATAAATAATTTTTTGCGCAGTAAGATATTTCCTTCTTAACTGTCTTGATGAGTGTTAGGAAGGAAATATCTTAGCTGATGATGTAAAAATCACCAGCTATAAGATAAACCTCGCCCCAATTGGTGGAATATCAAAATTGTATCTATTCATTATCTATTCATTATCTACTCAAATGTGAAGTACTTTATTTCAGGATATTATCCGGCTTTTCCCAGATAGCCTTGCAAGTAGTCATCAATTTTCCCCTTAATGCCGGATATCACATTAGTACCACACTGATTAAAAAGTTGATATGCCTTCCCCCCTATATGATCTGTTACTATAACATCGATTTGTATGTGCTTAAGAATAAACTCTGCAAAAAAGCGGCAAGAGCAGTTACCACTCTTATGGTTTCCTTCATGCACGTAGAACAAATCTACCTGTTGCCTTTTTCCTGGATTTGCTATGTAGTTCACTTCAGTGATTTGACTATTATTAATATGATAGATAGTACAACCATCACTATGTCCGAAATGAGGTGATATATCTCTACCTGTATTTGAAATAGCTATAATCATTTTTTAACCCCTTCCATTAGCCTCTTCAACCGCCCAAATTCATGTATCTTCAGATTTATATAGTACCAAATACTATTAAGCCGTACTAATTAGGCTTTCATTGACGCAGCTTGAGTACTCCGAAAATGAAAGTGACGAAATCACCTCAACCCTGGCCTTATCATAAGCAGCAAAAATTGTTTTAGCTTCTTCAAGGTTATGGTAGACCTTCCAATAGCTGTTCAGAAGGCATTCTTTCCCTTTGAATTTTATAAATCCAAGAACATCTTCTAAGGGTATGCCCAAGAAGATACCCACTTCGTGTGGACAAGATAATTCAAAATGTCTTTTTAGTAATAATAGATATTCATCCAAGATTAACTTTTTAGGATATCCAATAGTCTTTAGAAACTCTTTATTTTTGTATATAGATAAAGTTTTCATTAACAGTGTCCTATCGAAAAAAATCACTAGAACTCTACGAGGGCATTTACGAATCTCCAAGTAGTCTAGATGTAGCTTTTCCGCAATTTCTTGCTTATGGGACTCCCAAAGACAGTAAAGATCCCGACTATCATGTGAGAAGGCTATTAGTGAAGATGGTTTCTGCTTGGCAATGGTAGGTGCTGCCCAGTAAGCTATGGAAGTGTATAGATAGCTCTTGTCGTCCATAATACTACGCCGTAGGCTCATAAAATCCATGAACACACCTCCTCTTGCTGAGATCCTTGAATTTAGTGCTCATCAGTATCACCAGTTCTTTTGGTAAGCCCATCCTGTTGCACAACTACATCATATTCCTTTATTCTATCCTCCCAGTATCTTAACCACTGCCCCTCTCTCCAGAAGTCGTTTGAGTTAATTGACACAAAATTTCTGTTAGTAGTTGAAATAACTTTCATTAAAAACAATCCTCTCTTTTAGAATAATACAGTTATATTGATATTGGTTATCAATTGGTTTCAGTTTCAATTCCTTACTATTTTGCTGTATTGAATTTATTCTTATAAGGATTACCAATACGACTTTCTTGAGGTACCCAATGGGCATCTTAAATAACCGAATGCTTGGTCTGGTGAAGTTCCACTATTGAGCCATTTTTCCGTCATATTACCACGCTTTAAAATCTTGATTATCTTGCTACATTATCTAAATCACTGATCCAATAACTTGATTCTACAATACTTTGCGCAAAATGTAAATGATATTTATTATCATTTACATTTATGGGTTCGAATAAATCACTTGGAAGTTTGGCGTAACTTGAAACAAACTAACGACGATAAATTTCTTTACCCGTTTTACTTATCACAATATTCTGTAAACTATCGTCCCAGCTATACATATGCTGTTTTAAACACCAGGTATTATCAATTTGGGAGGAGTTGATTTATAATGTCGCTCGTTGATAGTGAGAAAAATAAAAATGAGTTAAATTATATCTCTAACACTTTCTCAGACAATTTCTGTTATACCGCCCCCAATGATACTGGAATCTTCGTTTATGAACCTTCAATCACAATATCGAGAAATCAAAACATGGTTTTGTCTTACCAGAATGTTCTATCTTGGGTTGAGATATTGAGAGACGTTTTAGTTCTAAGCCACAATTTAAAATTTGAAACGATAAATTGCGAGACTAACAACGTGAGTTTCGATAATCTAACTGAAAAAGACTATTCACAGTTCTGGTTTCATTTTTGTAATGCTAAGCAAGGAATTTACGTGGATCGATTATCATTGCCTTTACATCTTAGAAGAATGGGAATTGGATCAATCTGTATCAATTGGCTTAAAGATTTCGCCAGTGAGTTGGGTTTCAAATACATTATCCTGGGATCTGTTGTTGAGGCTCGTGAATTCTGGACTAAAATGGGGTTCAGCCTCCTTTCGGCCAAAGAGTTAGACGGCTTCCCCGGCTATCAGGGTCGTTACACTCGCTAAATCACTTTACATTAAGTTATTATTTTGGTATAAATCACCCACCTCTCTTCTTTCGCATACTATAAAACAATGTGAAAGGAGTGAAACTGATGTTAATGGAATTTTACCTTACTGGTTTTGCCCTCTCTGTCCTTAAAGGGATGACCTTTCTCGTTTCATATATTAATAATAAATCCTTTCCAAAACCGCTCAGCAAAGAGGATGAAGCGCGTTACTTTGAAATTTTACTGCGTGGTCATGCTAACTCCAACACCAATGTGGTACAGATAAATGAAGTCATTCAGTCCGAACATGCCCGAAACATGCTGATCGAACACAATTTACGTCTAGTAGCATTTATTGCTAACAAATTCGAAGAAAATAATGAAGACCTTTTTTCCATTGGTCTAATTGGCCTAATTAAAGCAATTGATAACTTCAAACCTTCGATTGGGGTCAAGCTTAGTTCCTACGCAACACGCTGCATTACAAACGAGATTCTAATGCACTACCGTAGAGGGCGCGGAAAATCCGAAACCTCTCTTTATACGCCCATCGGGGAAGATGATAGCGGGAATGAACTAATTATTATTGACAGCCTAGAAGCAGATATTTGCCCGATTCCTGATCAGATCATAAATGAGGAGGATCACAAATTTCTACTGGAAAAGGTGAAAACATTACCAATCCTTTGCCGGCAAGTCATTGAAATGAGATATGGTCTGATGAACAGCCAGGAATGTTCTCAACAAGAGGTTGCGGATACACTTAAAATATCACGTTCTTATGTTTCAAGATTAGAAAAGAAAGCTATTCACTTATTAATCAAGGCAATGAAGGAGAGTAAGTAAGTAAGTAAGTAAGTCAGTAAGTCAGTAAGTCAGTAACTAAGTAAGTCAGTAACTAAGTAAGTCAGTAACTAATAGAAAGCGCTCATCAGCTTATTTTTAATCTGATGAGCGCTTTCTGACTAACTTGGAGATCTCATTAATGAACTAAGGGCATATAAGGGCATACTAGTATTCGGTGTATTTTTAAAAAGACAATAAATGAGGTGTAATATTTGTCTGGAGCTATAATTGGAATTTTACTAGCGATTTCCTCTGGTTTACTATCATTAGTGGGCCTTATTTCAATTTTCATATCCATGAACAGCCAACATAATGTTCAACGTAGTCGAGAAATCCTATGGAGCATCTTAACTTTACCTTACAAGAAGAACCTTTTCTTAGAGAAAGGAACTATTGGTCGAGAGGTCTTTAGAAAGTTTATTCTGTACGAACAAATAATTGGTGAAAAGAATTCATTTTTACATAGAATTATCAACTTTGCTAAAATTGCTATAGTTTTTTGTGGGCTTATATGGACAACGATTGTATATTATCTTTTTAAGCAATCATCTTCAGCGATTGAACAGGGCTTCTTAATACTTTGTATCATTCTCGCTGATTTATTCGTCTATTACTTCATAACCAAGATTTTAGGGCTTCTTACGAGCACCAGTAAAGTAGGACGACTACCAACGGTTAATGAACTATTGGATGCAGACATTTTAGGGGCCAATACAATTACCATAGCCTCTGTGTCATCGCAACTACGAGTTATCAATTCGGAAATTTTTATTGGTTTTCCTGTTCCGTTTAATAATCTGAGGGTTAATATTTCGATCCAAGAAAATGCTTTTTCTTCGAAAATGCCAATCGGAAAGGACTTTAGCTTTAACCTGGAAAACAGGATAAAGGATTTTAAAAAGCTTAGCGACGAGGATTTTAAACTGCTGGATGATGACTATTGTTATTATTCTATTTGTAATTTAAAGGCATTAGAAAATAGTACTCAACATAACAGTATTTTTGCAACCATCGAATTACTTAGCAAACAAGGTTACGTTTCTACAGAGTTTTTCTTTGAAGGATTAAATAATGTTAACAATACAAACTTTATTATTTATCCCTTTGCCTTTGATGAACGTTTCATAAATAGGAAAAGTGAATTAGACCCTTTTAGCCGATATATTAAACGTGACAGAGAATTTAATCTCACTAACGAAACGGAATGGTTTAATGTTGGAAAAAGCTTTTTTAAGTTTTTTGACAAGGAGTAGATTTTCGTGGCGAAGCTCCATCAATAACTACCCATCCTAGAAACCATTACCACGCGACTTCTTGATGTGGTGTTGAAAAATTTTTCCATTACCGACATAGGCCTCTGCCTGCGTAGCGATTTCATGACAAAAAAGAGCTATTGGAGATCCAATAGCCCAATCCTAACAAATATTATTATTAAAGATTTGATTCTTTTCTTTTCTTTTCTTTTCTTTTCTTTTCTTTTCTTTTCAGAGTATTTACTAATTACAGCGTAAGCTGAAGGAACCGCTGCCCACCGAACAGTACGCACGGTAGTGTGGAAAGTCGGCTACTTAAATAATGGGCAGCCTTCTACGATATTTATGCATTAGAATAAAAACTCGAATCTAAACTCCCCAACTGTACTTTCATCCGTTTGTATGTAGTTGGTTAGATATCATGGTGCCGATGACCGGATCCGAACCGGTACGGATGTTAAGTCCGCGGGATTTTAAGTCCCGTGCGTCTGCCAGTTACGCCACATCGGCAAATGTATTGGAGGCGGCACTCAGATTTGAACTGAGGAATAGAGGTTTTGCAGACCTCTGCCTTACCACTTGGCTATGCCGCCATTTGTTGTTGGGGTTTTCAGTCCTCTGCTCTACCGACTGAGGTACCAAGGTAAATATAAGTAATGGCGGAGGGGGTGGGATTCGCTCCGTTCGCTTTCGCTCACTATCACGCCGGGGCGGGAAACCCTCCCAAAGGTCAGCTTTTCTTTATCCGCCCGTTCGAATCCCACCCTAATATTTTGCTTTTTATGGCGGAGGGGGTGGGATTCGAACCCACGGCCCCTTGCGGAGTCACTGGTTTTCTAGACCAGCTCCTTAAACCACTCGAACACCCCTCCAAGTATGTTGGCGACCCCGATCGGACTTGAACCGACGATCTCCTGCGTGACAGGCAGGCATGTTAACCACTACACCACGGGGCCAGGATTGGTGGGCGATGACAGATTCGAACTGCCGACATCCTGCTTGTAAGGCAGGCGCTCTACCGACTGAGCTAATCGCCCATAAATTGGTGACCCGTACGGGATTCGAACCCGTGTAACCGCCGTGAAAGGGCGGTGTCTTAGACCGCTTGACCAACGGGCCAGATAAGAATTGGCAGGGGATGAGAGAGTCGAACTCCCACTGACGGTTTTGGAGACCGCTGTTCTACCATTAAACTAATCCCCTAGGGATTGGGGTGGATAATGGGACTTGAACCCACGAATGCCGGAACCACAACCCGGTGCGTTAACCACTTCGCCATATCCACCATGGAGCGGGTGACGAGATTCGAACTCGCGACTTTCACCTTGGGAAGGTGACACTCTACCACTGAGTTACACCCGCAAAATTATTTCGTGGTGGGCCATCCGCGACTCGAACGCGGGACACCCTGATTAAAAGTCAGGTGCTCTAGCCGACTGAGCTAATGGCCCTTATATATTAAGTCTAAGCATTTGCTCAGAGCCTAACAGCTTGGTTGCGGGGGCCGGATTTGAACCGACGACCTTCGGGTTATGAGCCCGACGAGCTACCGCTGCTCCACCCCGCGATATTAATGGTGGGTACCTCTAGGTAATAAGGACACAAAAGGAACTACCTTAAAAGTAGTCCCTATGTCTTACCTGGCAATAACCTACTTTCCCAGGGGCTATGCCCCAAGTATCATCGGCCCTGGAGGTCTTA
>NZ_JMGA01000059.1 GCF_000765145.1 Desulfosporosinus sp. HMP52 | reverse complement strand
CATTTAGCTTAATACAAAGCAAATTGAGTCGTTCAAAAATTCGAAATAAGGGTACTCAAACTGCCTATTAACATAGTTTTTAATTATAATAAAAGGAAGATCAGCCCTGAATACTATTCCTCTCTAAAATAAGCAAACAAAAGGTATATCCGATGACTACCAGCCGTAAGACTCCCATCTTCTATAAGTACGAAAGCATCCAGCACGAAACCCGGGTGAGGGTTTCGCCCAAGCCGCCTGCAGCAGAGAAAAGCATAACGGCGTAGGTTGCTTTCGCCGAACCGCAAACTACCCAGAACAACTTTAGCGGTGAGGATGAGATAACGGCTGCTACGTCCCTGGATAAGTTCTTCTAAGCTTCAGATGGAGTAAGTATTCCTCTTAGGCAAACTCCATCTGAAGCTAAGAATCACTTGATAACTTGAAGGAGAAATATATGAGAAGGACAAAAATTGTTTGTACCATTGGTCCGGCAAGTGAATCTCCGGAGAAGGTTCAGGAACTGCTTGTCGCTGGTATGGATGTTGCACGCCTGAATTTTTCCCATGGAACCCACGAAGAACATGGCAGAAGAATTGAGATTTTAAGAAGGGAAGCTGCCAAGTTTGGGAAACATTTAGGAATACTTCTTGATACTAAAGGGCCTGAGGTACGAACGGGAAAAGTTCCTGAGGGTGGTATTACCCTTAACAATGGAACGGAGTTTATCTTAGACACAGATCTAAGCCTTGGCAATCAGCAGCGGGTAGGAATTACTTATACTAATTTATGGCGTAAAATTGAGCCCGGTAGTCACATACTTATCGACGATGGACAGATAGACCTTGAAGTGACTTCCACAGAAGAGAATATTATTCGGACAATTGTTCGCAACGGAGGGGTTTTAAAGTCTCAAAAAGGTGTGAATGCACCGAATGCGCTGATTGATTTACCAGCAGTTACTGAAAAAGATATTGAGGATATCCGCTTTGGCATCTCCCAAGGAATCGACTTCATTGCTGCATCTTTTACTCGTAAGGCTATAAATATCCTTGATGTCCGCAGAGTAGTGGAAGAAATGGGTGCCGATGTCCACATTATTGCCAAGATCGAGAGTCAAGAAGGAATCAATAATTTAGATGATATTCTCGAGGTTGCTGATGGGCTTATGGTTGCTCGGGGAGATCTGGGGGTAGAAATACCCGTCGAAGAAGTTCCCATCAGGCAAAAGGAAATGATTCGTAAGTGTAATTTGTTAGGTAAACCTGTTATTGTTGCAACCCAAATGTTAGATTCCATGATTCGTCAGCCAAGGCCTACACGAGCAGAAGCCAGTGATGTAGCTAATGCCATTCTGGATGGTACGGACGCTATTATGCTCTCCGGTGAAACAGCAGCTGGGTTATTTCCAATAGAAGCGGTCAAAATGATGGACAAGATTGCTCAAAGAACTGAAAAAACTTGCAAGAATGATCAAGCATCTCGTCATTCTGCCAAGGTTGCAGAAGCAATCAGCTTTGCCAGCTACACGATTGCCAAAGACCTCAAAGCCGCTGCAATTCTCACTCCTACCCATTCAGGATTAACTGCACGTATGATTTCCAAATATAGACCTATGGCAATGATTATTGCGGCAACCCCTTTTGACAATACCGCAAGAAAGCTTTCCCTTCTATGGGGTGTACAACCCATTATTGTTCCTGAAAGTCCCGGAACGGATGAAATGTTGGCAGTAACTGTTAACACCTCTTTGAATAAAAGCCTCATCCAGGCCGGTGATGTTGTCGTAATAACTGCCGGGGTACCAATTGGCAAAGTCGGGTCAACAAATATGATTAAGGTTCAAATAATGGGTAATATTTTGTCTAAGGGAATTGGGATTGGGCGTAAATCCTATTCAGGTATAGCCCGTAAAGTCCAAGATCCTGAAAAAGCTGTATTCAATGAAGGGGAAGTATTAATTGCGGAATCAACAGATGCACTGTTTGTACCATTGATCTCCCGGGCTGGTGCCTTAGTCGTTGAAGAGGCAGGCTTAACATCTCATGCAGCCATAACTGGATTGCAATATGGAATTCCGACAATTGTTGGTGCCAGGGAAGCTTTTTCTAAGGTTGAAGATGGTCAGACACTGACTGTTGATGCTTTAACCGGAATGATGTATGAGGGGTCAGTTAGTATTTTATAACCCTGTTTCAGTATTAACCCTTCAATATCTAAGCATCGCCTACTTAAAATACTAAGGCCAGGCATAACATAGAAACGCGAATAGTCCTTGGACTATTCGCGTTTACTCTGGATTTTTGCAATTATTTAGGGAGGGTTATTGAATCATCCATACTTCTTTTAAGACTTTGTAAATCATGATTATAATTTCCTGTATTAGTCATTTGATCATCAACCAAATCTTTATCAATTGTACTATGCTCCCGGTCATTAAAGACTCGAATTAAGCCTGCATGCTGTAATTCGCTGGCAATCTCAAATAAAGAATCCCGTTTATCCCGGGGTAAACTATTGACAAAGCGGTTTATTTTCACCGGGGGCACAAGATTTCGGAATTTTACTCCACCATACTTAATAATACGTTCGGGCAAAGATGATCTCCTCCTTACATCAAGTTTATCTAACATTGTTATTATTTGCTTTATGATTAAAACAAATACGCTTTTGAAAGGGTTAAATGGAAGAGACATAAAAATAGAGCAAGAAATTCTTGCTCTAAAAATATTAGTATTTACTTGATTTTGAGTTAATTCTTGTTATTGTAGAGGGGAGTCCTCTTCAACTTGGACATTGCTTAGAGTTTCTTTAACTTGTTCACGAATAAAAGTCAGGTACTCTTGGCGTAAGGCTTCTTGCTCTGCTGCTTCCCATTCCTCTAAACCAACTGTCCGTTTTTTTCGGGACAACTCATTAATTCGTTCGATAAATATTTGTATGGCTGAAGTACTCAAGGATGATCCTCCTTTTTTTGGATATACATTATCATTTGAATCACAAACTACCGAACTATCATCATTTTCAGCTCATTATAGCATAAGTGAGAAATTACTTACAAATTGCCTCTATAATAGATTTGCATTTTAATATTTTTTAGGTCTGGTTTTTAGCCCAGTAAAAGTGATTATGTACTAACACACAATATTTAGTAGGAAAGAAGGCCGTTTAAATGATTTTGTCATCAAAAACAACTTTACGTGTACGTTATGCAGAAACAGATCAAATGGGAATTGTTTATCATTCAAATTATCTAATCTGGTTTGAAGTAGGGCGATCAGAATTGTTTAGAGAGTTAAACCTTCCTTATACAGAATTTGAAAAACAAGGTCTGGGTTTAGCAGTAATCGAGGCTAATTGCAGATATCGTCAACCTGCTCGCTATGATGATGAGCTTGTTATTGTTACTGAAATCGAAAACATGACTACACGCAGAGTTGTATTTAGTTACCATGTATATCGAGATCAAACCTTATTAGCAGAAGGAAAGACTGTTCATGTTTTCTTGAATCAAGAGGGACGGCTAGCTGATGTTCGCAAATATGACATATGGGGTCGCTTGGAGCCTCTATTTGCAAAAAGGGAATAAAATGGAAGTTGAAATCCGGGGGGAGCGCTTTTTAGCTTTGTTAACCCGTGCGAAGACGGTGTCTTCGTTCCGCACGCGTCTGCGAGTTCCACCGCTGGCTCGCTGGACGGTTCGCGAGCGCGTCCGAACCTCTGGGTATTCCTGCATGTGTGCCGCTCCTTGCCATCCATGGCACCGCGGCATCAGTCCATCCCTGGACAAGCCCTGCGGCGCGCTACGAGGACGCGAACCGTCGATGCTCGCCTTACCGCGGCTTCACTGACGCATCCGCTTAGCAGAAAAGCGCTCCTCCAGCCAGTTTGCTAGGAGTGTAAGTATTACCTTGGGGACTCAGGTAAGCCTTCGCGAATCTCTAGCGTGAGAGGAAGGGCTACCCTGAAAACACCCCAAAACACTCTTAAGATAAAGACCTGAAAGACAGGGCGACTTCGATCCACAGGAGTGAACTCATTGCATGGAGAGGCGGTAGAGCCTACAAAGCTTGGGTGGGAAGCGGAGCCACAGGTTCACCTCAGGTACTACCCAGTGGTTTGGCGGAGCTCCCGCCCAAGCGAGTAGGTGAGCCTCGGAGTGCTGAGTACGAAGACACTGTCTTCGCACGAATTAGCTTTCTTGCACGGATGTGGACGAAGCTGCCCTACCCCAAGCGACCCCAATTTTCATCCTAAGCTTGTGCTTCCTTAGCAGCGGTATGGAAGTCTACTCCAACATAAAATAATCATATGACGGATATTTGAATCCTTACTTGCCATGTGGTATTATGTATACATAATACAAAGAGAGAAGGGATCCTATGTTTCTTGTAACTTGGATTGAAGGGGAAGAAGTCAATTATCGAGTCGTTAAAAATCAAGAACTTCCTAATCTAATGGCAATCCTTGGTCAGCACGCAATCATTCAAAAGATAGCATCATAGAACTACGGATAATTCCTTTCTATCTCGTGTTAGAATTTAATCAGGCAAATAATTTGCTCATCATTAGATGGGCTTTTATTTTTGTTTTGGAGTAGCAGGATAATCTTCGTTTACACAGAATATAAATTGAGTTATAGATTTGTATCGTTTTGTAGGAGGTGTAACAATGTCCTTTAAAGTAGTTGTTGACAGTTCCTCTGATATTCCTTTGGACAAAGCAACAAATTCAGGCATAACTACTGTTCCCATGCCCGTTACAATTGATGGGGAAATATTTTTAGAAGGAATTAATTTACAGGCTAATGACTTCTATTCGAAATTTGAAACCTTTAAAGAATTGCCTAAAACATCTCAACCCAATCCAAACACCCTTTTGGAAACCTATGAGAAAATTTTGTCAGAAGGTCATGAGGTTGTTGCGATTCATCTTTCCTCTGGTTTAAGTTCAACGCTTTCCACCGCGCGAATGATTCGTGAGATGACCTCTGCTCCCGAGCGCGTTCACGTCATCGATAGCTTAGGTGCCTCGTTTGGTTATGGCTTATTAGCTTTATTTGCTCAAAATGTTTTGCAATTTGCTTCCTCTTGGGAAGAGGCTGAAAAAACTATCTTAGAGTATCGGAAAAACATGCGTTACGTTTTCACGATAGACAATTTAGAGTATCTTGTTAAAGGTGGCAGAGTTAGTAGACCAGCCGGATTTATTGGTGGGCTCCTCGATGTTAAGCCTATATTGCACTTTACTTCCGAAGGAAAGATTGAACCCTTTGCTAAAGTTCGTACCAGACGTGCAGCTATTCGCAAATTGGTTGAGATCATGGCGGATGACTTGGAAAACATGGAAAATCTCCACCAGCAAGTGATTGGAATATCTCATTCAACCTGCTTTAGTGATGCACAAATCTTAGCTGAGGAGATTCGCCAACGGTTTCAAGTTAAAGATATTTGGATTAGTGAAATAGGATGTGTTGTTGGTAGCCATACCGGACCCGGAACCCTGGCTCTTTTCTATCCGACTTCAAAATAACTAAATCTTGACATTTTACTGTTGAATAAGGGCCGACAAGTGCGATGCAGACTAACCTCAGATTTATTGAGATTAGTGCACCGCTAGAAAGTTTGCCTTACATGGTATGTTTGTTAAACTATTCAAGCTGTTATAGGGGGAACACTTTTGAAATTATTTAGATCGGTTTTTCTGGCATTATTCATAATAATCAGCTCCTCACCAGTTGCTTATGCTGAAAATACATCTCCGCCGGATGTCCGTGGAGAAGGTGCATACTTGATTGACGTATCATCTGGACAAACCCTTTTTGTGAAAAACCCTGATAAACAATTAGCTCCGGCAAGCACTACTAAAATAATGACAGGGCTTCTAGCCATCGAAAATGGAAACTTTGACGATATGGTGACGGTTAGTAAAACTATGTTAAATAATAAAGTAGTTTATGGTACTCAAATATACCTAGAACCCGGAGAACAAATACTCTTTAAAGATCTCCTCTATGCAACCTTGTTGAATTCAGCTAATGATGCGGCAGTTACCCTGGCTGAATATGTTGGCAAGGACATGAGCCACTTTGTGGAGATGATGAACCAGCGTGCCAGTGAAATTGGGGCTACTAATACACATTTTGTAAATCCAAGTGGTTTAACAGAAACAGGACATCTGACAACTGCTCATGATCTGGCCCTTATTGCCCGAGAGGCCTATCAAAATCCAATATTTGCTGAGTTCGTACGCACTAAGACCCAGCCTATCTCCAGATCTAAGGCAGATGTTCCCGTCTTAATGGTTAATGAGAATAAATTATTGTGGAGAGACTCTTCGGTGGATGGCATCAAGACAGGTTATACTGCCGCTGCCCAAAATTGTCTTGTTGCCTCAGCCACTAAAGATGGACGTCAACTGATTGGGGTAATTCTTAAGTCACCCGGGCGAGAAATCTATACTGATATGCAAAATATGTTTGATTATGGCTTTACTCAGTTTAGCAATACGATAATCAAACCCGCTGGGGCCGTTATTTCATCAATTACTGTCAATACTGAATCTGTAGATCTTGTCCTCGATCAACCAATCTATTCAACCCAAAAGCTTAATGCACCGGAGAATACTCTAAATCTCCGTGTAACACCCTTATCGACAGACCCCTTAACATCCGTTGAAGAGGGACAAGTCCTTGCGCAAGTTGCGGTTTTAGAGGGGGAGAACCAAATAGATATATTTCCTTTAAAAGCTGCTAAGTCAGTTCATCCGGAACCGGTTAAAGCATCTTTTGCCGGATCTATTTCAACCTTTTCAACTTGGATTATTGGAACATTGCTTTTATCAGGGACTATATTTTTCTTAAACTCCTTGTATAAGAAGCGTCGAAAAACTCTTTATTGGCGAAGGCAGGTCAGGCGGTCGAGAAGAAGAGATGGGTTATAATGGCTTAGAGAAGGAATTATTATAAAATTGCCTGAGAAAGTGCATAATATCTCTTGCAGCTAGTTATATGATCAGGCACTCAAGATTCTAACAGCAATCTTATACTAAGAGCATAATTTTAATAGTGGGATTTGGAGTTGAACATTACTTGGAAAAAGAAAAAAAAGTAGTTACTTTAGCCTATGGCTGCCAGATGTCAGAACGTGATGCTGAGACCTTAAAACAGATAACCCGCCAAGAAGGTTACACGAGTTCAGATGATCTTGCCAGTGCGGATCTAGTGATAATAAATACCTGTTGTGTAAGAGAGAGCGCCGAGAACAAAATATTAGGAAAAATCGGAGAGCTAAAAAGGCTGAAAGAAAAGAATCCCAATCTGAAAATTGCCATTAGTGGATGCATGGTTCAACAACCGGGTGCTTTAGAGAAACTTCAAAAACGGGCCCCCCATATAGATATCTGGACAGGAACCCATAATCTTCATGAGTTTTCTGCTCTATTGCATAAAGCGGAGCAAGGGGAAAAAGCAGCGGAAGTGTGGAAAGAACCCCAAAAAACCTTAGAATCAACTCCCCTAGCTGAAAAAGGCAAGCTTCAGGCAAATGTAAATATTATGTATGGCTGTAATAACTTTTGCTCCTATTGTATTGTCCCCCATGTTCGGGGCCGAGAGAGAAGTCGTAAACCTGAGGAAATTATTCAAGAGATTAAAGACCTGGTGGCCAGTGGATGTCGGGAGGTTACCTTACTTGGGCAAAATGTAAATTCCTATGGTAAGGAGTTTTCGCCCCCCTATGATTTCGCTGATTTGCTGCAGGAGGTTGATCAGATCCCCGGACTTTTGCGGGTGCGTTTTATCACTTCTCATCCTAAAGATTTGTCAGACAAGCTAATCTCCGTCGTTGCTTCAGGAGAGAAACTGTGCGAACACTTTCATCTCCCCATCCAATCTGGGAGTAATTTTATTTTGGAACGCATGAATCGGAAATACACCAGGGAATACTACCTCAGTAGAATCAGTAAGATACGTGAACTCTTGCCTCAGGCAAGCTTGACCACGGACATAATTGTTGGTTTTCCAGGGGAATCTGAGACGGACTTCGAACAAACCTTAGAAATTATGAATTTAATCCAGTATAGTCATGCCTTTACGTTTATGTACTCAAAACGTTCAGGAACACTGGCCGCCGATATGGAAGACCAAATTCCCCTCGATATCAAAAAGCGCAGGTTACAGAGATTAATGAGTGTTCAAAACGCTCAGAGTCTGGAATGGCGCCAACGTATGATAGGAAAAACCTACGAGATATTGGTAGAAGGTCCGAGCAAAACAAATCCTGAGCGTTTTACCGGACGAACACGCGGAAATGAACTAGTTGTTTTTAAAGGTAATTCCAACATTATTGGTTCTTTAGTAAATATTCAAATTATCGAGGCTTCAACATGGACACTGGTTGGCGAAATCGTGAACCCAGAAATGTAGAATTTGTTTGAGAATGCAAATTATAAGCAGGAATCATACTATTCTATGTAGAATGTAATATATGGAGGTGTGACACATGACAAATGAAATAATCGAACATGCTCGACTCTTAGCTGACGCTATTGCACGAAGCTCCGAACTTGCTGAATTGCATAGTAAGGAAGATGCAATGGCTGCTGATCCTTCAGCACAACAATTGATTGCAGAATTACAGAAAGCTCAGGAACATTTCATGGAAGTTCAACAAAATGGGGCAGAGCCTTCTGAAGCTGATAAAATTGCGGTTGACGAAATCGAAGCTAAAGTTCAGGCCAATGACGCCATTGCAGCTTATATGGATGCACAAGACAAATTCACAGAAATGTTGGATAGTGTTAATGCCATTCTAGCAAGTGCGATTGCGGGAGCGTCAGGAGGTTGTTCCTGCGAGGATAACAGTTGCGATCCCAGCGGATGTAACCCTGGAGGTTGTGGAAGTGCAGGCTGTGGTTGCGGAGGAATCTAATTCCCCACAATACCAATCACAAAACTAACGAGAGGGAAGGGCTTTAATCTGAGCTCTTCCCTTTTGGGGTTTAAGGATTTATAAGAATGATTGACTAACTAATCAATCTCTTTTGGATATAAATTGACTTAAAGGGGAGAAGCATAAATGACTACCCCCATGATGCTGCAATATAAGAGCATAAAAGAACAAGCTCCGGATGCGATTCTGTTTTTTCGATTAGGGGATTTTTATGAAATGTTTGGTGAAGATGCCGAAGTTGCAGCACCTATTTTACAAATCGCCTTAACGGGTAGAGATGCCGGGGATGGAAAAAGGGTTCCAATGTGTGGAATCCCTTATCATGCTGTGGAAAACTATTTAGTAAAGCTGGTTCGTTCAGGGCATAAAGTTGCAATTTGTGAACAAGTTGAAGATGCAAAGGCTTCCAAAGGGATTGTTAAACGAGATATCATTCGCATCGTATCTCCAGGTACACTGACAGAATCAGTTGCCGAAGGATCAAACCATTATTTGGCAAGTGTGTATTACTCTGAACAATGGGGACTGGCCTTTCTGGATATATCGACTGGTGAATTCACAGTTTTTCAAACTCCTCACCTGGATGTTTTGCTGGCCGAAATTGCTCGTATAAATCCTGCAGAGCTTCTCCTAACACCTGAACTCAGCAAAAACCCTAAGTTGTGGGTGCAATATTACTGTACTGTTCGCGAACAAACAACCTTTAAAACCTCAGTCATGCGGGAGCATTTCCATAGCCAAAAGGGATTATTCACTGAATTTCCAATTGCAGCCTTTGCTGCTACCGGTTTATGGAGCTATTTATTGGAGACTATGCCAGGGGTTGACCCTACTCATATTGTTGAAATCAAAACATACCGCTCTGAACGTTGGATGTTTCTTGACCAATGGACGCGACGAAATTTAGAGCTAACTGAATCCCTCAGAGGTATTGGAAAGAAGGGAACCCTGCTTTCTGTTCTTGATGCCACCCAAACTGCCTTCGGGGGTAGACTTTTGAGGCATTGGATTGACAAGCCCTTGCTTAAGCAAGATGAGATAGAAGGACGCCTTAACGCCATAGAAGAACTAATTGCGGATGCTTTTCTTCGTAAAGATCTACAAAAACTTCTTTCAGAGGTTTATGACCTGGAGCGATTAATGGGAAAAGTATCTTACGGTACAGCTAATGCTAAAGATCTATTATTATTGACTCAAACTTTAGCTTTGCTTCCTGATATTTCCGCAATTATTATTTCAAGCACTGCCGAAACTCTAAAAGTCAAAGTGCCTAAGCTAGATGGTCTAGGTTCATTCGTGGAGAATTTGCAGAAGGCGATTAATCCTAACCCACCATTATCTCTACGAGAAGGAAATATAATTAAGACCGGTTATTCTCAGGAAGTTGACGAATTACGGATCATTGCAACAGGTGGTAAAGAGTGGTTGGCCCAGTTAGAGAATGCGGAACGGGAACGCACCGGAATCCGCTCCCTAAAGATAGGGTATAATAAAGTCTTTGGTTACTATATCGAGATAACTCATGCCAATGCTCATCTTGTACCCGGGGATTATCAACGTAAGCAAACTTTGTCTAATGCTGAAAGATTTATTACTCCGGAACTTAAGGAATATGAACTAAAAATTATTGGTGCCGAGGAAAAACTAAAAGACCTGGAATACGAACTTTTATTGGCCTTGCGAGAACAGGTTCGAACAAATGCCAAAAAAATCATCAGCGTTGCTCAAGTCTTAGCAGAAATCGACGTTTTTGTTAGCTTAGCAGAAGTAGCTGTTAATAATCATTATGTTCGTCCCCAGATCAAGACGGATGGACAAATTCAGATAACGGAAGGTCGTCACCCGGTCGTTGAAAAAATGATTGAACAAGGCACCTTTGTTCCTAATGATACACTTATGTCCGAAAATCAACATTTAGCCCTCATCACCGGTCCCAATATGGCTGGTAAATCAACCTATATGAGGCAGGTGGCCTTAATAGTATTAATGGCTCACATTGGTTCCTTTGTCCCAGCGAAAAAGGCTAATATTGCCTTGGTCGATCGCATTTTTACTCGGGTAGGAGCATCGGATGACTTGGCGGCAGGTCAAAGTACATTCATGGTTGAGATGCATGAAGTAGCACACATTTTGAAATATGCCAGCAGAAATAGCTTGATCATCTTGGATGAAATCGGACGAGGAACTGCCACTTATGACGGACTAAGTATTGCTTGGGCCGTCAGCGAGCATCTTGTGCAAAATCCTCAGTTTACCCCTAAGACTCTCTTTGCTACCCACTATCATGAGTTGACTCAGCTTCAGGATAACTTCCCCGGACTCTTTAACCTCCATGTTGGAGTTAAGGAACGAGGAGAGGATATTGTATTTTTACACAAAATCTTACCCGGTCGAGCAGACCGCAGTTATGGCATTCAAGTAGCCAGGCTGGCCGGCCTGCCTCAGGAACTAATTATTCGTGCTAAAGCCTTACTCTTAGAGCTGGAATCATCTGAACCCGTACATGCTTCTGACAAGACGGCAGAGGTTATTACTCAATTCTCATTATTCGATGTTCCGAAAGTCCATCCCCTTCTGCAAGAGATTGAGAAGCTGCCTTTGGAAGATATGACTGCTCGTCAAGCTCTCCAATATCTCTTTGATTTGCGGGAGCGTATCCAAGCGACAGAAACCTTGTAGGGTACTCGAGGTTCGAAATCTGAAAGACTAGCTTAAGGTAATCTGAGTAAGGTGCGACTTCCTAAAAGGAAATCGAAGGATGCAAAATTATGGTGATGACCCAGTTCAGGTAAGGTGAACTTTCAAGTCCCGTAAAAGTAATGTTCAGGAAAACAGTTCGATGTTTCGTAGCAGATTTGTGATCCTACATTGAACTTCGAACACCGATAAAGGGGGTAAATTATGTTCAACCGAATAGGTATTGATGTGGGAGGAACTTATACTGATGCCGTTTATATTACCAATGATCAGATCCAACACACCGCTAAGGTGCCCACACAGTCTAAAAACTTAGTCGAAACCCTTATGAACGCTTTTGACAACTTGAAAATCCAAGACGAACAAGAGATCAGCCAAATCACTGTAAGTACCACACTAGTTACAAACGCTATACTCCAGAACAGAATTCCTCCGGTTAAATTATTCTTATTCTCTGGGAATGGAATGAAAGTTGATGCACTTCCTTGGCCGGTTACTTACACAGAACTTAGAGGGGAAATGGATTATCGGGGCAGAGAAATCACGTCACCCAATGAAGAGGAATGGCAGAAACTAAACTTAGCCGATTTAGAGGATGATTACAGCCACGTAGCAATTGTGGGGAAGTTTTCCCACCGCAACTCTCTGCACGAAAATCTGTTGGCAGCTTATCTTAAAGAACATAATCCTTCGATAAGAATGGCCCTCGGTCATGAGTGGGGCCAGTCAAATTTTTATCGACGCAGTCTAACGACTTATCTTAATCTAGGTGTTTCTGACCTCTACCAACAATTTGTCCAACAACTGCAAGCAGCGGTTAAGGCCCGGAATATTCAAGCCCCTATTTTCATTCTCAAGGCGGACGGAGGAAGCTTACCACTAGCCAAAATCCGTCCTATCGATTCTATTTATTCCGGACCCGCAGCGAGTGTCCTAGCCGCATTAACTCAAACCTCGCCTGATGAATCATCGATTATTGTTGATATTGGGGGTACCACGACAGATATTGGTTTGGCTTTATCAGGAGTTCCGCTCCTTAGTGCAAAAGGAGCTCGGATCGGTGAGTTTTCCACTCTTGTCCGCTCCCTTGCCGTACGCTCTATTCCGGTGGGTGGAGACTCAGTTGTCCGTCTCAATGATCAGGGTGTTGTGCTGGAAAACTATCGACTGGGTTCGGCATATTGTCTGGGGGGAGGAAACCCAACCCCTACAGATGCCATGCGTTACCTGCAACTAATTGACTATGGTGACCTAGGTCTGGCAGAAGAAGGACTGGGCTCTCTTTTACCGTCGGAACAAAGAACCCCAGAGACTCTTGAGAAGCTAGCTCTAGACATTATCAATATCGTTGTTGAAAAAATAGCTAGAGCCGTAGATTCTCTCCAACGTGAATGGCAAGAAGAACCGGCCTACAAGGTTTGGGAAGTTCTTCATCCCCAGGAAAACAAAACTTTTAAGACAATCGTTAGTGGTGGGGGAGCCAGAGGAATTACTACAGCCCTGGGAAACAGACTTAAAACACCGGTACAGCTGGGGGCTTTTCCGGAGGTTTCTAATGCACTGGGTGCCGCTCTTTCCAAACCCACCTTTGACTGTACTCTGCACCTGGATACTTATATGAAACAGTATCGTGTGGAAGAGACGGGAGAACAAGGGAAGTGGACGGGTGCTCTCCGACCCCACCGGGAAGTGGCAGGCTTTATCGAAGCACTTGCTCAACAGCAAGCTGCAGACTATGGTATTGAAGTTCAGGACATGGAGAAGGAACCCTTTGATTTCTTTCCCATCGTCCAAAACTATCAAACTGTGGGGCAAATCGTCCGCGGGGCTGTCCACGTTCGGCCCGGTGTAATCGGGAGGGTACAAGGATGAAAAAAACAGGAATATTATTTTTCCCGGCTTTCGATTGGTCATTAGGCGACTCCCATCCGGAACGTGAAGAGCGTCTCCTCTATACCCAAGAACAGCTTTTTGAAGAGGGAGTTCTTGATTTACCTCAGATCAAGCAGTATTCTCCTCGTGTTGCGGCTCTGAAAGATGTCCTCAGAACCCAAGCCTTATTCCCGAATCCGGAAGCCCATAGGTCGGGTCTGGATCCTCATCTTATTTCCGCAGGCAGTTCACTTCTTCTGGGCGAAGCACAGGTGAAGGGTGAAATTCATAATGGATTTGTAATGGCCCGCCCCCCGGGTCATCATTCCGGTGCTACAGTATGGGGTAATCGAGGGTTTTGTTCTCTTAACAATGAAGCCATTCTGGTCAACGATTTAAGAGCCCGTTTTGGAAAAAAGAAAATTGCGATTGTCGATACAGATGTCCATCATGGCGATGGAACTCAAGATATTTTCTATCATGACCCCAATGTCCTTTTTATTTCTCTGCATCAAGATGGGCGCACACTTTATCCGGGAAGTGGTTTTGTCAATGAAAAGGGTGGCTTTAATGCCTGGGATCAGACTCTAAACATTCCTCTTCCACCGGGAACAGGGGATGAAGGCTACCATTACGTCTTGGAAAACTGGGTCTTACCACGTTTGCAGGCCTTTGCCCCGGATATCATCATTAATTCTGCCGGTCAGGATAACCATTTCACAGATCCCCTGGCTTCTATGAACTTGACAGCTGCAGGGTATGGTCGAATTACAGAACTTCTTCAGCCGGATTTAGCGGTTCTCGAAGGTGGATATTCCATTGAGGGGGCACTCCCATATGTCAACTTGGCCATTTTACTGGCACTTGCCGGAGAAGACTATCATCATGTCCGAGAGCCCCAGAAAATAAAGCGCAATACTGTAACTTTGGCAGCCTTGAAACCCTATATTCAAGAACTTAAAAGACAGCAAGAAGCTGCTAAGCCCAACCTATCCTTTCAGAGCAAGCCCTTTTTTCCTAGTGGAAACTGGATTTATAGCCCTCATTCTGTTTATTATGATACTGAGGGTTTTCAAGAGACAAGACATGATTACGTTCGTGAGTGCAGTGATTGTGGAGGAACAGTGTACATAGAGAGCAGAAAGTACACTGAAAAATCAATATTAGTACGGATTCCATTTCAAGCCTGCCCAAGTTGTGAGCAAGCAGGCTATGACCTGTGGGAGCATCTCCAAAACTCTAAGGAAAGCTTTTCCTATGGATTTCTTCAGAATCAGCTTCACGATACACACTACGTCTGGAACAGGAAAGAAGGATTGAGGAAGTTTTGACACCGGTGATTCATATTCTTGATGCCCACTCAGCCAATCAAATTGCCGCAGGTGAAGTCGTAGAACGTCCTGCTTCAGTGGTTAAAGAACTCGTTGAAAACTCCATTGATGCCGGAGCAAAACATATTGATATTTCTATCGAAGGTAATGGTGTCCCCTTGATACGAGTACGGGATGATGGGTGTGGAATCGGAACAAAGGATTTACCTTTAGCGGTGATCCGTCACGCCACCTCTAAAATTACCACGATTGAAGATTTAGATCATCTACAGACCTTGGGCTTCAGAGGGGAAGCTTTGCCGAGCATCGCTTCCGTTTCCCGCCTCCAGATTTCTTCGCGTCCCGCCGATGAGGTGGCGGGGTTAAGTCTAACCTTGAACGATGCAGGGCAGGGGGAGTATGAAGAAATCGGATGCCCAATTGGTACAGCGGTTACCGTCCGAGATCTTTTCTTTAATACACCGGCCCGTTTGAAATTTTTAAAATCCACTCCGACAGAATTTGGTCTGATCAGCGATACCATCGGGAGAATTGCTTTAGCTCACCCGGAAATCGCCTTTACCCTGACCCATCCAAGTCAAGTTGTATTGCAAACAACGGGACGTGGAGATTTACGAGAAGCAATAGCAGCAGTTCTAGGGCATGCTATCGCTCGCCAACTGCTGCCAATCACTGCCCGACATGAAAAGTGGCAGCTTGAAGGCTTTATCAGCCCTCCGAACTTAGTCCGTTCTTCTAAACAGTCTCAGTATTTTATGCTCAATGGACGAACTGTCCGCTCTTCCATCTTAAGCCGGGCACTGACAGAGGGGTATCACACCTTAATTCCCGTCAAGCTTCACCCAATTGTTGTACTACATTTGAAGGTTTCACCTGCGGATTATGACGTAAATGTTCATCCCACAAAAATGGATGTGCGCTTTAAAGAGGAACAAGCTCTATCTCAATTTATTAAAGAAGCAGTATATCAGACTTTACTTAATAGCAAACCTTTACCCTCTATGCAAACTCAACCGACTCAGACTAATAAGTCAAACATACCCACGCCTGTAAGTTTTTCAAGACAGGAATCTCAGGCTCGGACTTTATCCTCCTATAGTGATCTAAAGCTACGGGAATCAAAACTGCCGATTCCGCCTGTTATAAATTCTGGGCACTCCGAAAAATCCAATCAAACTAAAACCTATGAACAACCGAAAATTGATTTTCCCCGTCAACTTCCCGTCATTGAGAAAAAACCGAAGGCTTTACCTCAGGAAACTATGCTTAGTCTTGACAACTTAGATAAACAAAAGATTGATCAAATCGAGCCAATTAGAGCTGAATATCAAAAAGTTGTGCAAATAGAATCACTAAAAATTGAGAATCAAAAAGATTTTAATTCTAATACGCCAGCTGGGGAATCCCTTAACCATATGTGGCCACTAACCCAACTTTTCAACACTTACATTCTGGCAACTGACGGTAAAGTTCTTATTATGATCGACCAACATGCTGCCCATGAGCGAATCAACTATGAGCGGCTTCTTAAGGAGTTTAAGGCGGCAGATCAATTCAGTCAGACACTTTTAATTCCGATCCCTATGGAGTTTACACTCCAGGAAGAACAAGTGCTTTTGGAAAACCTCTGGATTCTCAATGAAATGGGTTTTATAATTGAACAGTTCGGCTCTCGGACTTATTTACTGCGAGGGATACCAGTCCAAACAGGTTCATTTCAGGCTGACGCAATGCTCCGTCAGTTCATCGAAGATGTACTCATGAAAAATTCCCCGCCCACCTTTGATAAAATATTAGAAGAATGGATATATATGTTAGCCTGTAAAGAATCTATTAAAGCGCAAGATTCATTGAGCCTGCCGGAAATGGAGCAACTAATGGCAAGTTTAAGCCGGACTGAAAATCCCTATACTTGTCCCCATGGACGTCCTACGATGGTTACTATGACTCGCTCCGAACTTGAAAAACGCTTTTATCGAATATAGATTAACAGCGAAGGGTAAGAACCTAAGGGTTATCTTAGCTGTGCAGGCAGTTTAAAGTTTGTGGGCATTGGAACAATGGGTATACTACCCGTAGATATATTAAAACTGATCCCACTTCGACAAGTGGTTATTCCATAGTTTTGTTGTAAGAGTTACTTTGGCATTGGAGATGGTTAGGTGTATCCACTTGTTATTATTATTGGCCCAACGGGTATTGGTAAGTCAGGCTTGGGGTTAGCTCTTGCTCAACAAATTGGCGGAGAAATTATCTCGGGAGATTCTGTACAGGTTTATAAGAAGCTGGATATTGGTTCGGCTAAACCTCCACCTGAAGAACTCCAACTAGTACCTCATCACCTGATTGATTTTCTGGATCCGGCAGAACCCTTTACTGCGGCTCAGTTTAAATTGTTAGCAACTCCTCTGATAGAGGAAATAAGGGGACGTGGACATTTTCCGATTATCGTGGGTGGAACGGGACTGTATATTAGATCCTTACTTGATCCTTATGATTTTTCCCAACACGGCAGTGAGGAAATTCGCTTGAAGTGGAAGAAGTTTGCCGATTCCCATGGAAACTTACTGCTCCATGAAGAACTTAATAAACGAGATCCTCAAACTGCCGAGCAACTTCATCCTAACGATGTCTTAAGAGTTACTCGAGCTCTTGAAATTTATGAATTGACAGGGAAACCTCAATCAAGTCAACGACAATTTAAAGATGATCAATACCAACCTCTGGATCCTTCGGTACTCTATATTGGGCTGACTGCACCCCGCAGCCTTATTTATGAGCGAATTAATCAACGGTGCGTGGAAATGCTTTCCCAAGGTTTGCTAGAGGAGACTTTAGCACTTATTAAGGATGGCTATCCTCCCACATTGAAGCCATTACAGAGCATCGGCTACCGACACGCTATTTGGCACTTGCAGGGTCTAGTCACTCAGCCTGAAATGCTGCGACTGCTCCAGCGAGATACGCGGCATTTTGCCAAACGACAGCTAACCTGGTTTAACAGAGATCCTAGAATTAGTTGGTATGATATCCAGACGGACTTTAACCAACTACTAGAGTCTGTGGTTCAAGCTTGCAGAGCTCAACAATCTCGTGTAAAATAGATAATGAATAGAAAAATAAGGTGATGGAGGAAAATAAATGAACAAATCGCCCATCAATTTACAAGATACTTTTTTAAATCAGGTACGCAAGGAAAACCTTCCTGTAACCATATATTTGGTAAACGGTTTTCAACTAAAGGGACTTATTAAAGGATTTGATAACTTCACGGTTGTTATTGAGTTTGAAGGCAGACAGCAGATGGTTTATAAGCATGCTATCTCTACGGTTATGCCGATACGTCCAATTAATCTAGCCGCTGCCAGTGCAGCAGAGTCTAATGCAATAAAAGGATAAATCGAGGCTGAATAGGGTAATACGTAAATTAGACCTCGCAATAGAAGAATAACCTCAAAGCATGAAGAACTAAGTTCGGCTTTAACTGAACTTAGTTCTTCATGCTTGAATTCGTTTCCCAACTATGATATCTTAAAGTGATATGATTAGATTAGTGAAAGAAAGGAACTAAAATCCTACTATGGAAACTCGCAACTTAAGAAATATTGCTATTATCGCTCACGTAGATCATGGGAAAACCACGCTTGTTGATGCCATGTTAAAACAAAGTGGAACCTTCCGAGCCAATCAACAAGTAATTGAACGCGTCATGGATTCCAATGATTTAGAACGTGAACGTGGAATTACCATTTTGTCAAAGAACACAGCTGTGCATTGGGAAGGGACAAAGATCAATATCATCGATACTCCAGGACATGCTGACTTTGGCGGTGAGGTCGAACGGGTATTACAGATGGTCAATGGGGTACTCCTGATTGTGGACTCCTTTGAAGGACCAATGCCTCAAACACGTTTTGTTTTACGCAAAGCTTTAGAACTCAAGCTGGTTCCGATCGTCGTAATTAACAAAATTGACCGCCCGGATGCTCGACCGAACGAGGTAGTCGATGAAGTCTTAGACCTCTTTATAGAGTTAGGCGCTGACGACGAGCAATTAGATTTCCCGGTTGTTTATGCCTCAGCTCGTACTGGGATAGCAGGCCTGGCCCATGAGTCCCTAGATACTTCTTTGGCCCCTCTCTTCTCAGTGATAATAGAGCATATTCCGGCACCGGTTGTTGATCTGGAAGCACCGTTTCAGATGTTGGTAACAACACTGGATTATGACGATTATGTGGGAAAAATTGTTGTTGGCCGGATTGTGCGCGGAACAATCCATCAGAATGAAAATGTCACGCTGATTAAGCGGGATGAAAGTTTTGAACGTACTAAAGTCGGGAAAGTCATGATTTTTGAAGGCCTGAAGCGTGAGGTTGTTGCAGAGGCTTCTGCCGGAGAAATCGTTGCCCTTACAGGACTTACCAGTGCCAATATCGGAGAAACCGTGGCCTGTGCCTTAAATCCGGAGGCCTTACCAACTATTGAAGTAGACGAACCTACTCTGTCCATGAACTTCATGGTCAATACCAGCCCCTTCGCCGGGCGTGAAGGACATTTTGTAACCTCTCGCAAGATCCGTGAGCGTCTTTTTAAAGAGGTAGAAACCAACGTTAGTTTACGAGTTGAAGAGACAGAGTCTGCGGATTGCTTTAAAGTCTCGGGACGGGGTGAGCTTCACCTTTCTATCTTAATCGAGAACATGCGAAGAGAAGGGTATGAGCTTCAAGTTTCCAAACCCGAAGTTATCTATAGAATGATCGATGGGGTCAAATGCGAGCCTATGGAATTCTTAATTTGCGACCTTCAGGAAAACGCCCTGGGTGCTGTAATGGAACTCTTAGGGAAACGTAAAGCTGAGATGGCCAATATGACTAATCTCTCAACAACTCAACTACGGGTTGAATTTAAGATTCCGGCCAGAGGACTGATCGGTTTCCGGGGCGAGTTTTTGTCTCAAACCCGGGGTGAAGGTATGATGAGCCACATCTTCTTAGGCTATGAACCCTATAAAGGTGACATTCCGGGAAGAAGTCGTGGAGCTTTAATTGCTTTTGAAGAAGGAGAGACAAACGCTTACGGTTTATATGCTGCTCAAGATCGCGGTACTTTGTTTGTTGACCCGGGTCTTCATGTGTATGCAGGCATGATTGTTGGAGAGAATAAGCGTGAGCAAGACATCGAAGTGAATGTCTGCAAGAAAAAGCAGCTTACCAATATGCGTACAAGTTCTGCTGATGAGGCTTTGCGTCTAGACAAGCCTATAGAATTCTCTTTAGAACAATCTTTAGAGTTTATTAACGACGATGAGCTCGTTGAAATTACACCTAAAAGCGTCCGGCTGCGCAAAAAATATCTTGATCACACCGCTCGTGTCCGCTATGCTAAGACTCTAACAGGGAAATAATAACAATAAGTTTTTTAGGACACCTTTCATCTTTACTTGCGTATAGTAATAAAGATGGGAGGTGCCTGTACTTTGACAATTAAAATAAAATTTGGCCCGGACAACCAAATTCCTCCGGTTATTCAGACTCCATTACCCCCCAGAACAGAGAAAATACATAGTTCTATTAATGACATGGTGGGGATTGGACGATTACGTAAAACAAATCCTTCTTCCTTGGAAAAAGAGAAGGACAGGGATAAGGATAAGGAAAAAGATAAAGAAAAAGTTGCCGAGATATTAGCTGAATTAGAGTCATTCATCGGCTTAGTCATTGTTAAGCGCTTAATCCGAGACCTGCAAGCTTTTGTGGAAATTCAAAGGCGAAGGAGCCAGGAAAAGCTGATTGCTGAACCCCTTGTCCTCCATATGATCTTTAAAGGGAACCCAGGTACAGGCAAGACAACTGTGGCTCGCATAGTCGGTCGACTATTTAAAGAAATGGGAGTTTTGCAAAAAGGACATATCATTGAGTGTGAGCGTGCTGATTTGGTCGGTGAATATATCGGGCATACAGCTCAAAAAACTCGTGATCAGCTCAAGAAAGCCTTAGGTGGGGTTCTGTTTATTGATGAGGCTTATTCCTTAGCTCGCGGCGGGGAGAAGGATTTTGGGAAAGAGGCTATTGATGCCTTAGTAAAAGCAATGGAAGATAATAAAGACAATCTTGTGTTGATCTTGGCCGGCTATAGTCAAGAAATGGACTGGTTTCTGCAAACTAATCCGGGGCTAAGGTCACGCTTTCCTATACATATTGACTTTCCGGACTATACTATTGAAGAATTGTTAGCAATCGGAAAAATGATGTTCAAATCTCGGCAATACGAGTTAACCTTGGCTGCTGAAGACACTCTCCGGTTTCATCTGCAGACCTTACTAAGTTCTCACCGTTATGCCGGAAATGCTCGACTTGTTCGTAATCTTGTAGAGAAGACTATTCGCCAACAAGCTGTTCGCTTATTTCAAAAGCCTAGCTCAAGCCGTGAAGAACTCATCCAAATTTTGCCCATCGATATAAACATGGACAATCTTTGATGATTTGTTTTAGAAACGTTTTTAGTCTATGAATATGAGGTATTAATGATGATGGACATTTCGGGAGACTTGTCCGGGATTCGGGCAAGTCAGATACAAGAACTTAAAAACTTATCTGAACTTAAAACAGAACGCTCAGAGCTTATCCATCCTGAAATCCTTAAAGAGTTAATTCGTCTGACGGGGCTTTGGAATCGTGAGATAGCAGTCTATCTTGCCCGTAATGGTAACCTGCTGGCTTCTGCGGTAGGGCGTCATGCTACAGTTACGCTTCCGCCGGTAAAAGGACGATCCCTTGGAAAACATCTACGCTGCATCCACACCCATCCAAATGGTAATCATAAGCTAAGTTCCTTGGACTACAGCGCCTTAGAATCCTTAGGGCTGGAAAGCATGGCTTCAATTGGAGTTTTCCAAGGAAGTCTGACAGGTATTGAGATAGCATTTCGTACGGAGGAGCACTCACCCTATATTGTTAACCTGACTCCTCATAATTGGACGGAGTTTGATTATTATGCTAGTCTTTCTGACCTATCCAAGAGTAAAGGGAAGACGAAGAATGAATCCGGGCAAGCAGGCAAGGAACGGGCTTTTTTAATCGCTCTCGAAGACAGTGAGTCGGAAACCAACGAGGATTTGCTTGAACTGCGAGAACTGGCCCGCACTGCGGGAGTTGATGTAGTAGGGCAACTTGTTCAGCTTCGACGTTACGGTCAGACCAAGAGCTATTTTGGAAGTGGAAAGCTGGAAGAGCTAATCCATCGGTTACAGGAAACGGATGCTAATGTCTTGATTTGTGATGATGAACTTTCTCCTACCCAGTTAAGAACCTTAGAGGCGGAAACTGGATTAAAAGTGCTGGATCGAACCGGCTTAATCTTAGATATCTTTGCCCAGAGGGCCCAGTCCCGTGAAGGTAAACTGCAAGTTGAATTGGCTCAGCTTAAACATCTGCTCCCACATTTGACGGGACAGGGGTTAGCTCTCTCTCGTTTAGGTGCAGGAGTCGGATCCCGGGGACCGGGGGAAACCAAGTTAGAGTTGGACCGAAGGCGGATGCGAGATCGCATTAACCAATTGGAAAAAGAACTGAAATTAGTCTTACAGCAGCGGGATGTATTACGCCGGCAAAGAACCCGAAGCGGTCTGCCGCTCATTGCTTTAGTCGGATATACCAATGCAGGTAAAACCACCTTTATGACAAAGGCCATGGAACAAGCCGGAAGTCGATCTGATCTACCGGTTGGAGAGAATAAACTATTCGCTACCCTCGATCCTATAGTGCGAAGCATTAGAATTGACTCATCTTTAGAGATTCTCTTGAGTGATACGGTAGGGTTTATCCGAAAACTGCCAACCCAACTTTTACGCGCTTTTATGGCGACCCTTGAGGAAGTTAAACAAGCAGATGTTTTGATTCACATTGTTGATGCAAGCCATCCTCAAGCTGTACACCACGCTGAAACAGTTCATGAGGTTCTTAGTCAGCTGGAAAGTGCTGATAAACCAATGATTACTCTATTAAATAAAATCGACCAAGTTGGCGAGGAAGATTTGAGTCAACTGACATCCTACCTGCCTTATCCCATTAAGATTTCCCTCAAACGAGGGGATTCCTTGAAACCAGTTTGGAAAGTTCTCAGCTCATTATTGAATTAAAGTTAATGAGCCATGTTAGGAGGAAATGGCTTGTATTCAAACCCTGAATGGCCAGAAATAATAAATAAGGCTGTAGCAAAAGCAGAAGAGTCCCTCAAAGCTCAGTTACCTAGACTTGAAGAAATTGCCCGCAAGAATCACGAAAAAGTCTTACATGCTTTTCAAGAAGAACGAGTTGCATCCTATCATTTGCAGGGCACAACAGGCTATGGACTGGGTGACTCGGGGCGTGAAGTACTTGATCGCATCGTTGCCCGTATCTTAGGTGCAGAAGCAGCTCTTGTCCGTGGACAATTTGTTTCAGGTACTCATGCTATTGCTTCAGCTTTATTTGGGGTTCTGCGGCCCGGAGACCAGGTTATTTCAGTAAGTGGGAATCCTTATGATACTCTGGAGGAGGTAATCGGCCTCAGAGGAAAAGGGCAAGGAAGCCTGATGGACTTTGGAGTTCTTCATGACACAATTCCCTTAGACGCTCAAGGAAAACTTCAATATCCACTAATCAAAGAAAAAATTTCACCTAAAACCCGAATGTTAATGGTGCAACGATCTCGCGGGTATGCGTGGCGTGACGCTCTGCAGATAGCTCAGCTGGAAGAACTGGTTGAATTCGTAAGAACCCAGTATCCCCAGTTAATTATTTTTGTCGATAACTGTTATGGTGAACTGGTGGAAGATAAAGAACCCGGGGATATTGGTGTAGATTTGATGGCGGGATCACTGATAAAAAATCTAGGCGGGAGTTTAGCCCCCACCGGCGGATATGTTGCTGGACGTGCTGATTTGGTTGAGCTCAGCGCACAACGCTTAACAGCCCCGGGAGTTGGAGAGCATATGGGTGCTACCCTGGAATGGCAACGTTTATTTTATCAAGGCTTATTCTTTAGCCCTTTAACGGTTTCCGAGTCCATAAAAGGATCTGTTTTTTCTGCGGCCTTTTGGGAGGCTTTAGGATTTGAGGTGCATCCTAAACCAGAAAGCTATCGAACAGATCTTATTCAAGCTGTAAAATTAGGTTCTCGAGAAAAAATGATAGCCTTCTGTCAAGGGTTACAGAAAGGTTCGCCCATTGATTCTCATGTTTTACCTATTCCTTCAGGCATGCCAGGATATGAAGATCAAGTCATCATGGCAGGAGGGACTTTCATCCAAGGTTCTACCAGTGAATTCTCAGCAGATGGACCCCTGCGAGAGCCTTATGTTGTCTATCAGCAAGGAGGAATATCCTACACTTATGTACAGATGGGCAATATCTTGGCTGCTCTGAATCTCTGGAACCAGGGACTTCTGAGTTAGCTGAATTGTTGTTTTAAACATTCATGAATTTATGTTAATATGAAGAGTAGAAAGAGGTGACTTATGGAAAGTTCGGAGACTCCAAAAAGTTCTTTTCGATTCTTAATTGAACTTGTTGAAATTGTCCTAATTGCTTTCGCGCTTTCCTGGGTATTGCGCACCTATGTGATTGAAGCGCGAAAAATCCCTACAGGTTCAATGCTCCCTACAATTCAACTTGAAGATAGGGTCATTGTGGACAAGTTCTTCTTTAAGAGGTTTGATCATATTAATCATGGAGATATTATTGTTTTTCATCCACCACCGAGTGCTCATGCTACGGATGACTATATTAAACGGGTTGTTGGGCTAGCAGGGGATAAAGTTGAAATACGCAGTAAAAAAACTTATGTAAACGATCAACGACTTGAGGAATCCTATGTGGTAGATAATGCCAACAGTGATTTCGGTCCAATAGTTGTTCCCAACGATTCTGTATTTGTCATGGGAGATAATCGCAACAACAGTGCTGATTCAAGAGAATGGGGATTTTTACCCGTAGATAATATTACCGGAAGAACTCTATTTCGATATTGGCCTCTAGATCAAATTGGAGCTCTTGACCGTTAGGTAGGAGCTTTTTTCTTTTTATCGCATATACTCTTATAGTTGGTCTTTTAACAGAGGACAGTCTTGATGAGAAAGTAAACTACATATTTAGGGAGGATGGGGTATAATGAATGATCACAAACTAACTGTGGTTCTTCTGTTCGGTGGGCGCTCAGGGGAACATGAGGTTTCCTTAAACTCTGCATCGTCAATCTACAGAGCGATTGACAGAAGTCGTTACAATGTAGAAACGATTGGTATTAACAAACAAGGACAGTGGTTCTGGGGAGTTATACCGGATCGAATCTTGAAAGAAGGCTTCCCGACGACTACGGAGGGTTTACAGGTAACTTTAGTCATCGATCCTACTCAACCACATTTCTTGGCTATCAATGGTCAATCTCTGCCCAACGATGGGAAGTTTGACTTGGTTTTCCCGGTTCTGCATGGAACCTATGGGGAGGACGGTACACTTCAAGGATTACTGGAGATGGCTAATGTTCCTTATGTAGGATCCGGAGTTCTGGGATCTTCTCTGGGGATGGATAAAGATCGAATGAAAGCTGTGTTCATCGAGAGAAATCTTCCTTCGGCACGTTATGTTACTGTACTGCGATCAGAGTTCCTGAGGGAACCTGAGACTTATCTGAATAGGATTGAAGCGCAGCTAGGATATCCCTGCTTTGTTAAACCAGCCAATCTGGGGTCGAGCGTTGGGATCTCCAAGGCTCATGATCGCATAGAACTTCAAGAGTCTTTAAAGACAGCAGCCATTTTTGACCGTAAAATCGTTATTGAAGAGTCCATTACCGGGCATGAAATAGAAGTATCAGTCTTAGGAAACGATAGTCCTATCGCCTCCATTCCAGGGGAGGTACTACCGGCCCAGGAGTTCTATACTTATGAAGCAAAGTACTCCAACATTGGCTCAAGTCTTCTAATTCCGGCAGCGCTGAACGACGACGTCGTCCAGAAATTGCAACATATGGCCATTCAAGCCTTCCAGGCAGTTGAAGCTAGCGGCTTAAGTCGGGTTGACTTCTTTGTTAATGATGAAAATGAAATATTTCTTAATGAAATAAATACTCTACCGGGTTTTACCGAAATCTCCATGTACCCTAAACTGTGGGAAGCTACAGGCATTCCCTACTCTGAATTGATCGATCGCTTAATTATCTTGGGTATGGAACGTTTTCAGGATAAACAAAACTGTAAAATATCCAAGAACGACTAATAGAGCCAGTTTAACTTAGTTCCCATAAATTCAACTGGGTACAGCAAGCAAAAAGCGTTCTCCTTCACTGTCAAGGACAGTGGAGAGAGAACGCTTTTTTACTCTTGTGCTTCTTCTGGTTAAAGTTGAATAGAAATTGATGTTATCTTATACATCTTATGCATATCTTTGATATTAGGAATTATTAAGTAATTACATAGTTCGAAAAACGCCGACGACCTTACCGAGGATTGAAACATCCTGGGAGTAGATCGGTTCCATGGCTGGGTTTTCAGGCTGAAGTCGGATCAGAGTTCTTTCCTTAAAGAAACGTTTTACAGTCGCTTCATCACCAATTAACGCTACAACAATTTCACCATTACGTGCTTCGTTTTGTTGGCGAACGATAATGTAATCCCCATCTAATATTCCTGCTCCTATCATACTTTCGCCCTTGACGCGAAGCATAAAAATATTGTCATGGCGCACAAAATCCGCTGATAAGGGAAAGGACCCTTCAATGTTTTCAATTGCCGTGATAGGTTGACCGGCTGTGACGTGGCCGACAATAGGGACCTGCACTACTTTTTTCATTTCAAGGGCTTCGCTGGAACTATCCAAAATTTCGATTGCACGTGGTTTAGTAGGATCACGTCGAATATATCCTTTGTCCTCCAATGTCTGGAGATGCCCATGAACAGTAGAGCTAGATAACAACCCTACAGCTTCGCCGATTTCTCTTACGGCTGGTGGATAACCCTTTTTACGGATTTCTTGTTTAATAAAGTCCAAAATCTTCGTTTGTCTTTGCGATAAATCCGGGTACATAAAAAAACACCCCCATCTAGTCAGGAATATTGTACCATTCATTCGCTAAAAGTGCAAACAAATGTTCGCAAAACACAAAAATTCTTAGATAATTATGAGAGTAGGGGATTAAATGAGAGTAAGGTCAAAAAAAGGTTTGATTTCGGTAATTCAGTTGATTTTTGTGATACTTTCTTCATTCCTTGTCTGGCAGGTACTGCATCGGCCGGTAAAAATTGATTCTGATGTGTATCCCTATTTATCAACAATAACTCCCGACCTTGTAAAACAATGTGTACAGGATAATTCCAGAACCCCGACAATCCCTTTTGAGGATCTCATAGCTATACGTTCAACGATTCCTGAATTAGAAGCTCAAGCACTTATTACTCAACTACAATCCGATGTTTCCTTCGCAAATCTTAATTGGGGCAAGCTTTCCTCAGATAAGCTTAAGGCGATTAAAAGACATCGTGAAATTTTAGCCAAGTATTCATATTATAAACCTTATAAATACACCTTCCCCATTAATGGAACTACTTGGTATGAGGATAGTTTTGGAGCAGATCGAGAAGGAGGGATTCGCAGACATGAGGGAACGGATCTTTTTGGAAAAGAAGGGACAAGTATAGTTAGTGTATGTAGTGGAAAAATCGAACAACTGGGGTGGAACAGATTAGGTGGTGAGCGAGTTGGTGTACGTGGAGATGATGGGAATTATTATTACTACGCTCATCTGCAATATATTTCTCCAGATCTTGTGAAAGGGGCAAGAATTGCAGCCGGGGATTTCATTGGCGGAATGGGTCACACCGGCGATGCCCTGACCACTCCGGACCACCTTCATTTTGGTATAGAACTTCCCAATGAACAATGGGTTAATCCTTATCCATTCTTAAAGGTATGGCAATTATGGACGGACACCAAGAATCCTAGTTAGGGTATAGCAAACAAAACTTGCCACCTTGGATTAAATTAGTTATAATAGCGATGTTTGCTGTGATAAGGAATGTTATAATATCTTAAGACCTGACTGGTAGGCCTTAGCTTAAAAGAGGGATTATTGTGAAACAATTAGATTATCGAGTTTCTAATTCTAGAACTAAAAGAAAAACTACAAAAGCCAGAAAAGCCACATTTATAACGTTTTGCCTGCTGTTCAGTGTTTTTTTGTTGATCGGATTAAGCTATTTTAGTCCAGCCATCGCCAATTTACAGACTGCAGGATTGACCGATACAAAAGTTCAATTTTCTGAATCATTAAAGCCTGGATCTTCCTCCCAAGATCTTTCAACAGAAGATGAAAGTTATGTACTTATTGACCCCTTAACCAATCAGGTAATCAAATCCCATAATGCCGATATACAGCGTGCCCCGGCAAGCACACTAAAGCTTATTACTGGGCTTGTGGCTTTAAAATCTTTAAAGGAATCAGATGTTGTTCGAGTTGGGACAGAAGTGAATGTAGAAGGCTCACGTCTGGGGCTCCAGCCGGGAGATGAAATATCCGTACATAATCTTTTAACTGCCTTATATGTTAACAGTTCCAATGATGCGGCTGCAGCTCTGGCAGTAAAAGTTAGTGGCTCGATCCCTGCTTTTGCTCAAGAAATCAATGAGTACGCTGCTACTTTAGGGTGTCAAAATACTCACTTTACAACCCCTCATGGGTTGCCCGATCCTGATCAATACACAACAGCTAATGACCTAAGCAAAATTGCAGTTCGATTTATTGAAAATAAAGAACTGATGAAGTTTGTCAAATTGGCAAATGCCCATGTTCAGTGGACGGATGGACAAGGGAAATTACGAGAAGCTGATTTGCAGAATACAAATCGTCTCCTTGGGATTTATCCCGGAAACCAAGGACTAAAAACAGGAACAACAACAGAGGCGGGGCAATGTCTGGTTTCTTATGTAACAAGATCCGATGGGGACTACCTAGTTGTTTTATTAGGAAGTAAGCAACGCTACAGAGATACTATTCTCTTGCTCGATGAAGCTTGGAGTGAGCAGCGTACTGCTGCAGCCTTAAAAGGATTAACGAAAGAGCCGAACTCCTTAATCTTAAGTCCGGGAATATTTTAGGAAGTCCACAATTTACAAGATAATAGGGGGGAGTAGTAGTTTGAATACTATGGGAGATCCATGTGTTTTGCAAGATCGAAGTTGTACCCAATGTGGTGAATGCAATCTTTGCGATCTTGATCCGTTAAAACAATGTGATAATTGCTGCCAATGCATTAATTCTCTAGAGGGAGATTTCGCTGAGATTGAGATAGATGATATCTTAGTAAATTCAGAAGAAAAGGCCAGCAGAGGGAAGCTTGATGGTAAGAAAAAAGTATTTAGAATAAAAAACCAATAATTTATCCAGTTTCTTTAGTCTTCTAGTAAATAAGACTAACAAGATAATTCATAAAGATATTGCAAAATAAAATTTATGACACACAAGGGAAGTCATTTTTAAATATGAAATATCAAGGTCAGATCGTTAGTACGGTCTGACCTATAATTTTGTTATTATTTTATACTATTTTATATTATCAAAATATTTATACTACTCCAAGCAGGAATTGCATCTAAAGTGTAGAATATTGTGAATATATTAAACAGAAATATAATTCCCACCATTTAATTCTCGCATTTAAACAAAGGCTAAGATTAATAGGGGGTGCTTTAATGACAAAAGCAATTAGAATCATTGGTATTTCTGGAAGTTTAAGAAACAATTCATACAACACAGCAGCTCTGCGAGCGGCGGCAGCCTTACTTCCGGAAGGCGCAACTATGGAAATCGTAGATCTATCGCCGATCCCCATTTTTAACGAGGATGTAGAATCCAAAGGATTACCTCAAGCTGTTATTGATTTGAAAGACAAACTGGTGACGGCAGATGCATTCCTCATATCTACACCTGAGTACAATTATTCCATACCCCCAGTTTTAAAGAATGCTTTAGATTGGGCTTCACGAGGGAGTGATTTACCATTACGAGGGAAACCCCTGGCGATGATAAGTGCATCGCTAGAAGTGCTCGGTGGGGGCTATGTACAACATCATCTTCGAAGAGTATGTGGCAAACTTGAACTCCAAACCATCAATAGCCGAAAAGTATTAATCACTAACGCCAGTAAAAAATTTGATCAAGATGGAAAGCTAATTGATGATATCGCCAGAAAATCCATTTCTAATCTTATGCGCAAATTGGTTGCTAAAACACAAGAACTAAGTTCTTGTAAAGCCGAAGGATTTTAGGGCTGAAGCTGCTTAGAAAGTTTGGATAAGAAAAAAGGCATCCCTAGTGGGATACCTTTAATCAATAATATTTTTAGATCAAAACCGAAATCCTGCCTCGACAGCCATCGTTACAAAAACGTCTCTGTCACAATCTACTTTAACCTCAAAATGAGATAATTTCTTAAAGTGAGTATCTGTACACTTTCTACACTGAAGCTGCCATTGAATTCCCTGAGCTTTAGCAAAGGTCAGGATCCTGGCCAAGTACTCTAAGCTTACGTTAACCAATCCCAATGGAGTTGTATTCATGTCATTTTGAGTATAGATTTTGTTAATTACTTGAATATCCATATCTACAGGGATTTCTCCATTCGAATCGAAGTACTGGGCCACTAAATCGTTGTAGATTGATTTATACTCTTCAAGCTCATGACTACGTAATTCTCTAATGTTACGATCTTGACCAGCTAAAGTAAATCTGTTCATTAACTCTTCACACTCTGCCATCGATTTGCCTCCTTGGAACCGAAACTTAGAATACTAAAGTGCATTTCTTTGATACTAGCTTATCATCTTAGCAATGAGCTCAGCAGGATCTAAGACTTTAACAGTTTGCTTGTCGGCGTCAACTTTGTCTTTAATGCCATCTTCCATCATCGTAATACAGAAGGGGCAATTCGCACCGATAACTTCAGCATTTTTATCAAGCGCCTGTTCAACTCGAAGATTATTAACCCTCTGATCATTTTGCTCTTCCAACCACATACGGCCACCACCTGCACCACAGCAAAAGCTCTTATTATGGTGACGATCCATCTCTACCAATTCAACACCAGGAACCATATTGAACAGGGCACGAGGTGAATTGAATTCTTGCTGATAACGACCAAGATAACAGGAATCATGATAAACAATTCTTTGTGGTTCAAAGTCACCTTTTGAGTTGAGGACTAATTTGCCATCCTTAATTAATTGATCGATAAATTGTGTATGATGGATTACTTCGTAATTACCGCCGAAATCAGGATACTCATTCTTCAAAGTATTTAGGCAGTGGGGGCAAGTTGTAATGATTTTTTTCACATTGTAATTATTTAAGATTTCTACGTTTTCTATTGCTGCAGTCTGGAATAGATATTCGTTTCCTGATCGGCGAACAAAATCACCGCAACATTTTTCTTCAGTTCCTAAGATTGCAAAATTAATACCTGCAGCCTTAAGAATCTTCGAGACTGCAACAGATACTTTTTGGGCACGACTATCAAAAGAACCGGCACAGCCAACCCAGAAGAGGTAATCGACATTCTCATGTTCACTAATTAATTTGATATCTAACTCAGACGCCCAATTTGCACGTTCGGTGTAACCGATACCCCAAGGGTTGGCATTATTCTCGACGTTACGGAAGGACGTTTGTAACTCTTGTGGGAAATTACTATCCATCATAACCAGAGATTGACGCATATTAATGATCTTATTCACATGCTCATTGGCAACCGGACATTGTACTTGGCAAGACATACAAGTCGTACATGCCCAAATCTCTTCTTCGGAAACGATATCCCCAATTAAGGATTTTTGAAGAATTTCAGATGCTTGAGGATCATTTTCGGCAATTTCTGCTAATGCGTCCGCATTTTCATCGCTGGTGGAAGTTAAGCCTTTAGCATTCAGGACGGCACCTTTTTCTAAAAGATGGTCTTTTAATTGGCGGCTGATTAAACGCTTAGGGTTCAAGGGTTTGCCGGAAATGTTGGCCGGACAGTTATTCATGCACCTTCCACATTCTCCACAAGCAAAGCTGTCTAATAGTTGCTTCCAAGTAAAGCTTTCAATCCGGTTAACCCCTAATTCGGTTAACTCTTCATCTTCTAAGTCAATTTTTTCAATTTGACCACCAATAGGTTTCAAAGAAGAGAAATAGGTGTTAGGGTGTACTGCTAAAAGGTGCATATGCTTTGAGTTTGGAATGTAAACCAGGAAACCAAATACAATCAACATATGAATCCACCAAAAAGCACTTTCAATCAGTTCAAGAGTATGAGTGTTTAAACCACTAAAGAGAGTGGCAAAACTTTGATACATAATGGCCAGTGAGTATACGCTGTTACTAGGCTCAAGAGCTACTTTTGCGCCGCTGCCGATCCATTCAGTAACAATAACTCCAAAAATCAGGCTTACAATAATTGCTGCCTCGGGTGTTCGAGATAAATGAGCAGGTTTAATTACCCATCTTCTAATTAGTCCGAAACACAAGCCGACGATTACTAAGGCAGTCATAAGATCTTTAATCATATAAAAATAGCGGTTTGTTCCCAAGATAGGGAAAGAATAAGCAGGGAAGAGTCCTTCAAATATTAGTGGTAATTCCCCTAAACAAATAAAAATAAAGCCCCAGAAGATGATAAAGTGAACGACTCCATATGGTTCATTAATTAATTTACTCTGACCTAGTACTAACTTAACAAAGTTCATAAAACGTTGATTAGGATTATCAAATCTTTCTTCTTTGGCACCTAAGCTCAAAATTCCGAGTTTTTTCTTAAGAGCTTTACTAAAGGACAGAATTGCCAAGACAGTCATTAGAGTGAAAACTATTAGCCATCCTAAACGCATTTAAACCCCTCCCAAAAATTTTTAATAATAATTTACAGATAATTTAGAATCCAAAAATAACTTTAAGATGTTTTAGAAACCCAAAAAAATAAAAACCTAGAGTTAGATGGTAATAATTTTGCCATAAGCAATCCTCCCAAAATGAATTTCAAATTTTCTGTATATAATGTAATATTAGTGAATAATTTAACTTGATTGTGTAAAAAAATTCCGAGTTATTAACTCGTTTTTTAAGATTATTAATAATACTCTCCAGTTTTCTTATAGACAAAGACTAACATTTAAGGTTGCATTGTGTCAACATCTCTGATATTAAGATAATATATGGATGTTCACGCCAAAAATCCTAATTTAGATAACAATATTTAGTATAAGTTAAAAAGTCCCAATAATTTGAGGGGTAGTTCAATCTATCGTTAGACAATATATGGAGAGTATTACAATATAGTGTATTTTGTAATATGATCTCTTTATAGCAAATTGACCTAAAAAGTATAATTATTTAAGACTAAAGCAAAATAATGAATGGTTATTCATTTTGAATATTGGCTACAATGTGTTTTATCATATAATATAACTACAACTTAAAACTAATTTAATCCTTAATTAGATTCAGTGAAATTCAATATGACAATAGCAATAAGGTTACTGACTTTAACTAGTTGCAAAATGAATATTTATAGTAAACCCTCAATATCGGCAGAAATGCCATGTTGAGGGTTTATTGATTTATATTCCATTACATATTATTGGGAAGATCAGTGCAAAATTAAAAGTTAGAACTACCCAAATCCGAAGTTCATGTTGAATTCATATATCCAGCTTATGATATGGTTCATGGAGGTTAAAAAATTGGAGGAAATAGATAATGAGAAAACAAAAATCAAGTGTTAAATGGATTATTCTGGGTTTGATAGCTGCAGTTGTAACTGTAGGAGGCATAGCCTTTCTTAAAAAACCTACGCAACTTCCCTATGAAAGCGTTGTTGCTCAGACAGACGACCTAACCACCTATTACTCCTTCACAGGAAATGTGGAGACTACAGATCGTCAAACTGTAACTTCTGAAAAGATGATGCAAATTTCGGAAATTAAAGTAAAAGAGGGAGACCTTGTTAAAGAAGGGGCAGTCTTAATTAAAACTACGGCTGGAGAAGACATTAAGTCAAAAATTCAAGGAGAAATTGTTAATATTAATGTAGAGGAAAAGGCACAAGTGATGGCAGGTACAAAACTATTAGAAGTTGTGGATTATGAGAATCTTCAAATCAAAGTAAAAGTCGATGAGTATGACCTTGCTGCGATTGAGAAAGGTAAGGAAGCCACTGTTAAACTAGGTGCAATAAACAAAGAAATAAAGGGCAATGTCAGCTCAATATCTAAAGAGGGGCAAATAATTAATGGAGTATCATTCTTTACCGCTGTAATCGATCTTGCGGACGATGAAAGTGTAAGAATCGGAATGTCTGCAGAGGTAAAAATTATAAGCAATCAAGCTAGCGGAATTGTCACTTTGCCTATAACAGCGGTTCAATTCGACGAGAATAACAAACCCTATGTTCTGAAAAAAGATGAGAGTGGTACAGAGACTAGAGCAGAAATTACTACCGGCATAAATGATGGGATAGTCGTAGAAGTAAAAAGTGGACTTGAAAGTGGAGAGACTGTTTACTATACCAAGACTGCAGTCAAGGAAGGAAGAAATTTTCCTCCAGCTGGGATGAATAATACGGGTGGTGATGATTAATGACGGAAGTTCTGAACATGCAAAATATCTCTAAGAGCTACTATATGGGGGAAGAAGAGCTAGAAGTGTTAAGAAAGGTGAACTTACAAGTAAATTCCGGTGAATTTCTATCCTTACTTGGTCCGTCAGGTTCGGGGAAATCTACAATGATGAATATTATTGGTTGCTTAGATATACCTTCATCAGGAAAATATTTACTCTCTGGCAATGATATTGAAGACCTGGATGAAACTGAACTTGCCTTTATTAGAAATAAGGAAATTGGCTTTGTATTTCAAAGCTTTCAACTCCTGCCACGCTTAAGTGCTCTTCAAAATGTGGAGTTACCGTTGATTTACGCTGGCCTCTCCTCTACGGAAAGAAAGGAACGTTCGCTGAAAATGCTTGATCGAGTAGGGTTAGTTGATAAGACAAAAAACTTACCAACTCAGCTATCCGGAGGGCAACAACAACGTGTTGCCATTGCCCGGGCTTTAGTTACTGAGCCCACAATTTTGCTGGCCGATGAACCAACAGGTGCTTTAGATCAAAAAACAGGTGCCCAGGTTATGGAGCTTTTTGAGGAACTGAATCATGACGGAAGAACAATAATTATGATAACCCACGACATCGGAATTGCACGTCACGCCAAGAGAGTTGTTAACATTCTCGATGGACAATTGTCGGAACAGGGGGTTCAGTAGATGCTGTTTGAGAGTATAAAAATGTCCTATGAAAATATTGTTAGAAATAAACTGCGCTCATTTTTGACAATGCTTGGCATTGTAATAGGAGTAGCATCGATTATTGCTTTAATCACTATAGTCCAGGGTGCAACAAATAGTATCAGCGATCAAGTCACAGAGCTGGGTGCCAATAAAATCACTGTGAATGTTATGGGTACTCCTCTTAAACAAGGGCTTAATCAAGAGGATATGCTGAACATTTCAGAGGAGGAGAATATTAAGGGTGTATCCCCGACGATTTCCGGAAAGACCGGGATTATCTACGAGGGAAAGCTCATGGAGAACGTGACAGTACAGGGTAAAAACGAGGTATATTTCAACATGGATACCAGCCTGCTTAAGACTGGGAGGTCAATAAATATACTCGACTTAAATAGTAAAAACCAGGTTGCAATTATTGGCAGCGATATCATCCATGAACTTTACTTTGGTGTTGATCCTATTGGGAAAGACCTTGTCATAAACGGTACTAGTTATACTGTAGTTGGCACATTAAATGCCTCAAGTGGATTTAGTATGGGATCGAATAATGAGTCTGTCATAATCCCCTATACAACGGCAATGCGAAGCTTGGGAGTCAAGAATATATCGAGTCTAGATGTATTCTTGGAAGATACTTCATTAGCTGATGATACTGTAACTGATCTTAAAGGGGTGCTTAATCCGGCTTTTAACTATAAAGAAAACGCCTATACAATTTTTAATATGGGGGATATGATCGAATCCTTTGAATCAATGATGTCCATGATGTCACTTCTGCTGGCAGGAATTGCTGCAATATCCCTCGTAGTGGGAGGGATTGGAATCATGAATATGATGCTCGTGTCTATTACTGAGCGAACGATGGAAATAGGTTTGCGGAAGGCCTTAGGAGCAACACCCAAAAGAATACAGCTGCAATTCGTTATTGAGTCAATATTCCTCTCCTTGGTCGGTGGTCTCATTGGCTTGGTTCTGGGCGGCTTAATAGCTTATACTGCGGCAGCATTTATTGGGATCGGATTTTCGCTTTCTATTGCTACTATTTTACTGGCGGTGGGATTTTCCGGATTAGTTGGTATTGTATTTGGATACATGCCTGCAAGAAAAGCAAGTCAACTTAATCCTATTGACGCATTGCGAAGTTTATAGTTGATGTGATGGTTTCTGCCCTAATAATTAAGCCCCTAAAACATAGTTTTGGGGGCTAAGGAGGAGATTTTAAGGAAGATGTGGAATTAGATTATAATATGTTGATCAATCCATTGAGACTAAGGAAATATCCGTTAGTTATAATATGATTTAGTTTCAGGATTAGAGAGAGTGGAGGTATTTAATTGAGATCCCATAAAATTCTTAACAGATTTCTTTATTTAAGTCTGATTTTGCTGGGTATCATCCTAATAGATTTCTACATTAATTTCATGCCTACATATTTTGTAATTATTGTTTTTGCCTATTTCTTCCTAAGTTTAGCCTTCTTAACTAATAAGATAATTCATAAGGAGCACAAGAAATTACTTTTCCCCAAAATCATCTTATTAAGTATCATCCTAGTTTTGGGGTATGCTAATTTTTACTATAAACTATCCAGAGATCTTTCTCATGCATTTAAAGACGGAATGATTCTATCGGCAATAGATAGTGTATATTTCAGTATCACTACTTTTACAACCACAGGTTATGGTGATATATATCCAATAACCAACACGGCTAAAATGTTTGTTGCAAGCGAAATGATTTTGGGCTATGTTCTTAGCACAATCATAATGGCTGCATTTGTAATAAGGTTTATCGAGGCTGATAAGGAATAAGGTAACCTAATTCCGTAGTGTTAACGATTATATTTAAGATAAATCCATATAGTAAAAGCGGCCATCAAGTCGCTTTATTTGTTGGATGGTTTTTCACTCAATAAGCGGATTTAAATAAGCTTATAAAATCTTCAACAGACCCTTTTCTCGGATTTGTAAAAGCAGTTATATCTTTCATAGCGTTTTGAGAGAGAATTTCAATATCGTTCTCTTTGAGTCCCATATCACGCAATTTACCGGGAATTTCGATTTTGGCAGTTAATCTTCTAATTGAATCAATAATTATGTCGATAGCTTGTGAAGTGTCTTGGGTACTAGTCCCCATGGCTTCACATAATTTCATAATTCTTTCTTTAGGTATAGACACGGAATTAAACTCAAATACATAAGGCACTAAGATCCCGTTGTAACAGCCATGGGTCTGACCATAAAATCCGCCTAACTGATGGGCCATTGAATGCACATAACCTAATCCGGCATTATTAAAAGCCATTGCAGCCATTATATTGGCATACATCATTTTTTCCTTAGCTTCTAAATCATTGCCATTCTCGTAGGCTCTCGGCAGATACTCAAATGCTATTCGTATCGCTTCAAGAGCAAAAGAATCGGTTAGTGGAGAAGCTTCTGTAGATACATATGCTTCTATAGCATGGGAAACAACATCAAAACCTGAACTGGCGGTAACTTCCTTAGGCATTGTTGTCATAAATATTGGGTCATTAACAGTTATATAGGGTGTCAAAAAAGGGGAAGCAATGGTCATTTTTACTTTCCTTGAATTATCGACGATTATAGTAAACATAGATAATTCAGCCCCCGACCCAGCAGTTGTATTGATCGAAATTTGGGGTAGGGGTGGTTTAGTCACTTTGTTATACCCTTCATAATCAATGATTGAACCACCGTTGGTAGCTACCATTGCTATTGCTTTAGCGCAGTCATGATTGGTTCCGCCGCCGATGGAAATAATCAATTTATAGTTGCGTAAAACATTAAGACCTTTCTTAAAATAAGCTAAGCCATCTTCTACGAAGGAAACTGTAGGATTGGGGTGCAGTATTCCATCAAATATATCATATGAAATGAATAGGTTCTTTAAGATCTTCTCTACATTCTCCACATAGCCGAGACTTATCATGTTTTTATCAGTAACGATCAGGGCTTTGCTTAGCTTCCAAGCTAATAGCTCGTTGGGAAGGTCTTTGATAGCCCCAACACCTATTAGATTAGTCTTTGGTAAAATGAAATTATGTGTGTTTTCCAACTAGGTTACCTCCATAATCGTTGCTTACAGGAGAAAAAAGAGCAAGAAATTAAAATTTATTCCTTCGTCTTTTCCTCTTGATTCCATCTAAAAGAGTTACATTCCATAAAAGTATTTAATTTATAAAAACCCCAGGTTGCTGTTGAAAACCAAAAAGCAAAACCAGCAAGAGGCAACCATAATTTACTGGAGGAATATAGGAGATCTAATTCGGAGAGCAAATTATAATATAAAGTGGAAAAGAAGATTGCCGCAACAGCAAATATGTAATTTAAAGGTTTTTGCTGAGGTAAAAAATAATAATATATGATAAAAAATATTGACCAAGATATACCGGGGAATAGATGAACGCCTAGAAAACCAAAGGGTCCATAATTTATCCAAGAGAACAAGCCAGTAATATACCCAAATAAGTGTACTAGGGAATCCATCATTCCTCCAAAAATTATTCCATATATTGCAAGGCGCTTGGTTTCTCTCTGAGGAACAGTAGCGACTAAAATTAATGCAAATACCATGGTGAATATTGGGAAAGCGAAGTATTTAGGCATACTATCTCCTTTAGGGTGTTCATATTTGATACATATAAGATTAGCCTTTTCAAGGAATAATATTTATATTGATAGACGATAATTAAAAAATGAAATTGAGAGGAGACCCAATATGCAAAAGCTTATCCCGCACTTATGGTTTGATAAAGAAGCTGATGAGGCATCAAAGTTTTATCTGTCCCTATTTGAAGGATCCAGTCTAAAAGACAAAACCATAATAAATGACACACCCTCTGGATCCGTGGATATGATCACGATTGAGCTGGCAGGACAAGAATTTATGCTGTTGTCAGCTGGACCATTATTCAAATTTACACCCGCTGTTTCATTTCGCATCGCTTGCAGTTCTAGCGAGGAAGTTGAGGGGTTATGGGGAAAACTTATTGAAAAGGGTGCTGCCTTAATGCCCTTGGACACCTATCCCTTTAGCCAAAAGTATGGTTGGGTCATTGACAAATACGGTCTTTCTTGGCAGATAATGCACATTGGTGATACGGAAATCAAGCAAAAAATCACCCCAACTCTAATGTTTGTCGGAGATCAGTGCGGCAATGCCGAAGATGCTATCAGATTTTACACAAAAATATTTGAGCACTCGAGTGTAGGGGATATCCTTAGATACGGAGAGAACGCAGATCCAAATAAACCGAACATGATTCAGCATGTCGATTTTACCTTGAATAACCAATCGTTTTCCGCCATGGACAGTGCTTACGAGCATAACTTTACATTTAATGAGGCAATTTCATTAGTTGTTAAATGCGAATCCCAAGCTGAAATAGACTATTATTGGGATAAGCTGTCAGCCGTTCCTGAAGCAGAGCAATGCGGTTGGTTAAAAGATAGATACGGTTTTTCATGGCAGATTGTTCCCGCAATTATGGATGAGATGATGCAGAATAAGGATCCAAAAAAACTAGCACAAGTTACAGAAGCTTTTCTTAAAATGAAAAAGTTTGAGATTAGTGAATTAATTGAGGCATACGAGAAATAATTAAGCAATCGTGTTCAGGGCCTAAGGACTTGATGAGACCAACAAATCGACAAGTACCTGCTATTTCGAAAGATCACTTATCCTACTTTCGGAAATTGGTATTTTCTCTTATTTTTGTAGTTAAATGACATAAACCAGCAGTCAGGGAGAAGTTTCATCCCCTGACTGCTGGTTTTCTTAAACTCTTGTGAAACAACCTTCAAGAATATTAGTTTTAACAATTAAACCTGAGATATAATTAGTGGTGAAGCAAGTGGACCGGGAGGATTTATGCATGATTTTTCAGTGGATAGTCTTATTTCTAATTTTAAGTTTCATTGCGCTTTCATATTATAAACAGTATTCGCTAAAGACAAGACTCATCTCGTTAATGACAATTGCGTTAACATCACTGATTTTGGTGCTACCTATATTTAAATTTTCAATATCAATATTATTGGGGCTGTTTCTATTTGAGAGAATATGGATTCTCTTAGCCGCAGTACTGTTTATCGAGGTATTAATAGATAAAAGGAATAGACTATTACGGGGGATTACAGCAGTTGTCAGCATAATTATATATTTATATTTGCGCACTGTGATCTAAAGTAAGGAAGTTTACCGGAGCTGCCTTTCTTATTGTAAAATTAATTAGTATGTTTAGTAAAGAAGGAGCTAAAACGATGTCCTCTTTTTCCGAACCAAAGGAGAAAATGAACAAGTTAGTGACTAAATTGTGCCTTGCTGTTGTAGTTTTAGCTGTATGTTATTTCGGCTTTTACAAATATCAGCAAAGTAAAATTAAGTTTCAACCTGTGGGCTTCTCTGTGGAGGTTAACAGCAAAGACCTTATTGCAGGGGGGACAAAATGGCTGGAGTCATACCTAGAGCAATACAAGGGAAGATATGTACCCTGGGGCCAAAAAGTTGCTGAATACTCGATTGATCAGATTGAAAACAGAGAAGCCGATGTGATTCAAATAGACTTTTCTGTTGTGACTAAAAACTTGAATGCAGCAAATGCTTCCAAGTGGAATGGGGTTATAGAGGTAAATAAGATTAAGTGTCAATGGGTTTTATGGTTTAATGTAGAGCCATCTGAGGAAGGAACCTATATTTATACTGTAACCAAAGTTCAAAGACCCGCTGGATATGATTTGGAGAAATATCCAAAAATAGATGGGGCTGAAACTAATTTTTATCGAACGGAGGATGGAGGTAAATCATTTGCACCCGTTATCATCCCTGCGGTTAAAGAGAGTTGGATGGGAACCACTCTTGAACCTTTCATCCATCCCGAAACTCCATATGTTGAAGAAGGACAGTTATTTCTTTTAGTAGGGCAGGGGCCACAAGGTGATTACATGGGAGGTACAGTTAGCGCAAAATACAAATCAGATGATATGGGGAAAACTTGGTATTTGTAGAGTTGATAGAATTGCCTTCGAAAGAATTAGGATAATATAATTTCGATAATATGGTATTTCCAAGTGAGAAAGAGGTATGACCAAGAAATTGAATAAATGACTTAGATTTGTAAATAATCAGCAGGATATTCGCCTGAATATAATTGGAGGTGAGCGTTTGAAAAAAATAGGATTCCTTTTTGTAACGCTTGTCCTTGCAATGATGGTGTCTGGTTGCTCAAATACCGGAGTGGGGCAACAGATTGAATCAAAGGGTGACACAGTTAATAACCGGAGTAGTCTCGGACAGATCGTGGAGTCGTATTATAAAAATTACGAACCATCTAATAAAGGTAAGACTCATATTTTTGCCCAAAAGGTTTTTATGGATGGTACTTTAGTATTAACCGAAAAAAACGATGGACAGGGGCAATCATATACGAATTTGTTTTTCCTGGATGAAAACAAGAAAATTATTAAGAAAGCACAAGGACAGACGCCACTAAGCATGTGTTTTACCGTCAATGTTATTGAATATGATGGTTGCAAAATCTTATTTGGGAACTTCAACGATTCAACTTGGTTGATTGAACCTGACAAAAAGAAACCAGTTGATATACAAAACATCTTGGTGAGATTTAAAAATGGTGAGGTTTATTCCGATGATAAAGTTGAAAAAGGCTATATTATTACTTCACAATCTTTAGCTGATGTTGAAGTTATTGAGCTTTATGACAATAATGGTATACTACAGAGCGATTTGAATGATTTGCGGAGATATGGAAGCGTATTTGATGAAACTTCTTTTGTGGATGTAGTACAGTAAGGCGATCGGTTAATGAGGCTAGAATGGTTTAAAAGGTCTTATGACAAAAGAATTGTGAAGAGTTATTGCAGGATTTTCGTTTTAAGAATTTGTTTTGATGTCGTCGCTCGTCATAAGCCAATTGATTTATGGATCGAGAAATTTATCTTGGGTCCTATAATAGATATTATGTAAAGTAGAGTGTGAATTATCGCAGGGGGTAATACTAATAACAGCCTGAAACGCTCAATACGGATTTACAAGCGCAATTTATCCGTATCAGTGATTTTCAGGCTATCTGTGATTTTTTAAATTATGGTATTCACATTGGGCATTTATATATACTCATATCCTTATCCATTTGACCTTTTGTCAGAGTCCGCGATATATGTGACTGAAAAACTAGCCTCTAGGGACCTCTGTAAGGCTTTAGAAATAGATGCCTAGAGAAATACTCAAATCCTAGAAAACTGTGGCTACAGGAGCTTATACAAAGCGTTAAATATGTATCAATAATATGATTCAGAACTATATATAAATTAAAATTGTGATGATGACTAAACAAATTGGATTATCCAGGGTTATTAGCAATTACCTATTACAATAATCTTGGACACTTGCACCATCAACTATGCGTTAAATATCTATTTAGTGAAGAGTTAAATTTCGTAACCTTTTACTAATACCATACACTAGGATATATTCTTGAATTGAATGACATCGTACTTCTTCCCCCATTGGTTGGATTTTATTACTCGTATCGTAGTTATCATTATTCCAAATACACTTAAGATGCTTATGCTTTTATGCTTCAATTCCAGTATCTACCTAGTTTCCCCTCTTCCCCAATTCATTTTATAAAATAATTTAATTACTCCTCATAATGGCGAAAGTTCTGAAGGTCGGTCTTCAGTCAACTGCGTGGTTTGTTTGACTCAACAGGGACTTAAAATCGTATTCACTAGCTTCCGCAATGAGAATCTGGTTAAAGTCAGTATTGTTGTCCCCCCACTTATCTAATTAATTCCTCAAAGTCTTGCGTTTTATTTACATTGGAAAACTGCATTTCAATATTTAGCCCTGTTCCTGAAGTGAGGTACACAACACCATATTGGCAAATAGGGAGTTGGCGGTTGTTGCCGTATCGCCTATCAGGTGTTCCGTTCTTGTTCACATATTGCCACGTTGAGCCAACCACAACCGAATCCTTTGGTAATGGATCGCTCTCAATAAATCTTGTCTGCGATACAAGAATGCTAACATCCTCATAGTTAACAAGACCGACCTTGCCTTTCCTGATGATAAACACTTTATCAGGCAGGAAAATAAGGATTTCCTTATAAAGCTTGATCTGAATGGTATCAACATTCGTGTTAATGTAAAATGGAGTAGTCTCTTCAATTTTGCATACCACTCGCTTGACGTTTCTGTCCGCACCGGCATTCACTTTTTGATTGGAGACGTGAGCCTCTTGTATAACTTGCCACTCCTTATCTCCCTCAGCAAGGATTTTCCATGCTCCAATTCGGCGATTATATTCGTCTTTCTTATCATCATCGAGTGTGTATTCCAATTGCACTGTCCCTGACTTGTGGGCGACAATTTTGAGAATAATTCCGATAATAGGCAAGAGAGTCAACACTGGGTATGTAGGGATAAGGATAGCACAAACTATTAAGACCGTACTCCACTTATTAAGCCGAATCGTTTTTTCAATGGCAGATGTAATATTTCTGATTTCAGCAGCTTTGAATGACTCAATTTCGGCACTCTCGATATTGCACATCTGTTCTTGCTGTTGTATAGGTTGGATGTTATTTCGAGCATTGTTTCTCGAACTCGGAGTTCTGTTCCTGTTTCTCCCCGATTCGTCAACATAAGACAACCCTGTGCCGGGAATGGAATATGTACTACGAGTTGTGCCTTTCGCGGTTCTTGTTATTCGGTAACCAGGTACACCCCAACTGTAGCCGATTCCAGACTTGCTAAGGTTAATCTTGAAACCGCCGCCAAGATTAATGCTCTTTCTCATTCCCCATAAGAATCCTCCTATTTCTGAACTATGACAACTGAAATATCGTCTTTTGAGCCTGCGTCGATAGCTGCTTGAACAATATTGTTACAGGTCTTAATACTTAATATATTGGATGTCATCAAGCATTCCAACTCGTCTATTCCAATGTAATCATGCACCCCATCCGAAGTCAGCAACAGCGTGCTAAATTCTTGCATATCCGAAATTATAATATTCTCAAACAGAGATGCATTACCCCCGCCGAAGCAGTTTGTTATCTCGTTTTTCCTGCTTTGTGAAGCATCATCAATTCTTCCCATTTTCAACAAACAATTATATACCGTATGGTCTTCAGTCAATTGTTTGAGGTACTTTCCTTGTAGCGCATACGCTCGTGTATTTCCGATATGAACAAGGAGTTCTTTATTTCCAGTAAAAACGATTCCAGTTAGCGTGGTTGCGGCTGTCGGAAAACCTTTTGCATTGCCTTCAACAATTAGGTCGTTATTGAGGTCATTCAATAATTGTCGCAGTTTCATTTTGTCAGGTTCAGCGTCAGATAATCCCTTAATTTGTTCAGCGACAAAAGTTGAGGCAAAATGACCTCCGGCATTTCCACCGACACCATCAGCAACACAAATAGTGTTGGTTGTCGATACTGAAAGTTTGGCACTATCATCGCAGATGGGCATATCCCCCACGAGAACAGTATCCTCACACTGCTCTTTCCCAACTCCGCGTTGTACTACAACAAAAGCAATCATAAACTACCCCGCCTACAGTCGAGCGAAAAAGGCATATTTTTCGCGTCGATTGCGTTAATAGTTATCCGCTCATCACTTTTTATAGCGTTATCAAACAAATAGCGAGACAGTGGGTTGATAAGCAAACTTTCCACGATATTGCCTATGCCCCTCGCACCGTTGGAGAGATTGCCTAACGACTTTTCAAGGAGCGTGGCACGTGCCTCTGAAACTACAACCAATTCAATCCGTTTTTCGCTTGAGAGGTTACTTACTATCTTCTTTATCTGTGCATCAAGAATCGTCTCAGCTACCTCTGGTCTAATAAAGTCAAACACCACAATGTTTTCTCCGATTCGATTAAGGATTTCAGGACGTCCAAGTTCCAATTTAAAATAGTTCTCAATCGCCTGGCGCACTTTATTCTGTACTTCACTGTACTCCATTTTCTCAGTAACATTGGCCTCTCGGATGCCCATATCGTTGCGGGTAAAAATGCCAAGATTGCTCGTGAAGATGATAATGCACTCAGAAAAATACACCGTGTTTCCCTGACCATCAGTCATACGGCCGTCTTCAAGTATTTGAAGAAACTTGTCAAAGATAGACGGATGTGCCTTTTCAATTTCATCGAACAAAAGAATTGAGAAGGGCTTCTCCTTCACGGCATTCGTCAATTGACCGCCTGCTTCATATCCCACATATCCCGGAGGTGCTCCAAGTAGTTTTTGGTCACTGTGGCTTTGCCCATATTCGCTCATATCAAAACGAATGCAACAACTTTCATCACCGAACAACTTCTCTGCGAGCGTTTTTGCAGTTTCAGTTTTACCAGTACCCGTGGGACCGGCAAAAAACAATATTCCTTTTGGCTTGGTGTGGGATGAATGCTGTAGCCCAGACATACCTGTAACAGCGCGCTTGACCACATCAAGAGTTTTTACTATTGCATAGTCTTGACCCTTGATTCTCTTTTTGAAATCGTTATATGCTGATGCAAGTGCGTTTTCATCGAGTTTGTCCCACGGGTTCTCACTAATACCGTATTTATAAAGGTCAATGACCGAAGGCATCTGCCGTATGCTGATTCGTTCGTTCTTACAAAGCCGACGCAAACCGTTTATTTCAGTGAAACAGAAACCTTCGGTTAACCCGACGAATTTGTCTTGCACTTTATCAAGTTCATCGGGATGTTCATTGTAGTAGCCGGTGTCAGACTCGTAGACATCTGAAGCGAAAAAGCTGGGGAAATTCTCTCCTTTTACAAGCACTTCGCGCTCTTCACGAGACGGAACCCCCAACAAAATCGTTTTTACATTGGGATTGTCATGATAAAACCAAACGGGGATATCGTTGAGTTTATTGACTATCATAACAACGATGTTCTTTAAAACACCGCTATCTATACGAACATCTTTACTCTCAAGAGAAGCGAGTAAAAGGTTGGTAAAACTATCCAACTCGGCTTGAGCCAAATTGTCTGGCGATGTAATGTAACGTGAGGCAAGCGTCATTATAATTGCCATTGCACTTGTATTTTGACTTACCGCTTTGCGGACGATTGACGCAGCAGAATTATTCTTGCCACCAAACTCTGCACGGACATACTTCCCGTCGAGTTTAGTGTCTGTGAGATTGGCGAAAGTTTCAATGTTGCCATCCTCGCAAGAATTGCTGAAACCTTGTAGACTGTCAAAAAAAACGACGGTCTGATAGCCCATATCCTTGAAGTAGTAATGGAGGTATTCAGGCAAGCGAAGAATACTCCCCTTGGAAATCCCGCCTTCAACAGGATATTGGTAAACATCAAGAACGTTCCCTTCGACAATAATCAGCGGTTTTATTTTGCTGAATATGCCAAGTTCACGGTGCCATTTCGGAATGTAATCAGCCATTGTCCTTTCCTCCTATTTAAGCCCTGAGAGCATTTCCATCATCTTCATTGCTCTGTCACGTGCATATTCGTAATCAGATATTACTTCGACTATTTTCCCCCGAGTATGAATAGGCATATGATAGCTACGCAAGCAGACTCCTTCGGCAAAGCCAATTCGAATTGTCATGTTCATGCTCCCAGCCGTTTGAAATTCCCCTCCGGACGGAACTGTTTCTTTCAACTTCAGGTATTTTTCAAAATTGTCTGCCCATGCATCGATGTATTTATTGATTTCCTTGCCTTCAAGAGTTACAAACGTGCCATTATAACGTCGGTCTAGCCCCGAAAAGTAGTAGCGGATATTCCAGCTTATTGCTGAAACAATCAGTTCTCCACCTGTTTTTAGTTTTTCAGAATAAGTCCCCACCATTTTTCAAACCTCCCCTGAATCCATTATCCGTGTTAATAATGCCTTTGAAAAACCTCGGTGATGTATGCCAACAGAGACTACGCCATCTGCGGTTGTGAAGTTCTGAATCTGATTGTGCACTGTCTCCAAATAGTTTTCATAATTAGCCTTGTACTCACTATTCAGAATAACGATGTTCTGATTTTCAGAACCTCGGAGAACGATGTTGGTATTCAACTCCTCAATATACTGTCCGTCTATAAGCACAGCAACAGAACTCAAAATATCATCAATGTAATCAGACTTCTGCTTATATAGTGCCTCATATCTGTATCCTGTGTAAACAAGTATGTCCGCGCTAACTGTCTTTAGGTACTTTATTAGTTCAGCAAGTGCCTGAGATTGCGCCATCGGCTCCCCTCCGGATATGGTGAATCCGTCAACCTTATGTGTAGAGACAATACTGCCTATGACATCTTTCAACTCCTGGACAGTAATCTCGTATTTGGGACGCTGCTCCCATAATTCAGGGTTGCTGCATCCCCGACATCTCCGAGGACATCCGCAAACCCAAATTCCGATTCGGTTTCCCGGTCCCAAAACCTTAACAGGATACAGGATTCTTGCTATATTCATGTTGCCAACTCAATCACAAGATAGGCTGCTTGGCTCTGCCTTTCACCATTAATCAATTTCCCACCGAGTCCAATTTCGTCTCCGTTCTTGAGCAATTTCGGGGCATCTGTGGGAATAAGCGTATTGTTCACAAAAGTATGGTTCGTAGTACTCATATTTTCAATATAAATTTCTCCGTTAGCGAGTGTGATCTTGGCATGCTTGCGGCTAACATAAGTCTTTGCTTCAAGGTATTGTTGCATTTCGGCTTCACGACCTATGACGGTAACAGGCTTGTCAAGCGAGAAAGTGAAGCAGGCGTCAATAGAACGAAGCACCACTTTCTGCGTTACTCCAGGTGAAGACTGTGATTCTGTCGCTCGAACATCAGAAATATCCTCGCCACACGACGAGCACTTCCTCGCTTGAGGGGGATTAGCAGTTCCGCAGTCACATGTTTTTACAAGACTACGGCTATTGCTTGACGCAGTCGCTTCACTGGCGGACGCATTCGCAGTGGCAAGAATTTCCTCATCAACCACCTTTATGCCAGTAAGGTCGGTTTCACATTTCTTGCACTCTAACAATGACGGAGTATTATACTCCCCGCAAGCAGGGCAGACCTTAAATTTGTTCAGTGTCATCAGTTATCCTCCCTTCGCAATGTGCGCTTTCCCGCCGACTTAGAGCGGGTCCCTTTGACTGTTATTTCTCCAACTGGAGCCGTCGCAGTGATGTTATAATCGGAAACATTAATGATTGTAGCATATTCAGCAGTAGGCGGTGCCAGAGAAACTCTTGATTTTATTACGACACCTTTAGCCTTAAGTCGTTCTTCAAAATCCTTGAAGTCAGAACAAAATGATCCCATGTCTTCACGCAAAACATCTGTTTCTTCAGACGTGGGAATTCGGTCTGCTCTGTCAATGCCACCAAGTTCCATCGCAATCTGTCCATCAGAATCATATGTGACGTTGATTGCCGTTCCTTCTCCATACGAATAAAGTTGATTTTTGAACCTTTTACCACTCCGCTTTGTGACAGAACGATTGCCAATAACGTCATAGCCCATTTCAGACATAACTTCATTAACACGATCGCTAATGTATTCCTGTTCCGTTTGCATGATGACCTGTTTCTCAAGGGTAGCGATTTTATTTCTAATTATCGACATAACGTCAATTACTTCTACTGCGAACGCTTCAGGTTGAACCCCGGCAACAGAACAAAGGGCGACGTAGCGCGATTGAAGCGTTTCAAATTCACTTTTCTGCTCCTGAACACGTAAACGAGCGTTTTCAATTCTTTGAAGCAACGGTTTTACGGTAACTGAACGAAAAGTTTCAAATTGCTCCTTCGAGGTAATCCTCGATAACGCTGAATTGGCGGAAAAGACTTCACCCTTTAAGTCAGCAGGACAATCACTGCCTAAAGATAAAACACGCAATTGCTCATTAAGCTGCTTGATGTCGGACTTAAATCTATCCTCATCCGACTCAGAAGGCGAAATAAAAAATGACTGCACGCTCGAAATATCTTCGGCGATGGCATTTTCAACCTCACTAACCCCTTGCTTTGCTTTTAGCTCAATTGGTCTTAGGACTTCTTCAATTTCTTTTTGTCGCGAAGCTACGTTGTTCTGCAATGCCCGCAACTTGGCAAGGACTCCCTTCTTTTTCTCCAATTCAGCATCTGTAAGTGTAATCATATCTACTTGAAGAATGGGTGCACACGACGATAGTTGATCCATAAAAGACAAACAGTCCTGCGGGACAGCACTCTGCAAATCTGTCAATATAATGATTTCACTGGAACAATCTTTGGTGCGCCGGTTTACAAGATCAAAAGTCGAGAGCAATGACTGGATCTGCCCGTTAATACCATTTAAATAACCGATTGATTTCTTTATCTCCTCGCAGCAAACGATGCTTTGCTGTAAGCAGTTTAACTGAAAACGAAGGTTCTGCCGTTGCCTTGCGGACATCTCATATACGGATATTTTGGGACCGCTCATGTCATCACCTCTTTCCTCTTAATTATTCGCACATCATAGTGCGCCAGTTTTCCAGTTCCCTTTTCTTACCGATAGTAATAAGCCACGTTTCAAGTTGAATGTCGAGATTCCCATCATAGTCCACCAGTTTGTGACAAAGACGCTCAAAGGCTTCAAAGGATTCTTCAAGTCGCTCACGCATATATCCGGCGAGTTCTCCAACCGTTCGAAATTGCTGTCCTTCAATGTTGAGCAACTTTTGTCCTGACAAGGTATATGCCATTAGGTAAAAGGTTTTTATAAGGTTTGTGTGTTCGTTCTTTTCAAGCTGATAAGACTCCTCGATTGCCACTGCTGCCTTTTTCAAAGGTTCGTTTTTGGGAGCGGCAATGGCAACATACTCGGTCAGTAACTTTTCCGATAAAACGGTCTCAAAATACTTGTCTTGTGATTTGTCTTTCTTCCATAGGTGGTCAAGCAAATCACGGCCAAGGGCGGGAAGACTTTCAAAAGTCCGTCCTTTCCAATAAAACCCCTTCAAACTCGGATTCAATTTATACACAAGTTTCCAAAAGATAATGTCGTCATTTCCGTTAGTTTTACTGGCTTCTTCCTCGGCAGACAAACATTGCTTCGCAATTTCCTGATTAAAGATTCGGAAATGCGCCGATATATGACCGCGGAAAAGATGCTTTTTACCTTCTTCCCAGTTTTTTGCGAATGCTTCAACTAGAACCTTTGGGTCAGTTATAGACTCATTCATAAACTGGTATGGGGGCATTACGCCTTTTCTAACATTGCCAACACCCTCTCCGGGGATAACAAGGCTTTCACCTGCAAGCCATTTTTTGACCTCAGAGTATGTCCAGCGACGATTCGGGTTATTCTTATTGCCACGAGATGTAATGTCGTAATATGTCAACGCTGAAATGAAATCGCTAAGTAGCGTAGGCATATTTTCAGGGAACGGAATGCGCTGGACGGAAACATACTGACCGATTTCTTCGGCACTCATATTGGCATAGGGCGCGTAACCAGTAAACAGCTCAAATAGCGTTATTCCAAAGGAATAGTAATCTGATTCTTCGAGGAATAAGTTCTTGAATGTTTCTGGAGCGGAGTATTCTGGAGTCATACCAGTCTTTGTCACAACAACAGAACCACTATCGCTCATAACAGAACTGATTCCGAAGTCAATGATAGAAACGGTCTTTCCGTCATCTGAGATCATAATATTTGACGGTTTCAAGTCTTTATGAATAATGCCTGCCTGATGAAGTACCCGTAAACCTTCGTTGATATTGGGAATAATCATCCGAACCAGTTCATCATAAGAACAGGTTTTCCCCTGAAGGCTGCCATTCTTATAGTAGTGCAAAATTTCGACAGGAAGACCATTGTGGGTTGATGACTCATAGAGCCTGGCAACAAATGGCGAGTTGATTTTCAGGAGCCGATTTACTACGTCCTGCTTTATCGCTGTCTTGCGCGTATACAGCTTTGCAACATATTTATCGTTTCTGTATGTACAAAGATACAAGTCCGCTTCCCCAGAGGCGACCTCCAAGCGTCTCTCAACGGTGTATTTCCCACAAAGGATAGTCCCGGCATCCAGAAGACCACTGGTCGAAGATACGCTCTCGATATGTTGCTCATATTGGGCAACAATTTCACTGTTGATTGCGGTTTTCGGAGTTCCCTGAAGTTCTGAATTAATAACGGTTTTATTACCCAAGGTTTTCACCACCCATTATGCGCACTTTTCCATCATAGAGTTTAATGCGCCCCTGTTTAACTAATCGCTCAAGCGCATTGTTCATACAGGTCATCATCCGTTCACCCTTCCTTGCATACCCTAACGCTTTAGCGGTAGCATCAATTAAGCCTTCTGAAGTTAATCCTATTGTTTGCTCGGTAATAGTCAGCATTGCAAGCCCAATTTCTTCGGGCGATATAAAATTGATTTGTCTTGGCGAACTACCTTCTGCTGGTACTCTAACATACAACTTTTGAAAGCCTGCAAGCGTTATGAAGCCATCCTTATCTTTTATGATAATGCTTTTCAATCTATTGCTTTTCATAACTCTGTCCACGGCATTTCTAACTGGAGCTGTTGCCTTTTGATTTCCAAAAGTACCTGCCATACGCTGATAAAGTAAATCAACATATATTGGTTGCTCAATTCCAACGATATATTTGATTACCTCGGCGACCCTATCATCGTTGTATAATTTTATAATATTGGGAGTTTCGTGCCACACAGCCTCCTTATACTCAACAAAGCCATATGGATTGCTCATTTTGGTTTCAATCGAAGTTAGCATAGACTGTACCGCTGAAGCCTCGTTCTCTTCAATCACTTCAGCAAACAGCTCAGTAGAAGGAGTTATATCTGGTGGTGCTGGCTCCTGCGCTTTTTTTACTTCTTTGAACTCTTTGATAGCGGTATCAATAAAGGTCAACATTTTCTGACCTTCAATATCCTGACGCGCCATCCACTCGGGTGACCAAACACGGTAGATTTTCCATCCCATTGTTTCGAGTACAGACTTTCGCAAACGATCGCGGTCTCTGGCGCTTTTTGCCGCGGCATAAGAAGGGCCGTCGCACTCAATGCCCGCGACGAAGCAGTTATCATTGTTGGGATGAAAGACAGCGATGTCTATTCTATAACCCGAACAACCCACATATTTCTTGATTTTGTACCCGTGGGAAATAATGAACTCAGACACAACATCCAGAAACACGTCTTTCTCGGCTTCAGTTTGACCAGCACGCAATGTTGACGAACCGTTCATAGCAAATTCGATATACTGACTGAGCATCTTAACCCCCTCTGATCCGGTGCGGCTCAAGTCGATATCAGAAGGTAATATAGAACTAACCAACTTAACATTGCACTTTGCTCTGGTAATTGCCACGTTAAGGCGACGCTCTCCACCTTTTTGCCCAAGGGGACCGAAACGCAAAGCCATAGGGCGATTGTTGTCTCGTTGCTCTTTTGTCTTAGCATAGCTTACGCTGAAAATAATTGTATCCCTCTCATCACCTTGAACATTTTCAAGATTTTTTACAAAAAACTCATCTTCTTTGTCTTCAGTAAAGAAGCTTTCGTATTCAGGATGCTGTTCCCTTAATTTCTGAATCTCCAGAGAAATGGTTTTCTGCTGGCTCTCGCTAAAAGCTATTATTCCGAGAGAGCGAGTTGGAGTTTTCTCGATGTGTTGCCTGACAAGTTCTACGCAACGACGGGCTTCAGAAGTATTTCGCCCTTTACCCTCATAAACACCATTCTCTACATAAACAAACTCAACGCCAGTATCAACACCGTTGTTTACGCTGCTTGGGAATGTCACAAGTTCGTTCTTATAGATTTCCTGATTTGAAAAAGCAATTAGATTTTCATGCTTGCTGCGATAATGCCAAAGCAAGGTGCGATTCGGTAGAACACCTGTTGTTTCCTCAAGAATAGAATCGTAAATTTCAATACCGACAGCTTCATCGCCTTCTTTGTCAAAATCATCATCATCGTTGCTTGTGCTGGTTGCAAAAAAGTTTGTTGGTGGCAATTGTTTACTATCTCCGGCAATGATGACTTGCTTACCTCTAAAAATAGAACCAATGGCGTCCTGGGGAAATATCTGTGATGCCTCGTCAAAAATGACCATGTCAAACTCATAAGACTCCGCCTCCAAGAAATAAGCCACCGAGAGCGGAGACATCATCATACACGGTTTAAGCTTAAGCAAGAGGTTGGGAATGAACTTAAACAGCTTACGCAACGGCATTATCTTGCGTTTTTTCGTGATTTCCTTTTGCAGTATACTGAGTTCATCGTTGGCAGACAAAACCCTGTTTGTGTCGGGGATTCCGTTGATAACATTTTGCCTGATACGTTCCTGCGCTATGAGCAGTTGCCTCTCGTCAAGCGAGACAAACCTATTGATTTTCTCGTCATGGTTGTGACGCCGAAATTGCTCGACCATCTTCTTACTACCGATTACAGATCGCACCCATAGAGTAAAAAAACCACGTTTGAAGATGCTAACAACATCTTCAAACGTATTGTCATGTTGCTCTATTTTATCAATAAAGTCGGCAAGCCCTAACTCATTGCAAGCTGTTTTTGTTTCGACACACGAAATCCAGTTGTCAAGCAGCATTATGTTGTTGAGGCAGGCATCCACTCTCCTGGCAACCTTATCAAGCATAGCGTTGTCAAAATCAGAAGCTGCCTCGAATAATCTTTTTAATTCCGCGTAGCCCCGCTCACTTTTGCCAATACGATACTTTAAGTCGGATTTTGCTGCTGTGATTTTCGTCCTGAAATCAGTTTCCTCACAGAACTGTGCAATGAATGCTTCTGTCATTAAGTTTGAGTTATCATGTGAAAACAAGACCGATACAGATTCCAAGTCAGAAATAATGGAAACCCAATCAGTCTCTAGCCCAGCTATCAGCTTACCGAATTTTCCTTCATAGTTTTGATATGTACTATGAAGTGCCATTTGTTTTTCATATACCTTGTGTGCTTCAACAATCCTACCAAGTAAACTACTATTTGGAATTGGCTGTACGGCGTGAACGGTCATCTGTGAAATCAGGTTTATTTGTGTCTCGCTTTGTTCGTGGAGACGGATAAAACTTGGCATTAGAAATTCTCGTATGTCTTTGTTGGAATAATCCGACATAACCTTGGCTATATCTGCATTTACAGCTTCTTGCGCTTCTCTGCTCAGTACAGTCAGCGAATTATACAGCTCAGTATAATCGTAATCATGATTTGCTTTATCGCAAAGCAAATCTATCACGTTTTTAGGTACCGTAGATTGAGGGAAGGCAGAATGAATTTGTTTGACAAAGGTTAAACCTGTTTCAATATCATCCCAATCAGAAGCGTGACCAACATATAGCTCACCAAAATACATGCTAAGCGTACAATGATTTTTTACAAACCAGCGTTTTTCTTCGCAAAGACTTATCATGTTATTCAGCAACGAGGAAATATCTACCTTCTCAAAGACAACTCCCAACTTATTTATTTCTGTAATGATCGTAATAAGAGCGTCAAGAGTGTTTAGCTCAAATAATGATTTTTCATTATTATTTTGAACCAGTAAAATCAACGCTTCACACGTTTCTATCATTCTTGTAAATGTTGGAAGCAATGATTCCTTTATGCTATAACTTGAATAATCTGCGTTTATTATCGCAATACGTTCTTCAACCTTTTTAATACTGACATTGTTATATATAGAAAAGACTTTACCAAGTTCAGTATAGTCATCAGTGTGTAACGTCTTTTCGCAAATCATATCTATTACTTTGTTAGGTACACGCACATTGGGGAACAGCGCACGAATACTATCAGCATAAGATAGCCCCGCCTCAATTGCTGACCAGTTTGACTCTTTTCCAGAGTAAAAATCTCCAAAGCACTCTGAAAGCTCTTTTGTGAATTCGGTAAACCATTTCTTCTCCGCGCAGATATCTATTATTGTTTGTAGTAATTCTGTGATTTCATCGATGGTGAATTTTGTGCCTACCTTTTTTGATACCCCTCTTATAGTTTTAATATCTGCACGATAAGAGGATTTGAAAATCTTAAAAAACGATGTGTATTCCGTTTTGAATCTAAAAAGTATACCTTCTGCATCAATATCCAATGCTTTATTATCCCATTGGTGAAGTGCGAGCCAATTCTCTTTTTCGATTAACAAAGAGGCATGCGTAGAGGCAACCTTTAGCATTTGCTTTGCTTTTTCGTATACAACGCTATTAAACCATTTGTGAAATACCCTTGGCGAATCAAGAAGTTCTGCTATATGTTTAAACGCTACATTAATGTCAAGGATAGAGTCATTGGCATCACTCTGTATTGGGAATATTTCAATACCCCGTGTGAAAGCATCTATGATTGAGTTCAAGTCAACTACAATCCCATTGACTAAATCCCTATGTTTGTAAGTTGGGGTCAAAATGTCATGACTATCCCATTGCTTATCAACCAAAGCATTCGAAGCGAATAGCGTATCAGCATGAATCTTTGCTGTTGCTAATATATTTTGTGCTTCAAGAGTTGATTGTTCACCGAACCATGCTGGTATGACAACAGGCGAATTCAAGACATCAGCAAGAGTTCGAGCATATTCGTCTAAGTCTGCAAATGTTGCGACATTAATGGGCAAATAATTATATGCAACTTCATAAGCCCTGATAATGTTTTCTAACTGTGCGATTACACCGTTTGCAAATGCTTGGAGTACATCTGCACGTTCCATTATCTCGGTAACTTCAACATTCAGCTTTGCATCAATTTTCACTATGCTCATTGCCGTTTGGTGGATAGCTTCTAACCAAGCCGATAAGTCTACATCGAAAACTGTGTCGCTAAAATATCTATGCACATCGTTGAGGGCATTCAGGTACTCTTGCTTTTCAAATTTTGCACGTTTTGCTTCTTCAAGCAGGTTATTGCGTTCTGCTTTTTGTGACCACTTAAGCGGGAATAAAGGAGTATTTTCGATAGCATCGAATAGAGCAACAACACGCAAAGCTCCTAACCAAGTGCAGGCATCCTTCAAATCAAATGAAGATATCACCTCGGTTAAGGATTCAGCCAATACCAGTAAAAAATCAGGTAAGTTGGAGGTGTTTTGTGACAAATCATCTCTGAAACTCTGAGTTACCATCTTTACAGCAGTCCCGTTCCAAGGATTCTCAGAAAGTTTTATTCCAAGGCTCTTAAGGGCTTTATCATAATTGCTAACGCGGTAAAGCATCCTATTGTATGTTGAAGATGAAATCGAAGCCGGTTCTTCGATATTGAACTGAATGTATGGTGCATTCTGTAAATAAGTCAGTTCTCCGAATACATCATATAAACTCTTCTCCAGGGGAAGAATTTCTTCGTGCAACTCGCAGACGTATTGATTCAAGACCTGTCTGTCCTGAAACAATTCAGTCAGTTCAAACATTGCGCTGTCCTTCATCCGCTTGCGAGGCAGCTTGAGGTTTGCAGCTATACTATCAAGAATCTCTTTCTTATTTGCCTTGTGGCTATGTAACGCAAGGCAGAAATCATCTAAGCCAACTTCAGCAAGCCTCTTATAGACAACCTGAAGAGCTGCTGCTTTTTCCGAGACAAAGAGAACGGTCTTCCCGTCTGCCAGTGCTTCGGCAATAATATTCGTGATGGTCTGGCTTTTGCCCGTACCCGGAGGTCCCTGCATAACGAAACTGACCCCTGCTTTTGAAAGCAAAATTGCTTCCTGCTGGCTGGAGTCTGAATTAACAACCTGATAGCAGTCGTTAGGAGACACTCTGTCGAAGTCGAACTGCGTCAATTCGCTCGGAATATTGTTTGCGGCGTTTGTATCGCCTGTTATAGCTCGAATTACCGGGTTTTTGAGCATACGGTCATAGTTATTATTAAGGTCATGATACATACTTATCTTAAGGAAGGACAAAAGTCCAAGATTCACTTCCCGAAGCAACTTCCAGCCATATTGATCGGCAATCTCCTCAATCGTCTGCATGTACTGGTCAATGCTTTCCTCGCCGTTGAGTTCAAAAGTAGGCAAATCTATGCCAAAGCGTTCGTTGAAGAGATAATCAAGGGTTGGGTTTACCTCAATATCATCGTCATAACGCAGCAAGGTGTACGACGCCTGAATAGATTCGAGTTTCAGAGAAACAGGCATCATTAGGACTGGAGACTTCAACCACTGCGCGTTAGGAGAATTATTTTCTCTCCATTCAATGAACCCAAATGACAAGTACAGAATATTTGTGCCTTGTTCATCTCTGGCGAGTTTGGATTTTGACCGAAGATTGTTCAAAGCAATCCTCCGCTCAAGAAGCGAGCCTTCTGCCTTGATATCTCCGACATGAACAGGAATAGGGTATGACAATGTTTCCAAGAGAGAAAGCATAGAAAAAGTTCTGAGGTCAGAATCCTTATCAATAGGGCGCTGAAAAGTCAATTCTTCCTCGGCAACAGCGAGACGGTTAAACAACTCCGTATACTCCGGCTCCAATATTTTCAGAGTAGCACGTTTGGTTTCCCGATAACTTATCATTTTATTCCGCTTCGAAAGGTCGAGTAATTGTTTTTTCCAATGCTCTGCCTTTCGCTTCAAAACGTCTTTGTTTGAGTGTCCTCCATCGACTACAGGGATTGCTTTCGGTATTGAAACAGTATCCTGAATAACCGAATCTAATGTGGAAGCTTGAGTCTTCGGATCTGCATCAGCAATCGCTGTTGAGGTTATCTTTGGTTGTGCCACTGAAACATTGGGTACTCTTTGTTGTTCGGTTATATTTTGAGGCGGCTGCAAATTTGCCGATATCGCTTTTCGGATAATATGTTTTGTCTTTTCAACGGGATAAGGGGCATCACTTAGATCATAAAAGCCAGTAGAAACTACAATTCCGTCTTTTTCGGCATTATCGAAACCAACAGGCACAATTACCTTGTCGTTTGCCTTGATGGTTAAATCATCAGAAATATAGGCATACCTACGCGCGCTTCCAGGGAAAGTTACGTTACAAACCATTATCTTTACTTCTGTCGTATTTATTGGATGCGCAATATCTTTTTTCTCAGCGGCTATATGGGTTGCATTAGGTGTTTTAGAACTGCGACTTTGAATTGTAGAGTATGTTGTTCTAATATCCGAGTTATACGATTGCTCCCCTAGGGCAGTATAACGCGCATATGAACCTGAGTGCTTGGCAATCTCGGCAGAAGATGACGAAGCAAACGTTGTTCCGCACACTGGGCAAGTATGCGCACTGCGTAATTCAGCAATAGGCGAACTTTTGTACTCATCCCTCAAGATTTGACGGCTTATTCTACCACACTTAGGACAAGCCACAGTCGCCACTTTTGAGCCGTCTTTACTTGCTAAAAGTACCATAACGGACATATCGTGAACCTCCAGCTTCCGATTCTATCAAGATTAATCCTTGTTTTTTGTTGTACTATCAGATATTTCCTCTGCTTCAGCCGCCGTTCCTGACAGTATCCATTAGTCAACTAGTCGATTTCAAAATTGCTTCCTATTTAAATTTCAAAAGATAATCTTTATACCCATTTCCATGTACAAGAGCATATAGGAGAGAATAAAATTTTTTTACAAACCAGAATTTGGGTAGGTAATAATTTTAAGAATCTCATAGGAATAAACCACTTATAATTTTCAGAAGACCTGTTCTTTTTACCAGAATATTTGTCCTGCTGATAGGAAACAGGTGCTTATTGAGTTCTATAAAAATTTTGCTATATCTCTTAAAGCAAATTCATATATTCACCATAGCGTTACTACAAAAGAGTTTCTGAAGTTTTTAGGAAATAAAACTAATTGAATATTTCGTTGACAGAGCACAGTCATCTCGGATAGTTTGAGCAGTTGTCACAGAATTTGAATACACCTGTCTCGGAAGAGAGTGCAGTGGATTAAAAATTTACGAATTGCAGGAAAACGGGATCTTATTTTAATTATCGCACATGAATGTTCCCCTGTACTTATCCAGTCCCATAAGCCCGCCACACAAATCCCCATCGTTCCCTCAGAGAGCCGCTCTACAAAAGGCTCCCAGCCTCTCGGTAATGAAAGACAACACACCGTCTCAACGTGCCTTGAGGATACAAAAAAGATGCCGCCCGAACCTGGTGAGGCCTTGGCGGAAAATAATTATTGTAATTTTCTATGGTTTTATTCTATTTCCTTACACAGGATTTGATATACCTCGAAAGTAATAATTTATGCATTTATTCCAGTTCAAATCCGAATATCTCTCTATCAGAATCACTATTATCTATTTTAAATTTTTATCCATTCTTATAATATTAATTTTCTCTGGTGAGCCCAGTGACACAAAAAACATACTCATGGTATTACCGAGTTAGTATCTATCATATCCTTATAATTTTTCAACATAATTTCATCATTCTGAAATATTTCAAGAAATATTTCATCCCTGTATTTATAAAACTCAATTAAGCTAAACTTTTTACTAAAACATACTTTGAAGAACTCTTTCATACAATTTTTCAGTCAACCATTCTCAATTTTCTTTTTGCGTAAGTACTCTTCCAATGTGATTATTGGATCTAATAGATAATGTTATCTATATGTCATTAATATAACATCGCCAGTTAAATGGATGTGTACAGACAAGTTGCCACTTTGTGTTGAGAAATCAATAAGCAGATTGCCAATAATGACGGAAATGGACTAATAGCACATTCTTACTTTGATAGAGAATTCAATATTACTCCAGAACTTTGAAATAATGATTATTAATTCTTTAGAACCAGAAGAAAAAATATATGATTGGGTATAACATTAAAAGCATCCATCCATAACCTTTGCCAGCTGGTATACTTAGAAGAAGGAATATTCCTAGTTCTTATAAAAGGTATTCTTTTCGCAAGCGAATAACTTTACAAATAAAGTGCTTAAAGTAAGATTCTCTTTTGCTACTTCTCCAATAAGGTATTGATTTATACTGA
>NZ_JMGA01000058.1 GCF_000765145.1 Desulfosporosinus sp. HMP52 | reverse complement strand
TATTTTGAAACTCTTGCGAGTCTCTCTCATTGGCTGTCCTTGTTGTTTAGTTTTCAAAGACCATGTTTTTGTTTTGACCCGTTTGGGCCGGAATCATATCTTAGCATTTTCAACTTGCGTTGTCAATACAAAGATTTAATTTTTTGATTGCCATTTCAAAGCGTTTAAGCATCTCTTTGTTCAATCAATGCGTCGTGTTGGCGCTTTGTTAGATTACACCTTTTAAGAAGTATTGTCAACTATTATTTTATTTAATGTTAGGTTATTATTCATGATTCGATTAAAATCCATCGTTACCTCATAACCTAATGATGTTTAATTGTAAAAAGCTAGCTGTTTCTAATCAATTGGTTGAATAAACAAATAGAGTTCCCTATTAGGTACCGCAAAAGGTTCGATAAGAACAGTTAGCTAACTCAGGCAGCTTGGAGTAATCGATCTGTTCAGCAGAGTGTTCGTAGGGATTTGAAAGAACAGCAAGAAGCTGTTGCATCACCTTATAGTCTTCTTGTTTTACTGCAGCTTCCAAAGCAGCTTCTACTCGATGGTTGCGAGGGATTAGAGCAGGATTAGATTTTCGCATTAACTCACGGATAGCAGTCTTCGGTTCTTTCTGCCTACCTAACCTTGCCTGCCAAGCCATATGCCAATCTTTAAATTCTTGGGCATCGAATAACACCGTTTCTTCAGGAGTATCAAACGTTAAAGCACGAAAGGTATTAGTATAATCTGCACGATATTTTTCCATCATTCTTAACAGGTCTTCTATTAGAGATTCATCTTCTTTTTCTTCATTAGCTATTCCTAGTTTGGCTCGCATTCCCGCTAGCCAATTGCTGTGGAACTGCTTAACAAAATCAGAAAGCGCCTCTTCAGCTAATTTCACTGCCTGCACTTGATTCTCATGCAAGAGTGGCAATAGGGTTTCAGCAAATCGGGCAAGATTCCATTCGGTAATAGGCGGCTGATTTCCATAGGCATAGCGTCCATTAAGGTCGATAGAACTGAATACCGTTGCCGGGTCATAGGTATCCATAAAGGCGCAAGGGCCATAATCTATGGTTTCTCCACTTAAAGCAACGTTATCAGTGTTCAAAACCCCATGAATAAATCCAACCAATTGCCATTTGGCAATTAGCAAGGCTTGACGTTTAATTACTTCATCAAGTAGTAAAAGGTAACGATTCTCCCCAGCGCTAACATTTGGAAAGTGTCGTTGCAGCGTATAATCAGCAATCGTCTGGAGATCCTCAACTGTTCCCCATTTAGCTACATATTCAAAAGTACCCACTCGCAAATGACTGGCTGCTACACGTGTCAAAACTGCACCCGGCAGTTTAGTCTCACGAATTACTGACTCTCCTGTTGTCACTACCGCTAGGCTCCGTGTGGTAGGAATACCAAGAGCGTGCATGGCTTCGCTGATGATGTATTCGCGAAGCATCGGTCCAAGCGCCGCTCGACCATCGCCACGACGCGAGAATGGCGTTCGCCCGGAGCCCTTAAGCTGAATATCAACCCGCTCACCTTGAGGAGTAAGGTGTTCTCCAAGTAGTAGAGCCCTTCCGTCCCCTAACATGGTAAAATGCCCGAATTGATGCCCAGCGTAAGCTTGAGCAAGTGGTGAGGCACCTTTAGGAACCTGGTTACCGGCAAGTACCTCTATACCATCTTTGCTTTCCAGGGCTTCCGTATTCAGTCCTAAGGACGTTGCTAACATATTATTAAGAACGGTCAACTTTGGGGAGCTTACAGAGGTTGGATTTAGTTGAGTGAAAAATGATTTTGGCAGTCGGCTATAACTGTTATCAAAGTTCCATCCTGTTTCAATAACTGTTGTAAGGTTTTTCATTGCATCTCCTTTTCTACTTTTTGTTTCCTAATCTTAGATTATGCACTTTTTTAACCTTAAATATGATTCAGGAACGGAACAAATAACTATTACCTTTTGAAGTTCACGATCATTCCAAATATCATAATGACACAGAAAATAACAAGGTAAAAAAGCACTGCTTTACCATGAGCATAAATTGCAGCAATTACCATGAAGACACAGGCACAAATGGCGAGAAATGGCATAATAAAACGTTTAACAAAGTGCAGAGATTTTTCTTTTGCCATTATCATAATAAAAATGGGGATATACATGGCATAGATGGTAACAATCGGAAGTTCCGAACTATCGAAACTAAACGGACCGAACCAAGGGACTGGGGTCAGATTTGCACCAAAAAAGTATAGTAACCAAACGGCACTAAGCAGAACGCCTAAAATAGAAGAGTTGGTTGGCATATTCGTGTTTACATCAATACATTTTAAAACCTTTGGCGCCGGACCCATATCTCTAGCTGCCAAAGAGTAGAAACCACGTGTACAGCCCATCATTAAACCATTTAACGTCCCTAAGCAAGAGATCACAACAAAAACAAACAGAACAGTACCTCCTACATTAGAGAAGACTGTGGAAAATGCAAGCTTTGCCCCTGCTTCGCCGCCTTTCATCATAACGCTGTTACTGACAGCCCCAGCCAAACCTGTATAGTAGAGGATGTAAAGGAGAGCAACAAACAGTGTTCCAAATGTTAGTGCTAAGGGCAGGTTCTTTTTGGCATCCTTTAATTCGGCATTGATACTAGTTGCAATTATCCATCCCTCGTAAGCAAAGGAAGTAGCCACAACAGCGGTAAAGAGTGGACTATTACTAGTCACTTCAGCAATGACACCACTTGTAAAGTTACTAACCAATACCCCATTACTTAGACCAACGATTGTTCCGACAACTGCCATCAAGGCTAAAGGAATAATTTTAATCACAGTTGTGGAGACTTGGAACTTACCGGCAAGATTTGGTGAGAGGGCGTTTAAGGCATAGCTTCCAATCAGAAAGAATCCAGCAATGGCCATTGCTTCACCGCCTACTATATTCCATCCCAGCAAAACACAAGTGTATCTGGCTGATACCCAAGCCAGTACTGAAGTTAGAGTTGGATAATAAATAGCTGCCATGAACCATCCTACAAAATAACCGTACGTGCTGCCGAGAGCAGCCTCAGCATAGTCAACGACACCATTAACTTTCTCATATCTAGTGGCCATGGTTGCGAAAACGTAGGCACAGACAATCATTATAATTCCGCCAATAATCCATGCCAAAATACCTTGTGGAAGATTTCCTCCAGTAGCGGTCAAAACTTTCTCCGCTTTAAAAAATACTCCGCTGCCAATTACAATACCAATAACCATTGCTATTGCTGTCATTAGACCATATTTCTTTTGTAGCCCATTTTCCATTAATCCAATCTCCTATTCACCAAGTATTTTGTAGAAACTCCTATAGTATAGCAAAAATACTTTAACATAATGTGATACAAAAATAAACGCTAGTCGTGATGTTTTCTAAATTTAGCTAATATTCCCCAAGTCAAGATCCCCTACTTTATCTAATTGGAAGTTTGTGCGAACAAGTAAAATTTTGCTTATAACTTAAGCTCCATATTATATAACATGTAGGAAAAATTACATGGAAGAGAATTGTAAATTCAACAAAGATTAATCACGCCCTTTGACATTTTCTTCATCCTAATGGAAAAGGAGCTACTCCAAAAACATTGTTATGGAAATAGCCCCTAAAAACTTGGAAATATTCAAGGTGAAGAAAAATTCACTTATTCAATGGTTTTTTTATCAATTAAATCCTCAAAACAATGCCTGCCTTTTTGCCAGCTTCAACAAACAACACTCACACTTACACTATCCTTACTCCACTGTAACGCTCTTCGCCAAATTCCTAGGTTTATCGACATCGCACCCTCTTGCTACAGATACATAGTACGATAGCAGTTGCAGTGGAATAACCGTAAGCATGGGTGAAAGCTCATCCAAGGTCTCGGGTATATAGATGACATGATCAACCGACTTTGCCATGCTGGTGTTACCTTCATAAGTTAGTCCGATCACTTTGGCATCCCGAGCCTTTACCTCTTTGACATTAGAGATCGTCTTTTCATACACATCCCGTTGAGTAGCTAAAGCGATAACGGGCGTTTCCTCAGTGATCAAGGCCAAGGTTCCGTGTTTTAATTCCCCTGCTGCATAGGCTTCCGCGTGGATATAAGAAATCTCTTTTAGTTTAAGAGATCCTTCCATTGCGACAGCCCAATCTAGAGAGCGTCCAATGAAAAACGTGTTTTCTACCTTCGCAAAGGATTTTGCTAATTCTTTAATTAAACCCTCTTGATCCAAAAGCTCTTGAACTTGAGCTGGGATTTTTTTCAAAGCCTCAATAATCTCTCCAATTTTTTCCGAAGGTAACGACCCTTTGACTTGAGCGAGATAGAGTCCTAGTAAAACCATCCCCTCCAACTGAGTAGTGTATGCCTTTGTTGAGGCTACTGCAATCTCTGGGCCGGCCCAAGTAAAGATTACATCATGAGCTTCACGGGAAACGGTACTGCCGACTACATTTGTAACTGCAACCACCCGAGCACCGCGGTTTTTTGCTTCACGCAGAGCTGCTAGGGTGTCAGCGGTTTCCCCCGACTGGCTGACTACGACAACTAAAGTATGCTCATCGACTAATGGGGAGCGATAGCGGAACTCGGAAGCAATATCGACTTCGACAGGGAGGCGGGCCCAACGTTCGATCAGAGTTTTGCCAACTAACCCTGCATGCCAGGCTGTACCGCAGGCAACGATATAAACCTTATTAATTTGAGCGAGTTCATCAAGAGTTAAGTCTACTTCTTGGAGGACAACTCGCTCCTCTTCCAGACGGCCTAACACCGTGTCTCTCAGAGCCTTTGGTTGTTCATGGATCTCTTTGAGCATGAAATGCTCATATCCACCTTTCTCGGCAGCTACTGCATCCCACTTTACATCATAGACTTCCTTCGTGCGAGAATTCCCTTCAAAGTCTGTGACCTTAACCCCTTCTTCAGTAATAACTACCATTTCACCGTCATCTAAAATATAAACTTTACGGGTATAGTTTAAAATTGCAGTAATGTCACTCGCTATGAAAAATTCTCCATCGCCGAGACCCACCACCATGGGACTATCTTTGCGAGCTGCCACCAATTTATCGGGTTCCTGACGTCTTAAAGCGACCATCGCAAAGGATCCCCGAATAGTCTTTAGAACCTTTCGCATTGCCCCTTCAAGGTCACCTTCAAAGTAATCCTCCAATAAGTGAGCTAAAACCTCAGTATCTGTTTCCGAAGCAAATTTATGGCCTTTTTCAATAAGCTTATCTTTTAATTCCAGGTAATTTTCAATGATTCCATTATGCACAACTACAAAGTCTTGCTTACAATCGCAATGGGGATGGGCATTTAGTTGAGATGGTCGACCATGAGTCGCCCAACGAGTGTGACCGATTCCAATCGAAGCTTGGGAATAATCTTGCCCAAGTTCTCCTTCTAAAGCAACTAACTTTCCGACACTTTTTGAAACAACAATTTTTTCACAGTCCAGGACTGCCACACCTGCAGAGTCATACCCTCTATACTCTAATTTCTTTAATCCATCAACTAAAATAGGAATAGCTACCCTTTTTCCAATATATCCTACGATACCACACATCTTCGTTTACCCCTCTCAAAATAATAATAGTACATCCATACTCGTCTTCAGTATGTAACAATATGCACAATATTTTTAGAACTTTCTTATAAGCAATTCAAGCACTTTTTCTACTACCTTTTACTCATAGCCTTACAAATAAGAACGTTAAACCTCATGTTCCCGGATGAAAAAAATAAAGCCATCCTTAGGCGGACGACTTTAATCAGATTCTTGGCAACAACAAGCAAGGGGGATCAAATTCAACCCACTTTCCCCTTGTCTTGACAGCTTTACCTTTGTCCCAAAAATTACTCTTTGGTTTTGAGCAAGCTTTACGGTGACAAGCCACCGAGAGGGATCCGCCGAATACTTCGATAACCCTCTTCCTCGTCGACCTTACCATTAATAGAAAGGTCCTGGCGCTTTAAGATATTGCCTTTGGCTGATTCAATCGTCCAGAGTATCCCAATTACTTTTAACCGATAGCATCACCTTCTTTCCAATGAATAGATCACTAAAACAATCGCTGCTCACATGCTTATCCACTTATGCTGATAGAGGATATTTTGACAGATCTGACTTAGTTCATGTGCCTCTTTTCGTAAACCTCTGTAAACTTCACTGCAAAAGACACATGAACTATTATAGCCAAAATTCAAAAAGTATCCACTGGTATTTTATTCATCACATTGAAGAATAGTGTCAATTACTTCTTGAGCTAATTCTTTTAATTTCTGTTGGTCTGGACCTTCTACCATTACTCGAATTAAAGACTCTGTTCCGGAAGGGCGTACTAATACTCTACCTGTACCGTTAAGTAGATCCTCTGCCTCTTGTACTTTGGCAAGCACTCGGGCATCCTTCATTAATCGTTCCTTATGTTGAACTTTAGCATTGAGCAAAACTTGAGGCAGCCGTTGCATTTGAGATGCAAGCTTTGATAAAGGAATTTGCCGTTCATTGATCACTGCCAAGAGCTGCAGAGCAGTTAATAAACCATCGCCCGTGGTGTTGTTGTCCAGGAAAATAATATGTCCGGATTGCTCCCCACCAAGCTGAGCACCTGTCCTGATTAATTCTTCCATAACATAGCGATCCCCGACTTTTGTCTCATAGATCGCAATTCCTGCCTCTTTCAAAGCCAGATGCAGCCCTAAATTGCTCATTACTGTAACAACAACTGCATTTTGTGCTAACTTTCCTTTTCCTTTCTGTGCTAAAGCACAGATAAGCATAATAAAGTCCCCGTCTAAAACAGTTCCCTGTTCATCTACAACAATAAGACGATCAGCATCTCCATCCATTGCCAACCCTAGGTCTGCGCTGTGCTCCAGAACAGCCTTCTGCAACTTTTCCGGATGAGTTGACCCGCAGCCTGCATTGATATTCACACCGTCTGGTGTATTACAAATAGAGATTACCTCAACCCCTACTTCCTGTAATACTTTTGGACCAACAAAGGATGCTGCTCCATTGGCACAATCAAGAACGACTTTAATACCATCCAGACGTCCCACAGTATTCTTTAGAAAATCCTTATAGCGGGCTTCAGCATCAGGTACTTCGATCACCCGGCCGATCTCTCCGCCGATTGGGGTTTCCCAGGGCTTTTCAGTACTGACAACGATTCTTTCTATTTCATCTTCAATAGCATCCGGCAATTTATAACCTGTAGAATCAAAAAACTTAATCCCGTTATCTTGTACTGGATTGTGAGAGGCAGAAATAACAACACCGGCACTAACATCAAGAGTTCGAGTCAAGAGGGCGATTCCAGGGGTCGGTAGTACCCCCACCCGCAAGACATCCGCTCCAACTGAGCAGATCCCTGCAATAAGTGCAGCTTCAAGCATATCTCCTGAGATTCGAGTGTCTTTGCCAATTATGATTCGGGGATGTGGATGCTCCTTGCTAAGTACATAAGCACCTGCCTGCCCAAGGCGAAAAGCAAGACTGGGGGTCAGTTGGCTGTTAGCCACACCACGCACCCCATCAGTTCCAAAGAGTCGATCCAAATCGTTCCCTCCCTTCCTATTTAGTGTATTGTTTTCCTTGTAAAAAGTTCTTAATCTTCAAACATAATTTTCAGAATCTGTAATTTTACCTTCAGAGCAAAGGTCATTTCACTCGTTGATATAATCTTATGTATCATGGTTCCAAAGCTAAATGCCCAATACCCTTAGAATAGCATAGAATCACCCATATACATACTCAATAAAAATCAACTACATTAGTTTACTCTATTGGAGCAAATTGCGCCATAAGAAATTCTGCAATTCTAATTCCATCGACGGCCGCACTTGTAATTCCCCCGGCATATCCTGCTCCTTCACCCGTCGGATAGAGCCCCGTCAAATTTAAAGATTCCCCTTGGGCATTTCGAACAATGCGAATGGGGGAACTGGTTCTTGTCTCAATCCCTGTCAAAGTTGCCTCTTTCCCAGTAAAACCTTTTATCTTTCCATTGAAATCTCGAAGAGCACGCTCTAAAACATCCCCTACAACTTCCGGAAGTACCTCATGTAAGTTATACGGTTTGATACCGGGACTATAAGTGGGTAACAAATCAAAATGATCCGTTACACGTCGCTCGAAAAAGTCAATAACTCGTTGGGCCGGTGCCCTATAGGCAGACCCACCTGCAATAAAGGCCTTATGTTCCCAGGCCCGTTGAAATTCCAGACCCGCCAGCGGGTGAGATGTCGGGAAATCGTCTGCCCCAACAGTTACGACTAACGCGCTGTTGGCAATTTTCGTATCCCGAGCAAAACCGCTCATTCCATTCGTCACAACCCCATCCTCCTCAGATGCAGCTGCGACAACCCTTCCTCCTGGGCACATGCAAAAGGCATAGGCCCCTCGACCGGTTCTCACATCCTTGTAAGTGAGCTGATAATCTGCAGCCCCAAGGTGAGGGTGTTCCTCAACTCCATACTGAGACTGATTTATTAGAGCCTGGGGATGTTCAATCCTCAAGCCAATAGCAAAGGATTTCTTCTCCAAAGTAAGATTCATATCGCTTAATAGTTTAAAGACATCCCGAGCACTATGCCCAATTGCAAGTATGGCTGTTTCAGCGGGAATTTCCTCTTCTCCGTTGACAACTACCTTACTTAGACGGCCTAAGGATGACTTCAATCCGGTTACTTTGGCGCGAAAACGAACCTCTCCGCCCAAAGATACAATTTCCTCTCGAATTCTTTTAACTACATCTTTAAGTATGTCCGTCCCAATGTGAGGCTTCGCTAGGTAGAGAATTTCTGAGGGTGCTCCATGCTTGACGAAAGTTTCTAAAACCTCCGAAATCCGTCGATCTTGGATGCGAGTTGTGAGTTTACCATCTGAGAAAGTCCCAGCTCCACCTTCTCCAAATTGCACATTACTCTCAGGGTCTAACTTTCCTTTATCCCAAAATTCCTGAACCTTAAGGGATCGTTCTTCGACGGAGTCTCCCCGTTCCAGGACGAGGGGAGCATATCCCTTTCGTGCTAATGATAATGCAGCAAAATACCCCGCCGGTCCGGCACCAATTACTACCGGACGGTGAATCAGGGTATTGCTGGGTTTTGTCCATACAACAGGAACCTCGATCGGTGCCTCCTTAAGTCCGGAAACCCGAGCCATAATTCGATTCCCTTCAGGTCTCGGCACATTAAGAGAGAATTGGAGTGTATACACGAAAGCTAAATGGGGTTTTTTACGAGCATCTAAGGAACGCCTCAGAAAACGCAAACCACTGATACTATTTTCTGACACTTTTAACTTGCGAGCCATAATAGTGGTTAAGAAAACATCCTCTTCTACGGAAATTCTCAAATTCGACCATACTAAATCCACTTATTTACTCTGCTCCTTTTTCCAAGTGAGCTTTAAGGCTATAGGTCACTTGAGGTGTAGTAGGTATCGTCACTCCCGGAGGGAGCTGCCAGAAAACATTAACATCCGTATAACTGCCGACTGCCTGACCGGAAGCATCAACCCAAAGTTGTATCTGGTCTGCTGTTACATTCTTTAAGTTATCGGAAAGCCCCTCGATTACGATATCTATGGGGGCTATTGATTGATCTATCTCTAAATCTTTTCCTACATTTCGAATTTGAACCGCAACCCCCGGAATCGTTTTTTGAACAGGACCGGGCCCAATCTGAGCAGTAACACTTATGGTTGTTCCACCTATCAAGGAAACTCCCTGTGGTAGAGCGACTTGCTCGATAGGTATCTGGAAGGTTTTATTATCCGCCAAATTACTAATGTCCACCGGCCCAATATTGAGTGTGTCGAAGCCTTTCAAAGCTTGCTGGGTTCCGGAAACCTGCACACTACCCGGAGATGGAACTAAAGAGCGAAGTTCCATTCCTGCGGCCGGGATCCCTATACTTGTCACTTTAAGGGGAACCATCTTTGAAGCCAGATCCTTCGCCATGATTGGGGCAATTACATCTACGCTGCTTGGATAAGCGCTTAGAATAGTTACGCTTGGGTCAGGTCCAAAAATCGGTTTGCCTTCTTTATCACGAAAGCTCACAGGTCTGGAAACCTGAACTGTTTCATTCACTCCTGCTACACTGACTTCTACTATCACTTTGTCTAAGGTGCCTAGCTTAGAGCTGGGACCTCGTACATTAACCGCCGAGGGTTTAATAATAAGGCTTCCTACCTGATAATCATTCGCCGGGCTCCCCGAGACAATTGCTTGCACCGGAACCATCTTTTCCTCAACTGTATCTAGAGTTAACTCAATAGTGCTGGGTTGATAATCCACAACATTAGTCCCAGTGGGGATATTTACTTTAATGCCATAGGTACTTTTTCCCGGCATACCGGAAGAAAGATCTACCACTGCATAGATATCTTTAATGTTGGCACTGGGATTAATTCCTTGTAAACGGACACGGACTAAAGGGAGTTGAGTCATTACAACCATTTTTTGATCTAATTCACTGACCACGAGGGGAATTGTCAGTGTTTGTTCAGGAATTAGCTTATCTGTTGTTCCTTGGTTCAATACATATAACCAAAAGAGAATCGCAAACAAAAACGAGACTACCTTAACACCAAGGTTTCTCCGCAACAACTCTAACATCACTACCACCTCCAAAACGGAATAACCGATGAAGGAATACTCTTAATATCGAGTTCCTTTAACAATAATTCTCGCAAAGATTTTTCATCGGTAAACCGTGTCAGTGCACCATCTATTCCAATTGATATCGCTCCCGTTTCCTCAGAAACAACGAGGGCTAAGGAGTCGGTAATCTCGGTTAATCCTATAGCGGCTCTGTGCCGTGTTCCCAATTCCTTATTAATAGCGGGATTTACAGACAAAGGAAGAAAGCAACCGGCAGCAGCCACTCGATCGCGCCGAATAATTACCGCCCCATCATGAAGTGGTGTATTTGGAATGAAAATATTGACTAAAAACTCAGATGATACGACTCCATCAATTTTGATTCCAGTCTCTACAAAATCTTGAACTCCTGTTTGACGTTCAAGCACAATCAAAGCCCCAATCCGATTCTTAGAAAGGACTTGTGTACAACGCACTAATTCTTCGGCGACTTGTTCTAATGTATCTACACCGGGGGTAGAAGGATGCCGAGTAAAAAACCGCCCTCTACCTAATTGTTCTAAGGCCTTTCTTAGTTCAGGCTGAAAAACAACAGGTATAGCTATGAAAAACACTTCCAAGAGCTTATTTAATAACCAACTAATACTTGTTAGCTGAAAATATTTTGCTAGCAAAGAGACCGCCAAAAGAACCATTACTCCTTTGACTAACTGAACAGCACGGGTACGTTTAATGAGCATATAAAACTGGTAGAAGACCACCGCCACCACGATAATATCAATAGCGCTCCGCAGTCCAAAATTACGAAATTGTGATAAAAACTCGGCCATGGTCCCCCCCCGTTTCTTTATGCATTCAAAATCTGTAAGAGAGTATTATCTCCCTTGTTTAAATTCTCCATTTATGTAAAAAGTCCTTGCCTTAATTAAACTTTTTTTACTTAATGATTCCCATTCCAGCCAAGATGCCAAAACATCCTGTTAACATCATATCCCCGTAAGGTGCTGCTTCATACCAGTTCATTGGTTTTGCCATATTTCTTCTCGGACCGGTAACAACCACAAAATCCCAACCCGAGCCCATATCCGGATGAAGAGCTGCTCCGTGTCCTCCATTTGCATAGATTTCGTCATTGGTCAATTCGGCCAATTGAAATCGTTTGATATAATGCGCCAGAGATTCGGTATCAAGCATACTAGTATGCTGCTCAAATACTCCATAAACCCGTTCACCACGTATGGCGGCAGCAAGGACATGAGAATTCCCAATATTAATAGCCAAAATTCCCTGATTTAAGTAAGGCTTAACATACTGATCTGCCATGATTCCCAAGAGTGCTGCTGTTCCAGTATCAGTCACGACTGCATTCGGAATAATGTCTCGAAGGGCACGCATTCTCGTATAGACTTTTGGAATAGTCTCAGTGAAGACTAGCTTTTTCAAATCTCCACCCTGAAGGACGAATTCTTCCCAAAGCCGAAATCTTAGCGTCCTATTACTCTCCGTAACACTAAAACCATGATCTTGAACAGCTACTGCTGCTCTTGTTGGATAACCCAGGCTGAATGCTTCGAGTGCCTGCCGCAGAGAACCTGTATCTACATCTCCCATCCAAATAGAAGTTACCGGTTCCGGAGGTTTATCGCAAATCAGAATTCCCATACCTTCTACAATCGCCAAATTGTCGTTAAATGTAACCGCCGCCTCAGCAGTTGCGTAAACTTTAAGACCTGCAGCGATATGTTTTTTTAGTGCAGCAGAACTTGCCCCTCCGCCCATTAAATGACCATGTAAAAAAATTTGTTTTCTTTCAGATGTAGCCTCTCGAATTTGGGCTGCGACAATCTGGGTTCGACTAGGGACTATAAACTTTGGACAGTTTTCTAAGTTTCTCCCTGATTGGTAGAGCAAAATATCCTGAGTACCTGATCCTACATCAATAACTAGTGCACTTTCTGCCATTTTACTAACACCCTCCACCTAAAGACATGCCATAAATTCCAACTCAATGAATCTCATGTTTAGGTTATCTGCGTATTAATTATTTATTTGCATTTACTTAATCAGTTTTCTTCCCAGCCAAGGTTTATAGAGCTTTACGGCATGGTGTGGACAAAGCTCCTGACAGCAAAAACAGCGAATACAAGCTTGTAAGTCGACAGTGGGTCGCTCGTATTCATTCATAGTCAATGCTTTCGGAGGACAGTTATTAACACAGTCTCTGCATCCGACACACTTCTCATGTTCAAACATTGGCAACGGTCGCAAACGATTCATTACAAAATCCTTTACACCTTGAGGCAGAGGAACCATATCCAGAAAATTAGTGGATACTGCTTTAGGAATTTTGAAATTCTCTATTCTCCAAAGGGAGCGTGGATCACCTACTAAATCCAGTTCACTGAGCCTGCTTATAAAACCTCGCTCACGAGCTGCCATCAGAGTAGGAACCTTTTCGGGCTTTAAGCCTATTAGATCCGCCGCCGCAGTATCTAAGGCGTATGGATCTGTACTCATAAGAAGTGCTCCAACATTCCGTGGGTTGCCCGCTGAAGGGCCATCCCCTTCCATCCCCACAATACCATCCATAATACTGAGCGATGGATTTACCCAAGAAGCAATATCTACTAAAAGGTCGGCAAAATCGGAAATCTTAAACATTTTCAGATGATATTCCGCTTTTAAAAGACCCGGTATAACCCCGAATAAGATTTTAACCCCACCGGTAAAAGTCATCATGCCATGTGTCTTCAGTTTTGATATAGGGATTACCACATCAGCATTTAATACGCAGTTTGTTACGGTTAAACTTTTTACGATTTTTCCTTCCGGATATTGAACTGTCGTTTGTCCAACATCCTCGTTCAGAATTGCTCCGGTACGCTCTGCAACCTCACGCAACCCTGACTTAGAGTAGATGGCTTGAAGAGCATTCACTGTATAAGGTCCACCGGGACTATCCCCGATAATGGCTATTCCCCCAACCTCCTGAACAAGGCGAACCACAGCTTCGACGACACTGGGATGAGTAGTAACTGCTTCCTCAGGTCGCTTTTTCATAAGCAGATTGACTTTGAGCAGAACCTTTTGCCCAGGCTTTACAAAAGTGGACATTCCGCCCCACTCCAAAAGTCCTTCTCTTAAACTCTTCTCTACATCTGCTGTGTAGTCTGGGCAAAATTTCAGCACTACCTTTGCTCCCACTAAGAACCCACCCTCTCCATATCTGCAAAGATGTCCTCACCTCGTCCAGGGAAAGCACTTAACTCAAAATCACATTGAAAATACTCTCGACTATAATAATCTTGTTTGGCTTTTTGATCTAAAGCCTCGAACTTCTGCTGTGAAAACAATTGAGTTTTGTGTTCTTCAATTGCTCTCTTTTTCTTCTCAGCCCATGGCTTAATCTCAACAATATAGTCAAGTCCCTTTAACACATTATCCCCAAGCCTCCATCCGGCCTGAACATAGCATAAGCGTGGCAAAATATACGGATTTCCCCACTCCGGTTCAATGAATTCTTTAGCCATTTTAATAGCGGCCTTGGTAAAATGATGGATTGCTCTATGGTCACGGTGCCCTGATGACCCATCAGCACCAAAGGTAATTATTACTTGAGGCTGAACTTTACGTATAATTCGAACAAGCTTCTCAACTATTTCAAGAGGCGGGGAAATTGGAACTTCTTTATCCTTATATTCCAAAAAGATGACTTCAGTAATCCCCAGGACTTTCGCAGCACAGTTAAGTTCCTGCTCTCTAAATAACCCGAGTTCTTCCTGCTTGCATAGTCCAGCTGCTTTACCGGCTTCTCCTTTAGTAGCAACAACAAGAGTAATTCTGACACCTTGTTCGGCGTATTTAGCAATAGTTCCACCTAAGGCAAAGGATTCGTCATCAGGATGGGCAAAGATTAGCAACATCTCTTTGTTCATATTTATTGCTTCATCCCTTCTCTTATTTATGCAAATAATTATTTAACTACTAATTGACATCTGTTTTATTATTATAGCGCTTTTTAAGGTTAGAGGGAAATTTCTTATGAATAATGCTAAATATTATTGCTATAAAATACCAGTTCCAAGAGGCAACTTCTCATGTTATACTGCAGTTGTCTTAAGACAAGCCTTAAATAAAGTTAGGAGGACAAAAGTACGTGAAAAGTTACATAAAGATTTTGTTGGGAATTCAACTAACCGCTCTAATGGCCACTGTTGCGTTACCGGTTCAAGCTGCTTTAATAATTGGTGCTCCGCGTCAATTATCCGGTTCTGTTATCAGCCTTCGCTCCTCTTCCCCCGTAACGACTCCGACTCCAACTCCTGCTCCTGCTCCTGCTCCTATTCCTGCTCCGGTACAAGGAAGCCAACCTACAGTTTCGACTCCCACTAATGTTTATATTGGAGCATCACCTACTTCCCAAGGAAATGTTGTTTCCTTAAAGAATTATACCCAAAACACTGTTCCGGTTACTCCGACTCCTGTACCCACGCAGACACCTGCACCCACTCCGGTTTCTCCAACTAACCCAACGAACAACTTAATTCCTCCAGTAACTGCTTTAACAGCGGATGAACAACTCATGGTGGACATGATCAATCAAGAACGTGCTGCTGCCGGCTTAAATCCAGTTGTTGCTGACCTACGTCTAACAGCAGTGGGACGAGCCAAGGCCAACGATATGAAAGTTAACAATTACTTTAGCCATACATCTCCAACTTATGGGAGTCCTTGGGCTATGATGCAACAGGTGGGTATTACAGTACGCTGGGCAGGAGAAAACATCTCCGGCAATAAATCGGTTCCGGGTTCAATGGCTGCCTTAATGCAAAGCCCTGGTCATAGAGCAAACATCCTGGATCCTCGCTTTACACATGTTGGTGTTGGAATAGCCTACGGAACTGCTTACGGCAACTTATATGTTCAAGAATTCTTACAACAATAACATAATAATAAAGAACCTCTTAGAGGTTCTTTCAGACCGTAGACAAAAAGGTGCCTTATGCAAACTGCATGGCACCTTTTTGTCTCTTAATAATGAATTGAGAATCTGAGAGAGCTATGTTCTGAATAAGATGCGAAAAAAATGAGCGGAGCATACCCTTTCTCCGTTTCCACGTCGCCCGTTTCTTTAAATA
>NZ_JMGA01000057.1 GCF_000765145.1 Desulfosporosinus sp. HMP52 | reverse complement strand
CTGGGTACGCTTACTTTTGCGTGCATGAAGTTAAAGATACGGGCGAGGTGGAAACGGAGAAAGGGTATGCTCCGCTCATTTTTTTCGCATCTTATTCAGAACATAGCTCTCTCAGATTCTCAATTCATTATTAAGAGACAAAAAGGTGCCATGCAGTTTGCATAAGGCACCTTTTTGTCTACGGTCTGGGCCCTCAGTATTGAGGGCTTTTTTCTTGTTTTGATATATAAAAAACCCAATATATTTATAAGAGGGTATGTTAGCTTTCTCACTATTTGGCAAAACTAGAATTAGTGCCAGAAGATGAGGAAGAGGTTATAATATGTTGAGATCACTAATGAAGTTAAAAGCTATGCTAATTTCATGCCGAAAAATATCACTGCTCTCCTGCTTCACAGGACTAATATTGATTAGCTTTGGGATCGGTAATTACGTATTAACTCATAATCTCAAAAACTTAGATGCTTCAAATAAAAAAATGCCATTGCTCCTTAACTCAGGATTTTTAGAGGCCAACGAAGCAGAGGCAACCCTTATCCTGTGGATTGAAAACACTGAGGTGCCAACGTATATTTTAGGTAATATGCCAACAGAAAATTGGAAATGGAACTATAAAGAATTAGAGATGAAAAATGGAAAAGTAGCAAGAATGCTTACCGGACAAGATATATTAAACAAGGAAGAGGAAATAAAACTATTTGCATGGTATACTAATATGGTTCCGCTGATTGAAAAAGCCGGCGGTAAAATTTATTTGGATGAACGAACACCTGAAGCTATCGATATATCTGCTTATCTGAGCCAGACTAATGCGGATCCGATGCAGTGGATGCTCATAGATAATATGATATCTAGCGCAGCTTATCAGAAAAATATTGAAACAACTGTCATGGCTGGTCAGGATCAGGTCAACATACAAATATTGAGTCGGGGGAAGGGATCAGACGGACGTTCGGTTTTGGCTATTCCTGTTTTGCTAAAAGAGTTTTAGTAATGTGTTAAGAAAAAAGTCGAATTTATGCAGGAAAACTACCAGCTCAACGAGAATATTATCAAGTCAGCTACTATTGCAAACCTTGGATAGGGGGTGTCTTCAGAATTTTGAGTAAGCTTACAGTTACAGGTGGTAAACCATTAGAAGGGACAATTACAGTAAGTGGGGCCAAAAATGCTGTTCTTCCGATTATAGCAGCAAGTTTGTTATGTAAAGAGCCGATACAACTAGATGACGCTCCAGACTTACTAGATGTTAATGTAATGAATAGGGTTATTTCGGCGTTGGGTGCAAGAGTGGAACGAAACGGTTCAACTCTGAGTATTCAAGCCCGTGACATAGATTGTATTGAAGCCCCATATGATTTAGTTTCTCAAATGAGAGCATCTATAGTCACCATGGGCCCTTTACTTGCTCGAAAAGGTCACGTTCGTATTTCTCATCCCGGTGGGTGTGCTATTGGATCACGCCCAATTAATTGGCACCTAAAAGGTCTAGAAGCCTTAGGTGCAGAAGTTAAAATGGATCATGGGTTTTTAGATGTGTCAACAAAGGGATTGAAAGGAGCACGGATTTACTTAGATTACCCAAGTGTTGGTGCAACTGAAAATATTATGATGGCAGCATCTATGGCCCAGGGAACTACACTTATAGAAAATGCAGCTCAAGAGCCGGAAATTGTTGACTTGGCTACTTTTTTAAATGAAATGGGTGGTAAAGTTCGAGGTGCAGGTACTAGTATAATCTATATTGAAGGTGTTCCAGAATTTCATGGAACAGTGCATACTGTAATTCCTGACCGTATAGAGGCGGGAAGCTATTTGCTTTTGGCGGCGGCAACAGGAGGAGATGTTTTAGTTCAGAATGTTATTTCAGATCATTTGAAACCATTGATTGCCAAAATGGAAGAGGCAGGAATACATATGGTTGAAGAAGATGATGGAATCAGAGTAAGTGGAAACGGCATTTATAATGCTGTTGATGTTAAGACTCAAGTTCACCCCGGATTTCCAACTGATCTTCAGGCTCCCTTTATGGCTTTTCTTACTCGGGCAAAGGGTACGGGTTTAATAACTGAAACCGTCTTTGAAAATCGCTTTATGCATGTTGATGAGCTCAAACGTATGGGGGCAGATATAAAAATTGAAGGGCGAAGTGCTATCATCCAAGGAATAAATCGCTTAAATGCTGCACCGGTGACGGCAACAGATTTGCGTGCGGGAGCAGCTCTAATCCTTGCAGCACTAACCTCAGAAGGTACTACAAATGTCCGAGGAATTCATCACATTGACAGAGGGTATGAAATGATAGAGAAGAAACTATCTGGGATAGGTGCCAATATAATTCGTGAGGAAGAAGAAGTGTCATAAAAGGGGTCTTACCATTTATAGAAATAGAATTGTTATAACTAGGAACAAGAGTTGATCAGATCGCTCTTGTTCTTTTTGCGTTGTTAAGCCATATTCTCCAAGTTCACTGCATAGATTTAAGCAAAATGCTTGTACTGCAGGAGGTATTATGAAAAAGGATTGGATATGGCTCATTGCATTATCACTTTGCATTGTATTTGTAATTCCTTGGAGCGTAGTTCGTTGGCATAAAGAAAAAATTATTATGGATGATCAAGAAATTAGAGTATTAATGCCAGATAAGGAAATAGTAAGATTGCCCCTTGAAAAGTACTTAGTAGGAGTAGTTGCGGCAGAAATGCCTGCAGAGTTTGAGTTAGAGGCATTAAAGGCTCAGGCAGTTGCAGCACGTACATTTGCCGCAAAGAGGCTGGAGCAAAAAAAATCTGCGGATGTGGGATATGATGTTGACACCACAGTCCAAACTCAAGCCTGGTTATCAGATGCCAAGCAGAGAGAAAATTGGGGATTATTTAATTACTGGCGTTATAGAAATAAAATTGAAAAAGCAGTGCAGGAAACCAGAGGGCTTATACTAACATTCAATGGACAATATATCGAAGCTCTATATCATAGCAGTAGTGGAAGAAAGGCAACTGAACGCTCGGAGGAAGTATGGAGTTCTTCGAGACCCTATTTACAAAATGTGAATTCGGGAGAGGAGAACCAACAACGATATGTTAAGAAATATGTTTATACAACACAAGAACTTTGTAAAAAGCTGAGTCTAAAAGAATTTTCTAGATCTTTAAACTCGAGTGATTTTCAAATAACGGATAGAACCTCAGTGGGAAGAGCTAAGAACCTTCGTGTATTAGGCAAAATGTACCCGGCTACCCAACTGCGTGCTCTCTTAGGTTTTTCTTCAACAGATATTGAATACAGCATTCAAGCAGATCGACTGACGATAACCTCTTATGGAAATGGCCATGCCGTAGGAATGTCCCAATGGGGGGCCAATGATTTAGCAAAAAAGAGTTATAAGGCTGAGGATATCTTAAACCATTATTTTCCGGGAACAAAGATTGGTGGAATCAAGTGATTCTTAGCTTCAGATGGAGTTTGCCTAAGAGGAATACTTACTCCATCTGAAGCTTAGAAGAACTTATCCAGGGACGTAGCAGCCGTTATCTCATCCTCACCGCTAAGGTTGTTCTGTGTAGTTTGCGGTTCGGCGAAAGCATCCGCTGGATGCTTTCGTACTTATAGAAGATGAGAGTCTTACGGCTGGTAGTCATCGGGTAAAAATTTAGCAATAAATCCTGCGTATCAAAATCTTGTCTAAAAGAAGTAGCATTCGGCAAAAATAGATCTAGAGGTGAGTCGAATGAAAGGATATAAACTATCTAAAGACTGGATTTTAGTATGGGGGGTTACCTTTTTAATTAGTGGACTGATTATTGTAATTGGCTATATCAATATTGAAGGCGATACTTCCATGACAAAGCCAAACGGGATCTCTAATGAGGCAACTCAGGCTGCGGTGGATACTTCTTTACAGAATGCCAGCTTAAGAGCAAGTTCAACGAGTTACCAAATTGAGCCTTCAACGGAACAGATAGTGATAGAAACAAAAGTAGATGAAGATTTAAAAGAAGAACTGAAATTAGTCTTTGGATTGGTTGAGGATAAGCTGAAATTAGAGGATTTCCCAAGTCCAGTGAATGGAGAGCCTATTAGAAATATTGGCAATTATTATTCTGAGGAGTATGGAAACTACAGTTATCATGCAGGTATAGACTATGCGTTGGTGGAAGGAACCGTGATTCGCGTAACCCACGGCGGCAAAGTAATTGAAGCCGGACAAGATCCGATCCTGGGCCAGAAAGTGACCTTAGATTGTGGGGAAGGCTGGTTAGTTACCTATGGAGGACTAGACAACCTGCGTGTTCAAGAAGGTGAGGTTATCGAGACCCAAGGGGCTTTAGGTCAAGTAGGTTTGTTTCCCGGATCTGAAGGAAATGGGCAACCACAACTTCATTATGAGGTATGGCATAATGGACAGATTCAAAAGGTAGATAATAAGGGTATAGAACGTTGATACTGTGTCCTAAAAGTTCGGTAAAAAATAACCCAATTGCAAGAAGAGTCAATAAAAATAAAGAACACAGTATTTACCAGCAGAGGACATCCTTTTACGGATGTCTTTTTTTGTTGAGCACGCATATAAATGTACTAAACTCGTGGACGAAGGAGGGCTATACGTGCAAGAATATATACGAAAACGGGTACTCGATATTGGAACCTACATATTAGAATCGAGTGCAACCGTTCGTCAAACGGCTGATGTCTTCGGAGTATCTAAAAGCACAGTTCATAAGGATGTTACGGAACGCTTGCCATTAGTGAATGAGAAGTTATCAATGGAGGTAAAGCATATTCTTGAAACCAATAAAGCAGAGCGCCACATAAGAGGCGGAGAGGCAACCAGAAAAAAATACCAAGAAAACTAGAGGCCGGTAAAAATGGTTGAAGAAGGGCGAAGTTGAGGGGAATTTGAAAAAAACTGAGATATCAAAAGGGATTAGCGATTTTATCACGAATAATTTCTTATCAAGACAATAATAGCGAATCTCCCGAGAGGGAGATTATGCTATTTGTTTATAGTATTAATGAGATGGACAAGCTATTGAGTAACGAAAGGGGTATCTCCGATAATGTTTGGAATTGATTTTGGGATAGATTTAGGAATTGATTTAGGTACGGCGAGTGTTTTGGTTTATGCTAAAGGAAAAGGAATCGTCTTGCACGAGCCCTCAGTAATAGCAATTGATCGAAACTCAAATAAGCGAATTGCAGTAGGTGAAGAAGCTAGGCTGATGATCGGTCGTACCCCCGGAAATATCGTTGCAGTACGGCCTATGCGGGATGGTGTAATTGCAGATTATCAAACGACAGAACTTATGTTGAAGTACTTCTTAGAGAAAGCAGGCGCCAAAAGATGGCCTTTCTTTAGAACTCGGGTAGTTGTCTGTATTCCTTCAGGAGTTACTGAAGTAGAACAAAGGGCTGTTAAACAGGCAGCATACCAAGCCGGAGCAAAGCATGTCAAAGTGGTGGAAGAGCCTTATGCCGCAGCCTTAGGAGCTGGATTAGATATTTCTGGACCGACTGGAAGTATGGTCGTTGACATAGGTGGAGGGACAACGGATATTGCGGTTCTGTCTCTTAATGGTATTGTCGCGAAAAGAAGTCTGCGTGTGGGTGGAGATAAGTTTGATGAAGCAATAAGCCGGTACATTCGACGCGAACATAACCTGATGATCGGTGAACGTACAGCTGAAGAAATTAAGATTGCTGTTGGTTCAGCAGTTGTTGAGGGGAAACCTAATGCGTTCATTGATGTTCGAGGACGAGATTTAATTACAGGGTTACCTAAAACGATTAATGTCAATTCGCAAGAGTGTTTTGTTGCTCTTGAGGAATCTATTGATGCAATTGTCGCCGGTGTTAAGGAGGTCCTAGAACGTACCCCTCCTGAATTATCCTCAGATATCCTGGATAAAGGAATTATTATGACGGGTGGGGGGGCTATGATGTATGGCTTTGATACTCGTTTGGCCAGAGAAACGGGCCTGCCGGTGAGCTTAGCTGAGGATCCGATTTCTTGTGTAGCTTTAGGTACAGGTAAGGTGTTAACCGGAAAGTTCTAATACTTGAATTTAAGCACCCACTCTCCAAAGTGGGTGTTCCATATTCTACTGGAAAAAAGTTTGTTTTCTTGGAGTTATCTTTTGGTTACAAAGGAATGGTTGTTATGCGAGTTAATGTGCTGGGGATTACCATTGATTCTTACTCTATGCAAGAGGCGGTTGCTGAAATAAGAAAAGCCATAGAAGGCCAGTTAAGGATGCGTGTGGTTACGGCCAATCCGGAAATGATTTATGAATCCGGGAAAAATTCTCGGCTGCGTGAGTTGATTAATTCTGCAGATTTAGTAACCCCTGATGGCATTGGGGTTGTTTGGGCTGCTGCGCGACTGGGGACGCCGGTTCAGGAACGTGTAACGGGGATTGACCTGGTTCAATCTTTATTTCCTGTGGCAGACCAACAGAAATGGCGAATTTTTTTCTTAGGAGGGAAACCAGGTGTAGCTCTTCAGGCAGCTAGGCAGGTTGCTTTGAAATATCCCGGAATTGTTTGGGAGGAATCTCATGGCTACTTTAATGAGGAAGAAGAGGTATGTCTGCTAGAGAAGATCAGTACCTTTCAGCCGGACATTCTCCTTGTCGGGCTTGGGGCTCCCCGCCAAGAATACTGGAATGCAGAGCATCCTGAATTAGCAAGGGTGAGTATAGGGGTTGGTGGCAGCTTTGACGCCCTTGCTGGAATCGTTGATCGAGCACCCCGACGTATCCAAGAGTTAAAATTAGAATGGCTCTATCGCCTTTGGAAAGAACCTTGGCGATGGAAACGACAAACTGTATTGCCTCGTTTTGTGATCAAAGTGCTTTGGCAAAAAATAATTACATAAACCCCCTAATAGCAAGAGCCGGCTTCGTATTAGAAATTAGGAGGAAGAAAGCATGCCAGAATGGGAAAAACAATATTCTTGGCAGCGTTTGAAGGACGACTTACCAGCTCGAGAGAGCTTTTTGGCAGAGTCTCAAACGTTTATTCGTCATGTAGCTAGCCAAGCTTGTTTTCGCTCTTTGGAATGGGGTAGAGATGACGAGCTATCTGAGGCTTTGATTGCTTTTAATGAAGCCATAGACCTGTTTGTAGAGGATAAAGGGGTACCTTTTTTGGCTTATGCCCGTGTGTTAATAAAAAGAAGATTGATTGATTATCATCGCAAACAGCGATTGCGTCAGTCAATATCTATAGATCAAGACGACCTGGGACGCCGGATTGATGTCCACCTTGGTCTGGATGATTTTCGGGAGCAAGAACAAAACCTGGAAAGGGCAGAAGAAATTCGGCAATTCTCTAAAGCATTGTTGACCTTTAAACTGACTTTTCAGGACTTGGTAGAAGTATCCCCTAAACATCGAGATTCTCGAGAAACTTTACTCCGAGCTGCTCAAGAGTTGGCCTTTGATCCTGAGTTGTGGCAGCAAGTTGAACGCAAAGGGAAAATACCCATGCAAGCTTTAGGAATAAAAACACAAATACATGCAAAGGTTTTAGAGCGGGGAAGAAAGTATATTCTTGCAGTTGCCATGCTTTTAGCAAACCAAAACGACTATGTATATCTACGGGAGTATGTTCTCCCGCGGGAAAGGGGGGCGAAGGGATGAATAAGATAAAGGCGGTCGTTCTGGAAAAGTCGGGATTTCGCTATACGGTTCTTGATAAGGATGGAGCCTTTCGCCGTATTCATAAGCGTCAAAACGCTGAGGTAGGTGAAGAAATTGAAATTCAAGTGCCTTCTATGCAGTGGTTTGGAGAGTTTAGGGCATTGGCAGGAGTAGCGGCATTATTCTTTTTAGTTTTAACAACGATCTTTGCTTGGAACTTATACCAGGCACCGACTGCCGTCGCCTTACTCTCAGTTGATATTAATCCCAGCATTCAATTTACTATTGATGATCAAGGGAACTTGCTCAAAATAAACTCTAAAAATGAGGATGCTGAAGGGTTACTTAAAAATATTGATTTTGAAGGAAGACCGTTAGATAGTGTTTTAGAAGAGTTTGTCATTGAGGCATATAATCAAAGCTATCTAAAACCTGAACAGTCTTGGATTGTTGTAGGTTATTCCCCACTCTCAACAAACCCTTCTGTAGAAGTGGAAGAGAAACTAAACGAAGAGCGAATTATGTCCTGGCTCAGAACTGATTTTGAGGAAAAAGGGTTTACTCCCCAAGTTGCGATCTTTGCAGTAACTGCTGAGGATCGGGAGTTAGCCCTAAAGGAGAATCTTACCTTAGGTGAATATGCTCTTTGGCAGACCGCTATACAGGCGGGAGTTGATACTCCTGTTGAGAAATTAAAGGATACAAAAGAACGAGTAAATTTGCTGGAGAACCCTAAAGTTCAGGTGCAAGTAAATGAGAATAAGAAGGATCAGCAACAGCAATCTGTATCATCAGTTAAGGATAGTAGGCCTGATAAGAGCAATAAAAAAGATGCAAAGAATAATCACCCAAAGAACGATACCGAAAACCTGAATAATAACCTAAATGATCCGAATGAAGAGAATAAGAAGAATGGGGCTAGCGGAGATACAATTAATCAAGGCAGAGATATTAATGATAAAGGTAAAGAAAAAGAAAAAGTAAACCAGTTAAAGAAAGATATTGGGGAACATGGGACGAAGAATAGTGACAAGGGTAAAGAAAAAGGAGATTCATCATTATCTGCTGATGTAAAGAGAAACGATCAAATTAGTAATAAAAAAGAAGACAAATCGGAAAAAGGTGATTAAGGTACTAATGGATTATGATTGAAAATAAAAGGTTGAGCTCATAAGCTCAACCTTTTAAGCATTGATAGGACTGATTGTGTTCTGCCTCATTGACAATACTGTTCTTTCGACTAAGGTATACCTGAAAGTTAAGTGTTTGGGGACATGTTTGCTTGGTTTAAGACACGAATGTATACTTGTTCAGTTTCTTTGATCATACTATCTATGGAAAACATGGGCCAGCGGTTACGACCTCCTTGAACTAGGGATTGGGCTAAAGCTTGGTTTTCGAAAATTGATAAACATTTGTTTGTTAAATCTGTTACATTCCCCGCGGAAAAGAGCAGTCCTTCTTTGCCATTGCGGATGACTTCGGGGATCCCCCCGACAGCACTTGCTACAATTGGGATCCCAGCTTGCATTGCTTCAAGTAGAACCAGACCCATGCCCTCACTGATAGAGGGGAGGACAAATAAATCCATGGCGGGAAGAGCTTGATATGCTGTCGGCAGATAGCCGGTAAAGGTGTGGGGAATAGTAATTCGTTCAAGCTCTGAAGCGAGATCCCCTCTTAAAGGTCCGTCTCCTATAATTAATAGGTGCAGGTTTGGAAATTTTAAGAGTAATTGAGTAGCTGCCTGAATAAGGTGAATTTGTCCTTTTGTAGGATGGAGACGACCGATTGTTCCGAGAACAAGAGCCTCCTGAGGGATACCCCATTTCTTGCGAAAGTTAAGACGATCCGATTCTGGATTATTAAAGGAAATCGATGAATAACCATTATAAATAGTTTTTAGATTTCTGCCGCCCCGTAATTCAACTTCTCTTCCTAGATAGTCGGAAACAGTAATGATTCCTGATGTTAGAGGCAGAGTTAAGCGATCAAGCCCAAGAGCTATTCGTGCAGACCAGGGAGAGAGATAATCGTGAGCTAGGGAGCTGTGAACGGTGGTCAGGCAAGGAAGGCTTAACCACTTAGCACTAAGGCGTCCCAGAAGATTAGCTCGAGAACCATGGGTATGTATTAGGTCGATAGAATTCCTTTTTAACCAACGGATTAAGGAAGGCAAAGGGGTAAGATCAATTGGGAAGCGCATTGGGAAAGTAGATACGGGTATATGATTTTCTTTGACAATGTCTGAAAAAGGGCCATTAGTAAGGCAGATAAGGTGAGGTTCAAAACGAGTTCGATCTAAGTTTTTGAGTACGGACAAAACATGCTTCTCCGCTCCGCCTATTTCTCCTCCACCAATAATATGTAGAATCTTGGACTTTTTTTTCATACCCTTGTGACTTCCCTTCAGCCCCAAACTTGGTTATACTGTTTGCATGTAGTAAAATTCTAGTAGGATTACCTTAATCATATGACATCATGGGAGATAACTGCAAGTCAACCTTGATGTTTAACGTTCGAAAATTAGGAGGAATTTCAGTGTTAGAAAGCCAAGAAATCCAGAAGATTATTCCACATCGTTACCCATTTCTTCTGGTTGATCGGATCATTGAATTAGAAGAAGGAAAAAAGGCTGTAGGAATTAAGAATGTCACGATAAATGACTCCTTCTTTCAGGGGCACTTTCCTGGGCATCCTATTATGCCCGGAGTTTTGATCATAGAAGCACTAGCTCAAGTCGGAACTGTAGCTATTCTCAAAAAGCCGGAATATGAAGGTTACTTAGGCTTGTTCGCCGGGTTAGATGATGTTAAGTTTAAGAGACAAGTCATACCGGGAGATCAACTGCGTTTGGTAGTTGAGCTTATCAAGTTGAGGAAGACATATGGAGTTGCTAAGGGTGTAGCCTATGTAGGAGAAGAATTGGCGGCAGAAGGAACTCTTAAATTCTTCCTCGAGAAGAAGACTTCGAATCAGTGATTGGTGCATCTTTACAACAAGACATCAGAGCTAGGAGCAACACAGTACGCTTCCTGGCTCTTTTTTTAGGACTGAGTTTAATTGCCCATGGCCTTTATTACCCCCGGGAATGGCTATTATTGGGATTTATCCTTTCCCTATATAGCCTGTTTAAGAGAATAAATAGAAGGGGTAAGTACATAGCGGAGCAGTACCTGAGCCTAAGCCCGACGGATGCTATGCTTTTAGGATTAGTTTTCCTTTCATTATTGGGTCTTCTACATCCTGTCAAATTCTTAGAGGGCATATTTGAAGGGTTGCATTGGGCAGTCCTCTGGCTCTGCTATCGGCTGGGAACGGAGATTGCCTTAAATGATACCGCTAAAAAGCAGCTTTTAAACTATGTTGAATGGCTAGCAATTGGTGTTGCCTTCATTGGTTGGCTGCCCTGGGTAAGTAAAGTAGGGGGGCGCTTGAGCTCAGTCTTTGGTTACCCTAACGCTGCCGCAGCATTTTTGGGAGCGGTTCTCTTAATATCTCAGGGAAAGAAACCGGTTGTCTTATTTTTGTTTATATCCTTATTGGGGACGGGTTCACGAGCTGGGGTAGGATTGTTCTTATTAGTTTTTGGATTGCAGCAGATCTTGATATGGCTCAAGACCGCAAGCAGAAATGGTTTAATCCATAACTTTAAAAAACTAGGAATAGTTCCTAGATACTTTAAAGAATTATGGATTGTGGTACTGGGGATTGCCGGAATTTTCTTTATTCCTCTCTATTATAAATCAGCCTGGGAAAACTTAATCGCTTGGGGTTTTACTTCTTCGAGTTGGCAAGAAAGAATCGTTTATTTTAAAGACGGAATTGTATTAGCCTGGAATTCTGGGGGTCTTCCCCAAGCTGGGGGATGGTGGGCCTTTCCAACAGTTCAGCATTTTCCTTATTGGACAGCAGATCCACATTCCAGTTTCATTCATGTATTGTTAAACCAAGGAGTATTGGGGATTATTGGTATAGGAATTTGGGGAATTTTTTCCCTGGCTGCGCTAGGTAAGACTTGGGCTAAAACTAATTTCAACATCATCTCAAGTAACGAACTAGAAAAGTTAAAAGTAAAATTTAAAGTTTTCTCAGCCTTGATGTTTTTAGTTATGCACAGTTTGTTAGATGCGGATTTTTCCTTTGGCGCTTTAGGTGTTTTATTTTGGTTGCTAGTCGGAACCCTCCATAACTCAAAAGATAGTGTTAGAGCCCAGCTTCTAACCCGGCAAAAATCCGTTGCTTATCTAAAAACGATAGGAATAGTTAGCTTAAATATAACCCTTTGTCTGGTTTTGGGAGGCATCCTTTTAGATCCTAAGTTAGTAGAGAGAAATCAAATATGGAACTTGCAAGCTGTGGAGTGTAAAGAGTCGGCCCCTAATACAAGTATTGAGTTATGGACCACGAGTTTAAAATGGGATCAGACTCAAGTTAAGATCCGCCAAGAGTTGGCCGAGCATTTACTCAAACAAGGGAAACTGGATTCTGGGTTAGATACAATAAATAACCTGATTTACTGGCAACCATTTGAAATTAAGGCCTATGAATGGGCTCAGTCTGCTGTTTGGGCAGCAGCCGAACTTAATCGAGACGCCCAACCAGAAATGTCTATAATCCTTTATCATTGGGTGGAGAATGTACCCCTTACTATTGAGAGAAGAGCAGCTAGACTTAGCAGTTTAGATCGTAAGCTATGGCCAGGACACAAGGATTTTTTGCCAACGGAACATATAAAGCTGCTGGCAGATAACGCCCGACAAAGACAACTCACACAACTCCTGCCAAAACATAAGTTGTAAGAGGGGGAGTAAAATGACATTAATGATAGGAGTTGTACTTTTACTGGCATTATTTTTGTGGATATTCGGCGCCCGATATGAGTGGGTTATACCGGAGAAATTACAGATGTCAATAAGTACATGGCTGGAACGACTGGGTAATAAAAATCAATCGGTATCCTTGATGATTGATCTGGAATTGTTTAACTCAGAGATTGAGAATCGCCTATGGCTTCTTAAGGGAGTGCTGCCCATGCTCCAGAAACGCTATCAAATTCCGATATTTTTAGAGGTGAAAATATATTCGGATTGGTCGCTGGAGCCAGACCGACAATACATAAAATCCTTACAAAATAGATTTTCTGACATTGTGATTGGCAGCTTTCCATTAGAATAAACAGATTTAAATGAATGGCTAAATGATGGGTAGTAATATTTATGGATGAGGGGTATATATGCTCTTTTTTCTTACCATAGAAGATAAGTATACACTGAGATTTAGGCCTTTTGAAGAAAGGGCTAACTTTGATTCGAGAGTAGTTTGCTATCTTAGTGACCCTCTGCCATTAGCAATAATTCAATGGACTATTGAACAATTGACTAGGGGACAGGCAAAGGATTTCTGCGGCGAGAATCTGGAGGTCATAAAAAAACATATCTCTAAAGTCTTAAATCAGTATAGCTCTGGTTTAGATTTGAAATGGAAAGTGCCGGAAAGATCTTCCTCGGTTGAAGACTCAATGCCGCTTGGAAGGGAGGTTGGAAAGGGTAACCAAACTTGGTATGCTATCAATCAACTGGTCAGAGGTAAGCAACTTTCGGTAAGAGATTTACGTGGCTTGGCCAAAGACTTTAAGCTGAAAGATCGGGAGATCATAGATCTTGTGCATAATAATGTACTTCAGGGAATAGCGCAATGGGTTCCCTCAGTGAAGAGAAATTCAAAGGGATGGCAATGTCAGCGGTGTGGAGAAAAAGATGTAGAAGAGTGGCCCAGCTTTTATGGCTTAGCCGCAACCTGTGGAAGTTGTGGGAGTATTGGGCCGAGTACATCTTTGGATGTGCTTTATAGAGATCAGCGTTTGCTTATGAATAGCTCGGCTAAAGTACTATTTCAGCCTCGTTGGAGTCTGACAGAGGCACAAAACTTAGCTAGTGAACAGGTAGCAGAATTCATTGCAGGAACCTCTGATAAAGCACTTTTATGGGCGGCCTGTGGAGCGGGTAAAACGGAGGTTTGTTTCCCATCAGCTGCTGGGGCCTTAGAACAGGGGAAATCCGTCCTTTTTGCTGCACCACGACAAGATGTAATATACGATATAGCGCCAAGATTCCAAAGGGACTTTCCTGATTATCCAGTTCAAGTGCTGACGGGTAACACTTCAAATAGATTCCAGTTAGGAAATATGGTATTAGCAACAACCCACCAGGTACTAAGATTTTGGCAATGCTTTGATATTATTTTTCTTGATGAGATGGATGCCTTTCCCTATCGGGGAAATAGAGCATTAGATTGGGGATTAAACCATGCCCTGCGCCCAGGTGGTAAATTGCTATGTCTCACGGCAACCCCTTCAACTGAAGCCCTGAAATCTGTTCGGAAAGGTAAAATGTTGCTTATTCGACTACCGGCTAGGCATCATAGAAAGCCTCTGCCCGTTCCGATTTGGGCAAAGTACAGTGGTTCTTTCGAAGGCAATGAGTGTACAAGCTTTCTAATAGAAAGGCTCCAATTATTAAGGAGAAGCGGCCCATTGCTTATTTTTGTGCCCAAAATTTCCTGGGTAGATCCCTGGATTAGGAGTTTGAAAAAGCAGTTTCCATTTTGGAGTGTTGAAGGAAGTTATAGTTCGGATTCTGAGCGTGGTACAAAACTTAAAAAATTAAAGAAAGGCCAATATGATATTTTTGTAAGTACAACCATCTTAGAAAGAGGAATTACCCTGCCCGGGATCCAAGTGGTAGTTTTCGGGGCAGACCATCCAGTCTTTGATGAGCGCGCATTGGTTCAGATGGCTGGAAGGGTAGGAAGGTCTGCAGAATACTCAGGCGGAGAAGCGGTTTTTGTATCGAAGAACATGACACCGGCTATAAAGACTGCGGTGGGCTGGATTAAGGAACAGAATAAATTAGCCTTAAAATTGGGGTTGATCCAACTTTGATAATTTCTTGGCTTATTGTACTTTAGGCCAGGGTATCAATCCGAAGAAAGAAGGCGGCAGGATTGAAGAGCATATTCGAAGAACTGGCTGAAGCCACGCGAACTCTATGGTATGAAGGTGAACAGATTTGTGTCTTCTGCGGAGATGAGCATGGCCCTATTTGCCCAAGTTGCAGGGCAAACCTACTTCATCCTGAATTGGGACGTTGTAGAGGGTGTGGAAAGCTGGTTTTAACTGAGAAGACTTATTGCTCTGATTGTGTGTCCGGCAGAGGACCCAAACAATTAGATCAAATTACCGCTTGGGGGCACTATTCGGGAGGGTTGAAGGATTTTATTCACACTGTTAAATACAGTACCCATCCTCGACTTATTAGCAAGATTTCCCACCCTTTTTCAGGATGGGCCATTAGACAACTTCCAGCAGTGGATGGTTTAGTTCCAGTACCAATGCATAAGGCACGATTAACTGAACGAGGTTACAATCAGGCGGAGGTAATAGCTTCTGCCTTGCATTGGGAATTAGGTTTGCCGATTCTTAGGGGTGTTGAACGAATTGAACAAAGATCTTCTCAAGTTTTGCTTTCTCGTCAGGAACGACTGCGCAATTTAGAAGGTACTTTTGTAGTAAGTAACCCCGGGTACCTGAAAGGCCGAAGTGTTTGGTTAATCGATGATGTAACCACTACCGGAGCAACTTTTGAAGCCGTTGCAGAGGTTTTAAGGACAAGCGGAGTGGAAGCTGTTTATGGCTTGTGTTTGGCCGCAGGCCTTGAAAAGGGCTAGAAAAAAGACTTGTGCCTTTGTATGATAAGAGTTATAATTGTAAATGGATGGGCACCGCCTATTACATTTTTTTACGTAAGGGGAATATCTTTCATGGCCTTTGAAGACAAAGATCTAGTGTGTAAAGACTGCGGAGTGACTTTTATTTTCACAGTTGGGGAGCAAGAATTCTATGCTGAGAAAGGTTTCGAAAATGAACCTCAGCGTTGCCGTGAATGCCGCAACATTCGCAAACAAAACCGTAATTCCCAAGAAGGAAGATCACGTGAAATGTTTACGGTCGTTTGTGGGGACTGCGGAGTTGAGACACAAGTACCTTTCCAACCTACATCTGATCGTCCAGTATACTGCCGTGAGTGCTATCAGCATCATCGCCCAGCTCGCGATCAATATTAATCTTAAGCATTAATATTTCATACTTAGAATTGACAAGCATTGGTCGGCTATGAGTCGACCAGTGCTTTTTATTTTTTTTCTGGTCAGGTTGCATAGATGAAAATAATTGGAAGAGAAAAGTTATATGCTTTGACCTGCCAAATTTAGCATGAAGCATTCGTTTAATACAATACTTCTTCTTGAGTTAGATGCAATTAAGATTAATTATAAGAGACCGTAAACTTAGTTTGAGTATTAACAGAGTTATGCACACCGATTCTCCCGCCAAATAGGCAAAAAACAATACTTATCCACATTATCCACAGGAGCCTGTGTGTAACTTAAGGGGATAAAGTGACTGGATAAATAATCGGATCTTACATAAAGACTAAAAAAGGGTTGTATAATTATTCGCAAATAAGTATAATCGAAAGAAAGAAGGACGAGCTGATGCATAACAATAAAGCTTTTTGAAAAAGCTTTCAGAAGAGTATGCTAGGTTCATCCAAAAGAGGGGGAATATAAATGTTTAAGTCAAAATTTCGTTTTATCTTAACGGGACTACTTAGTTTAAGTCTTTTGACCCTGGCTGGTTGTGGAAGTACCGGCACACCTGCTCCATCGTCTAATCCTGCTCCCGAAGAAAAGGTTTTAAGAGTTGGATCTGATATCGCCTATGCTCCCTTTGAGTTTATGGATGAAAGCCAAAAAGCTACGGGATTTGATATTGAGCTTATCCAGGCTCTCGGAGCAGATATGGGTTATACAAAAGTTAATATTGAGACAGCTGCATTTGATGGCTTAATTCCAGCTTTACAAGCAGGAAAGTATGATTGTGTTATCTCTGCTATGACAATTACCGAGGAACGAGCAAAAAGTGTCCAATTCAGTAACAAATACTTTTTAAGTGGCCAATACATCGCCATGAAAAAGGGTGCTAATTTCAAATCCTTGAATGATCTAAAAGGAAAGAAAATTGGAGTTCAACTGAATACTACAGGACAATATGCCGTTGAAGAAAAAGGTATGGAAACTAAAAAATATGACACTACCCCAGACGCTATGAATGCCTTAATCAGCGGTGGTGTTGATGCAGTTGTTGCTGATTCTCCGGTTGTACTTTGGTTCCAAGCTCAAAACCCTAATGCCCAAATTGAATCGATAAACGCAGACTCAGGAGAAGAGTATTATGGTATAGCTATGAAGCTTGACAATAAGGAATTAGCGGATAAAATGAATGCTTCATTGAAAAAACTCATGGATAGCGGTAAATACAATGAGATTTACAAAAAGTGGTTCAAAGAGGATGCTCCCAAATTTTAAGGATCAATTCTAACTGGTTTGTTTAATTAAAGGAAGGCACTTGAATATATAGTGCCTTCCTTTAGTTTTCTTGAAGTTGATTATGACTAACATGGTTGGTTCAAATATAATTAAAAGCTGTCATCTAAAGCAAATTCGTTACTAACAAGGGATAAATTACTTCTTGAATATTGTTCTTATGATGGGTATAATCAATCTTTGTTCATTCAAACACAGGGCTCGCTTCTACAATTGCAGTTATACTTTTTCTTTAACAACACAAAAGCCTCTTCTGATAGATATTACTAAAATGTTTCTACTTGTAAAAAATTGCAGTAAAATATATAATTTTAGCGATGTTATATGAAGTGGCAAACAGGTGTTTCAAATGAAGCTATTCACTTCATTTATGATAGTTGCAAAAATAGATTAATCGATAGGAGGATAATATGGGAATGAACTGGCATGTGGTTGTAGATAATATGCCTATTCTTGCTAAAGGGGCACTGCTAACTTTAGAGCTTACGGCAGGTGCGGTTGCTATTGGGGTTATCATTGGTCTATTTATGGCTTTGGCACGGCTATCCAAACGGAAGGTGGTTCGTGCGGGAGCAATTGCTTATATAGATTTCTTTCGAGGGACCCCTTTATTGGTTCAAATCTTTTTGGTTTATTTTGGAATTCCGATGCTCCTCAAATGGCAGACGATGCCTGATAATTACCAGTATACAGCGGGTATATTAGCGATGGGACTTAACTCAGGGGCCTATATTGCAGAAATTTTTCGAGCAGGTATCCAGTCTATTGACCGGGGCCAAACTGAGGCTGCCAGGTCGTTAGGAATGACCCAAGCTCAGGCATTGCGCTATGTTATCCTTCCCCAAGCTTTTAAACGAACAATTCCTCCTTTGGGCAATGAATTTATTGCATTGCTTAAAGATTCTTCACTGTTATCCATAATTGCGATTCAAGAGCTCTTTTATACAGGAAAGATTATCGTTGGACGAACATATCAACCCCTTCCTATGTATTTAACGGTAGCCTTATATTATCTGGTAATGACTCAGTTAATAGCTCAATGGGTTGCCTATATGGAAAGGAGGTTGGGGAAGAATGATCTTGGTTAAGGATTTACACAAATATTTTGGAAAGCTAGAAGTTCTTAAAGGGATTAATTGCCATATTAAAGAAAAGGAAGTTGTCGTCGTCATTGGCCCCAGTGGCTCTGGCAAGAGTACGTTCTTGCGTTGCTTAAACAAATTAGAAGAGCCGACCAGAGGGGAAATAACCGTAGATGGAATTCCACTGAACTCTGATGTCAATGTGAATGCGATTCGTCGGGAGGTCGGCATGGTCTTTCAACGCTTTAATCTCTTTCCCCATATGACTGCTCTTGAAAATATTATCCTTGCGCCTGAAGTCGTACGCAAAAGCAATAAAGCGGAAGCCCGGAAGAATGGGATGGAGCTTTTAGCTAAAGTCGGCTTATATGATAAAGCTGATGAATATCCGGATCGTCTTTCTGGTGGACAGCAGCAACGGGTTGCTATTGCTCGAGCACTAGCCATGAAACCTAAGATTATGCTTTTCGATGAGGCTACCTCCGCTCTTGACCCGGAAATGGTTGGAGAAGTCTTATCCGTTATGAAGGATCTAGCCCGGGAAGGAATGACTATGGTCGTTGTAACCCATGAGATGGGATTTGCCCGTGAAGTGGGAGACAGAGTGATTTTTATGGATGAAGGGATTATCATGGAAGAGGGAAAACCTAATGAGGTGTTTGAGAATCCAAAGAATCCAAGAACTCAGGCCTTTTTAAGTAAAATATTATAAGCTTTTTGTACACGCGTTTTGGCGCTCTCTTTCTTGGGGAAGGGGAGCGTTTTTTATATGCCTAGCTTTTGGGAGGAGCGGTTTCTGCACACGTCTGCTCGTTACGCCGCTGACGAGCTGGACGGTTCGCGAGCGCACCAAACCTCAGGGCGCGATGAATGTGAACCAGTGGCGCGCTACGAGGGCGCGAACCGTCAGCGCTCGTCTGTACCGCGGCTTCACTAAAGCATCCGCTTAGCAGAAACCGCTCCTCTGGGGTGGCCGTTGGGGGTCAATAAGTCATTACTAACAAGCTCCTTGGGCCTTTGGCATAAGAGAGGCTGTAGTAGCTTTGTAGAAAGGCGCTTCTGGGCTTGGCTGCGTTGGCGTGCTGTGGGGACGGTCCTTTTGACACTCTTTGTAGTGTATTAAAAGGAGCTTTACTGGAGGTTTAAAGTTAGGTAATGTTGGGTATCCTCTTTGTAATAGTCGAGTAGAGGCGGTTAGCCTCTGAACTTTGACAATTCAAGGAGGGTTTTTTTAAGTGTTAGGTAAAGTTAAATGGTTTAGTAAACAAAAGGGTTACGGATTTATTGAGCAAGAAAATGGGCAAGATATTTTTGTGCATTTTCAGTCTGTCATTGGTGATGGATTTCGTACTCTTGAAGAGGGACAAAATGTGGAGTTCGATGTTATGCAAGGGCCGCGTGGAGAACAAGCATCTAATGTAACAGTTCGCTAATCCATAAAGAAGATATTGTTGTAAGAGAGAATCGTTGATGGCAATCGGCGATTCTCTCTTTGGGGAATTAGTAGAAAAAAATCAAGTTAGAAACAATATATTAATATTAAGCAGGATTTTTTATGTAAATCGGGAATATTACTTATATACCAGCATAGAAGGGGGTTGAATTAATGAACATTAATATTCGTGGAAAACATATCGAACTTACAGACGCCCTTAAAGAGTACGTAATGAAACGTGTGGGTAAATTGGCCAAATACTCGGATGAGTTTATGGACGTTCAAGTAACCTTACTTGTCGAGCGCGACCGTCATCGGGTGGAAGTTACGGCTCTGCTCAATGGCATAATTCTGCGAGGCGAAGAAGAGACTGAAGACATGTATTCGTCTATTGACATGGTCGTTGAGAAGTTAGAACGTCAAATTGATAAATATCGGACTCGAATTAATAGGCGGATGCGCACAAAAGTATTGAAGGATCATGATCCTAAGCAGTCAACGGCTGCAGAAGAGCCGCGTGAAGAGATTGTTCGACATAAGAAGTTTTCAGCAAAGCCAATGTCTGTAGAAGAAGCTATTATGCAAATGAATCTAGTAGGGCATTCATTCTTTGTGTTTACAAATTCCGAAAGCCAAGAAATGAATGTTGTCTATCTGCGTAACAATGGTGATTATGGATTACTGCAACCTCAGACATAATAAAAGAAACCGGGTAATCGGATGTTGTCCCCGGAGAGATCTATCGCTTTTGATATTCAAGCGAGAGGCCCGCTTAGGCGGGCCTCTCTATGTGCTTATACGAGGCAAATATCCGTCATATCCGGTTATTCAAACATACATAGGAAAAATATCCCATGGCTAATTCGGCATGCTTGGTTGCAGACCTTTCCCAAGGATGTTAGAATTAATGAATATATAAAATTGAGAAAGGTGGACATAATGGGGCTTTTAGATTTTTTTGATGATAATGCACGCGAAATACGAAAGTATCAAAAACGTGTTGCAGTGATTAATAGCTTTGAACCAGCGATCCAAGCATTGAGCGATGATGAATTGACTGGTAAGACTGCAGAATTTCGAGGTCGTTTGGAACGAGGAGAAAGTCTCAACAGCTTATTGCCAGAGGCCTTTGCGGTTGTACGAGAGGCTGGCCGCAGGGTTCTTAATCAGCGGCACTATGATGTTCAGTTAATTGGGGGAATGGTACTCAATGATGGCCGGATTGCCGAGATGCGTACAGGGGAAGGAAAAACCCTCGTAGCTACTTTGCCGGCCTATTTGAATGCCTTAACCGGAAAAGGAGTTCACGTTATTACTGTCAATGACTACTTAGCTCGTCGTGACAGTGAAATGATGGGACGGATTTATAAGTTTTTAGGTTTATCCGTTGGCCTCATAGTCCATGGCCTAAACTATGAGCAACGGCGAGACAGTTATGCCTCAGATATTACCTACGGAACTAATAATGAATTTGGCTTTGACTATCTGAGAGATAATATGGTGACAAGGCCTGAAGCCTTAGTCCAGCGTCATCTACATTATGCCATTGTGGATGAAGTAGATTCGATTCTCATTGATGAGGCGCGTACCCCTCTGATTATTTCCGGTGAAGCAGATAAGCCTACGGAGTTATATTTCAGAGTAGCCATGATTATTCCACGCTTAAAGAACGAGGATGACTATAAAATCATTGAAAAAGAACGGGTTGTAACTCTCACAGAAAAAGGCGTCAGTCGAGTTGAGAGTATGTTAGGCGTTGATAATCTGTATGAAGACATTCATACAGAGCTGGCTCATCATGTCAACCAGGCTTTGAAAGCACATATGTTGTTTAAACGAGATCGTGATTACGTCGTCAAAGATGGAGAAGTTATTATTGTCGATGAGTTCACCGGTCGCTTAATGTTTGGTCGGCGCTATAGTGAAGGCCTCCATCAAGCGATAGAGGCTAAAGAGGGCGTAAAGATTGAAAAAGAATCTCAGACCTTAGCCACCATCACCTTCCAGAATTACTTTAGAATGTATGAAAAACTTTCTGGTATGACAGGAACGGCTATGACAGAAGAACCGGAATTCCGCAAGATATATAAATTGGACGTTGTAGAAATCCCAACGAACAGGCCTTTGCTGCGTAAAGATGATTCAGATGTGATTTATCGTACGGAGGAAGGAAAGTTCTTAGCGGTAGTTGAGGATATCATTGAACGCCATGCTAAGGGACAACCACTTTTAGTAGGAACGGTATCTGTTGAAAAATCAGAGCATTTAAGTTCAATGCTGGGCAGACGTGGGGTACCTCACCAAGTTCTCAACGCTAAATTTCATGAAAAAGAAGCCGAAATCGTTGCTCAAGCCGGGCAGGCGGGGATGGTAACTATTGCCACAAACATGGCTGGTCGCGGAACAGATATTATTCTTGGTGATGGAGTGAGCGACTTAGGCGGTTTGCATATAATCGGGACAGAGCGTCACGAGTCCAGACGGATCGACAACCAATTGAGAGGGCGTGCGGGTAGACAAGGCGACCCCGGCTCAACCCAATTCTTCATTTCATTAGAAGATGACTTAATGCGGCTGTTTGGGGCAGATAATATCATGGGAATCATGGATAAACTAGGGATGGATGACTCCGTACCTATTACGTCCAAAATGATCTCCCGCTCCATTGAAACCGCTCAACGTCGAGTTGAGAATCGCAACTTTGAAATCAGGAAACATGTATTGGATTATGATGATGTCATGAATCAGCAGCGTGAGGTCATTTATGCTCAGCGGCGTGCTGTACTCATGGGAGAAAATCTCCATGACAATATTATGGATATGATAGAGAAGGCGGCTTCTAATACTATCACTATGTTTAGCGGCGAAAGTACATTTCCCGAAGAATGGGATTTGACCAGCTTAGTCGAATATGCAGAAGGTTTCTTTCTGCCGGGGATTCACTTATCCCCTGAAGAGTTAGCTGATCTATCCGCAGAAGAAATTGAAGAGATGTTGGTAGACAAAGCAAAAGCTCTTTATAAGAGCCGGGAAGAGTTGTTTGGCTCGGATTTAATGCGAGAAGTTGAGCGAGCAGTGATGCTGCAAGTGGTTGATAGCAAATGGATGGATCATCTTGACGCTATGGATATGCTGAGAGAGGGAATTGGGCTGCGTGCCTATGGTCAGAAAAACCCCCTCGTTGAATATAGACGTGAAGGTTATGAAATGTTCCAAGCGATGATTGAATCCATACAAGATGATATTATCCGCTACATTATGAGAGTGAGTCCACAAGTTCGAGAAGAAGTAGCTGAACAGCCTCGTAATGTAACAGAAAATCGCTATGAAGGCGAACCAAGCCAACCTATACACACTGGAGAACAAATTGGGCGCAATGACCTTTGTACCTGTGGAAGTGGGCTGAAATATAAGAAGTGCTGTGGTGCTAAGAAAAAGAAGTAAACAGACCATAGCTTGGAAGGTTAATGGATTTTGGAAAGGGTGAATAGGGTGCTTTCTGATTGGAAAAAGGATCTAGAAACATTATCACTGTCTTTGGCAGATTTGAGGGTTTCTCTTTGACGTTGCTAAGCGTTGTGACAAGATAAGTGCTCTAGAAACAGAATTCCACCGACCGGATTTATGGGATGATCCGGTGAATGCTCAGAAAATCATGCAGGAATTATCTTTACATCAGAATAAGGTTAAATTGTATGAAGGCCTTGAGCAAGAGCTTGAGGAGACAGCTACTCTCTGGCAACTGGCCACGGAGGAAGACGATATTAGTTTGGAATCAGAGATTGAGCAAGGAATAAAAACCCTAATGCAAAAGTTTGAAGCTTTAGAATTGGAGTTATTGCTTTCCGGGCCATACGACCGGAACAATGCCATTTTGACTCTTCATGCCGGAGCCGGGGGGACAGAAGCTCAAGATTGGGTACAAATGCTTTACCGTCTGTACGTTCGATGGGCTGAGCGTCATGGGTTCAAGGTGGAAACCCTAGATCTTTTAATGGGTGAAGAAGCTGGAATTAAAAGCGCAACTCTGTCTATTAGTGGTGAAAATGCCTATGGGTATTCTAAATCCGAAAAAGGTGTACATCGTTTAGTTAGGATTTCGCCCTTTGATGCATCTGGACGCCGTCATACATCCTTTGCTTCCGTAGACGTAATTCCTGAAGTTGCTGAGGATAATGAGGAGATAGCCATTGATTCTGAGGATTTAAGAGTAGATACCTATCGATCAGGCGGGGCTGGCGGTCAGCATGTTAATAAGACGGATTCTGCCATCAGAATTACACACCTGCCAAGTGGGGTTGTTGTTCAGTGCCAGAGTGAACGTTCCCAGACTCAGAATAAAGCTGCGGCCATGCGGGTCTTACAGGCAAAGTTGCTGGAGCTTAAGCGGAAAGAGCAGGAAGCTGAGATTTCTGAAATTCGAGGTGAGCAACAAGAAATTGCCTGGGGAAGCCAAATAAGATCCTATGTCTTCCATCCTTATAGCTTAGTCAAAGACCATCGTACTAATGTGGAAACCGGCAATGTTTCGGCTGTAATGGACGGTGAAATTGACGAATTTATTGCTGCCTTTCTTCAGAAAACTAAAACTGTACAATAAACATTTTTAATAACAAATAAGATTAAAAGATCTGTTAAAGGAGGGAATTGTGTATGACTGCACTTGAACTAAAGCGAGTGGCGAATGTTATACGTCAAGATATAATATCTATGCTTGCTGCTGCCAAATCAGGGCATCCAGGTGGAAGCTTATCTGCTGCTGATATTGTAGCGACATTATTCTTTAACGAAATGCGGCTTAATCCAAAGGATCCCCACTGGGAGGATCGAGATCGTTTTGTCCTTTCCAAAGGACATGCAGCTCCTGTCCTTTATTCAGCCCTGGCGGAAAAGGGTTATTTTCCCAAAGAGGAATTGCAGGGACTTCGCCAAACGGGACATATGCTGCAAGGACATCCCGATATGAAAAAGACTCCTGGGGTAGATATGTCTACAGGCTCCTTAGGGCAAGGATTATCCGCTGCTAATGGAATGGCCTTAGCAGGTAAATTAGATGGAAAAGACTATCGAGTGTATGCTGTATTAGGCGATGGCGAGATGGCTGAAGGACAAATCTGGGAAGCAGCTATGGCAGCTGCACATTACAAGCTGGATAACTTAACGGCTATTTTAGACTATAATGGTTTGCAAATCGACGGTAAGACCGATAGTGTTATGTGTTCGGCTCCCCTCGTCCAGAAGTGGCAGGCATTTTGTTGGCATGTGATTGAAGTTGACGGGCATGATATTGATGCTTTGCTCGCTGCATTTACTGAGGCCAAGCAAGTTAAAGGTAAACCAACTATGATTATTGCCAAGACTGTGAAGGGCAAAGGGGTTTCTTTCATGGAAGATCAAGCTGGTTGGCATGGCAACGCTCCTTCCCTTGAACAAGCAGAACAGGCCCTTAAAGAACTTCGAGAGGAGGCGGAAAACCTTGGCTGATAAGGTAGCGACACGGGAAGCCTATGGTAAAGCACTATTGGTCTTAGGAGCGGAAAATCCTAAGGTTGTTGTTTTAGATGCAGACTTATCAAAGTCAACTAAGACTGCTGACTTTGGCAAAAAATATCCGGAACGTTTCTTCAACATGGGAATTGCCGAAGCAAATTTACTCGGGACGGCAGCAGGATTAGCTGCAGCAGGTAAAATTCCCTTTGCGAGCACTTTTGCTATTTTTGCTGTTGGGCGGGCATTTGAGCAAATCCGTAACTCCATTGCTTACCCAAAACTTAATGTAAAGATAGCAGCAACTCATTCCGGAATAACAGTAGGTGAAGACGGCGGATCACATCAGGCAATTGAAGATGTGGCAATTATGCGGGCTGTTCCCAATATGGTTGTTTTAGTGCCTGCAGACGGAGAGGAAACTCGCCAAGTGATTCTGGCAGCTGCCAAGTATTATGGCCCTGTTTACATTCGGATGGGGCGCTTAGATGTACCTTTACTTTTTGACGAGGATTATCAGTTTGAGATTGGTAAAGCAAATGTCCTAAGAGAAGGTACAGATGCAGCTATTATGGCAAATGGTGTAATGGTTTCTATGGCTCTGGAAGCAGCCGATGAACTGGCGGCTGAAGGGATTAGTGTGAGTGTGGTTAACGTTGCCTCGGTAAAGCCCTTAGATGAAGAGACAATCCTGAGGGTTGCTAAAACTACTAAAGCAGTTGTCACGGCAGAGGAACATAACATTATCGGAGGACTGGGAAGTGCTGTCGCAGAGGTTCTTGCCGAAAACAATCCCACTCCTATGGTAAGGGTCGGACTGAAGGACTCCTTCGGTGAGTCCGGAAAACCTCAGGAGCTCCTTGAAAAATACGGATTGACTAAGGCCGCATTGATCAAAGCAGTTCATGATGTTATTCTTAAAAAGTCGAACTAATCAGCACAGAGACTTAGGCTTATAAAGCTATTAAGAAAGATATGATTGAGACTAACATTCTTTTGAGAGTGTTGGTCTCTTTTTGTATTCCAAAGAATCTAAATCCTGACAAAACATAAGAATGTTTAGCGGTTAAACAGGAAAACGACGGCAAGTGTCGAATAAAACAAGAGTTATAGAGAAAATAGGGCGTGGCGTATAATCAAGGAGGAAAACATGATTCAATTAACCAATGTTTCCAAGATTTATTCGAATGGTGCCAGAGCCCTTGTCGATGTCAATCTAAAAATTGGCAAAGGGAACTTTGTTTTTCTGGTGGGACCCAGTGGGGCCGGCAAATCAACGTTGATTAAGCTATTATATCGAGAGGAAATTCCTACTCGAGGACAAGTCCAAATTAACAGTCGAAACCTTGTGAGAATGAAAGAGCGGGAAGTGCCGTATTTAAGGCGCAGTATTGGAGTAATCTTTCAAGACTTTAAGCTACTGCCAAACAAGACGGTGTTTGAAAACGTAGCTTTTGCTCTTGAGGTCATTGGAGTTCCTAAACGTGAGGTAAGAAGTCGTACACTGGCAACGATAGATCTTGTTGGTCTTAAGGCAAAAGAGAAAGCCTATCCCCACGAACTATCCGGAGGTGAACAACAGCGGGTCTGTGTAGCCAGGGCGATTATTAATAATCCTGCTTTACTGGTGGCTGACGAACCTACAGGTAACCTCGATCCGGATACTGCTTGGGACATTATGGATTTGTTATATGAGATTAATAAACGAGGTACGACTGTTGTTATGGCTACTCACGCCAGAGCTATTGTTAACAAAATGCAAAAGCGTGTTATTGCCATAGAAAATGGCAGAGTTGCTCGCGACGAGGAACAGGGGGGATACGGCTACGATGTTTAATTCCTCTGGGTATATTTTTCGCGAGACATTTAACTCCATGAGGCGAAATCCCTGGCTTAGCCTGGCGTCTGTTATAACTGTCATGGTTTCGCTGGTAATTTTGGGCTACTCGATTTTTTTCTTAGCTAACACCGCTAATATGGCAAAATCTTTTGAATCTGAGTTAGAAATTGGTGCATTTGTACAAATGAGCTATACACCTGAAGAGGTTCAAGATTTGAAAAGCCAGATTGAACAGATGCCTGGAGTAGAGTCAGTGTCCTTGGTAACAAAGGAACAAGCTCTTGAGGACTTTGGAAAAACAATCGGAGGAACCCAAAGCAGCATTGTTGCTGATGTAGGAGGGACCAATCCTTTTCCGGATAAGTTAACGGTCAAGGTAACGGATCCTCAGAACGTTAAAACTCTAGCTCAGTCACTGGAAACTAACCCGGGGCTGTACAAAGTCCGCTATGGACAGGAATTTGTAGATCAACTGCTCAAATTTACCCAGTGGCTGAGGTGGATTGGTTTTGGTGTTGTTGCTGCCTTTGGAGCTGCAGCAGTTGTACTAATTTCTATTAATGTTAAAATTAATGTTTTTTCCCGCCGAAAAGAAATCCAAATTATGAAATTAGTTGGCGCAAGCAATGGTTTTATACGTTGGCCTTTTCTGATTGAGGGTTTAGCACTAGGTTTAGTTGGAGGAACATTAGCTGCTATCATTGTCGGGGTTGGCTACAATTGGATTACAGTGTATGTCCAATCAACCTTAACCTTTTTGCCGGTAGTGCAAAACCAAGTCCTTTTTCGTCAAGTAACCCTGGGATTATTACTAGCAGGTATGGCCATGGGTGCTATAGGAAGCGTATTTTCTTTACAGAAGTTTCTTCGTGCTTAAGATTAGAGTCGTGATTGTGTTTAAGCCCCCACTATTATGTGGGGGCAGGTTTTTAATGAATTATTATTGGATTTTGGCGCTAACCCAACTAGTAAACTTAAGGACGGAGGGGTCGTTTGTTCAGGAAGAAAGTTATTCCGGTTATGATAATAAGCCTTCTTTTGCTTGGGACGGCGGCATTGCCTTCAATGGCTGATCAACTGGGGGATAGTATTCAGCAACAGAATGATATTGAAAAACAGAAAGATCAGGCTCAGGGTCAACTAAACAAGATTACCTATACAACAGATACTATAAAAGCTCAGTTGAATCAATTACAAGCCGAAATTGATACAGCTCAGCAGACCCTTAACCAGAAGAAAATTGCCTTTGCTCAAGCCCAAAACCAAGTTTCCTTAGCACAAGAGCAACTTGATCAAAAGCAGAAGGAGCTTGACGAGCGGAGAGTGGCCCTAGGTAAACGGGCGCGTGGGATATATGAGAGCGGTCAGATTAGCCATTTGGAGCTTCTTTTTCAGTCTTCCAATCTTAGTGATTTCATTACTCGTATGGAGTATTTTTCAAGATTAGTGGACAATGATCGGCAGCTACTTGCGGATATTGAAGAACAGAAAGCACAAATTTCTCAAAAGAAGAATGAATTACAGGCTAAAAGAGATCAAGCAGCTGATCTTGAAGCCCAGGCAGCTTCGGTAAGCGCTGATCTTGAGGGGAAAAAGTCAAAACAACGGGTTGCCTTAGATGATAGTCTAAAAGCCCAACAGGCTGCCTTTGACGAGCTGGAGCGATTGGAATCCGAGTCTAAATCTCTGTCCGAGAAGATCCGAAAATTACAAGCTGCCCAGTCGGGAAAAGGAACAGGCAACTTAAATGGGACAATTTCAACCTGGCCGGTGCCAGGATATTATGAAATTAGCAGCCCCTATGGCTGGAGGATTCATCCCATTACCAAAAAACGAAGTTTACATACGGGAACAGATATTGTTGCCCCCACCGGGGCAAAGATTAATGCGGCAGGTGCTGGGGTAGTCATTATGGCCGGTTGGAATACGGCCTATGGAAATATGACGATTATCGACCATGGAAGTGGAATATCTACCCTCTATGGACATCAGTCACGAATAGATGTAAAGGAGGGGCAATCTGTTGAGGCCAATGAAGCAATTGGAGCTGTGGGCTCAACTGGATGGAGCACAGGAGCACATTTGCATTTTGAAGTTAGGGTAGGCGGAAACACCACAGATCCTTTACAGTATTTTCCTAATTAAAGAGATAAGCAGTATTTCTAGTGAGGGATAAGCATATAATAGAGCAAGTCTTAGAAACTTGGCAGTGCCTTTCCAAAGAGAGTGGATGCCAAGTTGAACTTATGTGCGAGGACCAGCGCCTAAGGACTAGTGCAAGAGAAGGAAGGAGTTTAGTGGATTGCAAGAGTGGAACATGAAACGAATAGCCAAACATGTAGGAGTCGTCTTCCTGATTTTCTCTGTATTAGTGACCACTTTGGTAAGTGGTGTAGTAATTACTAACGTCAATAATGTTGGGCGGCTAGTACATGTTGTGCAGCTTATTCGCAAGGATTACTTAGAAAATGTAACAACAGATCAGCTTGTGGAAGGTGCAACAAAAGGTATCGTAGAAATCTTAGGAGATCCATATTCGACGTACATGAATGCCCAGGAGAACCAAGAATTGTTTCAAATGCTTGAAGGAAAGTTTGGAGGGATAGGAATTGTCCTAAGCCTCAAAGATCCTAAAAAGCTGGTAGTCCTGCGTCCGATCAAAAATTCACCGGCAAGTCGAGCAGGGATTCAATCGGGGGATGTTGTCAGTAAGATAGATGATGCCGATACTGCAGGGATGGAACAAGATAAAGCTGTTGGGCTAATGAGGGGCGAGCCTGGTACAAAGGTAGAATTAGCTTTATACAGGGAGAGCGCCAATAAGACCTTCACCGTGAGCTTAACCAGGGAAAACATAACCGTTCCAACGGTTGACGGTCTGGCATTGCCGGGAAATCCGGATATTGCTTATGTCAGTATAACTCAGTTCGGTTCAGATACAGGGAAAGAACTGAAAGAAACTTTCGATACTATGGACATTAAACGATTTAAAGGTCTTATTTTAGATATGAGATATAACCATGGTGGGGAGCTTAACGCTGCGGTACAAGTTGCCAGTTACTTCATCCCCGAAGGGCCGGTTGTGTACATTGTTGATAAGCAAGGGAATGTGGATACAAAGATGTCTACAGGAACCTATCTGGGAATGCCTATGGTGGTACTTGTTAATGAAGAGAGTGCCTCCGCTTCCGAGATTGTTGCAGGTGCCATTAAAGATAAAGGGACAGCAACTTTAGTAGGAGTGAAAACCTTTGGCAAAGGGATTGTTCAAACAATCTTCCCCCTAGACGGAGGAACCAGTGTTAAATTGACAACTGCCAAATACTTAACTCCTAATAAGCTGGACATTCATAAAAAGGGAATTGACCCGGATATAGTGGTTGAGCTAGGGAAGGGAGAACAAGCTACTATTACTCCCCAAGACAAAAATTTTGATTCTCAACTACGCAAAGCGCTGCAGACTTTACAAGGAAAAATAAAATAAGTTAATCTTAACCTTTAAGGCACGCTCTATTAAATGGAGCGTGCCTTAAATTATTCTCAATTCGAACCACGAATATCTAATATCGAACCGCGGTTTTGTGGCCTTCCTAACCTTAATTGCATAGACTACGCTGACCGAAAAAAACGACGGGGGTAACAAGCATGAGAAATAAGACTGGGGTGCGACATTACTTTGCCGAAGGACTGACCACTAGAGGGTACATATCCTTATTACCAAACATGATGCCGACTTGGAAACGTGCTTATGTCCTTTTGGGCGGTCCTGGAACCGGTAAATCGACACTCATTAAGGTGATTGGCCTGGAACTACTGGATCGAGGATATGACATTGATTTCCTGCGGTCAGTGCGAGATCCGGATTCGATGGCAGGTTTCGTTATGCCTCAGATAGGATTAGCAATGATCGATGCCATGGAGGTTTCTCCCCTGCGTTGGCAGGCTCCCGGTGTAGTTGAGAAGTTTACAGACTTTAGTAAGTTTTGTGATGAAGAGAAGCTGGAAAAACAGCGTTCTTCAATTATTGAGATCGAAAAGCAGCTTCAAGGGCTGCAAATGTCCCTGGAAGATGAGTTAGCTTCGGAACTTGGGTCATTGATAGAAGCCCGGGCCACAAAAAGACCTATAGAAAAAGAGAATATCTCCTGGATCTTAGGGAACTCTGCTCAGCTTAAAGTAAAAAAAGAGCATACAGGTCCTTGGCCCCTAGCTGAAAATGCGTTAAAACTGCTTCAGAAAAGTGTCATAAACCCCTTCTTTCTTCATGGCTTGACTGCAGATGGTTGGTTGAATCTAGCTCCTCATTTCCTAACGGATTTTGATCAGATTCGCTTAGAGGGGGATGAAACCCTTGATGCCTTAGATTGGGTATTACGTGAGGCTCAGCAATTAGGGCAACTAATCGAAATTGTCTTGCACCCTCTCAACCCGGATGAAGTAATTGGAATTGCTTTTCCGGAGAGGCATTTGGCAATCTGGCAAGGAAATCCGGAAAATCTGCAAGACCAGGGATTAGAACGACCTTTGAGTAAAACACTAAAAGAGACCTTAGCGTCATGGCAGACGTATAGGTCTCAGCTTAAGGGTATATATATGGATGCTGTTGATTTTGATCAAGTTGATAGGTTTCGTGAAACGGTGCTAAATCAGATTTTAATTGATTTACGTGTTAAGGGCTGATTAGGGTTTGTTGATTAGCTAAATAGAGTAGGATCGACTAGGAATTCTCCCATGTCTGCCATTATTCTTTCGAGATCAGACTCTGTAAGAGCAATTTTATCCAGGGCAACCTGATGAATTGGATTTAACAAACTGTCTACACCGCCACCGATGCCCAGTAAGTTGGCAAGACCATTAGCAACATGAATAACACAGGCAAGCTCAGGATAACTGGAGGTATTTTCCGGAGTATGGTGATAGGATATGGCAGAAACCAGATCTTCAGGTAAAAACCAAGTCCTAGCCAAAAAGCCGCCAACTGTGGCGTGGTTATACCCTATTACTTTCTCTTCAAGTTCAAAATAAGATAGTTTGGCTTCTTTTACCTTCTCGACAAGAAAAGGTCCAACTTCCTGAACATAAATGGAGATAACTAATTTCCCAATATCATGAAGCAAGCCTGCAGTAAAAGCAACATCTCCAAAAGGGAATTTTCGATATTGGCATAATCGCTTAGCAGTCATAGCAGTAAGCATTGAATGCTTCCAAAGACCCTCTTGTTCAATCTCATATCCTACTAGATTATCTTTTAATAAAGGGGCAACGGCAGAAGCCATCGCTAACCCTTGGGTTACCTGAAAACCAAGCATGACTATTGCTTCCTGAAGAGAAGAGATTCGTCTGGCGTACCCATAGTAGGCAGAGTTTGCCTGTCGTAAAATACCCGCTGTGAGGGAAGGATCCTTACCAATAACCGTTTCTAGCTCTTTGACAGTGGTACCTGGATTCTTAGTTAGCGCAATGACGCGCAGAGCAGAGGTGGGTAAGGGAGGAAGAGCTTGTACTCGTTTTAAAACATGTTCCAATTTAATTGTCAAACAGAAGCCCTCCTTTATTAAAGAAATTAGTATAAAGGGAATTTTTCTCTGGGATTATTTATATAGACAAGGGGAAACTAATTTAAAGAATTGCTTAAGAACCCCGAAAGGAGTGTGCCAAATGTTCAAGAGATTGCGATTCTTAATTATCCTAATTCCTCTTTGTCTTAGTTTAACCATAACAGGCTGTAGTCTACAAGATCTTTTAGGAAAAAATAAAAATAAAACTTCATCAAAAACATCAGAGGACGAAACAATTATTGCAGTTTCGTTAAATGAGAATGATCCCAACAAACTGCTAATTACTAAAGGCATCGATGATTTAGCTAAGAAAGAAGATGTTACAGTAAAGTATATAAAGAGTGGATCAGAAGCAGAATCTGTTCTAGAAGATGCTAAGGTTCTAATCTATCAAGGTGGAGATGAAGGCACTTTACAAAAGTCTCAAGCCCAGGAAATCCCCATCTTAGCCTTGACTCAGCTCCCATCAGGTGTAAAACCGGAAGGGATAATTATCCCGGATCAGGAAAAGGTTGGCGAGTTAATGGCTCAGACATTGGTAGGTAAAGTCACTGAGGGTCAAATTGTTATACTCCAAGGGGATCCTAATGAAAGTGGCTCTCAAGAACTTTTGTCGGGAAATAAAGCTATTCTAAGCAAGTACCCAAAGATTTCCTTACATACCATTTCAAGTCCCAAGGGATCGGAATCGGTAGCGAGGACAAGCTTGGTAGATTTTTTACAGAAGAATCCCGACAATGTGCAAGCGATATTAGCCCATAATGAAAGCTTGGCTGCCCAGGCAAGCGAGGTACTCAAACAAAATCAATTGGATAAAAAAATCAGCTTAATCGGTGGACAAGCAAATGTCCCATCACTAGATAGAATGGCTAAAGGTACTCAAACAGGAGATGTTGACACTTCTCCCTATTTGCAGGGGGCTAATGCTTATCAATGGGCGCAAAAGATAATCAATAAAGAACCCTTGGAAATTGAAGATTCCCTTACCAGCGAGCAAGGTGAAATACCGGCAAAAATTGTTGCAGTAAAAGCAGTAACCCCGGCAAATCTGGCAGTTATTCAGAAAAGTTATGCTAAGACACTGCAGAGTGCTGAACAAGAGCAAAAGAAAAAAGACGAGTCATCTAAGGAAGAGTCTAAAGAAACGGGAGGGGAAGAAGCTAAAGATAAAGAGCAAGCAGATGCTAAGAAAGAAAATGGGCAATCCGGAGATAAGCAGAGTGAAGTCCCTCCTGGAGTTGAAAGAGTCACCGAACGCATAAAAACTGAAACTACAAGAGATTATCTTGATGCCAATGGAAAAGTCATGGGGACGGAAAAAACTGTTAATGAACAAACTAAGACAGTCCCACCGGAAATGTTAAAGCAACAGGCTGGACAAGCAAAAGAAGATTCAAAAGGTCAAGAAGAGGAAGGGAAGGATAAGAAAGAAGAAAAGAAATAAGTGAAGTATTAATATAATAGTGGACAGGTGTTTATATAAACGATGCACCTGTCCACAGTTTTTTTGTCAATAAAATTTAAGCCCTTAACCATTAAGTGGATATTATGGGCAGGATATACTGGCACATCTATTTGAATAAGCGCATGGGTAGATGTAAAATAAACTTAGTATAAAAAAGTTAAGATAGAGTTCATCTGAAAGGAAGAGCGGAGCGTGGAATTTCAAATACATGCCCCCTATAAACCTGGCGGGGATCAGCCCCAAGCGATTGAAGAGTTGGCAGCAGGCTTAAAGGCAGGCTTGAACTACCAGACATTATTAGGAGTTACGGGATCAGGCAAGACATACACAATGGCCAATATTATTACTAAGGTACAAAGGCCGACTTTAATTTTAGCTCATAACAAAACCTTAGCAGCTCAACTCTATAGTGAGTTCAAGGAGTATTTTCCCGAGAATGCAGTGGAGTACTTTGTGAGTTATTATGATTATTACCAGCCAGAGGCTTATGTACCTTCGAGTGACACTTTTATTGAGAAAGATGCTTCGATTAATGAAGAGATTGAAAAGCTTCGTCACTCCGCAACTGCAGCTCTGCTTGAACGCAGGGATGTAATTGTGGTCGCCAGTGTTTCCTGCATCTATGGTTTAGGTTCTCCTGAGGATTACCGAGATTTGGTACTTTCCCTGCGCCAGGGACAAGTTGTGGACCGTAATGAGATTCTACGCAAGTTAATAGCGATTCAATATGACCGTAATGATATAGCCTTTACACGAGGAACCTTTCGAGTACGGGGAGATATCGTTGAGATTTATCCTGCTTCATCCAGTGAAAAAGTGCTCCGTGTGGATATGTTTGGTGATGAAATTGAGCACATTTACGAGATTAATATGCTTACCGGGGAAATTTTAGGTGAAAGGTACCATGTTTCAATTTTCCCGAATTCACACTATGTAACTGCTCAAGAAAAGGTGATGCTGGCGGCAGAGAATATTGAGATAGAGCTGGAAGAACGGCTGAAGAGCTTAAACTCTGAAAACAAGCTCCTGGAAGCACAGCGTCTGGAACAAAGAACTCGCTATGATTTGGAAATGCTTAGAGAGATGGGCTTTTGTAACGGCATAGAAAATTACTCTCGTCACTTAACCTTTCGTGAGCCCGGTGAGACTCCTTACACCTTACTTGATTATTTCCCGGATGATTTTGTTTTATTTGTGGATGAGTCCCATGTATCCCTTCCTCAGGTAAGGGGAATGTATGAAGGAGACCGATCCCGCAAGACAACGCTGGTAGATTATGGATTTCGCTTACCATCCGCACTGGATAACAGACCTTTAACCTTCAAGGAATTTGAGCAAAGAATCAAACAAAGTATTTTTGTCAGTGCCACACCTGGACCCTATGAATTAGCACATTGCCCGACTGTCGTAGAGCAGATCATTCGCCCAACAGGTTTGTTAGATCCGGAAGTGATTGTTCGGCCTACTAAAGGGCAGATTGATGACTTGCTGGGGGAAATCCGCAGGCGGATTGTCAAAGATGAACGAGTCCTCGTGACAACTCTAACTAAAAAAATGGCTGAAGATCTTACAGATTATTTTATAAATTTAGAAATCAAGGTGAAATATCTTCATTCTGATATTAAGACTCTTGAACGGGTGGAAATTCTCCGCGAACTCCGTTTAGGTGAGATTGATGTGGTTGTCGGGATTAACCTATTGCGAGAAGGGTTAGACTTGCCGGAAGTTTCTCTCGTAGCAATTCTTGATGCTGATAAAGAAGGTTTCCTAAGATCAGATCGTTCTCTGATTCAGACCATTGGCCGGGCAGCCCGAAATTCAGAAGGTAAAGTTATCATGTATGGGGACAAAATTACTCATTCTATGCAGAATGCTCTTGATGAAACGAATCGACGGCGGGCTATCCAAATGGCTTGGAACGAAAAAAGGGGAATTACTCCCCAAACTATTCGTAAGGCCATTCATAATGTCCCTGAGGCAACAAAGGTTGCTGAAATGAAACAAACTTATGGGAAAAATCTGCCTCCTGAAGAACTTGCCCAGCTCCTTAACAGTCTTGAAGCAGAAATGAGGCTTGCTGCTAGAGATTTGGATTTTGAGAGAGCGGCCGAAATTAGAGATGCTATGATAGAACTAAAGGGAGAAGAGAATAACTATAAAATGACCAGTCAACATGGGGGAAGCAAAAGAAATACTCGCTACGACCAAAAAGCTCAGAGGAAGGGATCTTCCCAAAAACGCAAGAAATAGGAATTGGAATGGTTGTATATTAATATTGAATACTTTATAATTAGTTCGTATATGTTCGGTTAATACCGAAAATTTGTTTGGTCATTAGGAGGAAAACCATGACCCATGACTATTTACGCGTGCGTGGTGCACGGGCTCATAATTTGAAAAACATTGATATCGATATTCCTCGCAATAAACTGGTGGTTATCACCGGATTGTCAGGTTCGGGAAAATCTTCTCTAGCCTTTGATACGATTTATGCTGAGGGACAGAGGCGATATGTAGAATCCCTCTCTGCATATGCTCGTCAGTTCCTGGGTCAGATGGACAAGCCGGATGTGGATTCTATCGAGGGACTTTCTCCGGCAATCTCCATTGATCAGAAGACAACTAACCGTAACCCCCGTTCGACAGTAGGAACCGCAACAGAAGTCTCCGATTACTTGCGCTTACTTTACGCTCGAATTGGGCATCCCCATTGTCCTAAATGTGGCCGAGTTATTTCCCAGCAGACAATTCAGCAAATGGTTGATCAATTGATCAGCCTTCCTGGACAAACCAAGTTGCAGATTTTGGCCCCACTGATCAAAGGGAAAAAAGGGGAACATCAAAAGGTCTTAGAAGATATTCGGAAAGCCGGCTATGTTCGTGTGCGAGTGGATGGAGAGGCCAGAGACCTCAGTGAAGAAATAACTTTGGCAAAAAATAAAAAGCACTCTATTGAAGTTGTGGTCGATCGCATATCGCTAAAACCGGAAAGTGCAGAACGTTTGGCTGATTCCTTAGAAACAGCTCTTAAACTTGGAGAAGGTAACGTCATTGCGGACATTATCGATGGTGAAGAGCTGCGCTTTAGCGAGAATTTTGCTTGCCCGGATTGTGGAATTGCCCTTGACGAGATCTCGCCCCGGCTTTTTTCATTCAACAGTCCTTACGGAGCATGTCCGGCGTGCACAGGCTTGGGGGCTAATTTGGTTGTAGATATTGATCTGCTTATTCCGGATAGGTCTTTGTCTCTTGCTGGGGGAGCAATTGCACCTTGGGCTAAGTCAACATCCACTTACTACCCTAAAATGATGGAGGCCGTTGCTCAGAACCTTAAATTTGAAATGGATACACCTTTGCAAGATTTAAATGAAGTCCAATGGAAGGGGCTTCTTTATGGGACTGATACCCCAATCACCTTTCAATATCAAAATATTTTTGATCAATTAAAAACCTACAGTACCAATTTTGAGGGACTGGTTCCTTTATTCGAGCGTCGTTATCGTGAATCTACCTCGGATATGGTGCGAGCTGAAATTGAAGGATATATGAGTGAGCATCCTTGTCCGGAGTGCCTGGGGAAGAGGCTGAAACCTGAAGCACTGGCTGTAAAGGTAGGCGGGATCTCTATTGATGATTTGTCTCGCCTCTCCATCACGGAAGCAATTAACTTTGTGAACACTCTCGTGCTGACTCCTAAAGAAGAAACTATTGCTCACCAAATTCTAAAAGAAATTAAAGAACGCCTTGGTTTCTTAATGAATGTAGGGTTAGATTATCTGACCATGGCCCGTTCGGCGGGCTCCCTCTCAGGTGGAGAAGCTCAGCGCATTCGTTTGGCGACTCAGATTGGCTCAAGCTTGATGGGTGTTCTCTATGTTTTGGATGAACCTAGTATTGGTCTCCACCAAAGGGATAACGCCCGGTTGCTGGCAACCCTTAAGAGACTCCGGGACCTGGGAAATACCTTAATTGTAGTCGAGCATGATGAAGATACCATGGTTGCTGCAGATCATATTATTGATATCGGCCCCGGGGCAGGGGCCCATGGCGGGCGAGTGGTAGCTGAAGGGACTATAGAGGAAATTAAGGCCAATAAGGATTCTATGACCGGTCTGTACTTGAGTGGAGCCAAGAAGATCTCTATACCACAAGAGCGGCGCCAACCTAACGGTAAGTGGCTGGAGGTGGTGGGTGCTCGAGAAAACAACTTGAAGAATGTCCATGCACGCATCCCCTTGGGTTTGTTAACCTGTGTGACAGGGGTCTCGGGATCGGGTAAAAGTACTTTAGTCAATGAAATAATTTTTAAGGGATTGGCCTCCAAATTTGGTCGAGTCAGGGTTCGTCCCGGTGCCCATGACCAGTTACAAGGCTTGGAATATTTGGACAAAGTAATTGATATTGACCAATCTCCCATCGGGAGGACACCCCGTTCAAACCCTGCTACCTATACGGGAGTCTTTGACTTTATTCGCGAACTCTTTTCTGTAACTCCTGAAGCCAAGATGCGTGGTTACAAACAAGGAAGGTTTAGCTTTAATGTTAAGGGAGGACGCTGTGAGGCTTGCCGGGGGGATGGGATAATTAAGATTGAAATGCATTTCCTGCCGGATGTCTATGTCCCTTGTGAAGTATGTGAAGGAAAACGTTATAATCGAGAGACCTTAGAAGTTCGATATAAAGGTAAGAACATTTCCCAAGTTCTTGATATGACCGTGGATGAAGCTGTGGAATTTTTTCAAGTTGTTCCCAAAATCGCCCGAAAACTACAGACTCTTCAGGATGTAGGACTGGGTTATATTCGTTTGGGTCAGCCCGCAACGACTCTCTCCGGCGGAGAGGCCCAGCGTATTAAACTGGCAACTGAACTGAGCCGGCGCAGTACGGGAAAAACAATTTATATCCTGGATGAACCGACAACAGGTTTACACACTGCAGACATAGATAAACTTCTGCATGTACTTCACCGTTTAGTTGACGGTGGGGACACAGTACTTGTCATCGAACACAATCTAGATGTCATCAAAACGGCAGACTGGCTCATTGACCTGGGCCCTGAGGGTGGAAATCGAGGGGGAGAAGTGCTGATTGCCGGCACACCGGAAGAAGTTGCTGCTCTGCCCCAATCCCATACCGGACAGTATTTGAAACGATATCTGAGTTAAGGATTGTAGGTTTAAGCAGAGGACTTGAATGGAGGATTACGTATGAACATTAAATCAGTTCGCGAAACCGCAAGAGAAAAGCTAAAGGGATTTTGCCGAGTTTGTCCCCAGTGTAATGGTAAAGCCTGTGCGGGAGAAGTCCCCGGTATGGGAGGTATGGGCACGGGGATGTCCTTTAAAAGTAATGTAGAATCACTGGCCGGTTACCGAATTAATTTGAGGACACTTCATGGTGTTAAAATACCCAATACCCAGCTTAAACTTTTTGGTCAGGAATTAAAAACCCCAATCCTTGGGGCTCCAATTACAGGAAATAATTTCAACATGGGTGGGGCTTTAAATGAAGATGAATGGGCGGAAGCCATGATTCAGGGCTGCCTTAGTTCCGGAACCCTGGGATCCACCGGCGACGCACCTGACCCGGCCATGTATAAGGCTGGAATTGGTGTTGTCTCCAAGGCTCAAGGCTTAGGCATTCCCTTTATGAAACCCAGAGAACAAGAAGAAGTGTTTAGCTATTTGCGTCTTGCGGAAGAGGCCGGAGTTCTCGCAGTTGGTATGGACGTAGATGCGGCAGGATTAGTTACCATCCCAGTTAGCCCGAAGACTAAAGAAGAGATGAAGACTATTATTGCTAACACCTCCCTGCCCTTTGTTCTTAAAGGAATTATGACAGTGGATGAAGCTGAAATAGCGATTGAAGTTGGTGCTGCTGCTATTGTTGTCTCAAATCATGGAGGAAGGGTTCTTGACTATACTCCAGGAACGGCAGAAGTATTACCCGAAATTGCGGCCGCCGTGGCAGGACGAATTCCGGTGATCGTTGATGGCGGTGTCCGAACTGGGGTTGATGTTCTGAAGATGTTGGCCTTAGGTGCGGATGCGGTTATGATTGGAAGACCTCTAATTATTGCTGGTTATGGCGGAGGGGCCGAAGGAGTAGCCTTGGTGTTAAGAAGAATGACCAATGAATTAAAACAGGCAATGGTTCTGACAGGCTGTCAAACTCTTGACGATATTGGAATAGATGTGCTTTTTTAGAAGAAAAAGGATTGCGAATTAATTGGCAAATATGTTTTCTAATTCGAGGTTACAGAATACTATTTATTATTGAATGATTGATATAGGTGGAGATAGAACCTCCACCTGAGTTTTGTCAAAATGACAAATCAGATAAGTCTCCCCTTTAGAAAGTTTTTTGGGTTATGCTGCAGTGCTAATGACTCTTTCTTCGCCTCAAGGGTACCGTCTCGAAGTAGATGGTGTTTGAATCAGTCTGCTTATACCCTATGAAAGTGAGAAATAAGGATGTTAATAAAACATTGGCGAATTTGGAGAGTGCCTGTAATTGCTTTAATGCTCCTAACGAGTATATTCTTGAGCGGATGTCAATCCGAAAAACTGCTCAAAGAAACTGTTTCTTTATCAGAAACGCCTGAAATCCCTCCCAATACCGATATACCGGATAAGAAAGAAGAAATATCCACACCGCCCCCCCCACAAGCAGAGGATGATCCTAAAACAGAACCCAGCTCTGATCCTAAAGCCTCACCTGTACCCGATAAAAAAGATGATGAGAAGCCTACTCTTCCACCCCCTGAAAAATCCCCTCCTAATACTCCAATTCATCCTTTTTATGGTTTTGACGGAACTCCGCCGAGTGCTCCCGGGTTAGCAATGCGCCAGAGAGATTTTAATCCTGAACCGGAGAAAATTGTTTATCTCACCTTTGATGATGGTCCTTATCCCGAAACTACCCCTCGTATTCTTAAAATTCTTCAAGAGGAAGAGATTAAAGCCACGTTTTTTGTTTTAGGGCGGCAAGTTGAACGCTATCCGGAGCTTTTAAAGGATGAATATACACAAGGGCAAGGTATTGGAAATCACAGTTATTCTCATGATTACAGCCTGGTTTATCAAAGTCCGGATGCTTTTTTAGCAGAGATTAAACAATCGGAAGAAACTATCTATAAAACAATTGGAGTTCGCCCTCAAATTATCCGTGCACCTGGCGGAACCCAAGGGCATTTTAGTGTTAATTATTATAATTTGATAGATTCTGAGGATTACCTAGTCTACGATTGGAATGTGAGCAGTGGAGACGCTGCTGCACCAACTGTACCGGCAGACCAACTTGTCAATAATATTAAGGCCCAAGTCCCGGGAAAATCACGAGCTATTATCTTGATGCATGATTCAAAAAGCAAAACCACAACGATTGATGCACTGCCAAGAATTGTTCATTACCTGAAAGAGCAAGGGTATTCTTTTGGAGTGATTACGCCGCAGGTTGCCCCCATACTTTTCCCCGGTGGATTTAATCATTAATTGATCTATTCATATGCAAGAAAAGGGTATAGAAAGAAAGGTGCTTAATTTGAGGCATCTTTCTTTTAAATTTACTATTAGTAAATCTTATTAAGAAGGGCTAAAACTTGTTTAGGTTAGCTAGTTCAAATAAGTACAAAAGAGGATCAATCTGGCATAACAATTGCATTGGTGGGCTTAAACCGCTATACTTAAGGCGAAGGGGGTTCCGAATTTTGCGTATTCTTTTAGTTGCCCTCAATGCGAAATACATCCATACGAATTTGGCTCTACGCTACTTGCGAGAAGATGTTTGTACAGAGTATCCCAATGTTTTAATTAAAGAATTTAGCATTAATGATAATCTTGATCGTATAGCGGGAGAAATTTTTGAAGCTAAGGCTGATGTTGTCGGCTTTTCATGCTATATATGGAATCTCAAAGAGACCATGGCCGTGATTAGAAGGCTTCATCCGATTTGTCCGAATGTGCGGTTTGTACTCGGTGGCCCGGAGGTATCCTTCGAGGCAGAAGAGTTTCTGACAGAGCATTCGGAGGTGGATGCTCTGGTTATTGGCGAAGGGGAAAAAATATTTTTAGAGCTGATTAAGGCATGGCAAAAAAACATAGATCCCTCCCATGTTCCTGGTATTGCTTGGAGAAAGGGAGAGGGAATTATGCTTAATTCTTCGCAGGTTAAACCCTTAAGCTTAAATGACTTACCTTTTCCCTATGCCAAGGATGAAGACTTTACGGGACGTCTGGTCTATGTAGAGACGACAAGGGGATGCCCCTTTAATTGTCAATATTGCCTATCCTCCACATTCCAAGGAGTTCGATTTTTAGAACCTGAAAACTTTCGCAGGACGTTTCGTCAACTTTTAAAAAATGGTGCTCGAACCGTAAAGTTTGTTGATCGAACGTTTAATGCTAATAAGAGACATGCTCTAAAGATTTTAGACATTGTGCGTGAGGAAAGTGCGGATTTCACTGATGCTGAAGAGATTCGTGTACACTGCGAAATGGCAGGAGATCTATTTGATGCCGAATGGATGGATTATTTCAGGGATTATCCCCGGGGATTAGTCCAGTTAGAAATCGGAGTACAATCAACCCACGAGCCAACTCTTAAGATAGTTTCACGTCCTCAAGCCTTTGAGGACTGGAAGAAATATATCATTGAAATGAAATCTATAGGAATACCTCTCCACCTGGATCTTATCGCAGGGCTTCCAGCCGAAAACTGGATAGACTTTCGAACATCCTTTAATGATGTCTATAAGGTAGAACCGGATATGCTCCAGTTAGGCTTTCTCAAAGTTCTTAAAGGATCGGGCCTGCGTCAGCAAAGCGGTAGTTATGGGCTCTTGTTTATGCCTGATCCTCCTTATACAATTTTAGAGACCGCTGTCTTATCCCATAATGAACTACTCCAATTACATCGCCTGGAAAGTATTCTGGACAAGTATTATAATTCAGGAAAATTCAGATATACTTTACGAGAGGTTCTGAAACTTTTTCCTACTCCCTTTGATTTTTATCATGAGTTTGCGGAATTTTGGCATAAGCAGGAGTGGTTTTGCCGCCAATGGCAAGGTAAGGCCCTTTTTGATAAACTTTGGGAATTTCTCCACTGCCGACTAGAGGTCGGAGTTATCGACAGGTTGGACTTCACTTCCTGGTCAAAAATCCGTGATTCACTGAAGTTTGATTTTTACCTATGGGAACGCCCGAGTGTCATCCCGGACTATTTGCAGGATGAAGACACTTTAGAGATGGAAAAAACAGATCAATGGAAAAGAATCCAAGAAACTATCCGCAAGGATGTTTGTTGGGAGACGATAATTCCTGAGGTTAAGAAGATGGACCGTCGGCAGTGGAATCGCAACACTGCAGTTGTACATTTTATGTCGGATTTACAGCTTGATGATGAGGCCGCCTCTGAGTCTTGCTGGTATCTATTTTATTATCAAAATGGTAAAGCCACAGCCTGTCGATATGAAGGATCGTGAATGGGGTGCTATTATGACTTCTCGAAGGTTTTTATTCATAGTAATTGTATGCATAATCCTTGTAACCGGTTGTTCTTCGGCCCCTCAGACAGGACAACCCGGAGGTCCTGCCCCGGTGGTTGTGGATGTTTGGCATTCTTTGCAAGGAGCAGAGGCGGAGGCATTAAAGGGGCAGATTCAAGCCGTTGAACAGACAAATCCTGAGGTTATCGTTAAACTAAACTATGTTTCTGCGGCAAACTTTGCGGCTTTTTCCTACCAAGCGGAAGCAGGAGGGGAAGGGCCAGAGATATTCATTGCTTCAAGGGAGATTATTCATGAGCTCTATAGTAAAGGGGCTCTAGCAACCGCTGCATATACTGATACAGAAGCCTACCCGGCAACTCTGGCTGCGTTTAGGTTTGGAGGGGTGGAGTATGCTCTTCCCTGGCTGACAGATATCCCTTTGCTTTATTTTCGAACAGATCTTACTGAAGCTCCGACTGCTCTTACAGACATATTTTCAGCTAAAGGGGTCTCGATGGTCTCTCCGGATACAGCCACCCTATCTGTATGGTGGAATGGGCAGGGAGGGCGATTGCTCAACTCGGAAAATATCAGCTTAAACGATCCGAATAATTTGTTGTTTATTCAACAACTCTTAACCTGGAAAAACGCTAAGCTTTTACGTATTGACCCAACGGCGCCTGCAGCATTTGCTAATGGACAGACGCCGTATTTAATAGCAGGTGCAAGTCTGGCCAAGTATTTGACTCAACTAAATGTACCATGGGGAAGTATTCCTCTCTCCGATTTGACGGGGGGACAAGGGCAAGGTCTCATTGGAACCACGCTGGGGATTGCTAATTCAGCCATTAAATCCACCCCCGGAATGATCCCTGCGATTCAAATCGTTGAAAAAGCATTGCTCACCCCGGAAGCTGAAGAAGCAATGCTGAATGCAGGAAGTCTTCTTCCCGCTAACATGAGCTTTTACGGACGTCCAGAAGCTCAGAAAGGTGTCTTTCCTCAGGCAAGTAAAGCACTAGCCAAGGCCTGGTCTTTGGAGGGAAACAGTCAGGAATGGAAACTGATTCCTTTGCAAAATCAGGCGTGGAATAATGTTTTGACAGGTAACAACACTCCTGAGGAGGCCCTAAATATTGCTCAAGAGCAAGCTGGAAAAGTTTTATCGGTAAAGGAGCAACCATAATATAATAAGAGGAGGTGAAATGAATGAATAAACAAGGGCTTGAACTAATTGTTATTACTGGTTTATCGGGAGCCGGTCGAACTCAAGCTATGCAAAGTCTTGAAGATCAAGGATTTTTCTGTGTGGATAATTTACCCCCTTCTTTTCTGGTTAAATTTGCTGAGCTTTGTGCTCAGTCTAGGGGAAAGGTCTCTAAAGCAGCAATCGTCTGTGATTTGCGGGGTGGAGAGTTTTTTTCCTCCCTTAGTGAAGCATTAAATAATTTAGAGAAGGAAGGCTTTCGGCTGGAAGTACTCTTCCTGGATGCCTCAGATGAAACCTTAATTCGTCGTTATAAGGAATCAAGGCGCAGGCATCCCCTTTCTCCTCAGGGGCGAGTATTAGATGGGATTCAGGCAGAACGTCAGCAATTGGAAGAATTACGAATTCGCGCAGATAATATTATTGATACAACGAACTTAAGTGCCCAACAACTTCGCAGTCAAGTTGCAGAGCTGTTCTGCAAAACTCAGGGTTTGGGACAAATGGCTGTTTCAGTTATATCGTTTGGCTTTAAATATGGAATACCAATGGATGCGGATCTAGTCATGGATGTGCGGTTTCTGCCAAACCCCTTTTACGTAGAAGCATTACGCCCTTTTACGGGAGAACATGAATCCGTTCGAGAGTATGTCTTTGGCAATCAAATGGCCAGAGAATTTATGGAAAAATACTTGGATTTATTAGAATACATCCTGCCTAATTATATTAAAGAAGGAAAGACCCACTTGGTTATAGGGATTGGCTGTACGGGTGGACAACATCGCTCCGTTGCTATTGCGGAAAGAGTAGGGAGTTTTTTAATAGAACGTGATTATTCGATCAGGGTAACTCATCGGGATGCCACAAAGAACCAAAAGCGTGGAAAAACGCTATGAACTCCAAAAAATACGAACAGATATATCGTTATCTAAAATGGCTTTACCCTGATTTGAAGGTGAAAAGGTGGTTCATTCTCGCAGTGTTGGGAATCTTCCTTTTTGCAACAGGCTTTTCCGTCATGAACGACGGAGTGGCTATCGGCTATGCAGAGCTGCAATTTCGAGAAGTTATTTACCGTTTGACGGGCAGTACAAAGCATACTACCGTGCCAACAGGGGCAATTATCAGCACTTTGGGGGTTATTGCCATCATCGTTGGTTTTAAACGAATGCTTTATTCGATAATCTCTACGGTAATCCCAGAAAACGAAATTAGAATTGTGGATAGGATCTATTCGCGGCATCATTTACGCAGAGGACCGAGAATTGTAGTGGTTGGCGGCGGAACGGGGCTTTCTGCTCTCTTGCGTGGCCTGAAGAAATACACTTGCAATCTCACAGCAATTGTTACGGTTTCTGATGATGGAGGAAGTTCGGGAAAGCTGCGTGACGAATTAGGAATTCAGCCCCCGGGGGATGTGCGCAACTGCATGGTAGCCTTGGCAGAGACAGAGGATACTATGAATACGCTCTTTTCCTACCGTTTTGAAAGTGGAGCTCTAAAGGGTCATAGTTTAGGGAATTTGCTTTTAGCAGGGTTAACGGATACTTTTGGGGATTTTCAAAAGGGAATTGAACAAGTCAGTAAAGTCTTTGCTATTCGTGGAAAGGTTTTTCCTACCACTTTGGAACAAGTGGTTTTGACCGCTGATTTAGAAGACGGAACTCGTGTTGTTGGGGAAACAACGATCCGAACTACTGAAGGAAAAATTAAGAGAGTTTACCTAGAACCTAGTAATTGTGCTCCTTTGCCTGATGCTTTAAAGGCAATTGAAGAGGCAGACCTGATAGTTTTAGGGCCGGGAAGTCTCTATACCAGTGTTTTGCCTAACCTATTAGTCTTAGGGCTCAGAGAAAAAATCAGGGAAGCCAGTGCTCCTTGTGTTTATGTCTGTAATGTTATGACAGAAAAAGGGGAGACGGATGGCTACAAAGTCTCGGATCATCTTCAAGCAATAATAGACCACTGTGGTTCAGGCTTTGTCGATGCAGTTCTTGCTTCACGTGGCGAAATAACCGCCCCACTTTTAAAGCGCTATAGTAAGGAAGAAGCTGCTCCGGTTATGGCTGATCCCAAAATGGTTCAGCATTTAGGAGCTAAATATTTCGAAGCGAATTTAGTGCAAGAGAGAAATGTGGTGCGTCACGATTCGGATCGGTTAGCAAGGGAACTAATCCGCCTGCTTTTTCGCCTAAAACCAATGGGAGAGCGTATTGCTCTGATCGATTCATATTTGCTCACCCGAAAGCTCCGTAAAGAGATATAGAAGATACTTAGTATTTAGGAAGTTTGTTGAACTGCTAGGATCAAGTGATTCTTAGCTTCAGATGGTGTTTGCCTAAGAGGAATACTTACTCCATCTGAAGCTTAGAAGAACTTATCCAGGGACGTAGCAGCCGTTATCTCCCACTTATAGGAGTCTTACGGCTGGTAGTCATCGGATAAACCCTAGTGTGATTATCGATCCCGGATTCGTTTCGTGCTCGAATAACGAACTTCGAAGATCGAACCACGATTAAGGGGGCTAGATATTGTGTCCTTTAGTGCTGTTACGAAAGAAGAGCTTGCTCGTTTAGGCAGCGAGAAACCTTGCTGTGATTTAGCGGAATTAGCCGCTTTGGTTCGCATGGATGGAACACTCCAAATTAGTTCAAACCAACAATTCACCTTGAATGTAATTACGGAGAGTGCGCCGGTTGCTCGTAAGATCTATCGCTTAGCCAAGGATGTTCTAAAACGCCAGGTGGACATTGTAGTACGACGTAAGCTAAGGCTGCGTAAGAACAACTCATATCTGGTTAGAATCCATCCCCGGGGGTTAGAGGACCTTCAGAACTTAGGGCTGCTTGATAATCAGGGGCAGATTTACCTGGGAATTGCGCCAAGTCTTATCAAGAAGCGTTGTGATCAAAAGGCCTATTTGAGAGGAGCCTTTTTAGCGGGGGGATCTATCAATAATCCTGAAGGCACCTATCATCTTGAAATTGTCAGTAATGATGAACAACATGCCCAAGAATTATGTCAACTGATCAATAGATTCAAACTAGGTGCCAAAGTAAGTATGCGAAAGAATTGGTATGTTGTATATCTCAAAGAGAGTGAACATATTGTGGATTTCATAGGCTTTATTGGAGCACATCATGCCCTCCTGGAATTTGAAAATGTCCGAGTTCTTAAAGATGTGCGAAATCAAGTGAACCGTCTCGTTAATTGTGAGACTGCTAATCTCGATAAAATTGTCGATGCTGCGGTACGTCAATTGGAGAACATTCAATTCATTGCAGATACGGTAGGGCTTCAGTCTTTACCGCCTACCTTGCGGGAAATAGCTGAACTTCGCTTAGCATACTCTGAAGCCAGCCTTAAGGAACTGGGAGATATGCTAAGACCAAAGGTGGGTAAGTCTGGTGTCAATCATCGTATGCGTAAGATCGATGAGCTTGCAGATCGAATCAGGAACCAGAAAATAGGGACTAAGATATAGCTAGGATTATTTTCAAATCAGTATAGGGGGGAATAAGGTGCGGTTAGGATATGGTCTGAGTCTCGAGCAAACTCAAAAACTCATTATGACTCCAGAGTTGCGGCAAGCAATTACTATTTTGCAGTTGTCCGCACTTGACCTTTCCACGTATGTTGAGGAACAGCTTTTAGAGAATCCTTTACTGGAGAATCTAGAAGAAAGTATGGACATTAAGGTTGAAGCAGAGCCCCCTGCGGTAGTGGAGGAAAGCCCGGCCGCTGACAAATGGGAAGTAGACTGGCAGGATTATATCCATGATCAGGATGAAAATAGGGTGCGCCAAGAAAGAGTGATCACCGATGACAAACAACGGTTTGATCCTTTTGTGGCAGCTGCGCCTACTCTGTTAGAGCATTTGCTTGAACAACTGCATGTCCAAAAAGTCACATGTTCTTTAGAAGTCGCCGAGTATATTGTTGGGAATTTGAATGAAAAGGGATATCTCACAGTCTCAATCGAGGATGTAGCTCGTGAAATGGATGTTTCACAGGTTGAGGCGGAAAGAGCATTGGCGGCAGTTCAGAGTCTGGATCCCTTGGGTGTAGGGGCTCGGAATCTAGAGGAATGTTTATTGCTCCAATTACCAATTCTACCCGACTGTCCGCCTGAACTACCAGAGTTTATTAAACACCTGGAAGATCTAGCCGCGGGACGGCTGCAACGAATTGCTCATTCCTTAAAAATTTCTTTAAGTAGGGTTCAAGAGTTAGCTGATGTTATCCGAAAGCTGGATCCAAAGCCTGGACTTCGTTTTTCTGGCCCGGGTGAAGTACGCTATATCGTTCCGGATGTAGTCATTGAAGAAATTGAAGGAGAGTTCATAATCCTGGTTAATGATATCACTGTCCCTCGTTTAGGAGTGAATAAGGCTTACCGAGATGCCTTATCTCAGGAGGAGGGAAGTGATACACGTAAATTCGTGGAACAAAAACTAAATGCAGCTGCCTGGCTTATTCGTAGCATAGAACAGCGGCGGCTCACTCTTTATAAAGTCGCAGATGCTATTGTCAAGTGGCAAAGTGATTTCCTTCGTAATGGGATTCGTCATCTAAGGCCCCTCACCCTAAGAGATATTGCTGAAGAAATTGGAGTTCATGAGTCAACAGTCAGCAGAGCAACTGCTCACAAATATGTCCAAACTCCCCGGGGGGTTTTCGAATTCAAGTTCTTCTTTGCCAACAGTATGGGTCGAGGTAATAATAATGACTCCGGGGTAACCACGGATGTGATTAAACTCGTTCTGCGTGACATCATCGCTTCGGAAAATCCTAAATCTCCATATTCCGATCAGAAACTAGCGGAAATGCTCAAGGCTAGGGATATGGAAATTTCTCGACGCACAGTTGCCAAGTATCGAGATGAGTTAGGTATTGGAGCAACTTCGGTGAGGAAGAGATATTAGAAGGACTTAGTTTCAAATTAAGAGGTTGGGAATACGGGGGTATGCCCCAAATAATTAATTGCTAATTTATGAGAATGGGTATACTATATACAGCGAACAATGTCAAGCAATTCTGAACTTGATATTTAAGGCTGGAGTTATAGAGAAAGCCCCAAATTAATCTGTTTTAGGCAGGTTTATTTGGGGCTTTTTTTCATAGTATTTAGAAATGAAATTATCCTTCAGGAGTAGTTGACTTAAAGTGAGCTTATTAGGGAATTTTAATTTTGGGATGACATAAGGAGTTGAAAACTTATAGGTTGGATGGGTACAATTTTAGTTTTCTTGGGCGGGTTGGGTCTTTTTATGTATGGGGTACAGACCGCCTCTGATGCCTTGCAAAAGTTTGCTGCACATCGACTTAAGCAAATTCTTCAATCACTGACGAAGAAGCCCTTTATGGCTGTTCTGCTGGGTATGGTTATGACAGTTGCTTTTCAAAGCAGTGCAGCCACCACAGTATTGGTGGTGGAGTTCGTCAATGCGGGAATGATGAGTCTGGGCCAGGCATTAGGAATGGTATTAGGCTCGGCTGTAGGAACCTCAATCTCTATTCAACTCATAGCCTTTCAGATTTTCGATATAGCTCTAGGGGCCATCTTTATTGGCTTTGTTCTTTATTTTTCAGGTAAGAAGCAGTGGAAGCATTTAGGACATTCTCTGATAGGTTTTGGCTTGATCTTTGTAGGGATGTCTAATATGTCAAACGCTTCAGCTCCCCTGCGAAATATTCCGGAAGTCTTTGGCTTTCTTGCTCAATTGGGAAGTCATCCCTTGCTAGCAATCATTGTAGGACTGCTCTTAACAACTATAGTCCAGAGCAGTACTGCAGTTTTTGCGATTATGATGTCTCTTGCCGGGCAAGGTCTATTAGAACTGCAGGCGATTGTCCCTTTGGTGATTGGAGCTCATATAGGAGGAACGGTGACAACCCTGCTGACAAGTTTAACGGCTCAAAAAATGGACGCTAAACGTACAGCTTTAGCTAACACGGGTTATAAGGTATTGGCAGCAGTGCTGATGTATCCATTTTTGTCACAATTGTCTCAGCTCATCCAATGGACAACGGGGAATTTACAGCGACAGGTCGCCAATGCTCATTTAATATTTGCAGTCTTGATGGTGATAATTTTCTTCCCCCTCAATGGCCTTATAGCCAAAGGCCTGAAGCATATGGTTCCGGATCGAGGGGAAAAAGACAGCCCTTTAAAGTTTCAAGTGATCGATGAAGTGTCGATAGAAGTCCCGACGGTAGCCCTTAAACAGGCGAACGGTGAAATGCTAGCTTTAGGTGATTTTATTGGGACAAGAATGATGCAAAAAATTCCTGCTATTCTCCTGGCCAATAGTGATAATTTAGTGGAAGAGATCTTCAAGGTTGAAGAGGGAGTGGATTGGTATTACCGACATACTATGCGTTTTCTGGCTGTCCTTTCTCAGAGAGGACTTACAGATGAGCAAGCTGAAGAGAGTATGAAAATCCAGTTTATAGCAAAGGAATTTGAGTATATCGGAGATGCAGTAATGGCCATGGCTCTTTTAGCTAAGAAATTGCCTCGTGAAACCATGAAAGTTCCTGCAGAAAACTGGAAACATCTTGATGAGCTATATCAACGTGTACGCTGTAACTATGCTAAGGTAATGCAGGCTCTCACTCTATGGGATTCTCAAACCGCGGCGGAAGTAATACGTGAGCATCCGGAAACCTCTCGAATCCAAAGAAACTTACAGTTTAATTTTCTCGCCCAATGCCCACAACCGAACAGCCAAGAAGGTAACCTAAAAATCGAAGAAATGTATCGCCATGCTACCTTAGATTCAATAAATCTCTTGTATCAAGTGGATGGACATACAGTTAATATTGCTAAAGTTGTGTTGGGTATTGTCTAAGATCTTAGAAAAACACTTCTATAAATGTTATTTTTCAATAACGATAAACTAACTAACAAGGATATGTTATGATCATAATGCCATTGCGGGCTGTTAGGAGAAGTTAGATGAAGATTTTAGGTCATCGAGGTGCTGCGGGCACAGCTCCGGAAAATACGTTGATTTCCTTTGACAAAGGGCTGAAGCTAGGAGTGGATGGTTTTGAATTCGATGTGCAAATGTCGAGGGACCGAGAAGTTGTGGTCATTCATGATGAACGGGTTGATCGAACCAGTGATGGAATTGGTTGGGTCAAAGATTACTCACTCAAGGAACTAAAGAACCTTAATTTTGGAGTTGGCTTTAAGACCTATGCCCCAATTCCAACCTTAGAAGAATTATTGGAGATGCTCCAAGATAAGAAGTCTCTTATCTTAAATGTGGAGATCAAAACAGGTCTGATACAATACCCAGGAATTGTCCCTCAGGTAGCTGGCCTGTTGGAAAAATATAATGTGACAAATCAAAGTATAATTTCTTCGTTTGAACATAGAACCGTTGTCGAAGTGATTAAGGACTTTCCCTATCTTAAAACGGGTTTGCTTTATGAGTGTGGTCTAATCTCGCCTTGGGTATATGCGCAGGATATGGGAGCCAGTCATCTGCATCCCCACTATGCCTTTATAAGCCCTGAATTAGTAGGAGAATGCCATTTGCGAGGAATCGGAGTACATACGTGGACTGTCAACGAGGAATGGGAAATTGAACGTGCCATTGTTTCAGGTGCGGATATAGCAATTACAAATTATCCGGAGCGGTTTTCACATTTGCGTTCAGAGTGAATGAACTTAGTGCTTTCATGACTGCCCCTTATGCTCGGAAAAACCAACAATAGCCTTATTTCTATTACCATAGCATTAATTCATTAGTAGTGACAACTATGAGACCATTCAGATATATTTATATAAGATTCAAAAGGTTGACGGTCACTTTGCCAATGCCTTAGTAGTTTCGTACTTTATGGTTACTTTGTTGATGTCGTGATTGGAGAATAATAATTGAAACATAGAAATAAGAATGAGTTTAGGATGTGGGGGTATGATTGGTGAGCTATGTTCAGTTTGTCAACATAGATAAGAGTTTTCAGGGCCGTCAGGTCTTGAAAGGAATTGAACTGGAAATCGAAAAAGGGGAATTTGTCACGTTATTAGGTCCCAGTGGATGTGGAAAAACAACTCTTCTTAGAATCGTTGCTGGCTTAGAACGTGCCGACGGAGGTAAGGTTATTGTTAATGGTCGGGAAATTATTGAAGGGCAGAATAAGAAGGTACAGAATATTGGTATGGTTTTTCAGTCATATGCCCTTTTTCCTAACATGACGGCCTTTGAGAATATTGCCTTTGGACTTAAAATTAAAAAGATACCTACCCAAGAGATCAGAAAACAAGTCGAAGAAATTATGGATATTCTCAGTATTTCGGGTAAGGAAAACAACTATCCCCACCAAATGTCGGGAGGGCAGCAACAAAGGGTAGCCTTGGCTCGAGCTCTGGTGGTAAAGCCAGATTTGCTGCTCTTAGATGAACCATTGAGTGCCGTTGATGCAAAGGTAAGAGAGAGCGCTAGAGTCCTGATTCGAGATGTGCAAAAGAAGATGGGAATTACCACGATTTTTGTAACCCATGATCAATTAGAAGCCTTAGTTATGTCAGACCGAATCGTAGTTATTAACGCCGGGGAAGTCATGCAGTATGGTACCCCTGAAGAAATTTATCATAGGCCTGCTAATAAATTTGTGGCTCAATTTATAGGAACTTATAATTTCCTGCCCAGCTCCCTAGTTGGTATAGGAGATAAGGAAACTGAAATCTGTATTCGACCGGAGCATATTTTGTCAGTCGGCAAAGATCAATTCTCTCAAATTGAGGATGCAGAGGGGATAAAGCTATACGGAACCTTAGAGAATTTTTATATCTTGGGCAATACTGCCAGGGCTGAGGTACTTGTGCAAGGCAGAACAATTATCGTTGATCACCTTAATCCTTTTGAGGGCCCAAAGTTCGCTTTAAAAGAAGAAGTTGGATTATTGATTGATAAAAAGTGTGTACGATTCTTGGCCGGTAAGTAACGCTCTTTCTAAACCCAGTTATTCCTTGGGGGTTCGAAGGGCCCCGTTGAAATTAGGCTGAAGCAACAAAACTGTGAGTAATAATTATCAGAAAATATAATTAATGACTGAAGGGAAGGTTTCCACTCCGTATAAGGCTCTATATAATAATCTAATCGAATTCTCTGCTACTTTGCACGCAGGAGTTTGGCATCAGGCAGGCATTACAGAAAGAGGTGTGATTCATAGGAATGCTTAGAACATCAGGTTATGATCGAGTTTTAATGAATTTGCGTGTAATGACAGTGGAGTTGGCAGAAGCTGTCCAAAGGCATTTATGTGCTGCAATTGAGGCTTTGGAAAAGGGAGGTACTGTACAGGATTGGAAAGAACAGGATAAGGCAATTGATCAGCTTCGGGATAACATCGTCAATCAAAGTTTTGATATCATGAGTTTGCAACAATTAAGAAGCCAAGACTTAAGGTGGATTTTGGGATTTCAGCGAATGGCCCAGGAACTTGAACGGTCTGCTGATTACGCTTGTGATCTGGCTGAACTGAGTGAGCTAAAGCCAGAGCGAAATTGGCCGGGGGATATTCAACAGATGGCCAACCAACTACTCCAGATGATAGAGCACACGGTGGATATCTTAAAAGGGGATAAAGAAATCCTGATGGACTTAGCAGATGAAGACGATGTATTAGATCAAGCTTACGACAATTTTAAGTCAGCCTTAGTTAAAGGGAGTCAAGCCAGCAGCCATGATGGCCAATTAGGTTTATGCCTGGTGATTGCCCGAACCATTGAGCGCATGGGGGATCATCTTGTAAATGTGGCTGAAACACTTTTGTATGTCCAAACAGGCAATCGACGACTCGCTGAAGCATGAAGTATAGTATAATTAAGGAATAAGCAGCCATATTAAATGGCTGTTTGCTCTTTGGCCAAGTAACAGCCTGCAAAAAGGGGGAGAAGATTGGAATGCCAAGAACCTATATCTTAGCCTTAGATCAAGGTACTACGAGTTGTCGAGCAATTTTGTTTAACCATGAGAGTAAACCGGTTGGAATTTCACAAAAAGAATTTACTCAATTTTATCCGAAACCGGGGTGGGTGGAGCAAGATGCAGAGGAAATTTGGAGTACACAATACGGGGTTATTGCAGAACTCTTAGCTAAGACAGGAGTCTCCCCCGGGGATATTGCAGGTATAGGGATCACTAATCAACGAGAGACAGTTGTTGTATGGGATAAGGCCACAGGAAAACCGATTTCTCCGGCAATTGTCTGGCAGTGTCGCCGTACAACAGAGATTGTAGAGGATCTGAAAGCTAGAGGATGGGAAGAATTGATCCGCTCGCAGACCGGTTTAGTTTTAGATGCCTATTTTTCAGGAACTAAAGTTAAATGGATATTGGATCAAGTTGATGGTGCCAGAGAAAAAGCAAATCAGGGAGAGCTTTTGCTCGGCACTATAGATACCTGGCTAATCTGGAAATTGACGAAGGGCCAAGTTCATGTGACGGATTACTCTAACGCTTCTCGAACCTTATTGTTTAATATTTATGACTTAGCTTGGTCTGAGGAAATCCTCGCTGAGCTGGGCATCCCTAGAAGCATGCTCCCGGAAGTGAAACCCTCAAGTTGGATATACGGGAAAGCGGAAATCAATCTCTTCGGCGATGCCTCAATTCCTATCTCCGGAATTGCCGGCGATCAACAGGCGGCTCTGTTTGGGCAAATGTGTTTTGAACCGGGGATGGCTAAGAATACCTATGGAACGGGCTGTTTTATGCTGATGAACACAGGAGAACGGGCTGTTGTATCCCAAAGTGGCCTGCTTACAACCATAGCTTGGGGATTGAACGGAAAGGTTGAGTATGCTTTGGAGGGCAGTGTTTTCATCGCCGGGGCTGGAATCCAATGGCTGAGGGATGGACTGAAGATGATAGAAAAAGCTCAGGATTCTGAGTATATGGCGAGTACAGTTGAGGATACTGATGGGGTCTATGTAGTTCCGGCTTTTACGGGACTTGGTGCCCCACACTGGAATATGCGTGCTCGGGGCGCAATTTTTGGCTTGACTCGGGGGACGGAGCAGGCCCATCTGATTCGGGCTACCTTGGAAGCGATGGCTTATCAGACAAAAGATGTTTTAGGAGCAATGGAAAAGGATGCCCAGATAACCCTCCAGACATTGAGAGTCGATGGGGGTGCGGTAGCAAATAATTTATTAATGCAGTTCCAAGCAGACCTCTTAGGAGTGAAGGTAGAACGACCTGAAGTTATCGAGACTACTGCCTTAGGAGCGGCCTATCTAGCTGGCCTGGGAGTAGGCTTTTGGAAGAATCAAGGGGAAATTTGCTCAAACTGGAGAATGGATCGTTGCTTTAAACCGGATATGTCAGAGGAGAGGAGAATTAAACTTTACCGAGGTTGGCAGAAGGCTGTTGAACGAAGTAAGGATTGGGAAGATTAATTTACTGAAAAGGTTACCGCTCAAGGGAAGTTTCTAAATAGTCACTGTAAATGGACACTGTTTTATGGCAGGAAACTGGATTTATTTAGAGAATGATACAAAATAGGCTAATTAAAGTTCATAAGAGTAGGAACTTTTGGTATACTAATACATATTTATCTGGTGTTACAGATTGACTAGAGGTTTGAATCAAGTTAAGGTGAACCGAAGCTATTGGGTTCTGGGAACATCTTAGCCGGAATTGGGAATTGATTATTAGGGTGGAAAAACTACGGCCCCGAACCCTTGGGTCAAGTGAAAGGGGATTTTGGCATGAATAAAAAGAGTGTAAAAGACGTAGAAGTGCGTGGAAAACGAGTACTTGTTCGAGTGGATTTCAATGTACCGTTAAATGAACAAGGAGAAATTACCAACGATAAACGAATTAAAGCCTCCTTGCCAACGATTTTGTATTTAGTAAAGGAAGGAGCAAGAGTGATTCTTGCTTCCCATCTGGGGCGTCCTAAAGGCCAGGTTAATCCCAAGTATTCTTTAGCGCCTGTCGCCAAACATCTTAGTAATTTGTTAGCGCAGGAGGTAGTTTTCGCAAAAGACTGTCGTGGAGATTTGGCCATGGAACCAGTTAGTAAGCTGCAAGATGGGCAAGTCCTCTTATTGGAGAATGTTCGCTTCCATGGAGAAGAGGAGAAAAACGACCCTTCCTTTGCCAGAGAGTTAGCTGGGTTGGCGGAGTTGTTTGTTAACGACGCTTTTGGAACGGCACACCGTGCTCATGCTTCAACGGAAGGGGTAACCCACTACATTCCGGCGGTTTGTGGCTTGCTAATGCAAAAAGAAGTTGAATTTATGGGTAACGCTTTAGAACGACCAGAACGTCCTTTTGTTGCAATCATTGGGGGAGCAAAAGTAAGTGATAAAATTGGAGTCATCGAAAATCTTCTGGAAAAGGTTGACGCTTTAATCATTGGTGGGGGGATGGCCAATACCTTCTTGAAGGCCCAAGGATATAACGTGGGAAAATCCCTTCTCGAAGAGGAAAAGGTAGATTTGGCTAAGCAGCTTATTGAAAAGGCAAAGTCTAAAGGAGTCGAACTTGAATTACCGATAGATGTTGTCGCAGCGACTGCTTTCCAAACCGATGCTGCTCATCGTACAGTAGAAGTCTCAGAAATCCAAGAGGAAGAAATGGCCTTAGACATAGGCGCTGCTACTGCTGACAAGTTTGAAGCTCGCATTTCCACAGCGCGCACCGTGATTTGGAATGGCCCCATGGGGGTTTTTGAAATAGAAGCCTTCGCTAAAGGAACAGAGAAGGTCGCTCAAGCAGTTGCGGCCTGCGGGGGAATCACGATTGTAGGTGGAGGAGATTCTGTGGCAGCTGTGGAAAAGATGAAGGTTGCCGAGCGCATGACCCATATCTCCACAGGCGGCGGAGCTTCACTTGAATTTTTAGAGGGCAAGATCTTACCAGGTGTTGCTGCATTAGAAGAGGCCTAGGCTTTACAAAAGGAGGTATTGTAAGTGGCTAATCGACGAAGGGTTATTGCCGGCAACTGGAAAATGTTTAAAACTGTCAGTGAAGCAGAGGACTATGCCATAAAGTTTTTAGAGGAAGTTAAGGATGTTACAGACCTAGATGTTGTCCTCTGTGCTCCGTTTACGGCTCTCCATGCTCTAAAAAACGAGTTGGAAGAAAGTATTGTCCATCTGGGTGCACAAAATATGGCCTGGGGGGAAGAAGGCGCCTATACCGGAGAGATATCAGGGCGTATGCTGCTTGATGTCGCCTGTACATACGTTATACTCGGTCACTCTGAACGCCGGGAAATGTTTGGAGAAACGGATCAGGACATTGCTAAGAAAGTTCAGCAGGCATTGGCGGTGGGGTTAACTCCTATCTTTTGTTGCGGGGAAAATTTGAAACTTCGTGAAGAGGGGAAGGCAGCCGAGTGGGTCAAAAACCAAGTTGACAGTGCTCTTTCCGGAATATCCAAAGATGATCTGAAGCGGATAATTGTGGCCTATGAGCCTATTTGGGCGATTGGCACCGGTAAGACCGCATCCAGTAATGATGCCCAAGAGATGTGTGCTAATATTCGTGGGACTTTGACAGAGCTAATGGGACCTGCCTCAGAGAATGTTCCTATACTCTATGGAGGCAGTGTCAAAGCAGAAAATATTGGGGAACTAATGCAGGAGCCTGATGTAGATGGGGCTTTAGTCGGCGGAGCAAGTCTTGATCCGCTTAGTTTTGGGAAACTTATCAAAAATGCAAGTCCCATGTAGGCTTGCGAGGAAGGATATAAAATGGACATCAAACCGGTTTTCCTTATGATTTTAGATGGGTGGGGTTGTCGGGAAACCAATGAGGGAAATGCAATTGCCTCAGCAAATATTCCAAACTTCAAGCGTCTTGAAGGAGAATACCCCTATACCACTCTTCAGGCATCCGGTGAAGCCGTAGGATTGCCAAATGGCCAAATGGGTAATTCAGAAGTAGGTCACCTGAACATCGGGGCAGGTAGGGTGGTATATCAAGAATTAACTCGAATACATAAAGGGATTCAAGATGGAACCATGTTTAAAAACCCAGTCTTGCTGGAAGCTATGGACAGAGCTCGAGTGCATAATAAGAGGCTTCACCTAATGGGTTTACTCTCCAATGGCGGAGTTCATTCTCATATCGATCACTTATTTGCACTTCTGGAAATGGCTAAGAAACAGGAGTTGACAGAGGTTTATATCCATGCAATTCTTGATGGACGAGATGTCTTGCCTCAAAGTGCCAAAGAATATATTTGCCAACTGGAAGGGAAGATTAAAGAACTGGGAGTAGGGAAAATAGCGTCAGTCAGTGGTCGTTACTATGTAATGGATCGGGACAAACGTTGGGATCGCTTAGAAAAAGGCTATCAGGCGATAGTCAATGGTGAAGGCAAACATGCAGCCGGGGCCTTATCTGCTGTTGAGATTTCCTATGATACCCGTGTGACGGATGAGTTTGTAATACCTACAGTGATTGATGATGAAGAAGGAAACCCTGTGGGCCAGGTTCAAGAAGGGGATAGTGTAATTTTCTATAACTTCCGTTCGGATCGTGCCCGTGAAATAACTCATGCTTTTGTTGATGAAGGGTTCTCTGAATTTGAGCGCTCCAATCATCCACAGGTTCATTTCGTTTGTATGACTCAATATGAGGAAACTATTCCGGCACCTGTAGCATTTCCTCAACAAAACTTGGATAATACTTTAGGTGAAGTGCTTTCTGATCAAGGGCTAAAACAGTTAAGAATTGCTGAGACAGAAAAATATGCCCATGTCACCTTCTTCTTTAATGGCGGGCTTGAAGAACCCTATCCCAAGGAAGAGCGTATCCTCATTCCATCGCCAAAAGTCGCTACTTATAACCTAAAGCCAGAAATGAGTGCTCCAGAATTAACCCAGACTGTTCTTGAAAAAATTAGAGAGTCGACTTATGACGTGATCATTCTAAATTTTGCTAACCCAGATATGGTTGGACATACGGGTGTGTTTGATGCAACCGTCAAAGCAGTAGAGGTGATCGATCAATGTTTAGGTCAGATCTATGATGAGCTCCGGAAACATGAGGGAACTCTCATCGTGACAGCGGATCATGGGAACGCTGAGGAGAAACTAGATCCCCAGACACTGTTGCCGATAACCGCTCACTCCACGAACTGTGTGCCCTTCATTCTTGCAGATGAAAGGTTCAAAGGACAAGCACTGCGTGGGGGTGGAGCATTATGTGATATAGCCCCGACAATTTTAAAACTACTTCAAATACCTATACCTAATGAAATGACGGGGAAATCGTTAATGGAATTTTGATTTAGGAAGCATTAATTTGGGTTTCTAATATCCATTACTTAATCGATAGAATTAAGATTGCCAGATGTTAAGGTTTAAGTTGCTTTAAGCTAGAACTTCTCAGTATGAGATTTCTAATAAAAAAAGGGGGATATTAATCAATGAGTTTTATTACAGATGTTTATGCACGGGAGATTCTGGATTCCCGCGGAAATCCTACAGTAGAAGTTGATGTTGTACTTACGGATGGAGTAATAGGTCGCGCAGCAGTTCCTTCAGGCGCATCTACAGGTGCTTTTGAAGCAGTCGAACTTCGGGATGCCGACGATACCCGTTACATGGGTAAAGGGGTACTGAAAGCAGTTGAAAATGTTAATTTGACTATCGCTCCGGAAGTTGAGGGACTAAATCCATTTGACCAACCCGGTCTGGATCGTCTGTTAATTGAACTTGATGAAACGGAGAACAAGGGGAAACTGGGAGCTAATGCCATTCTCGGCGTATCCTTAGCAGCTGCCAAAGCAGCGGCGGAGTCATTAGGAATTCCTCTCTATCAATACCTAGGGGGCGTCAACGCCAAAGAACTTCCGGTACCCTTAATGAATATCCTTAACGGTGGCAAACATGCCGATAACAATGTGGATATTCAAGAATTCATGATTATGCCTGTTGGAGCTTCCAGCTTCGCAGAGGCTCTGCGTATGGGAACAGAAGTTTATCACAGTCTGAAGGCAGTTCTCAAGGAAAAATCCCTGGCAACTGCAATAGGTGATGAAGGTGGGTTTGCACCTAGCCTTGAGTCTAATGAGGATGCTTTGTTATGCATAGTTGACGCAATTCAACGGGCAGGCTATCAGCCTGGTGATGATGTTGCCTTGGCCCTTGATGTGGCAGCAACAGAACTTTATGAGAATGGAACATACAACCTTGCCGGCGAAGGGGTTAAGAAAACTTCTGACGAAATGATTGATTACTATGAGGGCTTGATTGAGCGTTACCCGATCCTTTCTATTGAAGACGGTTTAGATGAAGAGGACTGGGAAGGGTGGCATAAACTTACTAAGCGCTTAGGAGATAAAGTTCAGCTTATCGGAGATGATTTGTTTGTAACCAACCCTAAACGCCTGGCCCGAGGAATTGAAGAGAAATGTGCCAATTCCATTCTCATTAAACTTAACCAAATCGGAACTCTAACGGAAACTCTGGACGCTATTGAAATGGCTAAAAGAGCCGGTTATACTTCAGTGATTTCCCATCGTTCCGGGGAGACCGAGGATGTAACCTTGGCGCATGTTGCAGTTGCAGTCAATGCCGGCATGATCAAAACAGGAGCTCCGGCACGGACAGAGCGAGTTGCCAAGTACAACGAACTCCTTCGAATTGAGGAGGAACTGGGCGAAAGCGCCGTCTATCGTGGACGGAAAGCTTTGGCTAGATAGATTGCGCAAGTCGAAGATTTATTGAGTTTTGACTAGGCTTGTGCTAAAATGAGCCTGTTGAGCATTTATAAAGTTACAGTGATCTATGAGAAGGGTATCTTAGGGGGTGAGTTATTTTGCAAATTGCATTAATAATTCTTTTAATACTCAGTTCGATAGGGCTGATTGCAGCTGTCTTGCTACAGTCCGGAAGAAGTGCAGGATTATCAGGAGCTATTACTGGTGCTGGAGAGGCTATTTTCGGCAAGAAGAAAGGCATGGACGAATTATTTGCTAAAGCTACGGGTGTTTTAGCAGCTGTCTTTTTGCTAAGTTCTTTGGGGTTAGCCATCGTTTCGTAGTTAAGCTATAAAGCCAACAAAGAGGGGTACTTCGTATGAGGTGCCCTTCTGTGCTATTTATTTGTATCCGGTTAATCTAGTTGATAGAATAAGTGCAAAGCCTACTTGCTTTCTAGGGTGATATATACGGCATTATTATAATAATTTTTACTTCAGGTGAAGGCCAAAAAGCTGCCTTAGGGCATAATCTTATGGATTCTCTCGATACCGACACAATAATCGAACTCAAAGAATGAATCACGAAATCGGTTAGGAGGAGTGTATTGGATGGAACCACAAAGACGCTTAGTAGAGCCCTTCTTTTTTCCGGGCAATCATGTGGGCTGCCTGCTGATTCATGGTTTTTCCGGATCCCCTTCAGAAGTGAGGTTGATGGGTGAACGCTTAGCCCAGCTCGGATGGACAATCCTGGGAGTCCAACTGTCGGGTCATGGGACAACTCCGGAACAGATGGCAACAACCGGTTGGGAGGATTGGACTAAAGACGCAGTCGGTGGGGTTAGAAAGCTTAGAGAAACTTGTGATACTGTAATTGGAGTAGGATTATCCATGGGAGGACTATTGACTCTTCATCTGGGGACTCTGGGTCTAATCGATGGACTTATCAGTATGAATGCCCCCATGGTTCTGGCGGACAGGAGAACTCGTTTCGTTCGGCTCATTAAGCCATTTATGACCTTTGTTGAGAAGAATAAACCGTTTTCTTGGAGAGGAAAAAAGTTAAATCCTAAAAAAGCGGAAAAGGATAAACCAGCATTGTTAAAACATGACCCACTAGCTGAGCGTTTTGTCTATGAACGGGTTCCGGTGGATGCCTTAATTTCTTTGAATAAAGGGATTCGTCAAGTACGCAATAAACTTCAGACAATAAAGTGTCCGTCATTATTAATGCAAAGCACTAAAGATTTAACCGTTAAACCTGTCAGTGTAGAGATTATTAGGAAGAAAATCAGACAGGTCAATCCTGAGGTAATCTATTGGGAAAAATCCGGACATATTTTAACGCTTGGTCAAGAACGCGAAGAAGTTTTTTTAAAGGTTCATAAGTTTCTTCAACAGTTTGATCAGAAGAAATACAATCACGATTAAAAACGACATTGAATCAGACTAATGGATATAGTTTGATTGTGTCTTAGATACATGAGTTGGCAAGAACTTGTCCTGTGAGGAAAGGGAAAGTTCTTGAAATGAAAGGAAGCGGGATTAATCAATGATGACAAGAGCAGAAGCATACGCAGAATTAACGAAGTATGTGGATAATAAAAATCTACTAAAACATATGATATCAACAGAAGCAGTCCTTATTCGTTTAGCCAAGCATTTTGATCAAGATCCTGATTTGTGGGGAATGGCCGGCCTGCTCCATGATATTGATTATGAGGATACCAAAGAACAGCCTGAAGTCCATTCGCTTAAAGGAGCGGAAATTTTAGAGAGCCTAGGTTTCCCTCAAGACCTTATTTATGCTGTAAAAGTACACAATGAGAGGCACGGGCTACCCCGCAACTCCTTGTTGGATAAGGCTCTTTATGCAACAGACCCTATGACGGGGCTGATTGTAGCCGGGGCTCTTATCCGACCGGATAAGAAGCTTTCAGGGGTAGATGTGCCTTTCCTCCTTAAGAAATTCGATCAAAAGGCCTTTGCCAAGGGGGCAAATCGACAGCAGATTCTCAGCTGCAGTGAGCTGGGACTTACGTTAGAGGAGTTTTTAGGATTAGGCTTAGAGGGGATGCAGGGGATTTCGAAGGAATTGGAGCTATAGGGTAATTCTAGATTCTCATTGCTAAACGATTTTGGCTTGTGTTATTAGCTAGAGGTTGTCTAAAGTATTAGGTCGTCGATTCTTAACATTTGGTTATAATAGGAAGTTTGTGTTATACTGAAGTACTTGATGAGAGGAGGATTAATATGCCTTCTGGAGGAATTAAAGTTGTTGCCGAAAATCGTAAGGCGTTCCACGATTATTATATTGAGGATAGAATCGAAGCTGGGATTATTCTCACCGGAACTGAAATTAAATCTATTCGTAATGGACGGGTTAATTTAAAGGACAGCTATGCAAAATTAGACGAGGGTGAAATTTGGGTTCACCAGCTGCATATCAGCCCCTATGAACAGGGTAACCGATTCAATCACGATCCCCTTAGGCCTCGTAAACTGCTACTTCACCGGGCGGAAATAAGTAAACTAATCGGTAAAATTCAGCAGCAAGGGCTAACCTTGATCCCGATTAAAATATATTTAAAGAAAGGGATGGCCAAAGTCGAATTGGCTGTTGGTCAAGGGAAGAAAAATTATGATAAACGTCAGGCTCTTGCGGAACGTGAAGGAAAACGTGATATAGAGCGTGCCTTAAGAGATCGGAATAAAAATTATTGAAAATTAATCTGTTTATATAATATAAGTGATATATGTAAATTTGGAATGGGCAGTAACTTGTTTAGGATAAAAGAAAAAACATTTAATCTTAAACTTCCGTAAGATTAATCGTTCCCAGAATGTCTTTTCCATAAAGAAGTAATTATTCCAGGGTTATTCACTTTGCTTTAAACAAAAATGTGGTATACTATGTTTGTAGTTAATTTTTACGGGGGCGTTTTAGACTCGCTCGGGGAAGCGGTGGCAAGAGTTGCGCGTCGAGATTCCACCTGGTCTCGTTAAACGGTGGGCAAAAATAGTTAACGAAAACAATTACGCTCTAGCTGCCTAAGTGCCGCTAGCATTCTGCCTTCAGAACCTACGATGAAGGGTCAGAGTGTCAATTAAGTAGGACGCTCTAATGTCAATGCTCGGAGACATTAGCTAAGATCATCGAGCTAGCCTGAACTGAATCCTTGCCTTTAGGAGTCAAGACTGGCGAAACTTAAATTAAAGGACACACGCGTAGACGCTTTTGTGGTCGTTCTTCGATACAGGGGTGCAAGTCCCCTCGCCTCCACCAATCAAACCCTCGAATGTGGTGGAGATACATAAAAACGGAAGCCTTGAGGTACATGAATATGTACTGCTCAAGGCTTTTTTGCATTCTAGAATGAAATCAATTTTATACTGTCCATTATAAATTCTATTATGATTAGCATCACCTCACGTAGTTATGCGCTTAATTTGGAGACCGCAGGCAGGTGATACCTGTCTTAATATTTAACATAGGGTTGAAGCCAACAGACTACTTTCTTCAGCATTTTGGAGAATTACAATTTGTGTATAGATTTGATTTACAATGTCAAATTAATGGAGGCTATTGTTTAATTTAAATTTTAATGATATATTTAAGGGCGTTTAGGATGAAACATGGGGTTTACTTAAAAAGTGCCATGTGAAATATGTCTCAAAAAGAAGGGGAATTTAACTTGCATATAACTGCAACGGGATATGATCTAAAAAGAGTGAGTAAAGTCAATTTAAGTGTTATCTATGGTGCGGATATTTTAATTTTGCTCGAAAGTCTTATTTATAATGGATTTGACACTTTGTTTTTTACGAATTCAGTAAAAGTGCTTATCGTTCTGGTAATCAGTACATCCGTTTACTTTGTTCCGATCAAGGAACAGGTTAAAGGTGGCGTATTTAGTATTGTAATATCATTAATCGCCTTACAAACAAATATCCAAAGTCCTAGTATTGGTAGTTTCATGTTATTGATGCTAGCTTTTTCAATGTCGGCTCTATATTTTGAAAAGGCGCTCGTATTAATTGTTGGAGGAGTCATAGACACAATAATAATTACAACGTATGTCATGCATCCCTTAGCGTTGACAAATACTACTAGCCCTGCTTCAGGGCTAACAAGGCCTCTTGTATATTTCAATGTGTCTGTAATTCTAATATTTTACCTGACAAAATGGGGAAGAGATCTGGTTGATTCGGTCGTCTCCAAAGAAAAAGAGACCGGGGAATTACTAGATAAGTTGCAGCTTACGATGCATAAGGTTAGTGAAGTATCAACAGTGTTTGATCTCGAATTAAGCAGTTTTAGCAAAAATATTGAAGCAATAAAACAGTCGAATGACCACATAGTGGTCGCCATGACGGAAGTAGCAGTAGGAGTTCAGGAACAAGCAGTAAACATAGAGGATATCAACTACAATATGTTAAATGCCAAAACACTAGTAGCTGAGAATAATAAAATATCTGACATCGTTGCAAAAACTTCCGGTAATATGGTTATCAAAGTTGAGGATAGCTCAAATAAAATTAATCAAATGAATATCCAGATGAAGACGGTGAGTACGTCTGTTCTTACAGCCATGGAAACAGTTGAAGTTCTTAAAGTCAGCATTGATGAAATAAGTTTGTTTTTAGAGGGAATCACGCAAATTGCAAGTCAGACAAATTTACTTGCCCTAAACGCGAGCATTGAAGCAGCCAGAGCGGGAGAGAACGGCAGGGGCTTTGCAGTTGTTGCTGAAGAAGTTAGAAAGCTTGCAGAGGAAAGTGCAGCAACTGCTGCAAGTATTAGCAGGGTAACCCAAAATATTATAGATAAAGTGAATCTTGCAACAACTCAGATAAAGTCTGGCGTTAGTGCAATTGAATTAGGAAATGATTTAATATTGGATGTGACTCAATTTTTTAATGAGCTAAAGGATACCAATAATCAAGAAAATCAATTGTTGAAAAAGGAGTCTGGAATAACTCAACAGGTATTTGGAAATTTCGTTAAAATAAATGATCAAATAGGGAGTATATCAGCAATAGCCGAACAGCATTCAGCCACAAATGAGGAATTCTTGGCTTCGATTCAAGCTCAGAACGCTGACATGTCTAATATGCTTGTTAATGTAAACAATATTAATTGCAAGTGGCATGAACTTAAGGGGATGTTATTAAATTAAAACTGGATGAACTACGCTGCCCGAGTTGGTTTTTTCCTGGGTTGGGTTGAGCTACCCCGGCAATTATCCTCCGGGAACTTCCCGAGGAGAATGCGCTGACTGCAACCAGGGCGAAGAGGCCAGGTACCGAGGATTTGACTGATGACTTCAGCGAGTCAGCTTTCCAGATATAATATGTTGTTAACATAGATATTATAAGTTGCCGTACAGGGAACCAATATCGGAAGCAAGTAACCTATCCTTCAAAATAAAGCCATGTAGAGAAAACGAAAAGGGATAAAAAAGAGGATAAACGATAATTGAATTGAATATCTGTTGTGAGAGATAAAGTAAGAGAGGTACTACATTTGTTACAGTTACAACAGATAAAGGAAGAAAATGAAAACGCCATTGAAAAGATAATAACCTATCAAAATTTTAATCTAACACGAAAGTTTTCAATTATAATGTTCTTTTTAAACTTGGTGTTGCTTTTTATCGATTATCTAAACATAACCAGGGGTCTTTGGACTATTAATAATAGTTATTATTATCTATTCCTTTCTCATGTCAGTTTGGGGTTGGTGTCAATTCTATGTATTTTTGCTTCCAATAGAATAATAGTTCAAACCGCCAATGAGATAACTTTAGCTCACAAATTTTACGTCGTGTTTTATTCTTTTTTTCTCCTATTCGAAACAACAGTAGTCTCTGGTATCGATCAAAAGATCCATGGGCAAGTTACAGTTTACATAATCGGATGCCTTATTGTAGCCGTAATCTCCAACTATAACCTAAAGGTCAAAGCTTTTTTGTATGGTTCATCATTTGCTACGTTAACAATTTTTTTAACTATTAATCAAGAGAATCCGGACATACGCCAGGGAAACTATATAAATACTTTTTCAGTAGTTTTAATATCATATTTTATATCCTTCTTGCTTTTTAAGCTTAAGCATCAGGATCTGCGGCATAAGTATTATCTTGAGGATTTAGTTAAAGAGCGAACTAAAGAATTACAAGCAGTTAATGAATTACTTACACAGGAAATCTTAGACCGAAAACGAGCTGAAATGGAGATGGTCAAACTTGACAGATTAAATTTGATCGGTGAAATGGCAGCTAGTATTAGTCATGAGGTTCGAAATCCAATGACAACGGTAAAAGGCTTTTTGCAATTGCTTAAGAAAAAGCAAGAGTCAAAGGATAAAGAATTTTTTGACCTTATGATAGAAGAACTTGATCGAGCAAATTCAATTCTCTCGGAGTTTCTTTCCATCAATAGAAACAAACCAACTATGTTGGTATGGCATAATATTAACGATATAATCACATCTACATTGCCGTTGATCCAGGCGGATGCAAATACCAACGATAAATTACTAACTACTGAGTTAAATACTGTTGCGGATTTACAACTTAATATTGGGGAAATTCGTCAGTTGTTATTAAATCTTGTTCGAAATGGATTTGAAGCAATGTCTAAAGGCGGACTTTTACAAATAAAAACTTTTACTACTAAAAGTGAAGTAGCCCTAGTCGTAACGGATCAAGGTAATGGAATTGAACAAAGTACACTTGAGAAATTAGGCACACCATTTTATACGACCAAAGAGCAAGGTACTGGTTTAGGGTTGGCGGTATGTTATGGCATAGTTGCACGTCACAACGGAAGAATAAGTGTTGAAACTGGGCCTGCAGGTACTAGTTTTTATGTATACTTCAAGTTAAGGAAAAAGGAAGCCTAAAGCAAATTTGTTTTTTGGTCTTGGTTATGGTGTGGTGTGACCTTTGTTTGTAAAAACAACGATAGAAAAGCCCCGAAAATAGAAATCCTCAGCAAAGATTCAGTCTTTGTTCAGGGGATTTTTATTTTTCTTTAGTATAATTAGCAGAACAAGTTTTGAAGGAGGATAAGAACTGCTATAACATGTTGAAATTTCTAAGTAATATTTAGGTGAGTGACGTTTATCGTGCGGGAAAAAGGTGCAATCGAATAATAGCTATCTGATAAATGATCATCAAATTTATTAAACGGTATTATTAAAAAGGGCCCAATACAATTTCACGAGTCAAATACATACTTGGTTTATCGATATGAATGAGTTAACAAACAAAAAACTGGAGGGTTCCTATGCAAACAATTCGAAATAGTACTGCTAAAAAAATTATGAGTCTAATCATTCTTATGAGTCTCTTTATCTTAGGAGTAGGGTTGGTAGGTAATCGTTATACCCATACCGTAAGTTTAAGCATAACAGATATGTATAGTAACAATTTACTACCGGTAAAATGGCTTAATCAAATACGGGCGGACAACAGATTGGTTGAAGAGTTATCCATGAAAATAATGTTGACCGACTTAGACAAGGAAAGCGAGAAACAGTCTTTAAATGAAATCCAGGAACAGATAAAAGAAATAGTATCTCTCTTGGGTCAATATGAAACAACAACCCTTGATTCTTTTGAGCTGGAAAAGTTAACGGCCATAAGAAATAACCTTGATGCTTATGGAGTTGAGCATGAAAAGGCATTGATGTTAGCTGCTAGTGGACAAAAAAGTATTGCTTATAACGAGTTCTCGCAAAATGCAGTTCCCCTCATGATGGATGTGAATAATTCTCTTAATGAGCTAGCTGAATATAAAAGTAAAAAAGCTGATGAGGCAAAGGATAAGGCTATTTCCGGCAGCGATATGGCAAAAGAAATGATTATAGTCATTACCATAGCTGCACTAATTATATCTGTAACAGTTGGGTTGATTGTTTCTAGAATTATCACAAATCCTCTTCGAGAAATGGTAAATCGAATACAGCAAGTAGCAGAAGGAAATCTAGCCATAGATAAAGTCAATGTTAATTCAAAGGATGAAGTAGGTCGGCTTGGTGTAGCGATAAATACAATGTTAGAAAACATGAGGAATTTGGTAAAACAAGTTTCTGACTCTGCCGATATGGTAACCTCTTCATCAGAAGAACTATCTGCGGGGGCTGAACAATCAGCTCATGCTAATGCCCAGGTTGCTAATGCAATTAGTGAGGTGGCTGATGGAGCGGAAAAGCAGGTAGCAGCAATCAACGAAACCTCTAGAATCGTAGAGCAGATGTCAGTAAGTATTCAACAAATAGCGGCTAACACCAACGATGTTGCCGCATTATCGGATAAAACAGATCAATCAGCCCTAAACGGAGGAAAAGCCATCAATTCAGCAGTCGATCAGATGACAAATATTGAAAAAACCGTTATGACCTCAGCGGAAGTTGTTGCTGAGTTAGGAGAAAAATCCACTGAGATCGATCAGATTGTTACAACAATATCCGAAATCTCTGCTCAAACCAATCTTCTTGCCTTAAATGCAGCTATTGAAGCTGCCCGAGCCGGAGAAAACGGTAGAGGCTTTGCAGTTGTAGCAGAAGAAGTGCGAAAATTAGCCGAACAGTCTCAGGAAGCAACCAAGCAGATTGCCGCAATGATTCGTGAAGTTCAAGAAGATACTAAAAAAGCGATTGCTGCTATGAATGCAGGAACCCACGAGGTAAAAGTAGGTACAGAAGTTGTCAATAATGCTGGAGTTGCTTTTGCAGACATTGCTGGTTTAATCAACCAGGTATCAGAGAAAGTGAGAGAAATCTCTGGGGCAATCCAACATATGGCTAGTGGCAGCCAGCAAATCACGGTTTCAGTTCAAGAAGTTTCCGATATTTGCGTCAGTACAGCAGACCGGGCTCATACCGTCTCTGCGGCTACCCAAGAACAAACTGCTTCTATGGAACAGATCGCAGCTTCGAGTCAAAGCCTTTCTAATATGGCTGCTGAGTTATTGGAAAGTATACATAAGTTTAAAGTCTAAGCATAGATTTAAGACAGCCCTGTTTCTCAGGGCTGTCTTGATTTTTGCGTTTTTTTGCCAAACTGAATGACATCTTGCTGCTAACACTGTTTAGAAAAGCTATCTTGAATTTTCATGATTAGGAAAAGAGAATTTTCTCGTATAGTACTTTTAGGCTACACAACAGAAGCAGGGCGTGTTAGATTAATACAATAGGAAAAGAAGTTCGAAAGGAAAGCGGAATTCATGACGAGATCATACCTGAAATATATATTGTCGCTGCTTATTTTTGGTTCAAATGGCATAGTGGCCAGTTATATTTTGCTCAGCAGTTCGGAAATAGTCTTATCAAGAACCATTATTGGCAGTCTGTTCTTGGGCCTTGTTTTTATAGTCGGAGGGAAAAAGCCCCATTTTGAGCAGATTAAAAAGCAATGGTTTTATTTGCTGGGTTCTGGATTTTCTATGGGGCTAAGTTGGATATTTTTATTTGAGGCCTATCGGTTAACCAGTGTCAGTACCGCGACTCTTGCCTACTATTGTGGACCTGTGATTGTAATTGCAGCTGCACCTTACATATTCCAGGAAAAAATGACGGTCAACAAAATGATTGGGATTACCATGGTTGCTTCGGGGATGGTGTTCGTAAACGGTTCGGATTTTTTAACAGGGGGAATGTCTTGGGGACTGATGTGCGGAATAATTTCTGCGTTGCTTTATGCTGCAATGATAATTTCCAATAAAAAGGTGAAAGAACTTGACGGACTGGAAATTACCCTAGTTCAACTGATTACCGCCTGTACGATAGTAGCTTTATACACTTTTTGGATGCATGAAGGTACAATTTCTATAACCCGGTCAAGCATTATGCCCATTTTAATTCTCGGGATGGTTAATACTGGAGTTGGTTGTTATTTGTATTTTTCTTCAATTCATGAGCTCCCAGCCCAATCGGTGGCCATCTGCAGTTATATTGACCCTTTATCTGCTCTGGTGTTCTCAGCAATTATTCTTAACGAACAGCTAAGTATGGTTCAAATATTTGGTGCGATTTTGATTTTAGGTGGTGCCGCATTTGGAGAGTCCTATCATTTCCGTGGACGGGGTACGTTAAGTGTGTCGAAAGGGATTAGGGGAGACTAAAACCTAGCAAAAACTCAGATATTAAGTCGAATACCTAATGTTGATCAAGTTAAAGACACCCACTTCTGCAAGTGGGTGTTCCTTATTATACCTTGGTGGTAGACTCCCCCTGAAGCCTTGATGTTCAACTTTCAAGGAGTTCACTTATATCATGAGGCAGAAATTTAGTGGACTGCTCCGTTTTCACATTTATTCCCCCAAGCATCAATGATTTGATCTTCTCTATAGATGCAGATAATTTCACAGTTGTTAGAACACTTTTTGCAGTCGTAGCCAACTGTTTTAAATTCGATATCAGTGATGTCAAAGAAGAAATCCTTTTCGACTCTTGATTTTTTTGCTAGCAACGCTACCCCAAGAGCACCGGTCAAATGACTATTAGGATCTACTGCGACGGGCATTCCGAGTAATTCCTCAAAGGCTTTAACAACACCGATGTTCTTGCTTACGCCACCTTGGAAAACAACAGGAGAAATGATTTTTTTTCCCTTACCCACGTTATTAAGATAGTTGGCAACGACGGCCTTGCATAAGCCGGCAACAATATCTTCTTTCTTATGACCAATTTGGGCTTTATGCACGAGATCAGATTCTGCAAAAACAGTGCAGCGGGCGGCAATAGGTGTTGCTTTAGTAGACTGCAGGGCAATTCTTCCGAAATCCTCAATATTAATGTGCAGGCGCTGTGCCTGGCTGGAGAGGAAGGAGCCGGTTCCGGCAGCGCAAAGAGTATTCATCGCATAATCGATAACAATACCGTTTTCGATTAGAATTATTTTTGAATCCTGACCGCCTATTTCGATAATCGTACGGACCTCAGGGTGGATAGACATTGCCCCGATGGCGTGGGCGGTTATTTCGTTTTTTACTACACTAGCCCCCGTCATTGCTCCTATCAGTTTGCGGGCACTGCCTGTAGTTCCGACGGTGACAATTCTTATTTGACTGTCGGCAAGTTGGAGTTTTAGAGTGGACAATAGCCTTTTGACAGCTTTCAGAGGGTCGCCCTCTGTCCACAAATACTCACTTGCTTTAATATTGTTATTTTCATCGATGATCACCCCTTTTGTAGAAATTGAGCCAATATCGATGCCTAAATACCCTTTGCTCATTTCTTTGTTTCCTTTCTCATGATGATCATGTCATAAAAAGCTTCAAGACGAGTATTGAACCCTGTTTCACTGGTTTGAGTGTCAAAGGTAAAATAGAGAATCGGAATTTTATAATCTTTACTGATATTCTGGAGAATCGGCATGGCATCGATTTCCGGAGTACAGCCGAAGGACTTGACATGAATGATGCCATCATAACCCTTTCTGGCAAACTCTAAAGCTCGGTCTATGGTTGCCATGCTGGTAGCTACCCAGGGATATTCGGCATAGTTTTTTATGCGTTTTTGTATTTGCTTTTTGGGATAGTGGATCAAAGTGTTGGTTACATTCATCCATCTGTCAACCACAATACCCATTTGGGCCAGTTCTTTCTCGAGATAATGATTACTAAAGGGCTCCATTATGGTGTAGTATTCTCCGATGATTCCTACTTTAAGAGGATCAGCAGGCTTGTTTATTTCGATTCCCTTGAAAAGCTTCATATAGTCCCGGTAAGTGTTCTTAAGCTCTTTCTTTTTACGGACTCTGCGCAGATCTCCCAGAAAGTCAGCATGGACTTTCTCAAAAGCTCCCTTGTTGCTTTCGAAACCAATGTTCTTGCGGATAAAGTTTTCTGCCTCGTCGATGTATTCAAACATCTTTAAAACAATAGGCAGAATTTTTCCGATTTTTTGCAAAGACATCTGAGGGTTTATCTCTTTTAATCCATTGTAAAAGGTAAGAGGATTAGTGTCTTGAACCTTGGACATGTTTACGAAATTAACTCTATAGCCTAAATCCTGAAGAATTTGCTCGTGAAGTTCTCCGTAATATTGTAACCGGCATACTCCGCCGGTTTGGACAAGGGTGTTTGCACCTGCCTCAATCGTCTCGATAAAGTTTCCCAGGTGATATTTAAAAGGTGCACAAACGTAGTCGGGGCTGTAACGGCTTCCTAAGGCTAAGGTTTTTTTAGTGATAGGTGGAGGAACAATATACTTGACATCAAATCCTTCAGTGAATAAGAGCTCTAGGGGAGTGCAATAATTCCCTAGCTGAGGATAGCTGGCCTTAATTTCTTCCATTCTGTTCATCCTTTTTAAACCGGATAATATCGATAAAACTTTCCAAACGGGTCTCCATTCCGGCTTTTCCCTCTTGTCCGTCAATCATGAGATTAAGAATGGGTTTATCCTTGATTCTTCGGATAAGGATCTCATTAACCAGGGAGTCCGGTCCACAAGGAAAGGCACTCATAAGGATAATACCATCGACACGGTCTTTATAAATGGGTATGGAGCCGACAAGCTCCCTATTGCAGACCCAGGGCAATGTCTCGCTGATCTGGGCATAATTGGCTATGGCCTCTTTTTGGGGAGCGATATCGCCAATAATCGGAACAGTTTCTTGCTCTCTCAGAATGTTGAGGATAGGTTCTCCGATATATTTGTCAAAAATATTGTAGCGGTGAGCTAGCACTAAAATTTTCAGCTTATTTTCTTGGAGTAGACGCTCTTGTTCAGTTATCTCTAGCAAATGAGCCTTTTTTTCTACTTGTTTGGCGTTCAGGTAGGCATATAAACTTTGAGACTTCTTTTTGTTCAGAATCTTGCCCAATTTAAGAAAGGCGGCCATTTCAACATGAGTAACCTTCGGATTAATGCTATAGGATAATAAATTTATAGATCTGTCTCTGAAAATATTGGCTACTACATCATAAATGGCCAGAAACTTGGGACATACCGTGCCATTTCTACTATAATCTGAAAAGCGGGGAATGAGAATATAGTCACATTTATCCAACAACCATTCCACATGCCCCAGGTAGATCTTAGAAGATAAGCAAGATTCATCAATAGAGTAGGCTGAACCTTTGCGAAGAATTTCTTTGTTTGTATCCGGACTAAGGATATAATCAATGCCTAATTCCTTAAAAAAACTTTTCCAGAGGTGCTTATATTTGTGATATAGAAGTGCTCTGGGTATGCCAATTATCATAGTGTTTGCCAGCCCTTCTAATGGGAGATTAAACTGCGGATGTCTTTCATTTATATACTAAGGTATGTACTATGGCCTATTTTTGGGACTAAACTTTTTGACGCCGTACCCGCCGGAAGCTATAGTATCGCAATCTAAAAAATTGCTAAAAGAAATTGCCTTTTGTTTTAGCTATTTAAGCTGAAGCTTAAAATGAACATAATTAATAAAGCTTTGAGACCATAAAGATTAATGGTTTCAAAGCTTTTTTTATAATTATTTAAACTAAGATATAAGAAGTACCTGAGCAGAATCTTGTAGGAGCCCTTATTCTACTTTGCTGGAGGTCTGCGCTGAATTAATTATAAGCTAGAACACCTTGGCAATTATCAAAAAATTTTAAGGACGGCCACGGCAGAAATAAAATTATCTGTATTTTGATTACATGTTATAATAATCTAAGGAGAAAGGATGGTAATTCCGTGGGAAGAGTTATTAAATCAAGGAAGATATGGATAGGGATTGGATTTTTTCTGCTGGGCATCTTAATTCCTTATTGGTTAAAGCCACAGCTCATCGGATTAGATCAATTACTCCAAACGATGAACCAGAAAACAGATGGTAGTGCGTTAATGTTTAATGCTTTTCTCATTGTGTCAATTAATACCATTGTTTCAATTCCTCAGTTCCTAAGTGTCGTAATGTTAGGTGACGGGATGGCGGAGGCTTTAAATTGCCCGAGATTCAAAACCATCATTCCTCTGACAGCAGTTCCTCTTGCTTATATAATCGTAAATCAACTTACTCCTTTAAACTATAGTTTTGGAGCTACTGATATTTTTCTTTGGATATCGATTGTGGTGATGCAGGCATTGAGCAAACAAAAATTAAATATGGGGATGAAACTATTGGTTTTCTCCCAATTAATTTTTGGCGTTGCCTGGTTAAATCAGGTTCCTTTTCTGACGCCGTATGGTTTCGGACAAGGTTCATTATCTATTAAAATAAAACAAGTTGCTATACAAATCGGATTTGGTCAAGTTCTAACACTTTATGCCAATGTGTTATTTTTTATTTTTGTTGCCAGCGCAATAACTTTATGGATTTACTTGATTTTATATATGGAAAGGTGGACAATCTCGCAAGATTTGCTTCGTGCCAAGCTTGAAGCTAATGAATCTCGCTCAGGACGTGAAGTCCTCCATCTTGTCCATGATCTTAAAACTCCCCTGGCTACTATTGAGGGATTGGTGTCATTGATGGAGACCCGCTGGCCTGATCCTAAGCTGAAGGAATACTGTCAAACTATCTATGGCTCCATTAATTCAATGAGCAAAATGGTTTCGGAAATTTTGTACGAGGATCGGAAGAATTGGTGTGAACTTAAAGAGCTAATCGATTATATTCGGGCCAGTCGTTTAAGCGGCACAAATTTATCTGTTGATATTGAATTGGATGGAGAGCCTCAATCAAATCTATACATTAATAAAATCAGATTAACTCGGGCAATTATAAATTTAATTGATAACGCCTTGGATGCCATTCAAGATCGAGAGAACGGAAGGGTTGTTTTACGCGCCAAAACATTGGGGAATTCTGTTAAATTAGAAGTGGAAGACAATGGCTACGGTATTTCGGAAAATGATGTAAAACGAATTTGGAAGACAGGATACAGCACTAAAAACCACCCCGGATTTGGTTTGGCTTTTGTGCGACAGGTTGCGGAAGGACATGAGGGACATGTTAATATAAAAAGTGAAGTCGGTCAGGGAACAAAGGTATGGATAACCCTGCCACTGGGAGAAAGCCAATGAGAATAATAATTATGGATGATGAGCAGTCATTGCGCTATACTTTAAGTGAAATATTTACATTTGCAGGATGGGATCCCGTTGCCTATCCCAATGGGAGAGCAGGAATTAAGGGGTTCCTAAGTCATGGAGCGGATATCATTTTAGTGGACTATCATATGCCAGAAATGGATGGGTTAGAAACAGTTCGCTTGATCCGCGAAAAAGATCAGCAAATACCTATTCTAGTACTGACAGTCGATGAAAGACAGGAAATTGCCGATCGTTTTTTAGATGCAGGGGCCACCGATTTTGCCCTTAAACCCGTGAAAGCACCAGACCTAATTGCTCGCGTCCAATTGCATATGCGGTTGTTAGATATGACCAAGGCAGTTCAGGCATCACCAAAAATGCAGTACGAAGTCTTTGTTACTAAAGGGATTAGCAAATCGACCCTTTCCTATATAGAGCGATATCTTACTGACTGCCAACAACCTACTACAGTGGAACAGATAGCCAAAGAATTATCGTTGGCTGTTCCGACAGTGTACCGATATCTTACCTATCTTGTGCAAAATGGTAAGGTGCAGTCAATTCCAAGTTATCAAAAGATAGGAAGACCGAAGAATAGATATTGTTGGATCTGATTTTATGATAATCCCCTAAGGAAGGATCCTTAGGGGATTATCATCTCTTTAGATTCGACATGTAAGAATCAATTCTACTTTTTCTCTTTTTTATTTCTTTAGTTGATCAAGCCATTTTGTTATAATTAGGGAAAACATTTAAGGGTGGTACCAAAAATTCACAGAAAATATGAAATATTTTCTAATTCAAAGAAAAAGTAGGAGGAAGAAAATGAGAAAAGTTAAGAAAATCATGGCCCTTGCTCTATCTGCAACCCTTATCCTAGTTTCCTTGACGGGTTGTGGAGGCAGCAAAGCAAGCTCCGAGGGCAGCACTGCACCAAAAGCCAGCGATACCCTGATTTATGCTCAGGGTGCTGAGCCTAGAGGATTGGATCCTGCGCTTGTTGACGACGGTGAGTCAGCAAAGGTAATGAGCAACATTTATGAAGGTCTCTTAAAGTACAACCAGGATTCAACTAAAGTAGAACCCTCATTAGCGAAAAGCTGGGAAATTAGTCCGGACGGCCTTACCTATACCTTCCACCTTCAAGAGGGCGTTAAATTCCATGATGGCACTGACTTTAATGCAGAAGCCGTAAAGTTTAACATCGACCGTCAGTTGCCTCCTCAAGTGACCGAAGATATGGCCTATGCGCCTTTCGTTTACGGTTCTGTAAAAAATGTTGAGGTTGTTGACGCTAAAACAGTTAAAATTAATTTGACATCTCCCAGCACACCGTTGCTGAATAATTTAGCAATGATTATGGCTGCTCCAATTATCAGTCCCAAGGCCTTAAAAGATAATAACAATAATGTTAACCAGGCACCAGTCGGTACCGGCCCATACAAATTTGTCAAATGGGAAAAAGACCAAAACATAGTTTTAGATCGCAATGAAGAATACTGGGGTACCAAGGCTATTACTAAAAATGTTATCTTTAAATTCATCAAAGACAACTCTGCTCGTGTTGTTGCCTTAAACAATGGTGAAGCTGATATCATTGATGGCATTGATTCCACAGTTGTTAAGCAAATCACAGATGCTGGCAATAAGATCTTCCAGGCTCCTGGAATGAATATCAACTATATGGCTTACAATACTTCTAAAAAGCCTTTCAATGATGCAAAGGTTCGCGCAGCAGTCTCTCAGGCTATCAATGTTCCAGAACTAGTAAAGAGCCTATATCAAGGTTATTCTGAACCGGCGACTTCTATTTTGCCAACCTTTATGGAAGGTTATGACAAGAGTATCGCCCAAGTAGCTTATGATCCAACAGCTGCAGCTAAGACCTTGAAAGAGGCTGGCTTGACTTCAATACACATGATCACTTATACCAACCCAAGACCTTATAATGCTGCAACAGGACAATCACTGGCTGAAGCAATTCAAGGTTACCTTTCTAAAGTTGGTGTTACAGTAACTATCGACTCCTTCGACTGGACCACCTACAAACAAAAACTTAAAGCCGGAGATTATGACTTAGCTTTCTATGGTTGGATCGGGGATAATGGGGATCCGGACAACTTCTTATACCTCTTATCTGTTGATGACCCAACCATGAACATCGCTCTCTACAAAAATGATCAATTCAACGGCTTAATTGCCAAAGGTCTAACGACTCCTGCAGGGGCAGATCGAAATGCAATTTACACTCAACTGGAAAAAATTGCAGCAACTGATGCTGCATGGCTCCCAATTTCCCACGCCCAAACTCTTTGTGCCTACAAGCCTAACGTTGAGAACTTCTATTTCCACATGACTGGCATCACTCCGTTTGCCGGGGTAGCGAAGAAATAAGATCTTTGTATACTTCTAAATAATTTAAGACTGCCGAGAACCGGATAACTCCGGTTCCCGGTTTTGTTTTTGTCGAAAGGTTGTTGCTGATGCTCAAATATATCATTAAACGAATCTTGATGTTAATTCCCGTGCTGATAGGGGTATCCATTATTGTTTTTCTCATCATGCGCGTGTTTTCACCTGATCCCGCCCCGATTGTTTTGGGACAGCACGCAACGCAGCAAACTGTAGAGGCATGGCGTCAGGCTAATGGCCTGAATGATCCAATCTACCTGCAATATTTCAATTATCTTAAAGGCGCACTGACAGGCGACTTGGGTACTTCCTACTATACCAAAACCTCAGTTACTAAAGAGATTTTTACTCGTTTTCCTGCAACCATCGAGTTGGCTCTTGTAGCAATCGTCCTGGCCTCCTTATTTGGCATCATTATAGGTGTGATTTCTGCTGTTAAAAAGAACTCTATTTTCGATAATGCCGGTATGTTGTTGGCGCTGGTCGGAGTGTCCATGCCGATTTTCTGGCTAGGTATTCTGCTCATCATCCTTTTTTCGGGGGTTTTACACTGGCTTCCCTCCAATGGGAGGATTGATCCGCTTTTACAGCCTATCAGGGTTACAGGATTTTATTTAGTGGACAGTCTGATCACCGGTAACATGGATTCCTTTAAAGACGCTTTGCGGCACATAATCTTGCCTGCCAGCGCTCTAGCCATGTATTCCATGGCCATCATTACTAGAATGACTCGTTCCAGCATGTTAGATACCTTGCAGCAGGATTATATTCGTACTGCCAGAGCTAAAGGAATTGATGAAAGCCGCGTAATTGTCAGACATGCTTTACGCAACGGCTTAATTCCCATCATAACAGTTATTGGTTTGCAGCTCGGAAGTTTACTCGGTGGAGCTGTACTCACGGAAACGGTTTTCTCCTGGCCGGGAATTGGTGCCTATACTGTGGCCTGTATTCTCAAGTCCGATTTCCCTGTAGTACAGGGCGTGGTCTTGCTTGTAGCTACTATCTTTGTTTTGATGAATTTATTAGTCGATGTGATTTATGGATTCCTTGATCCGCGTATTAAATATTCTAAGAAAGAGGTGTAGCTTGTATGAAGACAAAGGATAATTCGAATCCGAATGAAAATTCGCTGCAGGCTGCAGAATACGTGGAAAAACCGGAATCGCAGCTGAAAGTCATGTGGGAAACTCTTAGACAGAACAAAGCTGCAGTAGTCGGCCTGATAATAATTGCATTCCTAGTTCTTATAGCTCTTACTGTCTGGGTCAGTGAGCTGATGGGCAAACAAATCCTGCCTTATGATCCTAACTATTCCGATATGAGTAATGCCTTTACTCCTCCTAATTCCACCCATTGGTTTGGGACAGATCAACTAGGGCGAGATATGTTCAGCCGAATTCTTGATGGGACGAAAATATCTCTTTTCGTAGGGGTTGCAGCTGTTGCTATTTCCCTGACGATTGGTGTTATTCTGGGTGCTATTGCAGGTTATCGAGGCGGTAAGACAGATACTATTATTATGAGGGTAATGGATATGATGTTGGCTATACCCTCCATTTTGCTGGCAATTGCTTTTATGGCGGCCTTAGGTAAAGGATTAGACAAAGCGATCATTGCCATTGGCCTGGTGTCCATTCCGGAATATGCGCGGATTGTACGAGGCAGTATTCTCTCGGTTAAAGAGAATGATTTTGTACAAGCAGCTAAAGTCATTGGAAATAAATCAAGTCGCATTATCTATAAGCATATTTTGCCGAATGTCATTTCTGTGATTGTCGTCAGAGCTACTTTAGGTATTTCTAGCGCAGTGCTGGATACCGCAGCTCTTGGTTTTTTGGGTCTGGGCGTTCAGCCTCCATTCGCTGAGTGGGGTGACATGCTTGGCCGGGCGAGAGGCTTTATTTTTACCGCGCCTTATACACTGATTTTCCCCGGTATCGCCATCACGATTACTGTGCTGGCCTTTAACTTGCTCGGGGACGGGCTGCGGGATGCCATTGATCCCAAATCCAGAATAAAATAAGGGCGGTGTACAGGATGTTGCTGGAAGTTAAAAATTTAAGTACAGAGTTTAAGCTGAAACGAGGGATTGTCAAGGCAGTAGATAATATCAGCTTTACGATAGATAAAGGCGAAATTCTGGCCATTGTCGGGGAGTCCGGTTCAGGAAAAAGTGTGACATCCCTTTCCATTATGGGTCTTTTACAGAAGCCCGGCAGAATTGCCGATGGGGAAATCCTCTTTAAATCTCAGGATTTAAATAAGATGAGTAAGAAAGAACTGAAAAAAATTCGGGGTAACAATATATCCATGATTTTTCAGGAACCAATGACTTCCCTGAATCCTGTCTGGCGCATTAAAGATCAGATTATGGAAAGCATCATGACCCATATGCAGATCTCTAAAAAAGAGGCTTTGGCTCGGACAATTGAAATGCTGGATACGGTAGGAATACCTTCAGCGGCCCAACGGGCCAACGATTTTCCTCATCAGATGAGCGGCGGTATGCGTCAGCGGGTAATGACAGCAATGGCTCTGGCCTGCGAGCCCGAGCTGTTAATAGCAGACGAGCCTACTACTGCGTTAGATGTCACAATTCAAGCCCAGATCCTGGAATTGCTCTATCGTATGAGAGAAAAGTTCAATATGGCTGTTTTATTAATTACTCATGATTTAGGCGTGGTTTCCGAAGCAGCCGATCGGGTTATTGTTATGTACTGTGGAAAGATTGTGGAAGAGGCAGATGTCAGAAGCTTGTTTGAACGTCCTTTACATCCATATACAGTGGGATTGCTGCAATCTATTCCTCAAATTGACGATGACAGTGATGAGCGCTTGTATATGATTAAAGGCATGGTTCCCAACCCCCTCAATATGCCGTCGGGATGTGCTTTCTCCGATCGCTGCGATCACAGTATGGAACGCTGTACTAAAGAAATCCCTGAGCTGAGAGAAATGTCGGGACGCAAGGTGCGCTGCTTTTTATACGAATCAGAAAGTATAACTTGTGGTGGCATAAGTGCAACCTCACCTTCTGTCGGCGCAATGGAAGGGGGATCGGCTATAAAATGAACGAAGTGTTGATGGATATTCAAAACCTTTCAAAGCATTTCATTATTGACACTAATTTTTTTGGTAAGCCACTAACTGCCTTAAAAGCAGTTGATGGAGTGTCGTTTACCATTAACAAAACGGAAGCCTTTGGCCTGGTTGGAGAATCTGGCTGTGGTAAAACAACCCTTGGCAAAATTCTTGTAAATCTCTATAGACCGACAAATGGTAAGATATTATTTGAAGGTAAGGATTTAACAGTTCTTAATGAAGAAAAGCGCCGTTCCTATTGCAAAGATATCCAGATGATCTTTCAGGATCCTTATGCTTCTCTAAATCCTAGAATGACAATAGGAGATATTATTGCTGAACCGATTGTCATCAACAATCTCCTGCCGAAGAATAAAGTTGAAGAACGGGTTATTTATCTCTTGAACTGTGTAGGACTAGCTCGTCACCAACGTAATCGCTACCCTCACGAATTCTCCGGCGGTCAGCGCCAGCGTGTAGGTATCGCCCGTGCATTGGCAGTGGAACCAAAGCTGATTGTCTGTGACGAACCGGTTTCAGCTCTCGATGTATCCATTCAAGCCCAGGTGTTAAATCTCCTAAGTGATTTGAAGGAAGAGTTTGGGCTTACCTATCTGTTTATCGCCCATGGCTTAAACGTGGTTAAACATATCAGTGACCGTGTGGGGGTAATGTATCTGGGTAAGTTGGTGGAGATTGCACCTAAAAAGGAGCTTTATGCTAACCCTATGCACCCCTATACTCAAGCTTTACTATCTGCAATCCCAGTAATAAATCCTGAGCATAAGAAGGAACGAATTATTCTGCAGGGAGATGTACCCAGTCCGATTAACCCTCCCGCAGGCTGCCGCTTCTGTTCCCGATGTTTTAAGGAACTTGATGAATGTAAGCTCAATGAGCCAGTGTTTAAAGAAATTTCTCCAGGACACTTTGTTGCTTGTCATTTATATAAATAATAATCTAGTTATCTCAGTTGATTAAAATTCTATTAACAGTCCTGAAAGGGCTGTTTTTTTTATAAAATTTTGGCGTATACTTCCTAAAAACCCACCTTCTGATATAATTAGATAGGATACGAGCTGGAGGATACTCAGGATCAGAAAGGTATGTAGTAATTGTTATACTGATGTAATATACGAGGAAGAGTGAATCCATTTAGGAGGTTCAAAAAGGGATGATCTTAGCAAGAATCAAAATAATTGTTGACCAGCAGTTTATTTACGAAGGAGAATTAAATGAACGAACAAGAGTCATCGATGACCTAGGCGCTGATTCGTTGGATATCCCAGTCTTAGTTAATGCCATAGAGGATGAGTTTGGAATAGCAATTAGTAATGAAGAGCTATTTAAAATTAGAACCATCGGTAATTTAATGAAAATTATTCAGGATAAAATACTAGGAGGAATGAATTATGGAAAATGTTAAGTCTATTGATAGAATCTTAAGTAAAACCGCTCAAATACTTCCAAATAAGACCGTCATGCATTATGAAAATGAGAGTATTACGTACGGTCAATTAGATAAGGAAGTGAACAACCTAGCTCAAGGGCTCATGGATTTGGGGTTGAAACCAAGTGATAAAGTTGCCGTAATCCTGGGTAATTGCCCCAATTTTGTTCGGATTTATTTTGCAATTCTTCGAGCAGCCGGTACTGTAGTGCCACTAAACCCTTTATATAAAGCTGATGAAATACATTACGTCTTAAATGATGCTGAAGTCAAATTGCTAATAATAGATCAGGAATTGCTGCCTATGATTAGAGAGGTAAGAGCTGAGAAATCTGATTTAGACATAATCGCAATCGGTGGGACAAAAGAAGAGGGAATTGCTTCGTTTGAAGAGCTTCTTAAAAAAGAAGCAGAGCCAGTTGATAGGAATGTAGAAGAAAAGGATTTAGCAGTTTGTATCTATACATCCGGTACAAGCGGCAGACCAAAAGGGGCCCTCTTATCTCATGGCAGTCACATATTTCTTATCAATGCCAGTATTAAAAGATTGGATTTAAAAACAGAAGACCATAGTTTATGCATTATTCCCCTTTCACATATCTTTTCTCAATTGACAAATATGTTAATGCCAATTTGGTTAGGTGGAACTATAACAATTTTACCTCGTTTCATACCAAGCGCAGTTCTTAATGAAATAACCATTAAGAAAATAAGCTTCCTCTCTGCAGTTCCAGCTATGTATTCTGCCTTGTTGGCTATTCCTTCTCAGGATCAGAATTTCAATATCTCTTCCTTAAGAATTTGCGTGAGCGGTGGAGCACCACTTCCCCTAGAAGTTTCAAATGTATTCATGGAGAGATATGGTATAAACTTAGTCGAAGCAAGCGGACCTACTGAGGCTGTTGCTTGTGTTGGATCACCTAAGGCCAATAAACCTGGGTCCGTAGGACCTGCTTTAGATGGTGTTAAAGTGAAGATCGTAAATGACCAAGATCAAGATCTCCCTCAAGGAGAAGTCGGAGAATTTTGTATTCAAGGGCCTAATGTAATGCAAGGTTATTTGAATCTACCCGAGGAAACTGCTGAAGCATTAAAGGCAGGGTGGTTTCACACCGGAGATTTAGCTAAGATCGATGAAGACGGTTTTGTATATATTGTTGGTAGAAAGAAAGACATGATACTTGTAGGAGGGTTGAATGTTTATCCCAGTGAAGTAGAACAATGTCTCTATTATCATCCCCAAATCTTAGAGGCAGCAGTTATTGGAACCCCTGACAAAGACAGGGGCGAAGTACCGAAAGCTTTTATAGTATTAAAGCCGGGAGTTACAGCTGAACCAACTGAATTCATACTTCATTGTCGTAAACATTTAGCAAATTTTAAATGCCCTAAGCAAGTCGTTATTTTAACTAGTTTGCCTAAAAATCCCACTGGAAAAGTTGATAAAAAACAATTGGCTTAAATCTTACATAGGCAAAAAAATCATAAGCATTTTCATATCTGAAGTACGCAAGGTAGGTATCAGCATGAAAAAAGAGATAAACACCTATCCTCTAACTAGTGCCCAGAAATCAATCTCAATCATAGAAAAGTTTTACCCTAACCCTAGTTATGTCAATTTAGGAATTACAATACGGTTTAAGGGCCAATTGGATTACCGTCTTTTAAATAATGCGATTAACCTAGTTATAATGCAAAATGATGCGTTGCGTACTCGGCTGAAGAATGATTCTAATGAGATTGTTCAATACTTTCCGGAATACAATGAGCATCACATTGAACTACTGGATTTTAGTTATAACAAAGGTTTGGAAGATTACTATCAGTGGGCTCAAGATGTTACCAAAAGAGCATTTCAATTTTATGATTCAGATCTTTGTTATTTTGCTATGCTTAAGTTTAGTGGCAACGAAAGTGGATTGTTTATAAAATGTCATCATATTATTGTTGATTTTTGGGCGATTATTCTACTTGTAAATAAGATTGCAAATAAGATTGCAAATAATTGTAATAACTCAGTCGGTGAAGTGGGTCTTGAAATTAATGAACCTTCTTATGTTGAATATATAAAAAAGGAATATTCGTATTTATCTTCTTCGAGGTTTTTAACTGACAGGGATTATTGGCAGCAAAAAATTAGCACGATGTTTGATACAAATTTGTTTATGAGAAGAGGATCTAGTAGTCTTGACGCTAGAAGAAAGAGTTACCCTATACCGCGAGAAATTTCTTCAAGGATAAATGAGTTGTGTAACCAACACAAGATTTCTCCATTTATTCTTTTTTGTTCAGTTTTATCAATTTATTTCTGGAAGAAAGAGGGCCGAGAGCAAATTGTAATCGGATCTACTGTCTTAAATAGAACTACTCTAAAAGAAAAAAATACTATAGGAGCATTTTTTAATAATTTACCTTTTATAGTTAAACTAAATCCTGCCTTAAGCTTTAACGACTATTTAAATTATTTGAATATCGAATGGCTTACAATGTTAAGGTATAGTAGCTATCCTTATTTGAATATTCTTAAACAATTTCGGGATACACAAAAATATGATGATGACTTATTTGATTTTACATTGACTTTTCTTAACGCAAATCTGGATTCGGGTCAACTCGGATTTGAATTAGAACCGCACTTCAATGGTCAAGAAGTCAATGCTTTGCGCGTGAATATCAATGATATGAAAAGTATTGGCTTATTTCATTTAGACTATGATTACTCTATAGATGTTCTGAAAGAAGCGGAGATAGAGGATATCAACAGGTCTTTATTAAACCTTGTTCAAGATGGTATAAAATACCCAAATAAAAGTGTTGGTAATCTGAATATGTTGTCTGACTCAGAACAGCAACTAATTCTTAGTATGTTTAACCAAACGGAAATGGAATTCCAACCAGAAAAAACTGTCATTGATTTGGTTGAGAGAACCGTAAGAAAAATTCCTGAAAAAATTGCTCTTGTTTTCGAAAATAATCAATTAACCTATCAGGAATTAAATGATAGATCAAATAAATTAGCCAGGTTCTTGTTAAAGAAAGGTGTCGGCAAAGAGGAGATAGTTGGTTTTAGCGTGGAACGATCCTTTGATCTGGTTGTTGGAATATTGGGCATATTAAAGTCTGGAGCAGCTTATTTGCCTATTGATCCCAGCTATCCCCGAGAAAGAATTGAGCATATGCTAAAAGATAGTAATTGTCGATTCCTCTTGACTAATTGTTCTAAGCATAATCACTTGAAGACAGAGGTAGAAGTTATTGATCTTAGTAATTCGGAAATATGGGAAGGCATTACGGATGGCTTAGTCTGTACCCTGAGGCCCAATGACTTGGCCTATCTTATTTATACCTCAGGGTCGACTGGAACGCCTAAAGGTGTAATGATCGAGCATAGGGCCATAAGCAATTTTATCCATTCTATTACTAGGGAAATTAACTTTACCTATAAGACGATAATTTCTACAACTACTCTATCTTTTGATATATTTTTCATGGAAACATTATTACCTCTAATTGTAGGTCTGAAAGTGATAATAGCCAGTAACGAGGAACTGGCTACCCCAAGCTTGTTATCTGATTTGATAGTCAGATACCAAGTGGACGTGCTACAAGCTACTCCTGCAAGGTTGAACATAATGTTGAATTCCTCAACTTGTCTAAATGAGTTGTCGCTAATATTGGTTGGGGGTGAAGTTTTCCCCCAATCCGTATTATCACGACTTAAAAAGGTTACGAAAGCTCAGATCTACAATATGTATGGACCGACAGAGACAACAATCTGGGCTTCAACAAAAAGACTTGATGATGCAGACCAAATTACCATCGGAAGACCTATAGGGAATACCAAGTTTTATATTCTAGATAAATATCAGATGCCTGTTTCCATCGGCATGTTAGGTGAAATATTTATTGCAGGGGAAGGCGTTGCACGGGGTTATCTTAACAGGCCTGAGTTAACTAATGAGAAATTTTTACCCGACCCCTTTTTCCCAGGGACGAGAATGTATAAAACCGGTGACTTAGGAAAGTGGCTGGAAAATGGCGAGATCGAATATATTGGACGAAATGATAATCAGGTTAAAATCAGAGGATTTCGTATTGAATTGAGTGAGATAGAAGAATGTCTTCTGAAAAATCAAGATGTTAAACAAGCCGTTGTTACCACATATCAACATCTAGATAGAGCACTACTTTGTGCCTTTCTGGTTGGCAGCATAGAACTGCCCGTATCTGAGTTACGACAACATATGTTGGGTTACTTGCCTGAATATATGATTCCCAATCGGTTTATTTGGTTACCGGCACTTCCTTTAACCCCCAACGGGAAAGTTGATCGTAAATCATTGCCAAATCCTAATTGGAGCGAAGATGATAAGGCTAGTGAATATGTTGCACCACGGGATCATATCGAGCAATGCATGGCTGATATATGGAGTAAAACTCTTAATGTAACCAAAATAGGAATCGATGATAATTTTTTTGAGCTCGGTGGAGATTCTTTGGCAATTTTAGAAATACTCTCCTCCTCGTTATCAGAAGCTTGGAAGATCTCTGTCCAAGAATTTTACGAACATCCCACCATTAGAAGCATTTCCTTAGAGATAAGGGAACGAGGTTATATTACCCATCAAAACAAAAAGGCAAGTGTTTATGTGAATCATATTCCGAGTTATTTTGAAGTATTAAATGGGTTTATTGTTCAAGGAGAGGTTAACACTGGGGAAATCTTATTAACGGGAGCGACAGGATTTCTAGGTATGCATATACTGAAAGAGCTATTAAATAATCAACTGGTTAAAGTATATTGTATAGTGCGAGGGGCAGACTTTGAAAGAAGATTTAGAGATTTGCTTTACTTCTACTTTCCTCAAGCCGCCAGTGAATTGAATCAAAGAGTTATTCTGGTGAACGGGGATATCACCAAGAAAAGATTTGGACTTTCATCAGATGAGTATCAAGAATTAGTTGGAAATGTAACATCTGTGATCCATGCTGCTGCTATGGTCAAGCATTATGGTAGTTATTCAGATTTCGAACGAATAAATGTTAAAGGAACTCAGGAAATAGTTGATTTTTGCAGTGAAAATGATCTGCATTTGAGCTTTATCTCTACCACCAGTGTCTCAGGTAACTATATGAGCGAGAAAGTATATATAAAAGACTTTACTGAAAATGACTTATACAATGGTCAGGACTACAAAAGCAATGTTTATGTGAGAAGTAAATTCGAGGCAGAAAGCCTTATATTGGAAGCGGTAAAAAAGGGTTTGAAAGCGACAATATTTAGAGTAGGAATTTTGACTGGCCGTATCTCTGACGGTCGATTTCAGCGCAACATTGAAGAGAATGCATTTTATAGAAAACTGAAAAGCATTTTTACAATTGGGCTTCTTCCTAACAATATTGTCGATGAATTCATTGAGTTTACACCTGTAGACTCTTGCGCCAGGGCCATAATCTCCATCTTACAAAGTAGTTCTCCAAAACCGCTTGTGTTCCATTTATACAACCACAAAACAATTAAAATGAATAATCTTATAAAAATAACCAAAAATTATGGAATAAATATCAAATGTATAGCTTCAAAAGAGTTTTTAGATATTATTAATTACTTAGCACAATTTGAAAAGGAAAAAGAGATTGTCCAAGGGATAGTTACAGAAATAAGTGTGAAGGGAACGTTAAATTTTGCTCCTTCTATTCAGCTTAATTCTGTAATGACTATTAATTTTTTGAGAAACGTTGGTTTTGATTGGCCTGATTTGACAAAAGAATACTTTGGGAAGATTATTTTAAATATGAAAAGCGTAGGTTTTTTGAAGTGAAGCAGTTGTAAACATTTTGCAAAGAAAAGAAGGAATTATAACAATGGCCTAGAATTACATAGAGTATTGTGTAACATTATAGCGCAAAATGTCGATTTTGGAAAAGGATGGAGAATATGTTAAGAACTATAATTAATTTGGGTTTTCTAAAGAATAGCATGAATGAAGGTCAGAAAACGGAATTCGATAGAGAACTCATTAATATTAATTATAATCGTTCAAAGCACTTAAGTAATTTACTGCTTTTTGTTTTTTTAGTTCTAATTTTCACAGATTATCTCAATTATAATAAAGGACTTTGGGAAGGTGTGCCTGGTTACAGGTTATTGTTTTTCAGTCATCTTTTCCTAACCATAGAAACACTTTTAGTAATAATTTATTCATTTTTTGCCCGACTTCAGTCTCCTTTGGATAAATATGGGGAGAAGCGGTTTTTTGTTACCTCTTTTAGTTATCTTACTTTAATTGGAACAATTATGTCTTCAATAGCAGACCAGTATATGAATGGACAAATAACAGTATTTGTTCTAAGCTCTCTTTTTTTTGCTATTGTCAATTATCAAAAGCCTTTGTTCAACATAATTATGTATTTAATTTCTTATGTAATTTTTATCATCGGAATAACATACGCGCAAGCTGATCCGGATGTACTAAGAGGTCACTATATTAACATTACAGTTTTACTAATACTGGCTGTTTTTCTTTCAAGAATTCTCTATTCTGCAAAGGTTAAGGATTTTATAAGTGGAAAGACGATTGAACAACAGAACATAAAGCTTGAGAAAACGAATCAAGAACTTTCAAATGCCAATAAGAATTTGAATGAATCCCTGTTAGCCTTAGATGAGTCGCAAAATATCATCTTCACACTTACTCTGACCCTTGAGTCTAAGGATACCAATACACATGGACATTCGGAAAGAGTCGCGGAGTTTGCTATGGCGCTTGCAGAGAACCTAGGATTAAGTGATAAGGAAAAGGTTAATCTATGGAGGGCAGCAATCTTACATGACATTGGTAAAATAGGTATTCCCGATGCTATTTTAAATAAGCCTTCTGCCCTAACAGAAGATGAATGGTCTGTTATGAAATCTCATCCCGGGCGTGGTGCGGAAATATGTTCTAAGTTAAAATTTGCCCGTGGAATTTTACCAATTATAAAATATCATCATGAGCATTTTGATGGTAGAGGTTATCCAGAAGGCTTAAAGGGAGATTCTATTCCATTTTTAGCCAGAATCGTAAGTGTTGCAGATACTGTTGACGCGATTACTTCCCCACGAACTTATAGATCGCAACCAAGAACAATGGAACAGGCAATAGAAGAATTGGAAAGATGTTCTGGTACCCAGTTTGACCCTGTCCTGGTAGAGAGTTTTATTGAAGTCTATAAATCTAATGCCATTGTACCCTTAACGTGATTGGCGACTTAGGTTTTAACCATAAAATTTACTAGTTAAAAATGTAGGGTGCGTTATGATAACGCACCCTACTAGTATATTCTCTTCACTCCGGTTACTTCAGCACTCAAAGAATCCAAGGCAACCAGGTCATCAGCATTGAGCTCCTTTAAGGACGCCTTTCCAAGAGCACGCATGCCTTCTTCCATTTCCAAAACCATAGAGGTTATAACGTTAACGACACTTGTCGATGCCTGTTCAATGTCAAGTTTACTCTTAGCGGGGGAGTCATAAAACACCAATGTGGTAGGGGGCTCCCAGGGTATTACTTTACTGACCTGGCTATGAGTCAAGGCAAGGAGAGGAACAGTAGCCATGTAGATTGCATCCGCACCTAGAGCAATAGCTTTTAGACACTCTCCGGGAGTAAAGAATCCTCCGGCAATAATTAAGCTTATTCGGTCTCGAGCTCGTTCTTTCTCCAAAAAACGTACAGCTCGAACTAAAGCAAAGAGACTGGGTATGCCAAAATCATCTTGTTTGATAGGGGTAGTGGCGTGGGAGCCACCTTGTGCACCATCAATAATGACTGCATCAAACTTTAATTTAATTGCTGCGGCCAAATCATCCTCAAGGTGTCCGGTTGCCATAAGTTTTAAGGCAATAGGAATACCGTTAGCCTTTTCACGTAGATTTTTCATGAAATTAGGCCAATCTCTTTGTTTTTGAACACCGGGGGGTGCAGGAAAGGCAATAGCCATTTCATCAGGTGCTAAGCCCGAGAGTTCTTGAGCCCGACCTTGAAACTCAACAGCAGCTATAGTGACTGCCCCCATATCAGCGCCTTGCCCCATTTGAACCTCCAACATATCGGCAGAGTCAATTTGTTCCTGAGTCCGAGCCCCCCAAGCCCAGCGGGAAATTTGCAATGTGAATTTTCCTGCTTCCATTCGCTCCTCTGGCAAAAAGGGACCTTCCCCAGAGCAGGTGGAAGTCTTTAGAGTTTTAGCAGCTCTAGCTAAAGCTCTTTTGGCTTCTTCACTAAGTGCTATGCCATAAGCCATAGCCCCAATTATTATAGGGATATCAAGAGTCATAGGCTTATAAGCTTTTGGACCAATGGTTACCTGCATGTCTATCTGAGTACCTTCAGGTAAAGAGAGTCTTGTCATAATTTGTGGAGCAAACATGAGACTGTCAAAGCCGGGAAAATGCTTAGGGGAACCAAGAGGACGTGTTATGATTTTTCCATTCTTAGCTCGAAAGCCTATTTCCAGAATATTTAAGACTGAAATGCGTTTTCCTGCTGGCCACAATTCCATGAGATTTTGAGTGTATTTGTCGGAAAGGAGTCTGTCAGAAAAACCCTTGATCTGGAACCCTATGACATAGCGCAAAAAGGGCTTTGTAATAAGGATAATTACCAGAAGTAATTGAAGAGCTATCAATAGGATTAACAGCAACAACCAGAATGAACTTGTTATGGTAATCTGCATTTTTTAACCTCGCAACTGACGTTGTATTGTTTGCCTTCACTACTTATAAGTTTGTCTCCCGCCAAGCCTTAAAAATGTACCAGGATAATAGAAGATCTCCCAATGTAAACATAGTCCCACCCAGTACCCGTAGGATCAAATAGGGATTAAGGAGCAGATGGGCATCCATAAAATCCATACCCAAGATCCGCCATAGATAAGTCTCTTTGAGGCCGGCAGCCAGAAGAGCTGAGGACATAATTATCAGGCCAATATTGAGAATTATCACAGCCAGAACTCCCCCCTTATACTCTTGGAGTGTTGGTTCACTCCCTTGGCTCAGGACATAATAACACCCTGCTAAGACTACAAATCCTAAGCTTCCAAATAAGGCTAGATGAGCATGACCGGAAGTAAAATACGTTCCGTGCATATATAGATTAACCCAAGGTATGGTGAGAAATAAGCCGAGAAGAGATGCACCAGTTACATGATAAAATACGCTGCTAAGCAACAACCACAATGTAAGCTTTTCTCGCCGATTGTGGATTTCTTTTGATTTTAAGCCTTTATAAGTCATATGTACTAACATCCCTACGGGAATAACTTCTACCAGACTTACCAACGAGCCCAGAATTAACCAGATGGCAGGAAATCCGATCCAGTAATAATGATGTCCGGTACCATATAATCCCCCGATTATTGCCAAAGAGGCTTCTAAGTAAAGCCATTTTTCAATTTGGGTACGATTAGCCAGACCGGAAACAATGAAAAAAGTGGCAATGAAACCCACTGAGGTCAATTCAAAGGCCATTTCTTCCCATAAATGAACAACCCAAAACTTGGTAGCTTCATCTACGATTGGGTTGTTGAAAGTTATTGTGTTAGGCAGCAACAGCAACAACAGAAAGATCATTCCCACGGTCATAGTCGCAGCAGCCGGAGTAATGTTTTGTCTATCCGTTAATAAGGTTCGGATGAGATTGTATGAGGCCAGAGTTAGTGCCAGACATATGCCGAGGTAAAAAATAGGTTTTCCTTCGAGGAATTCCCGTCCATTACCTAGTCTTAGGGCCAGGGTTCCAAAGATAGAGAGAGTAAATAACATAACTACCCAGTATTGCCAGCGGGCTAACCTGGGAGAATGGATCTCACGATTAAGCTCAGCCGTCATGAAAAAGTAAACCATACCCATGGTACCGATGAGTGGCCAAAAATCTGCCAACCCCAGATGGATTGCTCTTCCGTACTCAAAGGGGATAGGCGAAGGTAAATCGGATATCACTAAATCCAGTGCTCCCATCAAGGCCACAACGCTTTGCAGGGCAAATAAGCATACTGCGGATAAACAATACCTACGACTAATTATTTGGGCCAAAAATTGCTGCTTTGAGGTGATGGATTGATTCATGAGTCATCCTCCACTTGCTCTTGCTGAGGAGGCCATCCCAAAGTGGGTATAGTGTTAAGAAATTCCAGATAGTTTACTAAGTTCTCGGCATCAATTTGATCCAAGGCCGGATGACGGGCGTATTTATGAGGGCGCATAACAGGAGCCTCAACAAGAAAGTCGATAAGGTATTCCGTAGTCTCCGCATCAGTAATGTGAGTTAAATCGTCTGCTTCATAGCCACCGTGTCCAAATAGAGTGTGACAGCTCACGCAGTTGTTTTTTTGCCAGATGAGCTTTCCCGCTACAGCTTGTTCCGGGATAGAAGACGGAAGTTTTGCCGAAATCAAGGTAATTCCTACAAATAATATGAAAGACGGGATGCTTAGTAATAACAAAGTGTGTAGCTTCAAGGAGATTTCCCTTCCAATTCCTCAGAATACACATGGTAGTATTTGACATAATGCCGATACTATACATTCCTAGTCCCAAACATATTGGAATAAAACGAATGATCTTGTAGAAAGCAGGGGGATTGAATGGTACAATATAGTAATAAACATGTGCAAATATATGTAATGGGGGCTTCATATGAGGGGAAAAGGGCTGATTCTATTCGTAATAGCTGCAATGTTACTACTCCTTCCCGGGTGTAATCTCATTGAGGATGACAAAGAACCATTAGATCCTTCGAAACCGGTTACAGTTATTGTATGGCATTATTATAATGGTCATATCAAAGATAAATTTGATGCCTTAGTGGCAGATTTTAACGAAACAGTAGGGGTGAAAAGAGGGATCGTCGTGGATGCACAAAGTTTAGGCGATGTAGAGCAACTTGCCAACGCAGTTTACGACGCTGCCAATAAAAATATCGGTTCCCAACGGTTACCAGATATTTTTATGGCCTATCCGGACAATGCCTATCGAATCCAAATGGTTACAGAACTGGCAAACCTGGAGGAACTTTTCTCTAAAGAGGAATTAGAACGCTATAGAGCAGAGTTCTTGAAGGAGGGGCGCTTTGGAAAAGAACAACATTTGAAGATTCTCCCCATCGCCAAATCCTCTGAGATATTGTATGTCAACAAGACATTTTGGGACGAATTTTCTCAAGAAACAGGTGCAGATATCCAAAAGTTGAAGACCTGGGAAGGCTTAATTGAGATTTCCGAGTTGTACAGGGAACATACAGGTAAGGCATTTTTGGGGATCGATTCCAGCGCTAATTATATGCTTTTATCAGGAATGCAGCTGGGAAGGGAAATCTACAGCTTCGAAGATGACTCAGTTCGCCTGAATTTTACTGAAGACGTGGCCAGGACTATTTGGGATTACTATTATATTCCTTACATAAAAGGTTATTTTGAAAAAAGCGGTCGTTTTAGCTCTGATGACGCAAAAACCGGCACTGTGCTGGCTTATACAGGTTCTACGGCTGGATCCGGTTACTTTCCCGCAGAAGTGACGGTGCAGCAGGATGAAGTTTATACCATTGAACCTATGACATTGCCTTATCCTTATTTTGGCAAGGGTAAGCCCTATGCTTTTCAGCAAGGTGCTGGGATGTGTGTGACTAAGAGTGACAAGGCCCATGAGTTTGCTGCCGGGGTCTTCCTGAAGTGGTTTACTGAACCTTCCCAGAACATCGAATTTGCAGTTTCCACCGGGTACTTTCCGGTTATGAATGAATCGTTAGATGGTAAGTTGTTGCTTGAAGAACAAAACAAAATAGGTCAAAGCAATAGTGCTATCCCTAAGATGATAGACTCGACACTCCAAATGTTTAAAACACACACCTTGTATTTCAACAAACCCTTTAAGGGAAGCTATGAGATGCGATTGCTGCTGGAAAGTAATTTGTCCAATAAAATTACAAGAGATCTGGAATTGTTGGATAGAGATGTCGCAAACGGAGAGGACCGCACAAAAGTTATTGATTCTTTAGTTTCAGATTCCCAATTTGACAGATGGTATGGGCAAATAAAAAAAGAAGGGTCTTTGATTTTGGGTGAGTGATGAAAGAAAAGCTTGTAATGAAGAAAATTGGGATGGATAAAAAGTCAATATTATTTCGTATGACCAGTTTTGTTATTGCACTAATCGTTATTCAAGCAATTCTTTTGACAGGCACCCTGATAGCAGGAGGGGTTCTCAGTCAGGCCCAAGAAAATGCTTATCAGTCTTTTTATGATAAAGTTCACAATCGCAATGATAGCGTACAGAGGGAAATGAAAAACCGCTGGACTAATATGACCCCCTTTATCAATAAGTTTTCCAGAAATCTCTCTGATACATCATCGAGTAAGGCCTTTTTCGATGAATCAATTGACGAATTGATAAATATGCTGAGGACGACTCAGACTACAGGCGCCTTTATTATTTTAAAAGAAGAAGAATTGGCTAAGTATCCGGCTCTGTATATTCGTGACTATGATCCACTTTGGAATGATTATTCAAGTAAAGATTTATACCTGATTCTTGGACCTTCGGATTTGGCAAAAAAACAAAAAATCCCAATGGATCAATCCTGGAAATATGACATGAAATTTGATGAGAGTAACAGTGAGTTCTTTGAGAAGCCGTTTTCTAAGGCTCCTCTAACCTTTAATGCCAACTTGTTGGGCTATTGGAGTCCGCCTTTTAAACTTTTTCCTGATGATTTGCCTATAATAACTTACACAATGCCGCTTTTTGATGGGGATAACGTCTTACGAGGTATCATAGGTGTAGAAATATCTGTGAATTACTTTAATCAATTTTTGCCCGCCATAGACTTACAGCCCAGGGATTCAATGGGGTATTTGATCGGATACAGCAATGAAGGAGCTAACAAAATTCAGCCGATTTTAATGGTCGGTGCCTTACAAAAACGGATGATCAGAGGAGATGAATCATTCGCTTTGACTGAAGTAGATAAGAATCGAAATATTTATCGTGTAGAAAATCACAACAGTGAAGAAAAGATATACGCTTGTCTGGAACGAATAGGACTTTACAAATTTAATACACCCTTTGAGGAAGAGTCTTGGTACTTAGTAGGCCTAATGACAGAAAATCATCTTCTTAATTATGTCCGTAAAATCCAACAAATCCTAGGAATGTCCCTATTGGCATCCATCGCAATTGGAATAGTTGGAGGGTATTTCATCAGCTATCGATTCACGAAACCAATAACTCAACTCGTTAAGCAGGTGAAAGAAAGTGCTAACAACAAAGCGCTTAAACTTAATCCAACGGGGTTGACCGAAATTGATGGTTTGTCCAGCGCAATGGAAAATGCCAATAATGAATTGCTTGAGTCTACCGTGAAGATGTCAAAAATAATCGATCTGGCTGATTTTCCAATTGGTGTTTTTGAGATTAAACGTGATTCCAGCCATGTATTTATGACAGATCAATTGCCAGTAATTCTTGAAATAGACAGTGCTCTCATGGCTGAGATTATTCAGAACAAAGAGAAGTTTATAGCTCATATCCGGCAGAAATTTAATCATCCGGAAAAAGAGGATGAGAATGTTTACCAAATATCCACGGAACCCATCAAATACGTCAAGGTAAAATTGGTAAAAAACGAGAATAGCACTATGGGTGTTGTAAGCGATGTGACACAAGAGATTTTGGAGAAAAATAAGATTAAAATGGAACGGGATTATGATCCTCTGACCATGATCTACAATAGAAAGGCAGTTCAACGCCGTATTGAGAACCTTATAGAAAGTGCCGGCTCACAGGACACAGCCGCACTTATCATGTTTGATCTTGATTATCTTAAGAAAATCAATGACACTTATGGGCATCAATGGGGAGACTCATATATTAATAGAGCGGTATCACATCTTTCTAAAATAGGAGGAACATCTAGTATTTTGGGGAGACGTTCCGGAGATGAATTTGTTCTATTCTTATTTGGCTTTGAGAACAGGAATGCCATAAGGATGGAAATGGATAACTTTTACCAGGGCTTGACTAAAGATTTACTTGCATTTCCAGACAGTTCCCTCAAGCCTATAACGATTTCGGGCGGACTTTTATGGATTGAGGACTGGACCCTTAAGTACGATGATCTCCTGAACAAAGCTGATCAAATATTGTATGAAGCAAAAAGTAGAAACAAAGGGTATTATGTTGAGAGCGCCTAGACAGGCGCTCTTATTTTGTGGTATTCAAGCCCCTCAGTTCATGGGGGTATTCTTTATTCAGCTTGAGTAGTTGCTTGAATAAAAATAAACCCTGCCCGTATGACAGGCAGGGTATCAGATCGTGTAAAGTTCAATAAGAATGTCCCAATGTTTTTCTGAAGCTAAGAATCACTTGATCCAGTAACCATACTGGCTATAGAGCAATGGGGAGATTGGTTGACAAGTCTGATATTTTTACGAAAGCGTTCATACCTAAAACGGCAGTAATCCAGAAAATCTTCGCCGTTGTAATGCCTGATTAAGGCCCAAACTGTCCAAAGTAAATCTTGGGCCATCATAAAGCCTTTTATTTTAAGTTCCTCCATTGTGGTAAGTGGATAGCCAAAGTAGTTTTTAACTAAATACTGGATGGCTTCTTCGTTTAGTTTTGATTCAAGAATATAGGCGGCTACGTCCCAGCAAGGATCGTTCATTCCGGAATATTCCCAGTCTACCAGATACGTCCGGCCATTGTCATCCATTATAAAGTTTTCCGGCACAGTGTCATTGTGACATGGCACAAGAATTGTACTATTTATATTTTTTTGAACAAAAAAGATTAGCTGTTCCTTTAAGGCTTGATAGTCAAAGAAAAAACTCCCGTGTAATTGTTGGATAATCCCTTCGTACTTAGAGAGCTCCTTTTGCCAATCAAAATGATTTGTAAAACCTCTGGGAAAGGAATGTATTTTTTTCATGATGTCGCATACGGATTCTAGATTATGAAAAGAACCGGGATTAGCCTGTGCCATATTGCAACTGTTCTTGATATAGATGCTTATCTTGATTCCGCTTGATTCATCAAAATAAATGCAATCAGAGTTCACACCTAACTCTGAGGCAATATGGTTATTGACCCTTTCAATCTTACGATCAATAATTTGTTCGGTCATGCCGCCAGGCTGCCGGATAACATACTCGATACCATTAATAACCATTATATAATTGTAGTTAGTAAGCCCACCGGCAAATCTTGATTTGTCGAACACAATTCTTTCGTCGTGAAAAGCCTGTCGCAACTTTTCCTGAACCAGTTCTTCCATTTCCATACATATCTCCACCAAGTTTAAGTGTACTTGGATTTTGTGATTATTTGTAATTAACTTTAGCAAAAAAAAATAACAAAATCAATGCATTTGGAATGTTGTATTCTTATGGTTAAACGAAGCTATTAAATAAGATTGTACAAGACTTAAAAAGCAGTAAAGCCATTAGTGTAATTGGCTTTACTGCTTTTTAAAATAACAACTTTGCAAGTACTATGCTAATTGTACGCTAAGGAATAAGGATATTAGTCAATAAAGTGCAAAAAAAACTTCTTAGTCCAATAAAATATTTTGGCTGGATATAATAATGCAATTAGACATATTGATTCTTCAAAAAAATAATATCCCTATGAGATATTATAAAAGTACATAATTTGTACAAAAAGACAACAATGCGACAATCCTTGAGCGTTAAATTATAGAAAAGTGGGGTTGTTTCGATGAAATACTTTGGGGAAGAAGCCCTGGGTCTTGTAGAAACCAGAGGTATGGTACCGGCAATTCAAGCAGCTGATGTTATGTGTAAAGCAGCTGATGTTGTTCTTGTTTCTTATGAAAATGTGGGTTCGGGACTTGTTACAGTAATGGTTAAAGGAAGCGTAGCAGCAGTGAGATCGGCTGTAGAAAGTGGTGCAGCGGCAGCAGCAGCCATAGGCGAAGTGACAGCCTCCCATGTAATGCCGCGTCCCGTCAGCCGGGTAGGCAAGATAGTTTCGGTTCATGACATTGATGAAGAGTAATCATTGATTTTTGAAAGGGGAGTCCGCGTGGACACAAATGGTGCCTTAGGGTTCATAGAAACGTATGGCCTGGTTTCGGTGCTGGAGGCGGCGGATGCAATGTGCAAAGCTGCAGATGTGGAATTGGTAGGATATGAGAATGTGGCTTCCGGTTTGATTTCTGTAGTAATCCGCGGCGATGTGGGAGCAGTGAAAGCAGCAGTCGAGGCTGGCGTTAAAGAAGCTAGCAAAGTCGGGAAAATCTATTCCTCCAATGTCATTGCCAGGCCGCACCCAGACGTTGAAAAAATTATCGCCAGATATGTTCTTGATTGGTAAAAAGGGCACTTAAGCATTATAATTCAGCGGTTGGAAAGGGGAGTGATTGAAAATATGAATAGAATAGACAACGATTTGCTCTCCGTCCAAGAGGCTCGAATTCTTGTGGAAAATGCCCGTGAGGCCCAAAAGATACTGGCAACTTTCTCTCAGGAAATGCTAGACAAAATTGTTGGCCATATGGCTGAGACGGTGTACAAATATGCCAGAGAACTGGCAATTCTGTCTCAAGAAGAAACTGGCTTTGGCAAGTGGCCGGACAAGCTGGTTAAAAATATTTTTGCTAGTGATTTTCTCTATAAGAAGATCAGAGATATGAAAGTTGTCGGTATTATTAGGGAAGACAAAGAAAATAAAACCATAGATATAGGCGTACCTGTTGGAGTTATTGCTGCCTTGCCACCTTCTACAAACCCTGCCTCAACCACAATATACAAAACCTTGATTGCCATAAAGTCTGGCAATGCAATTGTTTTTGCACCTCATCCCAAGGCTAAAAAAACCATCGCTAAGGTGCTGGATATATTAATTCGAGCTGCAGAGGAAAAAGGTTTGCCAAATGGAGCCATCGGGTATCTGCGAACGATTGCTGTAGACGGAACAGTTGCTTTAATGAACCACAAAGACACATCCCTTATCTTGATTACAGGTGTGCCTAAGATGGTTAAAGCCGCATATACCTCGGGAAAGCCAACGATTTATGGCGGCCCGGGTAACGGACCTGCTTTTATTGAACGTTCCGCAGATATACAAAAGGCAGTGGCAGATATTGTCCTTAGCAGAACTTTTGATAACGGAATCGTCTCAGCATCGGAACAATCTATTGTCGCCGAAGACTGTATTGCCGATGAAGTAAGGCGTGAACTCAAGAAAACCGGCGCTTACTTCATGAATGGACAAGAGGCAGAACAACTTAGTAAGTTGTTTTTTAGGCCTGATGACAGTTTGAATCCCGAAATAGTAGGAAAGACCGCTGTTGAGTTAGCTCATCAAATCGGTATATGTGTTCCGGAAGATACCAAAGTTTTAGTTTCGGAACAAAAATTTGTCTCTTCCAGCAATCCTTATTCAAGAGAAAAGCTTTGCCCGGTTCTGGCATTTTATGTAGAAAAAGATTGGATCAACGCTTGTGAAAAATGCATAGAATTGCTTGTCAATGAGGGGCGGGGACATACTCTAATTATTCATTCTAGAAATGAAGAGGTAATTCGAGAGTTTGCCTTAAAAAAACCTGTATCAAGAGTGCTCGTAAATACTCCCGCCACCTTAGGCGGGATAGGAGCGACAACCAATCTCTTCCCAGCACTAACCTTAGGCTCTGGAGCAGCAGGCGGGGGGTACACTTCCGATAATGTAACTCCAATGAACTTAATTAATATTCGAAAAGTCGGTTATGGTGTACGTCAGCTAGAGGATATAACCAATGGCACACAGGTGGGTAAAGACGCTAAAGTAAGTGAGACTAGTTGTTTCGCTGATCAGAGTTCCAATGATCTGGTGGGACTGCTCGAAAAATTACTTAAACAACTCACCTAAACTAAAAAATAGACAATCACCTATTTATAACGTAAGAAGGAGGAATAAACGTTGGATATAAAAGAGTTCTCAACTAAATTTGCAGATGCCACAAAACACTTGTCACAAGATGAAAAAGCTCTGGTTATGAAACTGTTTGAGGGTATTTCCAAGGGGCTGGCCACACACCCTGCAACAACAAACAGTGTGACAAAATCCCCAGTCTATGAAGGGGAAATTACAGGGTTAACACCTCGTTTAGAACGACTAAAAGCAGCTTATTTAAAAGTAAAGCCAAGTGTCAGTACCTATCGGGCTCGGGCCTTCACCCAAGTGACTAAAGAAAATGCGGGGTTGCCTAAAATTCTCCTGCGGGCTAAGTGCTTTAGAAAAGCTTGTGAGACAGCTCCCTTGGTGATTCAAAATGATGAATTGATTGTGGGTCATCCCTGCGGAAAAGCGAGAGCGGGTGCAGTATCCCCGGATATCGCCTGGCGCTGGATTCGGGATGAATTGGACACCATGTCAACCCGGGCGCAGGATCCCTTTCAAATCAGTGAGGAAGATAAGCGGATTTTGCGAGAAGAAATCTTCCCCTACTGGGAAGGCAGAAGCTTAGATGAAATATGTCAGCAACAATATGAAGATGCCGGAGTGTGGTCTTTTTCGGGGGAATCCTTCGTCAGTGATCTTTCTTACCATCAGGTAAATGGTGGTGGGGACACTTGCCCGGGTTATGATGTCATACTCGTTAAAAAAGGGATTAATGGAGTAAGACAGGAAGCCGTTGACAAATTGAGCAAATTGTCCATGGAAAATCCAGAGGACATTGATAAGATTTATTTCTATAAAGCAGAGATCGAAACATGCGATGGAATTCTGACTTATGCCAAACGGCTGTCGGATTATGCCAGAGAGCTGGCAGGCAGAGAGTATGACTCAGCTCGACAAAAAGAACTTTACAAGATTTCCGATGTTTTAACCCGGGTACCCGCCAATCCTCCCAGCACTTTCCAGGAAGCACTTCAGTCTGTCTGGACACTTCAATCGCTGTTTGTAGTGGAAGAAAATCAGACGGGTATTTCTCTTGGACGTTTAGATCAATATATCTACCCCATGTTCAAAGCCGATATGGAAGCCGGCAGAATAAATAAACTCGAAGCCTTTGAATTAATAAGCAGCTTCTTAATAAAATGCTCTGAAGTTATGTGGCTTTCCAGTGAACTTGGGGCTAAATATTTCGCCGGCTATCAACCGTTTATCAACTTGACCATTGGCGGACAGAAGAGAACCGGTGGTGATGCAACTAATGAACTGACCTATCTGATCATGGATGCAGTTCGATTCACAAAGATGTATCAACCTTCATTAGCTTGTCGGATTCATAATAAGTCCCCCCAAGAGTATTTAAAGAAAATCGTTGATGTGGTTAAAGCGGGACTGGGCTTCCCTGCCTGTCACTTTGATGATACACATATAAAAATGATGTTAGCTAAAGGGTTCTCCATTGAAGATTCACGAGATTATTGTCTAATGGGTTGTGTTGAGCCACAAAAATCCGGCAGAATTTATCAATGGACATCCACTGGCTATACTCAATGGCCCATTGCCATAGAATTTGTTCTCAACCGCGGTATGATGAAATGGCATGGCACCATGCAAGGAATTGACACAGGAGATCTGGACAACATCAAGACCTACGAAGAATTTGATGCTGCCTGCAAGCAACAGCTTGAGCATATTATTCGTTTGTCTGCCATCGGAACTATTGTTAGTCAGAGAGTACACCGAGACCTGGCCCCCAAACCGCTGATGTCTCTCTTGGTAGAAGGCTGTATGGAAAAAGGAACCGATGTTACTCACGGAGGAGCTCTCATTAATTATGGACCTGGACTTATCTTCTCCGGTTTAGGAACCTACGCCGATTCTATGGCTGCGATTAAAAAGTTGGTCTTTGAAGACAAGAAGTATACGCTGAAACAAATCAGGGACGCTGTAGATGCGAATTTCGAAGGGTACGAAGCCATTCGGACAGATTGTCTCAATGCACCAAAATACGGGAACGACGATGATTATGTCGATGAAATAGCTTCAGATATCATCATTTGGACAGAGCGGATTCATCACACCTTTAAAATGCTGTACTCTCACTTAACTCATGGTACCCTGTCTATTTCCAATAACACGCCTATCGGAGAAATTACCGGTGCAACAGCTAATGGAAGACTGGCGTGGACACCTCTCTCAGACGGAATCAGCCCGACACAGGGGGCGGACAAATTAGGCCCAACGGCTATCATCAAATCCGTCAGTAAGTTGAGCAACGAATCAATGAATGTAGGTATGGTGCATAACTTTAAACTTCTGAGGGGCATTCTGGAAACCCCTGAAGGAGAAAATGGCTTAATCACCTTACTGCGAACAGCATCTATCCTCGGCAATGGCCAAATGCAGTTCAGCTATGTTGACAACGAAGTCTTAAAGAAAGCCCAAATTGAACCGGACAAGTACAGAGACTTAATTATTCGTGTCGCCGGATACAGCGCTTACTTCGTGGAACTGTGCAAAGAAGTTCAGGACGAAATAATAAGCAGAACCGTCTTAGAGCATTTTTAATTCGCTATAGACTTAGACCTTGATGAGCCGCAAGATGGAGAATACTAGGGATGGGGACATTATGAGTACAGAAACCGTTAAAATCTTGGAAAGAAAAGCGAGAATCTTCAATGTCCAGAAATACTCCATTTATGATGGACCGGGGGTTAGAACATTAATTTTCTTCAAAGGCTGTCCCCTCAGATGTAAATGGTGTTCAAATCCTGAGGGGCTTGAAAGAAAGTATCAAGTCATGTTCAAAGAGGATCTTTGCATTGATTGTGGCCTCTGTATTACTGAATGTCCCGTCCAAATCCATTATTTCCAGGACGAAGAAAGACTGCGACAAACTAACCCTAAAACAACTAGGCATAAAGTAAATCGCAGCATCGATTGTATTGGTTGCCGAAAATGCGAAACAGTCTGTCCTAAACAGGCACTCTCCATTGTCGGTTTGGACAAAACAATTTCCGAAGTTCTGGAGATCATCCAGCAAGATATGCTCTTCTACCTGAGTTCAGGTGGAGGAGTGACTCTTGGGGGAGGGGAAGTCACAGCCCAACCGGAATTTGCCACCAACCTCCTAACTGAATGCAAGCGCTTAGGTATTCACACTGCCATTGAAACCTCAGGCTATGTAAAACAGGATTCCCTGCTCATGATAGCCCAATTTACGGATTTGTTTCTCTATGATATTAAGCACATTGATTCTGATCGGCATCATGAACTTACCGGAGTACGGAATGAACGTATCCTGGACAATTTAAGAGAACTCATCCGCCGGGGTTTTAATGTCAAGGTTCGGATGCCTCTCCTTAAGGGATTAAATGATAGTGAGGAAACCATCCTCAAAACCTTGGAATATCTAAAGCCCTTTAGAAACTACAGGAACTTTCAGGGTGTTGACTTGCTCCCCTATCATAAATTAGGAATCAACAAATACAAGCAATTAGACATGAACTACTCGATCACCGAAGATTTAAGCTACAAACCGGAAGAATTAGATAAAATCGAAGAGTTAATCAAAGGGTATGACTTTCAGGCGGAAGTTATCAGACATTAATGATGATAGGGGACAGGAGGGATAATATGAGTATGGCCGATGAGTTTGACAGAAAACGAATTATCCAGGAATCTGTACCAGGCAAGCAAGTCACTCTGGCTCACATCATAGCATCACCTGTCCAAGATATCTATGAACGTCTGGGCATTGAGGAAACAGGAGCCATCGGGATATCAACCCTTACTCCAGGCGAGACGGCTATTATAGCTGCAGACATTGCCACAAAGGCCTCTGATGTAGAGATTGGTTTTCTGGATCGTTTTACAGGTGCCCTGATTATTTCCGGTGATGTAGCCAGTGTTGAAACAGCAATGGGTGCGATTAATGATACTTTAGAAACTTTGTTGGGTTTTACCCCGGCCAAAATTACACGCACATGAAGAAGCGCATTATGATCGTAGGGCCAACCCAATCCGGAAAATCCACTCTAGCCAATGTTTTAAACGAATCCAGCAGGCCGCTAAAAAAGACCCAGGATATCATCTACGGGAAAAACACCATTGATACACCAAGCTCCTATTTAGAAAACCCCTCGATGTACAAATACCTAATTGCCACTGCTCAAACCGCATCTCATTTACTGATTCTTGTTGATCAATCTAAATTAATTGAAGTATATCCCCCCGCTTTCGCCAAATCCTTTAACTGTCCTGTACTTGGAGTGATTACTAAGATCGATGTGGCTCAGGAATTCGACGATTTGAGTATTCAACAGTTGAAAAGAATTGGGGTCAACGAGCCTTACTTCAGAATTTCTTTAAAAGACAATAACGGCGTAGAAGCCTTGAAACAATATATATTTTCTGAATTCTAGTTTGCAGAAATGATAGTCCGGGAGATTTATAAAGAGATTTAAGGAAGGTGAGGTGAGGCAATGAAATTCATCACAGAGATGGAACTGCGAGATTTATACAGACGAGAGCCCTTTACAACTTATTCTCTAGAACCGGATACCAAGATTACACCCGGAGCTCGTCAATTTCTTGTGGATCGACGTGTTACGCTGGTTCAGAATCAGGCAAATGTTGACAAGCAACAACCTAGTGACACATCCAACCAGGCACAATCAAGGGAAAGTTGGATGATTCTTAGATTGCTAGGCAAAATAGATTGTCTGGAGTCGTTATTTCTGCTAATCGCCGCGGAACTATTCCATTTCGGAAATGCTATCCTGTCTGAGGAAGTCATAGAACTGGGAAAATGCTTCCAAAATGTGAAAAAGGCTGAACGAGGGCAGATTACCTCGGAAAAAATTCAATTCTGGGGATGGTCAGAAGAAGAAATCAGCGATCGTTCCGCTAAGCTGGAAAAGCAAGTTGACCTTAGTGAGTTTCAAGTTGAATCGGAGAATAGCAAAGAAATTGCTCTGTTAAACTACTTGCGCGCCTCCCTACGAGAGATCGAACCAGCAATCTTAGAAGCCTACTGGAATGAAGAAAAGCAAAGCTGCTCACGACAAGATTTAATTGATTCAGTTAATCTGATCATTAATATACTCGGCATGATGATCTGGAAATGCTTGGGGGGGAAGAAATGGACACAGTAAATTCAACCTTTCTATACTGCGACCAGCTTGTTAGTGATTTTGAGAAAGTTATTGAAACACCCATAATCAACAAATCCTCAGTTTATTATACAGGTGTTGATTTGGGAACTGCCTATATCGTTTTGGCTGTCCTTGATGAAAATTATCAACCGGTTGCCGGGGCATATCGCTTTGCCAGTGTGGTTAAAGATGGCATGGTGGTGGACTATATAGGTGCTATTCGCATTGTCAAAGAGTTAAAACAAGAAATTGAAGAAAAGCTTGGCACTGAACTGATTTATGCGGCAGCAGCCCTGCCCCCAGGAACTGATACCCTAGACTCAGGAGCCATTAAAAATGTAGTACAGGCAGCAGGTTTTGAAATTACTAATATCTTAGATGAACCAACGGCAGCTAACGCCGTACTGAAAATTAAAGATGGGGCAATTATTGATATTGGTGGAGGAACAACAGGGATTGCCATCTTGAAAGATGGCAAAGTGATTTACGTTGCAGATGAGCCGACAGGCGGTACTCATTTTTCCCTGGTTATTTCCGGAGCCTACAAAATGAGCTTTGACGAAGCAGATGTCTATAAACGTGATTTTAAAAACCATCGAGAATTGATTCCGGTAATCCGACCGGTTATAGAAAAAGTCTCAACCATTATCAGTCGTCACATTAAAAAATATTCCGTAAAAGAACTATATCTGGTAGGCGGCACCTGTTGCTTGGAGGGAATTGAAGATATCATTGCCAAACAAACTAAACTTCCTACCTATAAACCTCAGAATCCTATGTTTGTAACCCCTTTGGGGATTGCCCTTAACTGCACTCAAGAAGAACTATAGGCAGGAGTGAGGTTTAACCATGGAATACCGAATTATAAAATCCCCGTCCAGTGGGACCTTAGATATTCTCTTTCGGCGCAAAGGCTCGGCTTCTACAATCCCTATTGAGAACTATGATGCTGTGGGTTTGGTGCAAGGTCGTTTGATTGATATGGTTTTTGCCGCCGATGTTGCAGAAAAAGCTGCCGGAGTAACAGTCGAAGACATCAAAGGGCATTGTCCCCAGAATCTGATTATGATTGCTATCTTTGGAGATACGGCATCGGTAGAGGCCGCCATTAATGAGATTCAGTATAAATTAAATAAAGATAAAGTCGGTGAAATTCGATGATTGCAGCAAAAGTAATTGATAGTATATGGTCGACGCGCAAAGCCGATTCCCTCATAGGTCTGAAATTCATGTTGATAGAGGTCCTGGGCGGCATTGATGCCGGACGGATCATGATAGCTGCCGACACCATCGGCGCCGGCATAGGAGAGCGAGTACTTGTCTGTAACGGCAGCTCAGCCCGTAAAATGTTCGACCGTGAAGATATTCCCATTGATTCCGCAATTGTAGGAATTATCGACGAAGACTGTACGTTTTAATGAAACCGGAGGTGGTAGACGTTGGATCTACTAAACATTGTTAAGGATGCAGGGGTTATTGGGGCTGGAGGAGCCGGATTTCCGACTCACGCTAAACTAACTTCTAAAGCTGAATATATTTTGCTTAATGGAGCTGAATGTGAACCTCTGCTAAGAGTGGATCAGCAGCTGATGGAGATGTTTCCTGATCAAATCATTAAAGGAATGGAAGCAGCCGGGAAATACATCGAAGCTCGCAAAGCTATCATCGGCATAAAAGGCAAACACAAAAAGGTCATAGTTCTCATGAGAGAAAGAATTGCTGCTTTGGGACTTTCCAATTACATGGAAGTTATGGAACTAAGAGATATTTATCCCGCCGGCGATGAGCAGGTTTTGGTTCATGAGCTGACTCAAAGAATTGTTCCGGAAGTGTCTATTCCTCTGAAAGTCGGCTGTGTCGTTATCAATTCGGAGACGGCCCTCAATATCTGGAACGCCCTGGAAGGAAAACCTGTGACAGAAACCTACATTACTGTCGCTGGGGATGTCCCCCAGCGCCTGACCCTAAAAGTTCCGGTGGGGACGGCTATCCGTGATGTTATCGCACAATGTGGAGTTAAAAATCTGGATGACTATGCGGTAATAGACGGCGGTCCCATGATGGGCTCGGTGATGGAAAGTCTTGATGGTTATGTCACTAAAAAAAGCAAAGGTTATGTACTGCTCAAGAAAGACCACTTTCTGATCCGTAAAAAAACAGTAAGTCTTGAGCGAGCCAGAGTAATAGGCAAAACGGCCTGTGAACAATGTCGCATGTGCACTGATTTGTGCCCTCGTTATTTGCTGGGTCATAATATGCAGCCTCATAAAGTCATGCGAGCCTTAAGTTACAATCTTGAAGATGTTAAAGAACAACAAATTGCTCAATTATGCTGCGAATGCAATGCCTGTGAATTATACTCCTGTCCTGTCAATCTACATCCCAGATCCGTCAATAGTTTGTACAAGCAAAAGCTGGCAGAACAAGGGATCAAGTATCAGCCTGTTCAGATGGATTTCCAAGCCAGGTCTAGCAGAGAATACCGCCTTATCCCAAGTAAACGTTTAATTATCAAAATCGGCTTAACAACTTTCGATAAGCCGGCACCTCTGACTCAGGTTGAATTTCGGCCTAAAACCATTCGGATCCCCCTTCGACAACACATTGGGGCAGCGGCAATACCTACTGTCGCAGTTGGCGAAAAGGTAAAAGCCGGACAGCTTATCGGTAAAATTCCGGATGGCAGTCTAGGAGCAACGGTTCACGCTAGCTTAAACGGAACTGTGAAAGAAATTAAGGACAATTCTATTTTGATAAAGGTGGGTTCGTAATGTATAGTGCAATAGGTATGATTGAGCTTACCAGTATTGCTAGAGGGATAAATGCCACAGACTTGATGCTTAAAACTGCCTACGTTGAAGTGGTTAGTGCAACCCCCGTTTGTCCCGGCAAGTATATCGCTATCATTAAAGGGGATGTTGCTGCCGTGGAAAGCTCAGTCGGAGTCGGTGTAGAAACAGCTGGGGAATATCTGGTAGACAGCTTTGTTCTTGCTAATGTTCATCCGGGGGTCTTTCCTGCCATAACAGCAACTTCTATGCCGGATGGAACCGGGGCTTTGGGAATTATGGAATGCTTTTCAATGGCCTCCATGATTATCTCAGCTGATGCAGCCCTCAAAGCTGCCGATGTCCAAGCTCTGGAGCTGCGTTTAGGCAGCGGGCTGGGGGGCAAAGCTTACTTCACCTTTACCGGGGATGTAGGTGCCGTAGAAGCAAGCATCGAGGCTGGAAAGGCTATCGCCATGGAAAAAGGCTTGTTAGTGGATACTGAGATAATCCCTGCGCCCTCCGACAGATTATGGGAATCCTTGTTCTAATCTAAGCTAATCCCATAACTTTTATAAATAATTCCAGCGAAAGGAGGTGCGGCCTTGAAAAAACTTATTAGTGCAAACGAAGTAAAAGATGCAGCAAAAAAGGGGCAAAAACAATACTTCGTTGACAGTAATACTATTATTACACTGGCAGCTAAGGATCTGGCTAGAGATCTGGGAATTGAATTTACGACGACAGAATCAACGGCAAATCCAACGACAGTAGGTAATCCAATTTCTAAAAACAACGAACCGCAAAAAAGCGGCGGTGAAAACGAGATTGACCCGGAAATGATCTTTCAAGTTGTCAAAGCTGTATTAACCAACAAGCTCATGGCAAATATCCCTGCATCATCTCCCGAATCACCTTTTAGCAGTGATCGAGAATCAAAAAGCGGGCTGAAAGTTGTAAAAGGTAGAACCGTAAAGCTTGAGACCTTTGACACTGGTAGTCCCGGTACCAACGTAGCTTATCGTGAAGTAATCAGTAAAGATGAATCTAAGATGAGCGCAGGTTTTTTGACCATCGAGAAATCCACCTTTGAGTGGGAGTTAGACTATGAAGAGATAGATGTAGTTCTCGAAGGAAGCCTGTCCATCACCATTAATGGAGAGACTTATCATGCTCATCAGGGTGATGCCCTCCTAGTACCTAAAGGTTCTAAAGTAACCTGGAGTTCATCAGATTATGCTAAACTCTTTTATGTAACCTACCCGGCAAACTGGGCTGATCTTAGGGGATAGAGGAAATTACAAACTAAGAATAATCCAGGCACGAGTACAAACAGTAAAAAGTGTTTAAAAAGCTAAGACAGTGTGAGGAAGGAATAGTAAATTGGAAAACTTTGATTATGATTTACAATCCGTACAAGAGACCAGAAATATTGCTCGTCAAGCTAAACAAGCCCAATGTGAGCTGGCAAAATTTAATGCTGAGCAGATTGATAAAATCATCCAAAATATGGTCAAAGTAGCTGAGGAGAATGCAATTTCACTGGCAAAAATGGCAGTAGAGGAAACAGGCTTTGGTAAAGTAGAGGATAAGATCTTTAAAAATCGTTTTGCTTCAACAGAACTCTACGAATTCATCAAACCCATGCAAACCATTGGAGTCATCAAAGATGATAAGGTCAACAAACTTATCGAAATTGCTGAACCGGTAGGACTACTGATGGGAATTATCCCATCAACGAATCCCACATCTACGACTATCTATAAATCGATTATTGCTATTAAGTCCCGCAACGGGATTGTATTCTCCCCCCATCCTTCGGCTCTAAAATGCACCCTCCAAGCAGCAAGACTAATGAATGATGCTGCCGTCGCTGCAGGTGCTCCGGCCAATATTATTGGGTGCATCTCTAAACCCTCCATGGGTGCCACCAATGAGCTGATGAAATGTAATGAAGTCGCCTTGATTATTGCCACAGGTGGCTCAGCCATGGTAAAAGCGGCCTACAGCGCCGGAAAACCAGCCTTAGGTGTTGGACCGGGCAACGTTCCGGCTTATATTGAGAGAACTGCCGATATCCCGAAAGCAGTCCGAAATATTATCGCCAGCAAAACTTTTGACAATGGAACTATCTGCGCTTCCGAGCAATCGGTTATTGTTGAAGAATGCCTACGTGACCAGGTCATGGAAGAGTTCAAACGTCAGGGCGGCTACTTCATGACACCTGAGGAAACAAGCAAAGTTGCCAAAAATCTGTTTACTCGTAATCATGCCATGAACGCCAAAATGGTAGGCAGATCAGCAGCGGTTATTGCAGAAGGCGCGGGCATAACCATTCCAGCCGGTACTAAAGTCCTGTTGGGAGAACAACACGGTGTGGGTGAAGAATACCCCTTATCTTATGAAAAACTAACCACCGTATTGGCATTTTATACCGTAAAAGACTGGGAAGAAGCTTGTGAGCTGTGCATTAAACTCTTAAATAACGGTGGTGTCGGACACAGCCTTTCCATTCATACTCAAAATCCTGAAATGGCCCTTAAATTTGCTGAAAAACCTGTATTTAGGATCTTGGTCAATACAGCCTCCAGTCAGGGCGGCGTAGGCGCAAGTACAGGTCTTTCTCCATCCTTTACACTGGGTTGCGGTACTTGGGGCGGAAGTGCAACCTCCGACAATGTAACCCCCATGCACTTAATCAATATAAAACGTGTTGCCTACGGAATCAAAGATGTTACCGAAAATCAAACCCCCGCCTATTCAGCTTGCGATACACAAAGTGGCATGCCTAGTGCCATCAGTGACGATCAGATCATGAGCGTTGTGAATGAAGTCATTTCCATGCTGAAAAAAAGAGGTGATAACTAAAAGTGGCGAACTATGAGGAGTTAGCAGCACTGGTGCTGGAAGCAATCAAAGAGGGGGGTTATTTGAACAAGGACTTAAGTTCAATACCGGTAGGAATATCAAACCGTCATATTCATCTGTCCCAAGCAGATTTAGAAACCTTATTTGGGGCAGGATACCAATTGACAAAGACCAAGGATTTATCTCAACCTATGCAGTATGCTTGTAAAGAAACTCTGATCATAGCTGGTCCCAAAGGTGCTATTGAAAAAGTGCGTATCCTGGGGCCGGCGAGAAGTGAATCACAGGTGGAAATACTCCAGGCAGATTGCTTTAAACTTGGTATAACCGCTCCGGTGAGGCTGTCGGGAGACCTGCAAGGAACCCCGGGAGTCACCCTCATTGGTCCCAAAGGAAGTATCCTTCTTACCCAAGGTCTGGTAATTGCCCAGCGGCATATTCACATGAGCCTGGAAGATGCTAAAAACTTTGGGGTAAAGGATGGGGATAGGGTAACCATTCAAATAGACGGACTTCGAGGAGGAACCTACTCGAATGTCGTCATCAGAGCTACCAATACTTCAGCCCTTGAGTTTCACATCGACACTGAAGAAGCAAATGCTATGGCTCTCACATCAAGTTCAAGAATAACGATTCTAAAATAAAATTATTAGGAGGAAACAACAATGAATAAATCAGACGCTTTAGGATTAATTGAAACCAGAGGTATGGTAGGAGCAATTGAAGCAGCAGACGCTATGGTTAAAGCAGCCAACGTTACACTGATGGGTTATGAAAAAGTCGGTGGTGCCTTAGTAACCGTTATGGTAAGAGGAGACGTTGGAGCCGTTAAAGCTGCTACCGATGCCGGTGCTGCTGCCGCTCAACGAGTTGGAGAATTAATCTCTGTTCATGTCATTCCTCGTCCACACGGTGACGTAGAAATGATGCTTCCCGGTGGCAAAAAAGCTTAATAACCTATAAGACAGAATGTTACGAAGGTCAAATCTCTTATCGAGGTTTTGACCTTCGTTTTATTTACATTTTAATGTCGGTGTTGTATTATGAATTGAAATGTTCCGAATCTGTGACATATATCTGCCTGTAGCGGCAAAAAAAGTGGTTATGTTACAAGATCCTTTTATGAAATGCCGGGTTCTGATGTATCTAATGAATTGAACTACTGTAGAGACAGTGGTTGATTCTTTTTTATTTATTAGGGGCAGATTGACAAGCATAACTCAACAGGAATCTGAAAAAACTTCAATCTAAGAAGCTGTTATCCGCTAAGAGAAATTAGAATCAATCATTGAGAAGGAAGTTTTGCTAAAACCATGGACAAGACAAATGAAACCTTAAAAAACTTATTAGATGCCAATCTGTATTCCCGTTATAGCGGACTACTATCACTGTCCAATATATCCCTGCAACTGATTGATACTAATGGACAAATATTGCTTGAGTTTAATCCGTCTCCTGATTTCTGTAAATTTATTTGCCAGGAAGATGAGGCGCGGATATGTTCGGACTATATTTCAAAATTAGAACCAGGAAAAAAATTACGCTTCAACTGCCGGTATGGACTAGCAAATATGCTTTTGCCGGTTGAGATTAATAACCAAACCATAGGTTATGTTGTTGGAGCCCAGGTTTACTCAACAGACAGTGAGTATCAGAAGTATCTGATTGATATAAACGAATTGGCGAAGGAGAAAGAACTAGCACCGGAGTTTATCGCTAAATCAATTGCGGCAATACGGACGATTGAAGAAAATAAAATTGGAATTCACGAACAGATTTGCAACCATATTACCCAAAACATAAGCTATGATTTTTCACAAAGTATTAACACCGCAGATAAAGCGATTGCTCGTTTATCTATTGAAAAAGAAATGCTGGAAAAAAAGATTATCGATCTTGAAGCTAAAAATATGTCCTTGCTCATTAACCCTCATTTCTTATTTAATACCCTAAATTCTATTGCCCGAATTGCCTATTTCGAAAAGTCTCATACAACAGAAGAACTAATTTACTGTCTCTCAGATTTATTGCGCTATAATTTGAAACAAGACGATGAGTTACACACCATAGGGGCAGAGATAGATAACATTGAAAAATACCTTTATATTCAGAAGATACGATTTAAAAATCGTTTAGAATATGATATTGATATTGCTGATAATATTAAGCCCTATAGAATACCAAACATGATCATCCAACCGGTTGTTGAGAATGCACTTATCCATGGCATTACTCCTAAAAGGGATGGGGGTAAGATCAAAATTACCGCTGAAAAATATAAAAATGATATTAATATTTCGGTCATGGATAATGGTAATGGTTTTCCTAAGGAAGTCTTACAAAGCTTGCACGATTCGGAGAATAAACTGGGCATAGGGTTCCGCAGCACGGACAACCGCTTGAAACGATATTTCGGAGAGAATTACGGTTTGAAAATCGCAAAGTCCGACTATAGTGGAAGTACTGTCACCATCTCGATTCCCACCAAACCTAATGCGAGGAGATAGGGATGAGCGTAGTTTTAATTGTAGAAGATGAATTACTGGAATTAGAATTTCTTAAATCGATTGTAGCAGAAGAGCTTGACCCTAAAGATAAACTGATCACCTGTGATAACGGTATTCAAGCCGTCAAACTTGCCAAACAATACCGTCCGGACGTCATAATAATGGATATACTCATTCCTGAGATGGATGGTTTGCAGGCCCTCCAGGAAATAAAAAAATTCCTCCCCCAAGTATCTGTCGTGATTCTATCAGCCTGTTCGGATTTTTCCTATGCTCAAACAGCAATCCGGCTCCGTGTTCAGGACTACCTCTTGAAACCAATCAAACCCTCTGTCTTCAAACAGGTATTTCACGACTTATTAGCAACGGTTGCGGACAACAAGATTGATCCTGACGAGGAAATTGTGGAACAACAAACAGATCAGATCTATCTTATCGAGAAATCATTAAAATACATTCATGATAACTTTAAACAAAAGTTACCTCTGCAATTAGTTTCATCGAAGGTATTTCTAAATCCACAGTATTTCAGCCGTATCTTTAAAAAAGAAGTAGGAGTCAGCTATATAGATTATGTCAATAAATTAAAGATAGAGTATGCGTGTAAACTATTAGAAACAACGGATTATCCTGCCTATCGAATTTCTAGTGAGTGTGGCTTTACAGATCCGTCATATTTTAATCGTGTTTTTGTACAGCAGATGAACATGACTCCTAAAGCTTACCGAAGAAAACATCTGTGTGATAGTGAATGATAAAAAATATCATCATTAACAAAGCCTTGAGTGCCTGACAGTGGTCTCAAGGCTTTTAGTTATTTTCTAGGCATTAAATATGAAGAATACCCCGAATTTTTTGGATAATTATCATATCCAAAAAATTCGGGGTATCAAAAGTTTAGGAAGCATGTTTCTAAAATAGTCAAATGATTGTTACAAAACTATACAGTCAGGAAGAAAGACATAGCCCAAACGGCTAAAATAGCAGCTACACTTCCTATTGCCGAACCCACTGAGACTAAGGCATAACCTTCTTTCATAGAGAGATCATTGGACTTGACAACGACCCAGAAGTGGCTGGCATTAGCATGATAGAAGAAGGATGAACCCGCTGCTATAGCTAGGGTGCCAATCACAGGATGGATACCCAAAGATGGCAGCAGTGGCAAAATTATGGCAGAACCTGTTAGGAGAGACACCGTTGCCGAACCGTTGGAGACGGAAAGGAGCAAGGCGACTAGGAAGGGCACGAACACAGCCGGCAAGGGAGTTGAAGCGATTAGCATGCCCAGGTAGGCACCAACGCCTGAGGCTTTAAGAACAGCTCCGAACGCTCCCGCCGCACCGGTAGCCAGAATAATAAACCCTGAGCTTTCAACAGCTCTGTCAAACCAGGCATAGACCTGATCCTTACTGAAGATGCTTGTATCCAAGAACAGAGCGAGAATAACACCGACGGATAAAGCGGGAATGGGGTGTCCGATGAAGCCCAGGTAGGGAAGGATAGATGCACCCTTGGGAAGAGCCATGGTAGCAAAAGAGTTTGCACAGATTAAGATAACAGGAACCAGAATAACAGCAAAGGTCAGAGCAGCGCTGGGAAGCTTCTTATCAGTTTGGATAGTGAAGTCCTCTCCAACAACTGTTTCAACATTAGTCATCTTGGAGACGTGAGGATACTTGGCACGACAGTAATTTGAATTACAGTATAAATTTGCAGCAGTAGTATAAGCAAAGGCGGATATAAGACCAAAAGCGATGACTAAGCCAACGTCTGCCCCCAAAGTACCGGCAGCAGCAAGAGGGCCGGGAGTTGGAGGAACCATGGTGTGTGTTGCCAAGATTCCGGCATTTAGAGCACCCAGCAAGCCAAAAAGCGGAACTCCACCACGGGCGGAAAGTGCACGAGCAACAGGCGAAAGGATGACAATAGCAGAATCACTGAATACAGGGATAGATACCAGATAACCGGAAATAGCCATGGCAAGGCTTGAACGCTTTTTGCCGACTATCTTTAAGATAGTATTGGCAAGTACTAGAGCTCCACTTGTTTGTTCAAGAATTACGCCCATCGTACAGCCAAGAATAATGACAATACCGATATTCCCAATGGTTCCTCCGAATCCACCTGTTACGGTACTAATTACATCCTTCAGAGGTATTCCAAAGGCAATAGCAGAACCAATTGCTACAATGATCAGAGCAAAGACTGGATGAACTTTAAGCTTGATAATTGATACCACAAGAACTATAAGGGCCACGAGCATTACAATTAATGAACTGAAACCTGCTTCCATAAAATTAACCTCCTAATCAAAATAATTGTTGTCTGTGGAGCTTGCTAAACTGAACCCCCCCCTTATGAACAGAATAATTTGATGTAAACATTGTTGCGTCTTAATTTTGAATTTTTAATGAAGTCTACCATCCGAATTGACATAATTGAATAACTTTTGTTTTAAATGTAATACTCAGTGCCTAATCAACGTAATCGGGGGGTTAAACGGTTGAATTGGAATACCAAAAAAACCGCCGGCCCTCCTTCTGGAGGCCCCGGCGGTTATCATGCTTTTAAATTTAGGTTTATATTTTCAAGATTTGTTTCAGCTCTTTAATCTTTTCACGCCCCACAGGCAGAATTTGGTCTTCATAGCCTACCATCTTTAGAGCGAAACTGTTGTTATGCCATGGGAATATCTCCCGAACCTCTTCCAAGTTAACCAGATAGCTTTTATGGATTCGAAAGAAGCGGTGTCCGAAGAGCCGTTTTTCGTACTCTCGTATTGCAAGGTTTTCTGTCAGATCCCCATTTTTAGTGTGTATTACACAACTTCGATTATCGGTCTCTATATAAACTATGGAGCTTATATCCACTAAAATGATTCGCCGATTGCAGTTGACCGGAAGCCGGTTGGAAAGGGTTTTAGTGCAGGAGGCCTCTGATTCCTTGCGGCATTTAGCCACGATTTTCTCAAGGCGGCTTTTTTCAAAGGGCTTAAGGATATAATTGGAGACACCGATCTCAAAAGCAAGAAGGGCATATTGAGAATAAGCTGTGGCAAAGATAATGTGGGCTTTAGGCATTAGTTGCTGAACGGTTGAAGCCAGGACAGTTCCTTCTATATCACCCAGATTAATATCGATAAACACCAAATCAAAAGTTTCCTTACTCATTATTTCAAGTGCTGCAGAGCCGCTGTCGGCTTCAGATATTATAGCTTCGGGAATGATCTCCAGTAGTTGGTGCATAAGTTCACTTCTGGCTGGGCGTTCATCGTCTATGACGGCAATCCTCATTAAGCAGACTCCTTTCGTTCCGCTCTATAAGCATCTTCTTTAGCGTCAGTTATCTTTAACTCTACTATAGATCCATTAGAGCTGCAGGTAATACAAAGATGATCTTCTTCCCCATAAATGCTTTTCAGGCGCTTCTGAACGTTAAAAAGACCTATGTGGTTACCATCTGAGGTGATACTGTGAAGTCTTTCTAAAACATCCGGAGGGAAACCTGGCCCGCCGTCAGAGACTGTAATGGTGACGCAACCCGGAACCTGCCGTGCAACGATACTAATACAGCGGCGACCCTGAGAATCAGCACCATACTTAACCGCGTTTTCCACAATTGGTTGAAGTATTAGGGTAGGAACCAGACAATCTATATAATCAGGAATGTCGATTGTAACATCCAGCTTTTCTTCAAAACGGGCCTTCTCTAAAATTAGATAGTTATTAACATGGGCTAATTCTTCTTTGAGGCTAATCATACACCGGTCAGTGTCAAGTGTTTGACGGAAATACGTTGCCAGGGCCATAAGAAGCTCTCTGGCTCTAGAGGGATTTTCTCGACATATACAAGAGAGGGTATTCAGAGAGTTATACAGAAAGTGAGGATTTATTTGAGATTGGAGAGATGAAAACTCTGCTCTTTGGCGCAGACCCTTTTGATAATCAATTTCAGATAGTTCTAATTGAGTAGAGAAGAGGGTGGCAAGGCCTTGGACAAAGCTAATGTCCGCCTCCAGGTTAATCCAGCGTCGTTTTACAAATACCATAAGGCATCCCACGGGTTGATCTAGTTTGGTGAGTGGTGCAGCAATGATGGTGTGATGGCGAAGAATCCCGTTTAAACTAGGATTATTTCTGGTTTCAGTAAAGGTCACAAACTGATTTTCTTCCATAGCTTGTTTTGCAGGCAGTGGGAGCTCATTAAATTCATCAACATTAAGATCGCTGTCCGTCTGTCCCCAAGCAAGAATTTGCTGGCGGTCAGTGATTAAGACACTGGAGCATATTGCAGAGGAGAGAATAATAGATACTGCACTTTTCAAGTCTTCCCTACTAGAAAGACCTTTTCGTAGATAAGGTAGACATTGTTCAGCAATTGACAGGGCAAGGCTCATCTTGCTGGCAGATTCTTGATCCTTTTCAATAAAAATATTCTTAAAAGTTGCCATAAAGATTAGCATCCCAAAGGAATTCAATAGAATCATAGGCAGGGCTATAGTTTTGACTACACTCAAAGCAATATCAAAGGGGCGGCAAAGGAGCAGGATCAAGACCATTTGTATGATCTCGGATAGGGCGGTAATAGCGAAAAGAGCAGATTGATTCCATTTTCCCCGCTGGAAGTGAGGGGAAAAGACAGCACCTAAAATGCCCGCCGACAAAGTAGCAAGAGCACAGGCTACTGAGGTGAATTTTTCAATATCATAAAAGTAACGGTGGATGCCTCCGATTAACCCCGCCCCGATGCCAACAACCGGCCCTCCCAAGATACCTCCAGCCAATGCTCCGATAACACGAGTATTTACAATTACTCCCTCAAGTTGAACACCTGTGTAGGTGGAGAGGATACAAAAAAGACCGAAACCTATTGCTAGGGCTGCCTGTCCACAAAAACTACCCTTTTTTTCTAATAGCATGCGTCTTACAATTTTAAGCTTAGTTAAGAGATTGGCAATGAGCACCAATAGAGCAATATTAAGAGTTAGATTCCATAATAAGCTGTTGGACATGCTGCATTTCATTCCTTTCTGGATAAGCCGCAACATTGCGGTGATCATGCCTTCCGCACTAGAGAGATAATTAATGGGGAGAATTTCTGATTTGGTTAGTTTAAGTAAGTTATTGTTAAGTTTGCCAAAGCTTTTTAGTTTGTGCAAGTCCTAATTAGAATTATCCGTTTCAGCCGGTAATCAACTAGTAATAGATGTGGCAACAAATTTGCATATATTTTCCAAGGGACTATGATCGGGAATCCATCAAATTCTTAAGGAGGCGAGGGAAAGCCAAGAAACCTTTAATTTTTCCGGATATTAATTTGCACTTTAACTATAGGAATGGCGTTTCGTTGAAACAAAGGAGGGGGATTATCATGGATTTTTCACTAACTGAGGAACAAGAAACAATGCGTGTGACAGCACGTAAGTTCGTCGATAAAGAGATTTTGCCGGTTATTCTAGAATATGATGAAAAAGAAGAATTCCCATTAGAAATCGTAAATAAGATGCACGAAGTTGGGTTGCTTACAATTGGAGTACCTGAAGAATTTGATGGACCCGGAGCGGATATTCTCACCCAAATCCTTGTAACTGAGGAACTTAGTCGAGGATGTGGTGGAATAGGGGCAACTATGGCAGCTAGTTGTTTACTTTCTGCACAGCCTGTCAATGTTGCCGGTACCTATGAACAAAAAAAATACTATTATGATCGTTTAAATGCGGGAAAATTAGGGGCATTTTGTCTTACCGAACCAGGAGCCGGTTCGGACACAGCCGGGATTTCATTAACCGCTAAAAGAGATGGAGATTTTTATGTACTAAATGGTACCAAGCAGTTTATTACTAATGGTGGAGTTGCTGATATTTATACGGTATTTGGTACTACGAACAAAGAGCTTCGTTATAAAGGGATCATTGGTTTCATTGTTGATCGTAATACTCCCGGTATTTCCGTAGGACCAGAGGAAAAGAAAATGGGAATACGCACTTCGGATACCCGTCAAGTAATTTTTGAAGATGTGCGGGTACCGGTTGCAAATCGACTGGGAGAAGAGGGGGAGGGCTTTAAGATCTTAATGAAGGCTCTCGATCTATCTCGTCCATCAGTTGCAGCTGAAGCGGTTGGAATTGCCCAGGGAGCCTATGAAGCAGCTGTAAAATATTGCAAAGAACGAGTTGCCTTTGGACAAGAAATCGGAAAGTTTCAAGCTATAAGATTCATGCTTGCTGATATGGCTATGGAAATTGAAGCTGCCCGCCTGCTTACCTATAAAGCCTGTTATCTGGCCCAGGAGAATCTGCCCTTTAGTCACGTAGCATCCTATGCCAAGTGCTTTGCGGCTGATGTTGCCATGAAAGTTACGACCAATGTTGTTCAGATACTCGGCGGATATGGTTACCTAAGAGAATATGGTGTGGAGAAATATATGCGTGATGCAAAGGTTATGCAAATATATGAAGGGACGAACCAAATCCAACGAGTTGTTATAGCCAATAATATTTTTAAGTAATTGTACCCAAGGTCTTAATACAGTCAGGTTAGAGACATATTTTAAATCAGAAGCAGCCCTAAAACAGGGCTGTTTTTGTTATACAGTCAGGTGCCAGCTAGGTTTTCTTTATGATTAAAATCTACTTTTTATTTAAGGGCATAGTGTAAGTAGTTCTGGTTAGTGTTCTTTAAGTATCAAAAGAAAACACCTTTGGCTTTTTTTAGTATATTAAATATACATAAAATTGCGGTATACTAAAATAAAGAGTAGACCAGCCGAAAAACTTAAAAATTAGATTTATATTTTTGGCAACCAGACTTAAAAAATAAGAGGAGAACTAAGATTATGAAATTAATTTCATGGAATGTTAATGGAATTAGGGCTTGTGTAAAAAATGGGTTTTTGGACTTTTTCGAGAAGGAAAATGCGGATATTTTTTGCCTTCAGGAAACGAAAGTTCAGGAAGATCAAATCCCCTTTAATTTGGAGGGCTATTATCAGTATTGGAATTTTGCTCAAAAAAAGGGCTACTCAGGAACGGCCATTTTCACTAAGAACGAACCGATGAAGATTATCTATGGAATAGGCCAGGAAGAGCATGATAAAGAAGGAAGAGTTATAACTCTGGAATTCGAAAAACACTATGTAGTAACAGTATATACTCCAAATTCTCAAAGAGGGTTAGCACGATTGGAATACAGAATGAAATGGGAAGAAGAATTTTTAAAGTTCATTAAAGATCTTGAAAAAAACAAACCCGTCATCTTCTGTGGAGACTTGAATGTTGCCCATGAGGAAATCGACCTTAAAAATCCAAGTTCAAATAGAAAAAATGCTGGGTTTTCAATGGAAGAAAGAAATAAATTCGGAGAAATCATTAAGAGTGGCTTTATAGATACATTTAGGTATTTTTATCCGGATAAGACAAATGCCTATACTTGGTGGTCTTATATGTTCAATGCAAGAGCCAATAATGCGGGATGGCGCATTGATTACTTCTGTGTATCTGAAATCTTAAAAGATCGATTGAAAGCTGCAGTTATTTATAATGAAGTCATGGGTTCAGATCATTGTCCTATTGGTTTGGAAATTGAATAATAATCTCAAGCCTCTATTAAAAAACTCTATTATGCTCCTTAAGTAATAAAAGGAATTATAGGATGTTTTAGCGTATAGATATATTAAACTAACAAAAATGCAAGTTTGGGTCGCTTCTGTAAAAACCAGAATAATCCTCCATTTGGAAAAGAGGTGAAGAATTTAAATGTATATTACAGAGTATGAGATGGCATTGAGACTTTTTATAGCATGTGTATTTGGCGGTGTTGTCGGTTTTGAGAGAGAAAAGAATGATAGTCCCGCAGGATTTAGGACTCATATTTTAGTATCCTTAGGCTCTGCTTTAGTAATGATCTTATCAATGTATGGATTCAATGACTTTGCGACAGTGAATAAAGACCCTGCTCGACTGGCAGCCCAAGTTGTTTCCGGTATAGGCTTTTTGGGAGCAGGTACAATATTAAGAGATAAGACATCAGTTAAAGGCTTAACGACAGCAGCTTCTTTATGGGTAGTTGCGGCAATAGGGTTAGCGGCGGGAGCCGGATTTTATTTCTCATCATTTTTTGTAACACTTCTAGTTTTTCTTACCTTAGAACGTTCTGTGGAAACATACTTTTTCAGGAATAGTCAAACTATAAAAGTTGAAGCTATTAACGGAACTTGTAAAGTAAAAGACATTAATCGCCTTCTTGAATCCCACAGTATAGTTCCCCAAAACATTTCTATGACTTTGTTGAAAGAAGATTACAATAGAACTACCCTTGAATATAAAGTAAGGACGCCCTTTCGGAAAATTGATATGGAACAAATTATTGAAGACATCAATGAAATTGATGGGATATATTCAGCAGAACAAGTAGGAAATACTGATAGTTCCTTTTTAGTATCCATGACTAACGTGTTTACTCGGTTCAAAAGACCTAATAAGCCTTCGCTGTAATATTGGATGAGGTTTGTTCGGGATTTTCAGCCGCCTTTCCTGATAAATCGTCCTGTATCTTTTATACAGAACGATTTATTTTTTGCCTGCCAAAAACCTTTGAATAAAAGAGCAGATCTTTGTACTACGAAGTGATTTATAGGAAGATTAAATTTCTTGGCTTAACTGAACAAATTTCATTTATTTCTTGGCCGATTCTTAACGGTATTTAAAAACAACTAACAAAAATATGCAGGAATAGTAATAACTCGCGTCGAAAGATGCATGATATTGAGGTTTGAGCTAAGGAGGATTAAAATGTTTGACGAAAAGATGCTCTTAGATTTACAAAGCACACTAGGTTCTCGTGGAATTTTGATCAGCTTTTCTGGTCGTTTTTCCCAAGGTATCATTGAGGAGCTTGGAGAAGCTATTATGGAACATATGAAGGCAGAGGATCGCCCCCGAAATGATATCTATAATGTTTTCGCGATTTTCGTAGAAATCACTCACAATATTAAAAAGTATGCTTTATCCAAGCTAGGGAGTGACTTTTATGATCAGATATATAGTTCAGGAATTGTTACTATCGGAAGAAACGAAGACGGGTATTTCATCTGCTCGGGAAATTTAGTCGAGAAAACTGATGCGGATAAGTTGGCAAATGCCCTGGACGCTTTAATTCCCTTAGATAAAGACCAGCTCAAAAAGTGTTATAAAGAACAAAGAAAAAAAGATCTCCCGCCCGGAAGCACCGGAGCAGGTCTGGGTCTCATTGATATAGCCAGAAAATCCAGCAAGCCTTTGCATTATTCCATGGGGGATATGCAGGACTTAGCGTTCTTTACCCTTACAGTTATGGTTTAATGAGAGGTGGATACTATGGAAAAGCTATTAATAGAGTCAACAAAAGCAACTCCCCTAATAGATTTTGATTCGGATAAGAGCACGCTGGTTCTTAAAGGACAGTCATATCCTGAGAATGCCTTTAAATTCTATGATCCAGTGTTTAATTGGATAGATTCTTATTTGGCCACTAATCCTCAAGAGATTCACGTTGAAGTTCGCCTTAGTTATGTGAATACCAGTAGTTCCAAGTGTATCATGATGCTGCTTGAAAGCTTTGAGAAAGCATTTCAACGAGGGGTTAGTATACAACTTAATTGGTACTGTGATATGGAAAATGAAAGTGAAGTTGAATGCGCTGAAGAATTTAAAGAAGATATGACCTTTCCCTTTGAAATTATTCCAGAGGCAGAGAAGGAATAATAAAATATGATTCATTAGATGGGCATGAAGAATAATATGACGGTAGGACAGGAGTAGGAAAGTGAACGAGATAAAGAGATCGGGCCTATATGACAAAGGGACAATGTGGGTTATTATATTGGCTTGTCTTAGTATTGCACTATCAATGCTTTTGACAGGTTCCTTGAGCTATAACATTACAAAAAAGGCAGTGATTGAAAAGCTTAAGACCAAGGATTTATTTTTTATCGTTCAGTCAGCAGCCAGCAAAATAGACGGCAGGATGGCCAGAGCTAAGGAAACATCCTTAATAATGGCTCGGGATCCTTTTTTGATGGAATGGGTTTCCAACGGGGAAATTGATCTCAATGCTCGAGAATTAGCCTTAAAACAGTTAAACAGCATAGCAAAGGATTATGATTACAGCAATACTTTCTTGGCCAGTGTAAAGACACATACTTATTGGGCCGAAGGTGGAGTAGCAGGTAGATTATCTGAAGCTAATCCAGAGGATAAGTGGTTTTTTGAAATGATCCGGTCAAAGAATCCTATCTATGTAAATATTGATTACAACAAAGAACGGAAAAACACCTATGTCTTCATCGATGCCTTAATGGGGAATCCTGAACAACCTATCGGTGTAACCGGTGTGGGATTAGATTTGGGAGATATTTCCAAGGAATTATCCTCTTATAGATATGGGGAAATCGGTACTATCTGGCTGGTGGACAGCTTGGGGAAGATTCACCTGGCAGCTAATTTAGAAGATCAGGGGAAGCAACTAGGAGATATATTGCCGGCAGATATTTGTCAAATGGTTTTAAATGATGTTAATCACGGCATGGATCAACCTGAAATTATGGAATACCAGAACTCTGACGGTGAACTTATTGACCTTGTGCATCAGACCCTAAAATCGACTGACTGGCAGTTAGTTTTACAGGTTCCCAGAAAAGAGACCATTGGATTTTTACAGACCATTATGACCAATACTATTCTTGCTGCAGTGCTAGTTCTTGTACTGATAACTTTTGTCTTCTATCTGGTTTCCACTCGAATAGCTAATCCTCTCAAACGAGCTATTAAGATAAGCCAGGAGCTTGAACGACAGGTTACCGAAAGAACTCAGGAGCTAAAAGAACAAAATATCAAGATTATGGATAGCATCGACTACGCGAAGAAACTACAAGAGACGATCATTGCCTCAGATCAAGAGATGAGTGAAGCATTTAAGAGCAGTTTCGTTTTGTGGCAGCCAAGAGACATTGTAGGCGGTGACTTTTATTGGCTTCGTAAAATGGACAATAAAGTTATTCTGGCAGTGGCGGATTGTACCGGTCATGGAGTGCCTGGAGCTTTAATGACCATGGCGGTAGCCCCCGTTCTTGATCATATTGTTAAGGAAGAGCAACAGTTGAGTCCAAGTGAAATTATCAAGGAACTCAATCTCAGAATGAGATCGGCAATGAACAAACAGGGTTCTTGTATTACGGATGATGGTTTGGATATAGGAATATGTATATATCAAGAGAACACCTTAGTATTTGCAGGGGCTAAAATTGATTTGTACCATAAAGGTCCAGGAGGTGTTCGTAGGATCCAAGGAGATCGGCATAGTATTGGTTACCTGAGATCAGATCCCAACCAAACATTTAAGGATTGGGTTGTCGAGTTCTCAAAAGACGATTTCTTTTATATGACAACTGATGGTTTTCTTGACCAGAATGGAGGGTCAAAAAACCATTCATATGGGCGAACACGATTTTCATCGTTGCTAGAGAAATGCGGTAATCTTAGTAGCCTACAACAACGAAACCTTGTTAATCAGGCATTAATTGACTTTCGTCAAGAGGAATCTCAAAGAGATGATATCACAGTGGTTGGCTTTCAGGTTTAGAGTAGGAAACCATGTTCCCAGCTAATAAAATATAGAAAGGACTTCTCTAATGATTGAGAGAGATTTTCAGAGACAATTGTTTGATAAGGAACTACGGGTTCTAGAACAGGCGTTATTAGATATAGCTGAAGGTAAGTATGAGGGAAATGAGTTTCTTACAGATTACAAGTTAATTGTAGCAAATTACGAAAAACTGCTAACCTTTACCCGGCGAATTTTTAAAATCAGCGATATTCAGGCCCGTAATCTTTTGCAAAGAGAAAATGAGATCAAGAACATTTTAAATAACGCTGGTCAAGGTTTTCTCACTTTTGGGCAGGATCTAATTATTAATAGAGAATACAGTGTAGAATGTGAGAAAATATTTGGCTTTAAAATTAGCCGACTGAATATCCTTGATTTACTTAGAAGCGCAGATGAAGAACAAAATGCTCTTTTTGCAGAGGTTTTCAGAACAGTCTTAGAATCCACAGAACAAGAGATATTACAGCAGACCATTAGTAAACTGCCTAAAGTTATAAAAAGAGAAGATCAATATCTTTCTATCGAACTGAAACCAATTCCCCCAAGCTATGAAGATGATAATCTTCTATGTATGTTGATACTTACTGATGTTACAGAGAAACATAAGGCACAGGAACAAGTTGCTTTTTTGAGTTTCCACGATAAACTTACGTCCTTGCACAATCGGGCCTATATTGAAAACTGGTTGGAAGATCTTCAAATGGAGGATACCTTCCCTCTAAGTGTTATCATGGCGGATTTAAATGGCCTAAAATTATCGAACGATGTATTTGGGCATATTCAGGGGGATGAACTTTTAATACGCCTGGCAAAGGTACTGCTGCAATGTACTAGGAAAACTGATATAGTGGCCCGTTGGGGAGGGGATGAATTCTTAATCCTGTTACCCAGTACAGACAGTGAGGCTTGTGAAAAAGTGGCAGAACGAATAATTGCCAGTTGTAAACAGCAGGAAGGATTACCGACTGAGCTTAGTGTTTCATTAGGTATGGCGACTCAGAAAAAATTCACAAAGAATATTTCGGATTTATTTGGCGTCGCAGAAAATAGAATGTACAGTGACAAATTGTTGAAAAGTAAGGATGTACGTAATCGACTGATCCTAAGTGTAGAAAGAGAACTGCATAAAAGGTTTTTCGAAGACCCCGGACATGTTGAGAGGGTAGGATATTTGGCCTTTAATTTGGCGAAGGCAGCTGAATTGAGCCCGGGGTCACTTGATCTGGATAATTTAAACTTGATGACAAGGCTTCATGATATAGGTAAGGTCGGCATTCCCAAAGAAATTTTAGGGAAGGGTACCGAATTGACCAATCAAGAATGGGAAATCATGCAAAGGCATAGTGAAATTGGCTTTCGTATGGCCCAATCTATCGACGAATTAGTTGTCGCTAAAGCAATTTTGGCTCTCCGTGAACACTGGGATGGATCCGGTTATCCGCGTGGATTAAAAGGGGATCAAATACCGGTGCTTTCACGATTGGTTGCGATAGTGGATGCCTATGATGTAATGACCCATAGTCGGCCATATCGACCAGCCAAGTCTAAAGAAGAAGCTATCCAGGAGTTAAAACAAGGAAGCGGGAAACAATTTGATCCCTCATTAATAGATCTTTTTATAAGTGAGTTAACAAAACCAGCTAAAGGGGCTATCTAATGAACTTAGCCGAAAAGGTATGAATCAGGAATAGGCACCTTAAAAAAGGCGTCCTCCTTCACTGATAAAGTGAAGGAGGACGCCTAATTTGTCTTTTAGACCAAATACTTATTTCTGACCCAAAGCAACTTCAGCCTTAGCGACATAACGCTCTGCTGCTTCCCGCATAGCTGATATCTCATTTGCAGTAAGATCTCTTACTACTCTCGCTGGAACTCCCATCAGCATTACACGGGGAGGATAAGTCTTATTGCCGGGCACAAGGGTTCCGGCAGCAACAGATGTTTCCTCATCGAGAACAGCACCATCAAGAACAATGGCTCCCATGCCAATCAGAGATCCCTTGCCGATGGTGCAGCCATGAAGAATGGCTGAATGACCGATTGTAACATAATCCTCAATGGTTACGGGCTGATTTTTATTAACGTGAATAGCGACTAAATCCTGGATATTGGAACATTTACCAATGCTGATTTTCGCCAGGTCACCTCTGATGACGGAGTTATACCAAACACTGGATTGTTCACCAATCTGGACATCTCCAATCACTCTACAGCCCTCAGCAAGATAAACATTGTCAGCTATCTGGGGTTTCTTTAGATCTTCTGTCATGTATTCCTTCCTCCAGTCAATACATAGATATTCAAAATTAGGTTAGCACTGCTATTGCACTAAAATACCTTGGACAGATTTTGAAGAGTTTAGCTTGGTTCTAGAAAAAATTCACTCTAATTATAAATCGACACGAAATAAAATGCTAGGAACTTTGTAAGCAAGCAAAGCTAAGAATCTAAGTAAATGTGATTTATCTCACACAGGAACTTGGCTTCTAATCACAGTGTTTTTCTAGAAATTACTATATACTAACCTTAGTCAACGAGAGTTAAACAGAATTTAAATAAAAAAACATTAGGGGGAACAAAAATGAGTATGTTTTGTTATCAATGTCAAGAAACAGCAAAGGGAACCGGTTGTACAATTAAAGGAGTCTGCGGGAAAACTGAGAATGTTGCTAACTTACAAGATCTTTTGATTTACACCTTGAAAGGAATCGCCCTTTATGCTGTTCAAGCCAGAGAAATTAATCTTGTCCGACCAGATATTGATAAATTCATTATGGAGAGCCTCTTCATCACTATTACCAATGCAAACTTTGATAAAAGTCGTTTTGTAGAACGAATCCAAGAGGGTCTTGTCTTACGTGATGGACTTAAACAAGATATTATCAAAGCTGGTGGTACTATTTCCGCGAATCTGCACGATGCAGCAACTTGGACTGAGGAGGCAGCTCAATTTGAGACTAAGGCTGCAGTAATTGGAGTTTTAGCAACGGCAAATGAAGATGTTCGATCACTTCGCGAGTTGCTTACCTATGGACTAAAAGGGATGGCCGCCTATGCTGAGCATGCCTATACCCTTGAGTATCAAGAGAGCGGTATCTTTGCTTTCATTGAAAAAGCCTTGGCAGCTACCCTTGATGATACACTTGAAGCCGGTGACCTGGTGGCCCTCGTCCTAGAAGCTGGAAAATTCGGTGTCGATGTCATGGCCCTCTTAGATAAGGCTAATACTACCACTTACGGAAATCCTGAGCTCACAAAAGTCAATATCGGAGTCAGAAATAACCCAGCTATTCTGATCAGCGGACATGACTTGAAGGATCTCGAAGAATTACTAATCCAAACTCAAGGAACCGGGGTTGATGTGTATACCCATGGAGAAATGCTCCCAGCCCATTACTATCCGGCCTTTAAAAAGTATGATCACTTTGTAGGTAATTACGGAAACGCCTGGTATAAGCAAGACAAAGAATTTGACTCTTTTAACGGACCGGTCTTCTTGACGACTAACTGTCTTGTTCCGCCGAAAGAATCTTATAAGGATCGAGTCTATACTACCGGAGTTGTAGGCTTTGAAGGAGTTAAGCATATTCCCGATCGTACCGAGGGAAAAGCCAAGGATTTTTCCGCATTAATTGCCCATGCTAAAAGCTGTCCTTCTCCAACAGAAATTGAAACCGGAGAAATTGTTGGAGGATTTGCTCACAATCAAGTAATGGCTCTGGCAGATAAAGTTGTCGATGCAGTAAAATCCGGAGCAATTAAGCGATTTTTCGTTATGGCTGGCTGTGACGGACGCATGAAGAGCAGAGACTATTATACAGATTTTGCTAAAGCCCTGCCTCAAGACACTGTAATCCTCACAGCAGGATGCGCAAAATATAAATACAATAAATTAAACCTTGGTGACATCGGGGGTATTCCAAGAGTACTGGATGCCGGACAATGTAATGACTCTTATTCTTTAGCAGTAATTGCCTTGAAGCTTAAAGAAGTATTTGGCCTTGATGATGTCAACAAACTACCAATTTCCTATAACATTGCCTGGTATGAGCAAAAAGCAGTCATAGTGCTGTTAGCCTTACTCCACTTAGGTGTAAAGAACATTCACCTGGGACCAACCCTGCCGGGTTTCTTGTCTCCGAATGTGGTTAAAGTTTTAGTGGAGAACTTTGGGATAGCGGGAATCTCCAGTGTTGAAGAAGATATTAAGCTGTTTATGGCATAAAAGCCAATAAGTTCCTTCAAGATGGTCAGTCCCCTTTACAAAAATGTAAAGGGGACTGATTTTTTGCATTCAAATTTATTATTAGAATATAGAAAGTTTGCCATATTGCAAGAATTTAGGATTTTTCTCTGGTAGGAATAGAGGAAAATGGAAATAGACGTCGAAAATATTCAATTACATTTAAATAGGAATCAGAAACTAAGGAGTGTTTTCATGTCAGAAACGCCTTATCAAATTAAAGATTGGGAGCAGGCCATTAAACAGATTAAATCTGTAGTTGCTGCTCGCATTAATATTAATAATCAAGGGATAATTGAAGAGGTACATATTCTTGCCGGGGCAGGACGAGCACCTAAGCAGATCGTTCGGGATGTTGAATCGATTTTGGCTGCTCAATTTGATTTGCAAATTGACCATAAGAAAATAAGTGTAGCTCAAGTAGAAGAGGATGAAGAAGGGACTTCGGTTGTAGAAGTTTCTGCCCGCCCTAAATTGGTAGGTGTAACCCTTAGAACTGTTAACGGCATGGCAGAAGTGAAAGTGGAATTGCTAAAGGGAGATAAGTTAATTGAAGGGTTGGCTGAAGGTCCTTCTTCCGCACATAATAAATTGCGGCTGTTTGTTGAGGCTACCTTAAAGGCTTTAGAGCCCCTCACTTTAGGGAAACTTTTATTTGTCACTGAAGATGTTGGGATAACCCAACTTGCCAAACAACAGATTGCCCTGGTCTCAATAACTTTAATTGCTTCTACAGGTGAACAATCTCTTACGGGATGTGCCTTAGTTAAAAATGATGATCGAGAAGCCGTCGTTAAGGCGACTCTTGACGCTGTTAATCGAAAGCTGAGGTTTCTCAGCGGCAATTAATTTACTAATTTTGGCCGACCAACTTAACAATTAGATTCTAGAGTACATCTGTTTTATTTCACTATAGCGAAGCGAAAAAAACAGCGGAACGGAAAGAGAGCGAAGCGGTAATACTGTCCTTTTGATAAAAAAATCAAGGAGGTTTACCGATATGAGCAAATTATTCAAAGCAATCTCTGTTCTTGTTACTCTCGTACTCGCCGGTGGCGCAAGCTTTAAGTGGTAGAATAGTAATCCTACTGAGCAATTCAAGATTACTCTATACTGCAGGTAATCGCCGTAAGTTTTAGTTGTAGAGTAGTCGGCCAAACATATTTTAGAGGTGGCTAATGGAAAGTTTGAGAGTAAAAGCATTTTTTTCAGTGATTACTGCCTCTGCAACCATAATTCTAGTTTGGAATGTGATTAATATTGATTGGAATATTACTCAGCTAATAAATTTATTAGTCTTTGGGATTCTCGCCGTAGCATGTGAGTCTTTACCTGTTGCACTCCCCAAAGGAGGGTACGTAACTGTAAGTTATTCCATCTTTCTTTCATCGTTAATTTTATTTCCACTAGGCGTGACTCTAATTATCATTACGTTATCATGCCTGCTTATTTTTGGAAAAGCGGGATTAGAACAACCGCTGTACAAACGGGTTTTCAATGCATCACAATATGTTTTAGCTTTTGCAGCGGCCTATGCAATAATTAGTTTGTCTAAAGACCCGTTGTTTCAGTTCAATTTTGAAGCAATCTTTTTTTATCTAATGGCAGCAGTTGTTTATATGATTATAAATATGACTATTGTAGCAATCATCTTAGGTTTGTCAACCGGAAAATCTCCCTGGGAAATCTGGCTGGTAAATATTAGATGGGCACTCCCCAATTTTATGGCACTCGTTCCGCTGGGTTTTTTACTGGCATTACTTTACAAAAACTGGGGTCCGCTGGGGCTATTTTTGCTGTTTATTCCACTTTTAGTGTCTAGACACTCTTTTCAACTCTATATCGATATGCGAGAAAATTATCTTGATACAGTCGAGGCTTTAGTACAAGCATTAGAGGCAAAAGACAAATATACCAGTGGACACTCTGCGAGAGTTGGTAAACTAGCCGTTGCTATCGGAGAGGCAATCAAAATGAGTGAGGAAAAAATTGAGTTTCTTAAATACGCTGCTGTGTTGCATGATGTCGGCAAAATAGGCGTTAGCGAAATGATCTTAAATAAAGAGGGAAAACTTGTTGATACTGAGTGGGAAGCAATTCGTAGTCATCCTGTGATTGGACAAACAATTATTAAAGGTATTAAATTCTTATTTGATATAGGTCAAGTTGTACGTCATCATCACGAACGTTTCGATGGAAAAGGGTATCCTGATGGGATTCAAGGTGAGGAGATTCCATTAGAATCACGGGTCATTGCAGTTGCTGATACCTATGACGCGATCACTTCGGATCGTAGTTACCGCAAAGGAAGTACGCATTCTGAAGCAATAGCGGAATTAAAACGAGTTGCCGGAACACAGCTGGATCCCAAGCTTGTAGAGATTTTCTGCGATGTGGTTACAGATGAAGTAGCCTTGAAAGTTCATGCAGAACACGTGCAACCAGCTTTATCCTAGTCCAAGAGGTGAAATATGCTAATCGAAACCTTAATTATTGCCTTGTTATTCAGTTTGTTTAGAGGGGGAAAACTTAGTCGCTTAGGTCAGCTTGCTCTACGAGAATCTTGGTTGGTTCCTGTCGCCCTTATAATTCAAAGTGGTCTCTACTGGGTCGCTGTTAAAGAAATTGGGCTCGCTTCAAATTGGCTCACTCAATTGCTTAGTACAGGATCCTATTCTTTATTACTGTTTTTCACATGGCGAAATAGAGCATGTCCGGGTATGAACTGGATTGCTCTAGGTATTTTTTTGAATACTATCGTAATTGGTCTGAATGGAGGGGTAATGCCGGTAGATCCTTCGTTTCTTCCGGAAGAAATTCGCAAAGCCTTACTGGAAGGTCAGGGGACTCATGGACTGATGACTTCAATGACACACCTAAGTTTCCTAGCGGATCGCTTTTATCTGTCCATTATAGGAATAGGCAAACAAGTGTTTAGTATAGGGGATATACTCGTTGATTTAGGAATCTTTCTCTTGGTATTTAAAACTATGGTGAGAAAACAAGCCAAATTTAACTCCAACGTAAACAATTCTCCAACGGCTTAAACTTGGGCAGTCTTCTCTTTGCTTAGTAAATCCCGAATAACCTCTCCAGCAATAAGGAGACCCACAACAGACGGGACAAACGAAATGCTTCCAGGAATCTGACGTTTCACAGCACAGTGGGCATCTCCGCTTGGGCAGATACAATTTGTTGTACAATTGGCATCTGAAGTGAAGGGGGTTAACGGCAGGTCGGGACTAAATACAACTTTTACCCCTTTAGTGATACCTTCTTTACGCAGAAGTTTACGCATAGCTTTAGCCAGGGGATCCCCGCTTGTCTTAGAGAGGTCAGCAACTCTGTAGTTCTCGGCGGTAAGGCGATTACCGGCCCCCATACTGGAGATGAAGGGTATACCCCGAAGTATACATTCTTTGGCTAAACTAACTTTGCTGGATACAGTGTCAATTGCATCAACGACGTAGCTTAGATTTCTATCCAGAAAACGGTCGGCATCTGTCACTGAATAGAACTCTTTAAAAGTTTCGATTTTGGCAGATGGATTAATTTCTAGCACTCGACGTTTCATAACCTCCACTTTGGCCTCTCCGACTGTGGAATGGAGAGCGTGTAGTTGACGGTTAATATTGGTCAGACATATATCATCAAAGTCAACCAGAATTAAGTGACCAATTCCGGCACGGGCCAATGCCTCTACTGTAAATGAGCCAACCCCCCCAATCCCAAATATCATCACACTGCTTTGCTGTAGTTTTTCTTGACCGGAAGGGCCAATTATAAGCTCTGTCCTAGAGAATTTGTGTTGCATATTTCCACCACTTTTCAAATAATTACTCTTAGAGTTTATCATAACCTTAAAAATATAAAAACACAGGGGGGTGCGAAAGCTTAACTCCAAAAATTCAAAACGAGTATTTCAATAAAAAGCGGTCTGTTTTCACACTAGGGAAGTGAAAGAGACCGCTTTTGCGCTGACGTTATAGAAGTAAATGTGGGAGATGTGAAATGAGTTTTAAAGCTTTACAAGTTTGAGACAGCCAGTCTAAGGGTGGGATTTTAGATTTTGGGGCGTTTAGTAAAGCTAGTATGAAGTAATTGATGGGCTTTTTCCCCATAAGGTTCGCCGATATAATCCTGATATAACTTGAGAACTGCCGGGTTCTCATGGGATTTGCGCAAAGGTTTGGAGCGATCTTCTTGATAAATGGCATTAGCACGGGCCTCAAGGATTTCCAGGTTTCCATGGTGATAGGGTTGTCCTCCTCCTCCGATACAACCTCCGGGGCAAGCCATTATCTCGATAGCATCATAATGACTTTCCCCTGATTGAATCTTCTCAAGAATGGTTCGAGCATTCCCTAGGCCATGAGTAACCGCAATGCGGAAGTCACGCTCCCCGATGGGAATAACGGCTTCCTTGATTCCGTCCATCCCTCGAAGAGGTTCAAATTCCACATTTTCTAAGGGTTTTCCCGTCAACCATTCATAAGCAGTTCTTAAAGCTGCTTCAATAACTCCTCCGGTTGTTCCGAATACCACGGCAGCCCCGGTGGATTCCCCTAAGGGATGATCAAAATCTTCTTCTTTAAGAAGATCAAAATGAATTCCCGCTTCCCGGATCATTCGGGAAAGTTCCCGGGTTGTGATGACAATATCCACATCCGGGGTGACGGGGTCTTGGCCCAGCTCAGGACGAGCTGCTTCGTATTTTTTTGCAATACAAGGCATAATCGAGACTACGGTGATTTTCTGAGGATCAATACCATAAGTTTCCGCGTAATAGCTTTTAGATAAGACTCCTAACATTTGATGCGGAGATTTGCAGGTTGAGGGGATGTCCAATAAATCCGGGAATTGATGTTCGAAAAATTTCACCCAAGCGGGGCAACAACTTGTCAGAATGGGTAGGCGTCCGCCGTGTTCTATACGATGGATAAGCTCCGTAGCTTCTTCCATAATCGTCACATCTGCTCCAAATTCCGTATCAAAAACCCTATCAAAGCCCAGCCGGCGAAGTGCGGCGACCATCTTTCCCGTTACAATGGTTCCCGGTTCCAGACCGAAGCCTTCTCCAAGGGCGACACGGACAGCAGGAGCTGTTTCAACAATGACATAACGGGTTGGATCGTTAAGGGCCTTCCAGACCTTATCCACTTGATCGAGTTCCATTAAGGCACCGGTAGGGCAGACAGCTACACATTGTCCGCAAAATGTGCATGACGTATCGTGAAGAGGCAGATCAAAGGCGGTTTTAACAACTGTTTCAAAGCCCCGGCCTACCGCTGAATAGACCCCTACAGTTTGAACGTCGTTGCACATTGTTTCACAGCGTCGACAGCGAATACATTTGTTGGGGTCTCGAATAATCGCCAGACTGGATTTATCAATCGAAAATTCGGATTCTTCCCCTTCATAAGTAATATTTCGGACTCCTAAATCAGCAGCCAGAGCCTGAAGGTCACAATCCAGATTTTTAGGACAAGTTAAACATGATTTTGGGTGATCTGAGAGCAGGAGTTCCACCATAGTTCTTCTGCCCAGTATAGCACGCTGAGTATCTGTCTTAACCACCATACCGTCAAATACAGGAGTAGAACAGGCTGGCGCAAGATTTCGCCGGCCTTCAACTTCGACAACACAGACTCGGCAGGAAGCAATATGATTATTTAGTCTCATCTCATGAAGATTGAGATAGCATAAGGTTGGAATATCAATGTTAATAGTTCTGGCTGCATCTAAGATGGACATTCCTGCCGGAACAGTAAGCGATATGTCATTGATTGTAAGTTGTATATCCATGACAGAGTCCTCCTTTGGGGGTAACTTAATGGTGTACAATGGCACCAAAGCGGCATTTTTCCATACATACACCGCACTTGAGACAGCGCTCTTCGTCGATGATGTGAGGTTCCTTGACGGAACCGCTAATGCAATTTGCCGGACAATGTTTGGTGCAAAGAGTACAACCCTTGCATTTATCAGTAATCTTATATTTGACTAAACTCTTACAGACTCCAGCCGGACAGGATTTATCAACTATATGAGCCAGGTATTCGTCTCTAAAATACTCTATCGTAGAAAGAATGGGGTTAGGAGCACTTTGGCCGAGTCCACAAAGAGAGGTATCCTTAATAATTTTGCTAAGTTGCTCTAAACTATCTAAATCATCTAAAGTCCCTTTGCCCTCCGTTATTTTAGTCAGAATTTCGTGAAGGCGTTTTGTACCTACTCTGCAGGCCGTACATCGACCACAAGATTCGTCTACAGTGAACTCCAGAAAGAATTTAGCGATATTGACCATACAATCGCTATCATCCATAACAATTAATCCCCCGGAACCCATCATAGAGCCAATGGAGATTAAAGACTCATAGTCAATTGGAGTGTCTAAATATTTGGTTGGGATACATCCGCCTGAAGGCCCCCCGGTTTGCGCTGCTTTGAAACTCTTATGATTCTTGATTCCTCCGCCAATATCAAAAATTATTTGGCGGAGGGTGGTTCCCATCGGGACTTCAACCAGCCCCACATTGTTAACTTTTCCGGCTAAGGCAAATACCTTAGTTCCCTTGCTTTTTTCCGTGCCAATCCCTGCAAACCAGTCCGAACCTCTTAAAATAATGGGAGGGATATTAGCAAAGGTCTCCACATTGTTCACACAAGTTGGTTTACCCCACAGACCTTCTTGAGCAGGGAAGGGAGGTTTGACAGAAGGTTCTCCGCGAGCACCTTCGATGGAATGAATCAAGGCAGTTTCTTCTCCACATACAAAAGCCCCGGCTCCATATTTAATGTCAACATCGAAACTGAAATCACTGCCTAATATCTTTTCCCCCAGCAAGCCATACTCTCTGGCTTGGTTAATGGCAATTTCTAAGCGGTGAATGGCCAGGGGGTATTCCGCCCGTATGTAGATAAACCCATGAGTTGCCCCAATGGCTGAGCCGGCAATAAGCATGGCCTCTAAGACGCTATGAGGATCCCCCTCCAGGATAGAGCGGTCCATGAAGGCACCCGGATCCCCTTCATCCGCATTACAAATAATGTAGCGTTGAGCAGCTTCCCCTTGACTGGTCAATTCCCACTTTACCCCGGTAGGGAAGCCTCCGCCACCCCGCCCCCGGAGGCCGCTTTTTTTGATTTCTTCAATGACTGAAGCAGGAGACATGTTGAAAAGGACTTTAGCTAAGGCCTGGTATCCATCGGCGGCTATATATTCTCGAATGTCCTCAGGAGCAATATAGCTGCAATTGCGCAGGGCAATGCGAAGCTGACTGTGATAAAAGGGGAAATCTGAGGATAAACGCTGTTCCGAGCTGGGGTCAACATAGAGAAGACGTTCCACTTGTTTTCCTTGAATGAAGTGTTCCTCAACAATATCAGCAACATCTGTGGTAGAAACTTGGACATACATAATATTGTCAGGATGGATTTCAAGAATTGGGCCTTTTTCGCAGAAGCCAAAACAACCTGTCTGCAGTACTTCAACTTGATCAGATAACCCTCGTTGATTAAGTTCCTCTTTAAGTAAAGCTGCAATTTCCGGGCTGTCAGAAGCATGGCAGCCGGTTCCTCCGCAAACCATAATGTGTCGTGGTTTTCCTAGGGCCTCAAGGGTTGTTAGGGGGCTGGAAATACGCCGATTTTTAAGAAGAACAAGGCTTTGCCTTTTCAATTCATTAAGTTCTCCAGTGTCTTTGAGTTTCATTTGGATCCCTTCCTTCTACCATTCCAAGAATTGCACCCCGCTCAAATATTACTATTGCTGCCTTTTGCCTCTTCAGGCGTTCCTTCAGGGCGATATTTGGCAAGGGCTTGTTTTATGTCTGCAGTAGTTTCTAATCGTCCATGGACTTTTCCGTCCACTGTCATGACAGGAGCCAGGCCACAGGCCCCAATACATCGTACCGAATCCAAAGAGAAAAGCTGATCCTCAGTGGTCTGTCCGGTTTTAATCCCTAACTGGCTTTCAACTTCCTTTTGCAACTTTTCAGATCCCCGGACAAAGCAAGCAGTCCCCATACAAACATTCGCCACATGTTTCCCACGGGGCTTCATAGTAAAGAAGGAATAAAAACTCACAACACCATAAATTTTAGCCGAGGGGAGATCCAACTTCTGAGCAATGTGCCATTGAACTTTATCGGGTAAATAGCCGAAAATCTCTTGAGCTCTATGAAGAATTAGAATAAGGTTTTCTTTTTTATAGGGGATGCTGTCAATATAGTCATCCAATTGCTGATAGGGATCCTTAAGTAATGGGTTGTTACACATGATGTCCTCCTTAGTTAAAGGTGAATAGGCTAGTTAATCTGCTTCATTGGGGGTAGAACTTTATTTATAGTTCCCCAATTTTCCAAGATTTACGTATAAGTTAAGCACTGATTATGAAATATTTATCAGTAAAATCATCCGATGGTTTTGTAAATAACCTGTTAGATACAATGGGGCAATTAGCCCCTTACTTTCACCGAGACCCAAAAATCAGACACAAGAACGGGCACCTGTCTCGGAGAGAGAAGGACAGCTTCCGCCTAGAAAAAACGCTTGACGTTAACGTAAACTGGTGTCAGAATATTTATAATATTACTCGCCTAATTGATTATGAAAGGAGTGCAATTATTTGGTTGGTCAGCCCCTTGTGAGTATTTCTAGTTTGGCTCAAGAACTATGTATTACCCCCAGAACTATTCGTTATTACGAGGAGATGGGTTTGCTCACTCCAGTACACCTGGAAAAGATGAGCCAGCGCTTATATGGACCACGGGAAAGGGCCCGCTTAATCTTAATTCTGCGAGGTAAAAGGCTAGGTTTTTCTCTAGCCGAAATCAAGGAAATGATCGATCTCTATGACATTGATCGTACAGAAGGGCTTCAGCTGGAACGAGCTGTAGCTTACGGAGAAAAGCGGCTCCGGGAGCTTGACGAGAAGATCCAAGAGATGACTCTCTTGAAAGGAGAATTATTAGACTATCAGCAACAATTTACGGACTTACTTAAGAAATGTAAGGACAAAAACGCAAATGTTGCCGTGGAAGACTAACAGACAGTCATTAATTTTATGACTAATGGACTTATCAATGAGAAAGGTATCTGTGTAAATATCTGTAAAGAAGGAGGGTATTCAAATGTTTGATTTTCTCTTGACTGAGGCCCAGAAAGAACTACAAAATGAGGCCATAGCCTTCGTTAAAGAAAAAGTTCCCAAGCAGTTGATTCTGGATATGGACGAAGAAAAAGTCGTCTACCCGGTAGAATACCTAAAGGATCTGGGCCGGGCTAATCTCTTGGGCTTGCGTTTTCCTCAGGAGTATGGCGGCCGGGGCCTAAATTGGGTTGACGAAGTTGGAGTATTAGAGGAAATCGGGATTCTAGGAACAAGCCTTGCGTGCCTTTATTCACTCCCGTCCATTGTTGGAGAGGCGTTAGCTCGTTTTGGTTCGGAAGACTTAAAGCAGCGGTACCTCAAGCCAACCTTAGAAGGAAAAATCTATACTGCCGAAGCCCTGACAGAACCTCGGGGGGGATCAGACTTCTTTGGCGCTACTACTGTGGCTGTACGCGATGGAGCAGACTTTATTCTTAACGGGCAAAAGAGATTTGTGGTGGGTGCTGAAGGTGCAGATTATTTCATGGTTTATGCCAAGACCAACCCAGAGGGAAAATCTCATGAAAGCATGAGTGCCTTCATCGTTGACCGTGGCCCTGGAGTAGAAGTAGGGCATGTTTATGGACTAATGGGTACTAGAGGTGGGGGAGCAGGGAGAGTTATCTTTAAAGATGTCCGGATTCCCGGCATGAATCTCTTAGGCCAAGAAAACAGAGCCGCTGAGATCTTTTATCAGATGATGATTCCAGAAAGAATGACAAGTGCGGCGGGGGCTTTAGGAATGGCAAGAGCCGCACTCCAAGTAGCAACGGCATATAGTACTAAGCGTAAGGCCTTTAATCATACAATCAAAGATTTTCAAGCAGTGAGCTTTAAGGTTGCGGATTCAATAACTCGCTTGGATGCTGCTCGTGCTTTAGTTTACACGACAGCCAGAGCTATTGACTCTGGAGTTCCTGCAGCTCAGGGCAGACGCTTAGTCTCAGAGGCCAAAAAATTTGCAACAAGCACAGCTTGGGATGTGGTCAACAATGCTATGCAAATAATGGGAGGGATAGGTTATACAAATGTATTTCCCATAGAAAGGTTATTGCGGGATATACGGCTAATCATGATATGGACAGGAACTAATGAAGTTATGGATTTGATTATTCAACATGAATATTATAAAGAATTAAAAACAGAATTATTGAATCATCGGCTCATTGAAGAGGATGCCCTAAATGCCCATTTAAGTGAAGAAAAGGTTTATGAGTAAGCTTAAGCTTTTAACATAATAAAGACAAAGCACAAAAAAGACTCTGGCTAAATTAAATATTAGGCTAGAGTCTTTTTTCTCTGAAAGAGAACTGCAAGCTAAGTTATTGCTACTGATAGGAAAGCCTAGTATTAACTCTTAACTCTGTAACGCAGTCAAGGATATTTACCGGAGGGATTAGACTAGAGACCTAATGTAATCAACCTTTTCCTTGATCAACTGGTACTCTATTGCAAAATAGATTAAAATAAGTTGAAGAACCTTGAATTGTCGATAAAGTTTTGTAGGTGAAAGAAATGATCAAGAAAAATAATACTCGGAGTGCAAATCTGACTCTGGGAGGTATTACTCTAGGCTTCTTCGTAAGCTATCCCTTTTATCTTCAAGGGAGCGTTATTGGAGGACTTATCTCAAGTGGCTGCAGTGCAGGGATGATTGGAGGGCTGGCTGATTGGTTTGCGGTAACAGCTCTTTTTCGGCGTCCGCTGGGTATTCGCCCCAGTAGGATTTTGCGGACTGAGATTATTCCTCAGAACCGAGAACGCATTTTTGCAGCTTTAGCAGATATGGTACAAAATGAATTAATCTCACAGGAGCTGCTTAAACGTAAACTCTCGGCCTGGGATTTTTCCGGCGTATTGCTGCATGTTTTCCAGGAGCAGGAAGTTCAAGCAAAGATGAGTGATATGCTGGTTAATTTGCTGCAAGCTATCCGGAACCGGGAGGATCAAGAAGAACTCAGACGACAAATTAAAGAATTGCTTAATGATAACCTAAGAGATTTGAATCTATCCGCAACCTTGGCCGAGGTTATTGAGTTTTCAATGGAACACCGGGATATAGATAATATTTTGCAATCTATTTGCCATACAATCTCCGGCATCATAGATCAACCTGCGGTTCAAGAGACCTTGAAAGATATGATTGAAGCAGCCTTGAAAAGGTATGAAGATAATAACTCAACAAGAAAAATGATAGGTATGTTTCTCCCATCCTCAGCTGAGCTTGCCCAAGGGCTGCAAGCAAAGGTTAAAGTGACTTTAGAGGATGGGACAGTGCAAAAGTGGTTAAGGGATTTACTTCTTAAATTTGCTTTGGAACTTAAAACTAAGACTTTACTTCAAGAACGAGTTGATGGCTTGATTTTTGCAGCCTTAGATTCGGGGCTGAAAACCTTAGCGGTAAAAGATATTTTTGCTGGCCCCCTAGAAACTGGCTATTTAAACAACAACTGGCCTATACTTCTGGAAAAGTTTAAACAAAATAATGATCTGAGAGGGATGGTTAATCAAGAAGTCAAGAGCTTCCTTGATAAACAGATTAATATCCATCATAATGCCATCGGGCGCATTGTTCGTGAAGGCTTAGACCCTTTGACCGATGACAAGCTGATTGAGTTGATTGAGGATAAAGCAGGCAACGACCTGCAGATGATCAGGATTAATGGTTCAGTTGTGGGTGGTTTAGCAGGAATGTTGATTTACATACTTGGGATGGTGTTACGATAATGAATTATCACAAAAAAGCTAATCTCACTTTAGCAACGGTTTTTATACTCTTTATTACTGCAGCAGTAATCCAACACTACAATCCCAATGACTTGAAGATCAGGCTGGTGAATTTTGTTTTAGAAGCAGCATTGGTAGGGGGAATTGCAGATTGGTTTGCAGTTACAGCGATTTTTCAAAAGCCCCTGGGCTGGGGTTTTCACACAGCGCTTATTCCTCGGAACCGAGAAAAGGTTATTGAAGCTGTTGCTTCCATGGTTCAATCTGAGCTTTTGCGAATGGATCTTATCCGTCAGAAGATTGAAAAGCTTCCCTTTATGGATTCCCTTATTAAATACCTTGATCGGCAAGGTGGTTCTGAATATCTGGCGGAGAAACTGACTCCCTATCTTCAGGGATATTTAGAGAAACAAGCCCCCGATCAATTAGCAAAAAGGCTTACAGCCTATTTACAAGCTAATGCTCAGGCCTGGAACTTAGCGGTTAGGCTGCAGGATGGCAGCCGATGGGCTTTAAATAAAGGATATATGGATCAAATCCTGGATCAGATAGCAGAAGGATTATGGGATAAAGCGTCTCAAGTGGAAACACGGCAAATTATTGTGAAATACCTTGAAAAAATAAAACAAGAGAAAGTAAGCAACGGAGGAGCAATATTTCGTACTCTGTTAGGCTTTGTTGAAATGTCAGACGGCTTAAATCTTGATGAAGCCGCCGACGCTTTGCAGGTTGAATTGCTTTTAACCTTACGCAGATTAAAAGACCATAATAATCCTTTGCGTCTTAGTTTAAAGGACAAGCTGATGGAAGAAATAGAGTTGTTGGCCAAGGATCCTGAATTTTTCACTTGGGTCGATACTTGGAAAGAATCAGTCTTAGCTGACCCGTTGACAGAGCGCTTCTTAGAAACTGTTATTAGTACAGCCATAAAGTCTGCAATTATCCCATCGAAAACCATGGAGCCAACTGTGCTGGAGCACTTGCTTAAGCACTATATGGCAAAAATCTGGTATAACCTTCAAAACGATCAAGCTTTTTGCCAGGAGGCCAATTCCTTTCTCGTGGATATCCTTTGTCGAGTGATATACAATGAGCATCATGTCATCGGAAACATGGTAAGGGAGACGTTAGCAGAGTACACGGATCAGGATCTCAATCAGTTTGTCCAAGATAAAGCCGGGAATGACCTGCAATGGATTCGGATCAATGGTTCAATGATCGGCGGCTTTGTAGGGCTTATCTTATTTCTATTCTTAGAGTTTATCTATAACCCCTTCGTCATGCCTGCATTGATGAATTATATACCACACATCTATTAAGCAATTAAAATAGAGACCTTGCCCACTCTCTTGTTCGCTAGATAATTAACCTCTGTCCTCCGGCATCTGACCCCTGTTCTGGTAGGTATACAGGATTCTTAGGAAGAAAGTATTGTAATTGGTTTGACCTTTATGCTAGAATACCTATCATAAGGTTGTGCACAACCAAAAATCATATCTAGAAGTTAGGCAAAGCAATGGCGCTTTGAGATACTCGTAAAGAGTACTCTCAAAGCGCCTTTAGTTTTGACAGGGTAATTGCCTGTTTCTTAAGCCTAGATTAAGTCAGATTGCCTTAGGCAATCGAAATGTATTGGTCATTCTCGGATTTTTTCTGGAAAAATAAGTGGGACTAAGTGGGACTAAGAATACCCCTATGGGTGGGCATGGTGTAACTAGTTTTCTTAAGTAAGGAGGAGAAATTATGGATACGGGAGATACAGCCTTTATACTACTATCCTCAGCTATGGTTTTGCTGATGACCCCGGGTTTGGCGCTTTTCTATGGAGGTATGGTTCGTAAAAAGAATGTTCTTGGTACATTTATGCATAGTTGGATTACTATCGGACTTATTTCGCTGCAATGGATTTTAATAGGGTTCACCTTAGCTTTTGGAACAGATCAACATGGTTTAATTGGAGGGCTGGATTGGTTAGGGTTAAATGGAGTTGGAATGGATCCTAATCCAGACTATGCTGCTACTCTTCCCGCAATTGTCTTTATGGCATTTCAAATGATGTTTGCTGTAATAACCCCTGCCTTAATTAGCGGCTCAATTGCGGAACGGATGCGGTTTCCAGCATTTATATTATTTATTCTTTTATGGGCAACCTTTGTCTATGATCCTGTAGCACACTGGGTTTGGGGTATTGGCGGTTTCTTAAGAAATCTTGGAGCACTTGATTTCGCAGGAGGAAATGTGGTTCACATTAGCTCGGGATACTCCGCCTTAATTGCTGCCTTAGTCCTTGGAAAGCGTAAAGGCCTGGGTAAAGAATCCATGGCACCCCATCACCTGCCAATGACGGTTTTAGGTGCCGGGCTCCTGTGGTTTGGCTGGTTTGGCTTTAATGCCGGGAGTGCCTTGGGTGCTAATGGTTTAGCAGGTATGGTTTTTGTTAATACGAATACAGCTGCCGCTGCAGCTGCAGTCTCGTGGGCCTTAGTAGAACGAATGCATAGGGGAAAAACCACGATGCTCGGTGTAGCCAGTGGAGCTATTAGCGGTTTAGTTGCTATCACTCCGGCTTGCGGATTCGTAACCCCCCTCTCCTCAATAGTAATAGGTTTAATTGGTGGCTTAGTTTGTTACATTGCTATCAGTATACTCAAAGCAAAATTCGGCTATGATGATGCGCTAGATGCTTTTGGATGTCATGGAATCGGAGGCACCTGGGGAGCTCTGGCAACAGGAATCTTTGCGACGAAAACAATTAATTCCGCCGGCGCTGATGGACTGCTTTACGGAAATCCTGCTCAGTTAGGAATACAAGCGACAAGTGTTTTAGTGACAGTAGTGTTTGCTATCGCGGCTACATTCATAATTTTAAAAGTTATTGGTCTGGTAACCAAGCTGCGGGTAAATGAAGAACAAGAGGCCAATGGTTTAGATCTATCACTGCACGGAGAAACTGCTTATTCAGAGTTTATTTAACCTCTAAGTTAGGAAATTCCTAAGTGCTTGGTTACAAGCAAAATGAATCAATGGAGGATTTAGTATGAAAAAGATTGAGGCTATTATACGACCCGGGAAATTAGACAATGTCAAGGATGCGTTAGGGTCTAACGGGGTCAACGGTTTAACTGTGACTCAAGTAATCGGATGTGGAAAACAAAAAGGGAATACCCAGGTCTATCGAGGGGTAGAGTATACAATTCACCTCATTCCAAAGGTGAAAATAGAAGTTGTTGTGCCAGATATGGATGTTGATAAGGTCATTGAAATAATTACAAAAATAGCCCGAACCGGGGAGATTGGTGATGGTAAAATCTTTGTATCCTCAATCGAAAATGTCTATACAATAAGAACGGGAGCGAGTGGAGAAAACGCTTTATAATACTTTAATTGCTAAACAAGAAGGGGATATTATCAGAGTTCAAAGGTATCATAAAAATAATTGGAGCAAAAATAGTTCAGAGATGTAAAGATCGTTCTCATTATGGGAACGGTCTTGTCTTTTATTTAATCCGAAGATTCCCGCTTTAGGTGGATAGGAGGCACTCAACTTTAGAAGCAATCTAGCTAAAAATGGTGTAAAGAAAATAAATGTAGTATATCCAAATGTTAACAATTTCTAAAGTGATTCGTATACTGTAGAAAGAATGAAAGGGGGATTTAAAATGGCATTCGGAACTGGCGGAACTGGCGGTCTGGGAGCTGGCATTGCGGTTGTAGTTGTTATTATTTTGCTCCTCATCGCAATGGGAATTGTATTCTAGCCTCAAACTTATCTCTATGACGATTTTAATCCTCATTGCTTTATGAGTTATCTTCTAAGTTATCTAAAGGACGGGGCTTCCTGATGGCTAGGGAGCCCGTTTTTGTATTCCTTGTAAGCTGAGATTAATTAAGAAGGAGGGTGAAGAATGTCAATCAGAGGATTTAAGCTGTTTGATAATCCTAATGCTTTAAACCTTAGGCATACTATGGGACAAAGCCCAGTGCCCATGAGAGGCCTGGAGCGCTTTATGCAGAAAAGAGGAATGACCTTCCCAAACTCAAACTACCCAGGCCCTAATATGCCAGGAGAGGTCAGGGGTCAATTGAGCGATCTTAAGGTGCAGGAACCAACTGAAAAACAGGGAGGAATTAAAGAGTTCCTTAGTCGATTTACACGTAAAAAAAGTTAATAGTGAAAATCGACCGTAATACAAAAAAGTTCTCCCGCAATTTGGGAGAACTTTTTGTATTACCTGCCCGTCTTAGAGTAGGAGCTAGAGCTATTAAAGCATTAACTAACTATTTAAGATTTTTTTAGCAAACTCATCTTGGAAATCAGTAATAAAAGGAATGCCTGTTTCAATCTCTGTCTCCCGGTTAGCAGAGGAAATATCTGTTCGAGCGATTTGACTGAGTGAAAACTTGCGCGCTCCGGCCATGAATTGCTGCAGACCACCGGCTAGTTTATCCGCTAATGTCCAGACTGCAATAGCACCATAAGGGATCTTTTTCATGGCATCTGCACCAATTTTATTTTGAATATCATAGTAGCCCGCAAAAATTTCTTCAGCTTTCGAGCCGTGTTCCAGCACAGTCTTTGGCAGGCTATCCCAGTTGCCATTCAATAGGTCTTTACGTTCCGGATGAAGGGCTCCCTCAATGTTCGCACCGACAAATGCTGGGATCATGACCCCTCTACCCATACATACTAATTTCGTAAAGGGTGCCCCCAAAGCTAAGGCCTTAAAGATATGATCCTCTCTCGCTAAACCGCCGGCAAAGGCCATATCGACAACTTTGTGGCCTTTAGCCGCGAGAATACTGGCATATTCATAAGCTTTTGCGTGGAGAAGGATGGAAGGAACCCCCCAAGTCTCCATCATATTCCATGGGCTCATGCCAGTACCGCCGCCGGAACCGTCAATAGTTAACAGATCAAGTTGAGCGTCAGTCGCCAATTTGATAGAGGCAGCCAAAGCTTCCATCCCATAAGATCCTGTCTTAAGAGAGATTCGTTTGTAACCTAAACTTCTGAGATAATCTACGGATTTCATGAAATCGGCTCGAACCTCATCATAATTGGAAAGATCGGTATACCCCAGGCGGCTGTGGCGTGCAAAAGACTTAAGGGCACCATTTTTAAAAGCTTCTTGCACCTCGGGTTTAGTGGGATCGGGATCAACCACATAACCTCTATTTTTTAAGAACAGAGCGTAGTCTAGGCTGGTTACCTGAATTTCTCCGCCAATGTCTTTTGCTCCTTGTCCCCATTTCAACTCAAGGATAACATCGTTCCCATATTTATTAATAATATATTCAGCTACTCCATTGCGAGTATCTTCAACATTCATTTGAACAATGATAGCTCCATACCCATCGTAATAATTGAGATAGGTTTGAATTCGACGGTCTAATTCAGGGGCTTTGATAATTTTTCCGTTTTCCAGTACAGACTCTTTATCAACCCCGACAACGTTTTCGCCGACAACGATCGGGAACCCGACTAAGGCAGCACCGATAGCAAAGGAATCCCAGTACTTGGCAGCAATGAAGGTAGAGCCCAAAGCTCCGGTCATAATAGGTACTCTAACCTTAGTCTTAACTTGGGCACCAAATTCTGTTTCAGTAGTTACATTAGGGAAAATGCAATCATCGGCACTATTTGTCAAAGCGCCTGGTAAACCATATGCCCCATAATTAAACCCTTGAATACGAAGGGAATTATAATTTACGCCGATATGAGTCGTGTTTGAACTACCGGCAGTAACTGTACCAAAATCCCGTGGGTACAACATTTTTCTGCCTTTGAGGCTTGACATCCAGTTTTCACATTTCCCTTGGCAATCGGCCCGACATAGAGTACATAGTCCTGATTCACTTGGATTTCCTCGATTTGCAGTTCCTAAAACATCATTAGATTTACGCCATTGTAACATCCGTTAATGCCCTCCTTAAAATTTTTATTAAATTCCTTCTAATGATACCTTTATTGGCACCTTAATAAAAATACCTTTTTAACATGTATACTGAATACATGTTAAAAAGGTATTTAGGAGAAATAATTTGCCAGTCTGTTGCTAGTTGATTTTTTCTACTAGAAGGAGGGGCAGAGCTGTTGCCATCACAAACAAGTAGAACATAATCTCGATACCAATCAAGGCACGTGCTGTTAAATTTCTCGGCTGAATGTCACCTAAACCAGCGGTAGCAATTGTTGTCGAGCTAAAATATAAGAAAGAGAGATATTGGAAGCATAAGTCATCTCCCACCTCGCCTTCAAAACTGGAAGGCAAATATCGGTAGAGAAGAAGGTATTCAGAGGTGAAAAGTAGTATGACTCCCACCAGTACTATAGCAATGGGTGTAAATAGATGATTATAAGAGGGCCGAGATTCTTTTACGACCTTTGTAATTGCATAATAAGCTGCTGCCAAAGCAAAGATTGAATATCCAATCAGACTGATTTTTAAAAGAGTTCCTTCATAAGGATTATGATGATTTTCCTTCTTTCCCTCGGTAAAAAGACTTAAAAAGAATGCGACCGCAGCTCCACCAAAAGCGGGTGTTAACAATTCCCAATATCCTGGCGCAAACGCCGGTATCGGACGGCGAAGCGGTGCACAAACAGTTGGAGAACTATGTGTGCTTAAAGGTTTATAAGTTCGTGAATTAGAGTTTAATGGATAGGGCATAAAATAGGGCGGATTTTGCGGAGGCTGGGTTTTTGATTGAGCCACTTCTGATTCGACCGCCTTTCTAAAGTATATTCCATTATATTCCTCAGAAAGCAGATGGTTAAAGCTTTGGCGGTGTAAAAATATCGTTTCATTTAAAGAAACGAAGAAGGATTGTTAGGGATTTTAGAGAATTAAAGAATAAGATCGATCATAATAACCAATTACTATTGTAATTTAAGGAGTCGATAATGGTAACTTATGACAAATTAAATATGAACTTTATTCCCCATGAACTGCAAAAGGAATTTATTAAGACTAAAGTTCTAAATAATTATTTTCGTCTGCGAATTTTAGCAATTGTGCTTCTTTGCCTAGATTTTGTTTTTCTGTTTACTGATTATAAAAATTTTCAAGAAGGTTTATGGCTTAGCACTCCCGGTTATGTGTGGCTTTTTTATTCCCATATTACACTAGGCCTTGTAATGATCTTAATTACAATATTATATTGGAGTACTAATCTGCAAACCGTAAAGGATGTTAAGCCTTATCATAACCTTTATGAGATCTTTTTTGCCCTTTTTTGCTTATTCATGTGTGCGGTTATCTCCGGATGGATTGACCAGAGGATTCATGGGCAGCTAACAGTTTACGTCATTGGTTGTTTTTTAGTTGCAGTTTTCTTCAATTTGAGCCCGAAGTTGAGTTTTGGGGCTTATTTTCTATCTTACGTCGTTGTCGTTGCAGGAATACAGTATTATCAACCGGACTCTTTAATTAAGAATGGACATTATATTAATACATTATTAGTTTTATTTGTAGCTTGGCTTTTATCAATAACCCTTAATAATTCCCAAGTTAAGGACTTTTTACATCAAAACTCCTTGGAGCGGTTAGTCAAAGATCGCACAAAGGAATTGGAAGAAATAAATCAAAAGCTCATGCGTGAAGTAAGTGATCGCAAACAAATAGAAAGTAAAATTTATCGCCTGGCCTCCATAGTGGAGTCCACGGAAGACGGTATTATTGGGATGGACCTGGATGGTAAAATTACGGATTGGAATCGGGGAGCGGAGTGCATTTATGGTTATTCTAAAAACGAAATCCTCGGAGAGTCGGTTAGAATATTATTTCCTCCGGATCATCAATATGAGTTAGATGGTATTTTGTCAACTATTTCTCAAGGGCGATCAGTTTCGCATTACGAGACGACTCGGGTAAGAAAAGACGGACAAATCATTAATGTTTATTTGACAGTTTCCCCCATCATAAACCATCTTGAGCAGATTATAGGGGCATCAACGATTGTTAAAGATGTTACTGCACAAAAGAAAATAGAGAAAGAAATGTTGCGCATGGAACAAATGAATCTCGTCGGGGAAATGGCCGCTAGTATTGGGCATGAAGTAAGAAATCCTATGACAACTGTCAGAGGATTTTTGCAACTTTTAGGTAGTGGCAAGAATACTGAAAAGTACTCTAACTATATTCCGCTTATGATTAGTGAAATTGATCGGGCTAATCAAATCATCACCGAATTTCTGGCGATCAGCCGAACTAAAGTCACTGAAGTTGCCCTACATAATCTTAACGACATCATTAACAGCATCCTTCCTCTTGTGCAGGTAGATGCAATTAGAAATGACAAAAGCGTAAAGACAGAATTAGAGCTGATACCGGATCTAAGATTGGATGATAAGGAGATTCGTCAGATGATTCTTAACTTAGCTCGAAATGGGCTAGAAGCTATGAACCAAGGCGGTTTACTTAAAATTAAAACTCATACGCTGAACAACGAAGTGATCTTATCCATAGAAGATCAAGGAATGGGCATTAAAACGGAGATAATTGATAAATTAGGAACCCCTTTCTTCACTACCAAAGAATCAGGAACCGGATTAGGTCTAGCAGTCTGTTATGGAATTGCTGCACGGCACAAGGCAAGGATCACTATCCAAACAAGCCCACAGGGGACCACCTTTTTGGTTAAGTTTAAAGTACTTAACTGCACAACAGAAACGACTCAATAAAAACTTCTACTACTTTAGGGGCGAATTACAACAAGTAGGCGTTGATGATAACTTCTTCTCCTTGGCGGAGATCACGGTAGGTTATTTGACGAAACTAATAAAATATATGGTTAGTGGAGGTTTTTACAACAAATCATTTGACCTTAACTGACCTTTTGTACTAAAATAAAGTTAATCGGCAAGAATATAATAGTTAAAGTAAGGACGCCTAAATAAGAGTAAATAGGGGGAATTGAAAATGGGTTATCTGGTTCCAATGGTAGTTGAACAAACAAATCGTGGGGAACGCTCCTACGATATATACTCCCGTCTTCTCAAAGATCGGATTATTTTCCTGGGGGGTGGCATTGATGACGATGTTGCTAACCTAGTCGTGGCACAAATGCTTTTCCTCGAAGCTGAAGATCCGGAGAAGGACATTAATCTTTATATTAATAGCCCTGGGGGTTCTATCACAGCGGGAATGGCTATTTATGACACTATGCAATACATTCGCTCTGATGTGCGGACAATTTGTATTGGAATGGCTGCAAGCATGGGGGCCTTTCTGCTGGCAAGTGGAACAAAGGGAAAACGAGTCGCTTTACCAAACTCGGAGGTCTTGATTCATCAGCCCTTAATCGGCGGGCATGGACTTTCCGGACAAGCGACAGAAATTGAAATACATGCCAAGCAACTGCTAAGAACTAAAGCAAAAATGAATAAAATTCTTGCCGAGAGAACCGGTCAACCTATTGAAAAGGTTGAAAAGGATACAGAACGTGATTATTACATGACTGCGGAAGAAGCCAAAGAATATGGTCTGGTGGATCAAGTGCTGGAAAAGCTTGAAGTTGCTACAGAAAAGTAAATAATCAAGAGAGACTATATTAAAACGCAAGGTGCTGATTAGATTTGACCTTGCGTTTTTTTTGTCTGCGCAAAGCTGGAGGTCCCAAAACCGAGGTGCACTAAAACTTCATAAGAAATTATCTTAAAAAGCGGTCGCCTTTCAGTTTCATCGTAAGGAGGTCGCTTTTGCCGTCAACTTAGACTTAGGGAAATATTCACAGTGTATTTTGGTGAATCATGATGAAAAACCACATATTTTATATATTTTTACATATATTTCTAATACGGAAGGTAATTAATATCTTATGTCGAAATTCTATCTGTGAAAGAAAGAGCGAATTATTTTACAACTGAAAGATATAATTAATAAGTGCACTATTGGTGATCATCTTGATTATTTTAACATCAGGCTTGGGTAACTGAAGCCAGATGGCTCCCTATAAAGAGGAAGCTTAATGTGGATGAAAGGAGACATTAGCATGCGTAGAATTCGTAAAGCAGTGATACCGGCAGCTGGGTTGGGAACTCGATTTTTACCGGCCACTAAAGCCCAACCGAAAGAGATGCTGCCGATTGTGGATAAGCCAACAATTCAGCACATTGTAGAGGAAGCTATCCAATCCGGCATAGAAGACATAATTATCGTAACAGGACGAAACAAACGTGCTATAGAGGATCACTTTGACCGCTCTATGGAACTCGAAGGGTTTTTGGAAAAAAACTCCAAAGATGAGCTCTTAGACCTTGTTCAGGATATTGCTCGAATGGCTGATATCTATTACGTTCGGCAAAAAGAAGCCTTAGGCTTAGGCCACGCAATCTATAGTGCTCGAAAATTTATTGGCAATGAGCCTTTTGCAGTTCTCTTAGGAGATGACGTAATTTACTCTGAAGTACCGGCATTAAAGCAAATGATTAATCATTACCAGCGCTACGGAGCAAGTATTGTCGGGGTACAAGAGGTTCCCTATGAGGACACAATCAAATACGGGATAGTCGATGGAGAAAAATTCGCCGATCGACTATACAGAGCCAAGAATATGGTGGAGAAACCCCGTCCGGAGGAAGCGCCGGAAACTCGTTTAGCCATCATGGGACGTTACATCCTAAATCCGGAGATATTCAATATTCTAGAGGAATTACCGGCGGGCAGGGGCGGAGAAGTACAGCTGACAGACGGTATTAAAGAACTCGGTCGATTTCAGGAAATACTCGCTTATGAGTTTGAGGGTCGCAGATATGATGTTGGAGACAAACTGGGGTTTGTGGAAGCAACCATCGATTATGCCTTGCGGCGAGGAGATCTTTCTGAGGATCTGATTAATTATCTGCGGGACATTGTTAGGAAAGCAGATAAAACTAGTTAAAAGTAGTTAAAAGTAGTCAAAAGTTATCAAAATCATGACCTCGCCGCTTAAGGTGAGGTTTTTCTATTTACTTACCAGACTTTCATGTCGCTAGGAGGCATCAATGATGAATAAAAATTGAAGGCTAATTCGTGCGAAGACGGTGCTGCAAGAAGGCTTAATCCGTGCGAAGACGGTGCTGCAAGAAGGTTTAATCCGTGCGAAGACAGTGTCTTCGTCGTCGTCTGAAGCATCAGTGCACCTAAGACAGCCGCCTGCGCCTAGGGCCAGTCAAGTTTTCTATATTAACGTCAACACTTTAGGCGAGTAATTAGCAAATTATTTTCAATAATGCTGGACCTTAATCGCGAATTATATGGACAGCAAGAGGTCTTGTGGATTTTAATGGAAATTCAGAACGGAAAATGGACCAAACTCTACAGCGAAAACGACACTCTTTTCTTCCAATAATTGGTAGAATGCACTTGTACCAAAAAAGACTAAAGGAGGGAAGAGACTAATGATACCAATCGACAAAAAGAGGATAGTAACCTTAGCAGGAACGTTAGTTCTTGCAGGAGCTGTTGTTGCAGCGGGGGTATATGGCCCTAGCGTCTGGAAAGTTTTCCGGCAGCAAAGTGCTATCACAGATCAGGTAGTTATTCAAACACCAACCGTTGATGATAAAAACATTAGCGGTAGTAATGGCACAATGTTGCCGGAAGGGACTGCTCCACCTACAGCACAAGGAGCGGCGGAAACAACACCTACAACACCTACAACAACAGTACCTAATACTCTCAATGCACCTCCACAAAATGATTCCGGATCAAAGAATAAGTATAAAGAGCCGGACACTAAGCAGATAGACATGGCGCCGTCTATCGCTAGCTACTTTGGAGAAGCTGCATTAAGTAATGATGCTAAAACATTAGCTTTTGGATCTGCATGGAATGTCCACCAGTATGTGGATGGTTATCTCTATGGACCGGCAGCAGGTCCACAGATGAATGAGGAAGATATTAAGAAGTATATTGTTTTCCATAAGACATTATTGGACAAGCAATATAAGAACGAAGCGAATATTGCTAAGGCAGCAGCTTTTACAGGCTATCTGGATGTACTTTTGAATAGTGGAATCGATGCCTTTGATTCGAAGGATAAAACTCGAATTGAACAGTTCCACCAAGGAATTCATGATCTCGATGCTCACCTATTGCGTAATGACACAAGTTCCAAAATATACGGGGCGACGCCATTTGCAACCAAACGAACATAATTTAGGCATCTGTTAAAGCAAGAAATCTAGGAATGGTATGAAGCTTATCTGCAGCACTATAGGTTAAAAGGACTACACTAAATTGTATTCAAGGTGCACAATGGCCTCTTGTATTTAATTTTTATGTCAAAAGCTCATCAGTGGAGTCGATGAGCACTATACTCGGATTTTAGATAGATTGATCCATCAAATTGGTTAGTTTATGGATTAACAGATCCGTAAAAGCTGGGGGGAAAGCGGAAAAAAATAATATTTCGAAAATCTAAAAAATTAATAAACATTTTGGTTAGTAGGAATTAACCTGGTTATGGCGAGGTTTATACTAACAAGATGGCAAAAACTGAATATGTTTCATCACCCAAGACCAGTCTTTAGCAGGCTGGTCTTGTTGTTTGGAGGGCATTTTCAGTAGAATAACAAATATTCTCAGCTAAATGTCTAACATCTCCTTCCTTTGGTCAAGATACTAATAAAAATCATTTGAAGGAGATTCTGGTCTTTATGCGTAAAATGAATTATCTGATTGGAGTATTGGCGTTAGGTGTTGGTGTGCTTTTCGGGACACTGGGTGTGTCTTTACTCACGAATTCGGGTTCCCCAACCTCATTCATCTCCAAATTACGTGGCCAAGATAAGATACAAACAGTTTCCGGTACAGTTAGTGATCCGAATCAGACATTAATCCCGGACTCGAATTTGGCGGCAGATAACTTAACTGAAAGCGATTCACATACTCTTTCCAATAAACAATCACTTTTGACCCAACAAGTTATCACTGACTATAAACAAAACATCGGAACCTTTTTTGGAGCTTGGAAATCAACGGATATGGCGACCTTCCGTCTGAAACTTGGCAAAGCGTATACGGGGGATTTGTTTGAGAAACATGCCCGCCGGGCAGAAGAATATTTGGTTCAGGGAATAGGGCTGGATGTAAGCCAAATAGTCTTTGATCAAATTGATGTAGAAAGTGTCACGGATAATACAGCCACCTTGAGAGTCGATTATCGATACACAGCTAGAGATTATAGTCTAACGGATGGCACTCCCGTTGGAGAAGAGCATGAACAGATTGTCCAAGTACGGGTCAATCTAATAAAACAAAACTCCCGGTGGTTGATTACCGGCGAGAGTACAATACAGTAAGAAAAATGGGCTGCGGTCTTTAATGACAAGCAGCTCATTCTTATTTGTCTATGCATAGAACTAAGGGGTATGATAAACTATAGTTCATAAACATGCATATCTACGTGATTCTGAAATCGCTTTTACATAATTGTTTTTTATAGTAGATTGATCAACTTTATGCCTGAATTTATTACCTAATTGGCATTCAGTCCTTACGCCCCGGTCCTCTGTTTTAGTTGTAAAAGCAGGTAAGTTGTAGTAAACTTTAGAACGATAAAGTTTAATGTTGGTTTATCGAGAAAGGGTTGAGCTACGTGTTATTCCGCAAACGAACGTTGATTTTAATGCTGATTGATGCTTTGTTAATCAACTTGGCAGCTTTCGGCAGTTTTTATTTGCGCTTTGAAGAAGGCATACCTCTAGATTATTATCAGACCTATTATCACACAGCCATTGGGGGAACTATTTTATATCTGGCTGTTTTCTATGTCTTTGGGCTATATAACCGCCTCTGGCAGTATGCAAGTACCGGGGAGTTGCTCTCTATTGTTTATGCGGTTTCCGTTGGAACCGGCGGAACTGTTGCGGCAGTTTATTTTTATGGTTTATCAAATGCAGACACCCTTTCCTATGTTAGGATGCCCCATACTGCGGCGGTGCTTCTTTGGTTGGCTATGGTCTTTTTAATTGGAGGATCCAGGTTCATCTGGCGGATCTTGCAGGAAAACGCCTTTGATCGCCATGTTCCAGGCTCCCAAAAGCAGGTGCTCATTGTTGGGGCGGGGGATGCCGGGGTATTAGCGGCTCGGGAATTAAAAAACCGGAACTATCGGGATGGGCGTCCGATTGGGTTTATCGATGATAACCATTCAAAACAGAAGCTCCAGTTGTTAGGTATTCCTGTTTTGGGTACCCGTATAGATATTGCCCGGGTTGTAAAAGGACATAATGTGGATGAAGTTATTATTGCTATGCCCTCTGCATCAGGGGAGGCGGTTCGCGAGATTGTCCAAATCTGCGAAAAATTAGGGGTAATTCTAAAAATTATGCCCGGCGTCTATGACATTATCAGCGGTGACATGAATGTTAAACCGATTCGCCAAGTTCAAGTAGAGGATTTACTTGGTCGAGACCCGGTTTCAGTCGATTTAGAGGAAGTAGCTGGCTATGTTGCAGGAGAGACGGTGATTATTACCGGAGCAGGGGGTTCAATCGGTTCGGAAATCTGTCGTCAAATCGCCAGGTTTAATCCTGGGAGGATGGTCTTACTGGGGCATGGGGAAAATACCATTTTTGACATCGAACAAGAATTGCGCTCTGAGCACCCTGGAATTGACTATATTACAGAGATCTTGGATATTAAAGATCGGGAAAAAGTCTTCTTAATTTTCGAACGCTATAAGCCCGGGGTTGTCTTCCACGCAGCGGCTCATAAACATGTTCCTTTGATGGAAAGAAACCCGGAGGAAGCGCTTAAAAATAATGTTGTCGGTACACAAAATTTAGCGGAAGCTGCTGACGAAGTAAAAGTAAAGACTTTTGTTTCAATTTCTACAGACAAGGCGGTTAACCCAACAAGCGTTATGGGGGCCACAAAACGTACGTCAGAAATGATTATTCAAAGTTTAGACCTTCGTTCTCAGACAAAATTTGTCGCAGTTAGGTTTGGGAATGTATTGGGAAGTCGTGGCAGCGTAATTCCTACCTTTAAACGGCAAATTGCCCAAGGCGGTCCTGTTACGGTCACCCATCCTGATATGGTGCGTTACTTTATGACAATCCCTGAGGCAGCTCAGTTAGTTATCCAAGCCGGAGCTATGGCTCGGGGCGGAGAGATCTTTATCTTGGATATGGGGAAACCTGTTAAGATTGTAGACTTGGCTAAAGACTTAATTCGGCTTTCTGGGTTTGAACCGGATGTTGATATTAAGATACAATTCACAGGAATTCGGCCGGGGGAAAAGCTCTTTGAAGAGTTGTTGACGGCTGAAGAGGGAGTCACTTCAACTAAACATAGTAGAATCTTCGTTGCCAAGCCCAATAACATTGATGTTAAGCTCCTGGAAGAGTTAACCCATATTATTCGAGAACGGGGTAGCTTTTTAACCAGAGATGAAGTCATCAAGCTGTTGCAGACAGTTATTCCGGCCTTCCGTAAGAAAACAGAAAAAGTAGTCGTTAATCAGTAAGGGGGAAAACAGAAATGTTAACCGTTAAAAATGTGATTACCAATGAAGATGTCATTGCCAAAACTCTTAAAGAAAAAATAGAAAAACATCAAGCAAAGATTGGCGTTATCGGTTTAGGCTATGTGGGCCTACCATTAGCTGTTGAAAAAGGGAAGGTTGGCTTTCCGGTACTAGGGTTTGACATTAACTCGGCCCGGGTTGCTCGTGTAAACGCTGCGGACAACTATATCGGGGATGTCAAAGACGAAGACCTCAAGGCAATGATTGATAAGGGGTTGTTACAGGCAACCACGGATTTTTCAAGATTAGCAGAATGTGATGTAGTAATTATCTGTGTTCCCACACCGCTGACAGTTACCCGAGATCCGGATATCTCCTATATTCAGGCATCCACAGAAGAAATCAGAAAATGCCTGCGTCCCGGTCAAATCATAACCTTGGAAAGCACCACCTATCCGGGAACCACAGAGCAAGTTATTCTTCCTTTGCTGGAAAAAACCGGCTTGAAAGTAGGACAGGACTTCTTTCTGGCCTTCTCACCGGAACGGGTCGATCCCGGTAATAAACGCTTTACTACGAAAAACACCTCTAAAGTGGTTGGCGGCATGACGCCTTATTGCTTAGAGATTGCTTATGCTCTTTACAATCAAACAATCAGCAACGTTGTACCTGTTTCTTCGCCGGCTGCTGCAGAATTGACAAAAGTCTTTGAAAACACTTATCGGGCAGTGAATATTGCCATGGTGAATGAGTTAATGATGCTTTGCGACCGCATGGGGATTGATATCTGGGAAGTGGTGGAAGCTGCCGGAACAAAACCCTTTGGGATTCAGACCTTTTACCCCGGTCCCGGAGTGGGAGGACACTGTATTCCTATTGATCCCTTCTACCTCACCTGGAAAGCTAGGGAATATGATTTTCACACCCGCTTCATTGAGCTGGCAGGGGAAATTAATGTAGAAGTCTCTTATTATGTGATTAATAAGGTCATGCGGGCCTTGAACAGTGTTAACAAGAGCTTAAAGGACTCCAATATCTTTGTCCTCGGAGTTGCCTATAAAAAAGATATTGATGACATGCGTGAATCCCCAGCCTTAAAAATTATTGAACTCTTGCGCAAGCAAGGAGCCAATATCACTTATCATGATCCATATATTCCGGTGATTGAGCCCCATGGAGGAAGCACAATTCACTTAGAAAGCGTGCCTTTGACAGATGAAGCCTTAGCTGATGCAGATACAGTTTTAATCTTAACAGATCATACTGATGTGGATTATGAGAGGGTAGTTGAGAAGGCCAAGCTCGTAGTAGACACCCGTAATGCCACTAAAAATGTTTTGAGAAATCGTGAGAAAATCGCCAAGATCTAATTTAAGGTGTAATATAGGCGGTAATAGCGATTTCAGGATAGAGACCCAGGTTTAAGGGGAATCAGCTGATTCCCCTTAAACCTGTATATGCGTTCGGGTCAGGCGGCTTCGCCCACATCCGTATACCCAGCACTCCGAGGCTTGCCTACTCGCTTGGGCGGGAGCTCCGCCAAACCTCTGGGTAGTACCTGGTGGGAACCTGGCTCTTATACCCCTCTGACGCCGCCGACGAAGGCTGTGGTGTAGATCACGGGGGG
>NZ_JMGA01000056.1 GCF_000765145.1 Desulfosporosinus sp. HMP52 | reverse complement strand
GCCAGCGTTCGTCCTGAGCCAGGATCAAACTCTCCAAAAAAAGTTATTTCAAACTTCTCATTAGAAGAAGATGATTGACTCATGATTTATTTTGAAACTCTTGCGAGTTTCTCTCATTGGCTGTCCTTGTTGTTTAGTTTTCAAAGACCATGGTTTTTTGTTTTGACCCGTTTGGGCCAGAATTATATCTTAGCATTTTAAACTTGCGTTGTCAACACTTTTTAACCGACTAGCACTGAGTGTTAACTCTTTTACCTTTGGTTTCTGGTATCTCTTCGGCTGTTTGGACCGGAGTTGTATCTTAGCATTTCCAACTCTCGTTGTCAATAACTAATTTTCAACTTGTTGTTTCGGCCTATTTTTTGGCCGGATGCATATATTAGCATCTTCAACTTAGGTTGTCAACAACCTGATGCTATAGACCTTTAGAGTAAATCGGGTCAACCCTGGACTGTGAAAAGCCAGCAGTTGCCAGCCAGCGGTCTCTTTACATCCTGGCTTGCCTTCCTCACGGCGGTTATCGTAAGTACACATCACATCCGTCAATTATAAACAAATAAACTATAGTATGGAGATATTTTTTCAATTCTCATAGAATTAAATGATATAATCAACTGTAGTTTCACAATGAATTGAGGTGTCTAATATGAGTACAGGCTTTAATATTGGTCAGTTCGAGGGCTTACCTTATATTTTATTAAGTGACGGTATTATTTTGGAGGCAGGAGAAAGATTTTTAGAACTTATAGGATACCGAAGGTCTGAAATTGTAAACAAGGGTATAGATTATCTTTACAGCCTCTTGCGGTTTAACGTTTATCTTGACGATATGCATGAAAACCAAAAGAGCTTTTTTATATTTACAAAATATCTTGAACCAAGAAAAGTTAAGTTAACAATACATACCGGATATGCCACCAGGACTGAGAAAATCTTTATTTTCGAGGAAGAACCCCGTTCAAGAATTGAACAAAGGTTTCCCTATATTGAACAGCAATTTAAGTATAACCTTAGCGGTTTTGCCATTTTTCAAGCTGAAGATTTTTTACTACTTAAAGCAAATCAACTCTTCTTGGATTTTCAAGGTGAACCGTTTAATAAACCTGAAACAAGCATTGGTATGAGTTTGCATCAGATATGTATTGGTTGGTCAGGCAGCAATTCCAATGATGAATGGCAAAAAGTTGTCGATACTGGAATACCTCTGGTTAACAAGGAATTCACTTACGAAGGATTAAATAGAGGCACTACCTATTGGGATGTAATGGTTATGCCTATATTGGAAGATGGTAAAGTTGAGTTTCTGGTTGAAACAGTTAGAGAAGTAACACAAGATGTTTTGAAAAGCAAACAAATAGAAGACCAAAAAGAATTAAATTTAGTTTTAGACAATATGATTGACGGACTTTCCTTGGTGGATAAGGACGGCAATTATATAAAGGTAAATAAAACGGTGAGAAACTGGTTGGATTCTGTAGAACCGAATTATATAGGCGGCACTTTAGAGACTGTAAAGTATTATGATCAAGAAGGGCAAGTACTTAAAAAGGAAGATTTACCTGCCTCCAGAATCCTGCGTGGTGAGATTTTAGACCAATATGAACTTTTGATGATTATTGGTGATAAAAAAAAATATATGAGCATAAGTGGAACACCTATTTATGACGACTGTGGAAATATTAAGCATGGGGTTTTTACTACGAGGGATATCACTGAAATAATAATGCAATCCAGAAAAATTAAGGAGCAAAATGACCAATTAGCTACGATTCTTGAGAATATGACCGATGCTTTAGCAATGTTGGATAAAGACGGTAACTATTTAATGTTTAATAAGGAAGAGTTCGGTAACTATCAACTAATTAAGTCTGTAAAAAAGATTGGCGACACTTACAAACAAGGCTTGTATTTTGACGAAAACGGAAGAGAAATCCCCCCTGAAAGTATGCCTGCAGCACGGGTTTTAAGAGGAGAAAAGGTAAAAAATATAAAAGTACAAATGAGGCAACCCGACGCCGAACTGTTTTTTTCGATCAGCGGTTCACCCATCCTTGACAAGAATGGAAATGTTCATATGGGGATTTTAAATAGCCTTGACATAACTAAATACAAGAAGGCCGAAGAAAAGCTGCGTGAGAGTGAAGAAAGGTACCGTACACTTTTTGAACATATGAATGAAGGCTTCTTCCTGGCTGAAATCATTTGTGATAAATTAGGAAAGCCAATAGATTATCGATACTTAGCAGCCAATCCTGCACTTGATAAAGTCATCGGATTAAAGCCAGAAGTAATTATTGGCAAAACAAGAAAAGAGGTTCAGTTACCTTCGTGGCTCTGGATTAATATATTAGGCAATGTAGCGCTGACAGGTGAATCAACTACCTTCGAAGGTTTTTCTGAGGATCTTAACCGTGACTTTCTAATAAATGCCTTTTCGCCAAAGCAAGGATTATTTGCTTGTCTTATTCAGGACATCACCGAGAGTAAGAGATTAGCAAATGATTTAAAAAAACAAAAGGAGCTACTTGAAGCTGTCATTGAAAACATGAATGGTGCTGTTGCTATCTTTGATAGTCAAGGTAACGGCATTTTAAGAAATGCTGAAGCTCGCAGAATGTATCCTGACGTAAGCACAGAGACTAAACTAGAGTGTATTCACAATGGCTATGTGTGTTTTGATTTAGAAAATAACATTATACCTGTAGAAAATCTTCCGACAAGAAGAGTACTTAAAGGTGAAAGGATAAGAAATGAAAGAATAATCGTAAAATACCCTGACAAGAGCATATATGTAGGAATAAATGCCGCTCCTGTCTTTGATTCTGAAAACAGCTTAATATCAGCAGTAGTAACCCACCATGACATTACACAAGTGGTGCAATATGAAGAAAAGATAAAAGAGCAAAAAGAGTTACTTGAAGTAGAATTATCAGACACCAAACTTCTTCAAAGTGTGAGCATCGAACTTCTCCGTAAAGATAATGTTTTGACACTGTATGAGAAGATTATTGATGCCGCAATGCAAATAATGCATTCACAATATGCCAGCTTGCAGATGGTGCATTCCGGACAGGGTAACAGTGATAAACTTCAACTGTTGGCTTTCCGTGGATTTAAACCGGAAGCGGCAGAGCTGTGGGAGTGGTTAGACTCTAAATCTGCCTGTACTACTTGCAGTGAAGCTTTGCGTACAGGTCGTCGTATAATTGTGCCAAATGTACAGGAATGCGGTTTTATGCTTGGTACAAAAGACCAAGCTATGTATCTGCAAACAGGTATCAATGCCGTCCAGTCTACTCCCTTGCGCTCACGAAGCGGAAGACTGATAGGTATGATATCCACTCACTGGAACGATCCTCACGAGCCAACAGAACGTGAATTGAGACATCTTGATGTATTAGCACGGCAGGTAGCTGACATAATTGAGCAAAAACAGGCTGAAGAAAAAATCAGATGGAATAAAGAAAAAGCAGAAATCCTTTATGAAGTGACCGGAAAACTTCTGGCTAGTGACCGGCCACAGGAGATAGTCCAGGAGCTTTGTCTTCGTATTATGAAGTTTCTTAAGTGTGATACTTTTTTCAATTACCTAATTGATGAAGAGAAAATGGGTCTACATCTTAATGCCTGTGCCGGAATTCCAAAGGAGATCGCCCATGAAATTGAATGGCTGGATTACGGTGTTGCAATCTGTGGCTGTGTAGCAAAAGATAGATGCAAAATAGTAGCGGAGAATATTCAGTCCTCACCTGACATCAGGACTGAACTTGTAAAGTCCTTTGGTATAAGAGCATATGCTTGTTATCCCCTTATGGACATGCAAAAGATCATTGGTACGCTTTCATTTGGTACAAAATCTAAAGATAGCTTTAACGAAGATGAACTTGCTCTGATGAAAGCAGTTGTTGACCAGGTTGCTATTTCATTGAACAGAATAAGAACAGAGGAAGTATTAAGAAGCCAGCAGCAACTCATGATAGAGGTTGAAAGAGAGAAAAATGAAGCTCTTGAAAAGGCAATCAAAATGAAGGATGAGTTTCTTGGAACTGTCAGCCATGAGTTCCGTACTCCCTTAAATGTAATCAATGCCGCTTTACAAGTCATCGAAAATCTATATGGTGATAACTTACATGATAAGGTCAAAAAACACCTGCAAAAAATTAAAGTTAATACCTACAGACAAATGCGTTTAGTCAGTAACCTTCTGGACATCACGAGGTATAATGCCGGACATTTAAAAATGACTCTAGAGAACCGGGATATCATCTTTATTTCCAATGCGATTATGAAATCCGTGGAGAGTATAGCCAAGGAAAAAGGAATACAATTAATATTCTCTACAGACACCGACTGCTTAGAAATGGCTATAGATGAAGAAAAATATGAACGTATCCTCTTAAACCTTTTATCAAACGCTATTAAGTTTACACCCAGAGAGAAATCAATATGGGTTAATATCTCAAGCCAAAATAGCAAGGCTGTTATAATGGTTAAAGACGAAGGCGTGGGCATCCCGAAAAATAAACAAAAGCTAATATTTGAACGTTTCGGACAGGTAGATAATTCCCTTACAAGACAAGCTGAGGGCACAGGAATCGGCCTCTCGTTAGTCAAAACATTGGTTAAAGGCATGGGCGGTAAAATCAATGTTTTTAGTGAAATTGGCAAAGGCAGTACGTTTAGAGTTATATTGCCAATTAATCAATTAAACGACAAAGGGCAAGGAAAGCCAATTATTGTCCCCGATGATAGACGAGTATTAAAAGCAATTGCCATAGAGTTCTCTGATTTATACTTAGACTAGAATGAAAAATTTGTTTATAATAAGTTAATTTTCAACAATAATCAATAAATTGCTGGGAATATTAGGTTTTTAACAGAACAATCCTGTCATTTAAACCTCTAATGTAGAAAACCTTGTCTTAATCCAAATCTTGAGAATAGATTGTCTAATATTTATAATTACAAATGGGCAATACCTTACGGCAAAGGAGTATTTTTTAAATGAATATTAACAAAATCAATGTATTGATTGCAGACGATAATAGAGCATTTAATGAATTATTGTGTGAGTACCTTGACTGTCAAAATGAAATTACTGTAGTAGGTACTGCGTTCAATGGTCTTGATGCAGTTGACTTAATCATAAAAGAAGAACCTGACGTTGTTGTGCTTGATATAATTATGCCAAAACTTGACGGGGTAGGAGTTATTAATAAGATAAATTCTGTAAACATAAATAGAAAGCCTCAATTTATCATGCTATCTGCCATGGGAGATGAAAACATTACTCAGCAGGCACTTGATTTAGGGGCAAAATATTTCATACAAAAACCTTTTGATATGGATACCCTGGTTAATAAAATTCGCGAACTATTATATGCCAAGGAATTAGAGGTAAGCGCCTAGCTTGCCATTTCCTAGCCTCGATCATTTAATGGCATTGAAAATTAAATTTTGTACATACTTCTCTAAGCAACGAAATATTCTGCCCCTCTCCATCGTCAAGGTTAATCGCTAAAAAGTGGCACGTATCATCAAGGCACACTGATATATTCCCTCACTAAATTACAACGCCGTAGCATAGCACGGAGAAAAATTTGTACTTATTTATAGTTTCTTAATGCAGCTTTAACCCTGGCCATAATTTCATCTCTCAAATCAAGAGGTTCCAGTACTGTTGCTGCTGATCCAAAACCAAGAATCCAGACAGAAAACTCGTTTCTTCCTATAATAGTATCCTCATACAACAGGCTTGCGCCGCCATTTTCGACGGTTAATTTACACTGACGATGAGCGACATCCTTACGCACTTTGTTAAAGGTTTGAGACCTGTTGAGGAATCGAACTTTAACGTTAAAGGGCTTGCCAAATTCTATCCCCCAGCGGGGGGCTAACTCAGCTTTAAGAGAAAACCCCTCAGGATATATGTAGGATTTAGATAGTTCCTCGAGGTTCATAATTTTACTGACATTAAATGTCTTGATGAGGCTGTCATTAACTGCCGCAAGATACCACTGCCTTAAGCGGGAATAATACACTAGCCCCAAGGGGTCTGCAGTGATGGGAAGAGAATTATAAGTAAAGCCGATTTGCCGATGCTTAGAAATCGCCTGTTGGAGCAAAATTAATACCTCACTGTCGACCTCAGCCGCGGTGGTCATATTCCCTTTAACATAGCGGAATGTTCCCGGGCTATCTAAATCAAGGCTGTGGAGGATCTTTTGCCTTAAAGAGAGAAGTTTGGGACTCTTTTCCTCGCTGTTGACGGAGCTTAAGATCTGTAGTGCTTCACCTACCGTCAAATGAAGTGGACTATGTTTTCGATTATAGGTATCCAGATAAAACCTGGTCTCTGGAGCAATTTCACCGTCTATGTCATCTAGGTCATCAGCAGGCCCGCTGTTTTCGTCTAGATCTGTATAAAGCGGAATATGAATCGCCGCAGCTTCCATTATAGTTTCTAAATCGTTTTTAATCATTGACCAGGGCACGGCACAGGCCTCTGCAATTTTCTGTCCGGTAATGCCGGGCTCCGCCTCGATCAATGCAAGGATTCTTTCCATGTGTAAATGGGGATCCATTTTAATCATCCTCCATAATTTTCAAGCATCTGCTCCAGATCTTTGATCACTGCTTCACGCAATTCATGTGGTTCGATAACTTCTACTCCTTGACCGAAGCTTCTCAACCAGACAGCCAATTCCCCCAGCCCATCCACCATATCTTCCATAATCATTCCCTCATCATCTTCTCGTAAAACACAGGTTTTCCGAAAACTGAGTTCTGCCTTCACTCGTTTAATGGTTGAATAGTAATTATGAAAGCGGATAACTACTTTAATCGGTTTTCCACCTCGATAAACTCCCCAAGAGTAATTGTACCACTCCTCTAAATCAAAACCCGGGGGTCTCGAAAAAATTCCGCCTATTTCTTTGATCGCCAGAATCTTATCAACGACGTAAGTTTTGATGTTTCCTTCTTGCCCATTATCTTGGGCAGCTAAATACCAGTTATCTAACCCCCAATGATACATAATACCCAGAGGATTTAGTTCCAACTCGGATACTTCTCCTTCATTTTTACGATAAAGTATCAAGGTCTTTTTGCAAGCCCGGGCACATTCCTCTAACCGTTGACAAAAATGGCTGCGCCTTAAATCTTCGATGGGCCTACGGCCATGAACAATAACTGTATCCTGGTCATTTTTCGGTATCTTTAAAGAAATTTGCAGCTTGGCTGTTAAGGATTTAGCCTCATCCTTAAGAGGGGACATCTCCTGCTGCACGGCCAAGTGTTCAAATAATAAGCTCTTCTCCGCTGTGTCTAATTGGATAGGCGGAATCACGAAGTTGGAGTTAAGCAAATAGATCCCTTGATGATTGCTTATAAGCTGTCGTTGCAGCAGTTCCTTTAAGTCTCGACCTATAGTTTTCTCGTTTTTATGGTCATTAAAGCGGGAGTAAATCTCCGTCACCTTTACCCCGTTTGAATAGGCACTGATAAAGCGCAGAATTTCCATTTGCCGGAGAGTTGCCTCTTTGATATTAAAACCATTCCAGCCGGTTTGCTGCAAAAAGATGCGTCCTTGACTATCATAGGTAAAAATACAACCTCGTCTTTCCATCTCCGTTAAATTACGATTTAAAGTGATTTGACTAACCCCCAAGAGATCAGCTAAGGTTTTAACGGTATACTCCCGCGGTGCAAAGGCCAGAGTCTTAATCAATTCATATTGAAGATCAGCCTTACCCATTTTGTCACCTCAATTTTAGTTTAGTGTAATTGTTCTACCTCTGGTAGTCTTTTCCTGCATAATAAACTTTAAACTTACAAACTGAATAAAGAAATCTCTGCTTAATGCCGAGTCTTGGTGAGAGCACACGCAGCTGGTGAACTCTTCAAACGCCATAAGATGCCCTTCCCCCGCTCGCTCTATGCTCGGTCGCGACAGAAATTTGAGTTAGTATAAAAAAGAGAGTAGGAGTTTAATTATGCTCACTACTCTCTTTTTGCTATTGCAGCTGTAATAAGATTATAGACTTAATTCAAGATCCTTTTCTCCCCTTTGAATAGGACAAGAGACCATAAATACCCGCCGAATACCTTTGCTACAAATTGGCCTAATACTATCCAAGGTATGAAACTGCCAAAGGCAATAGTTGGAAAGGCAATTGAATCTACAGCAGATGATATAACGTTAGAACCATTTACTTTTAAGAAACGCGAGTGATTCTTTAATAATTGATAAACTACTGTATCGGTGAAGCCTGTTAATAGGAAAGCAATCAAAGATGCTATAGCAATTCGCCCCGCCCCTTGATTTAATAAATATGAGATTGCAGCACCTGTAGATATCAAAAGTGCCATCTTTAACCAAAGATTCTTATGATTCCACCGCTCGTGCAATGCGTCCCTAGAAACGAGATCAAAGGCGATTAATAAAAAGGCATTTATGGGGGTAGAGACAGGGCCAAAATAAGCAACCGATAAATTTGCTAAAACATTAGCTGTTAAATAAGCTAGAACCATAAACATATGTTAAACACACTCCCTCAAATCATTAATTGATTTGTTCAGTTTGAAGTTCATAACTAGAAGAAGTCCCTTGTATGAATTCAGGGACTTCTTCTAGTTATAAACAAATTAATCAAAACTCATAATACCCTCTAAGTCTTTATATTTCAAGCACAATAGGTCTAAAGCTTTTCTAGCTACATTTACAAACGAAGCTGCAACTTCGGGATAAAATATAACGTCGGGCCTACCAGTATTAACTGATAGGCCTGACGTTATTTATTCATGCATTGACCTAAACATCCGATCTGGTCAGCATTCCTTCTAATACTTTCTATTTATGCTCAGAAACTTGCATTAATAAATAGTGATCTACCATAGCCAACCAAGAATAGTTATCAACGCTCACCTTTCTCGCCCTTGCTCTTATATCTTTCTTATCTTCCTCTTCGATACTCTTACCTTCGTCGTAAGACAGCTCCCTTATTTAGTATTGTTCTCTTGTCCCGAATTCAGCGGATTCTACCCATTCTTCGGCACGACTCACCAGCAAAACTAACTCCTCAAGGATTATGTAGTGATCTTCTTCTTGTTTTATCAAGTATTCAAATAATTGTTTTGATTCATCATCCGTGACCTCAGATAAATAGGTTCGATAGAGATCGATACTGTCCTGCTCATTTTGTAAAGCCGAACGATACACCCTTAATTGGTCGGGAGTTTGTTTGAACTCCATGTTTTTAAAGATGTTTTTTGCCTCAGACAATGTTTCATTCTCGCTTAAATCATACGCTTGTTGATTGGCTTTTTGTTGCAAAACTCGGGCGTGGATTTTTTCATCCTTTGCCAACATCAGAAACACTGTGTTTAAACTATTGTCTTTATTGATTTCCGCCTGTTCCTTGTAATAATTTTCTCCATCGATTTCCATTTTTATTGCAAATTCAAAGATGTTCATAAACTTCTCCCCCAATCAATAACTTAACTATTGTTCGATACTATCCTTTAAAATTGCCTATGCTGTGTAAAGCTGCCCCAATAGCATTCAATCCACCCAAAACTGCAGCACCTTCTAATGCTCCAACGATCCATACCACCAGCGGACCACCCACTACGAGAGAGCCAACTCCTGGAATGAATAAGAACGCTGTCCAAATAAGTAATCCCCATAGTCCACCCCAGAATGCTCCTAGCTTACCCCAATATTTAACTCGATCACCGGTATTGTAATACCCCACCACATGCTCTTCCGTCTGAAAGTCCTTACCAACGACGGATAATTTCTTCAAATCGAAGCCTGATTTCTGAAGTTCCTTATAGCCCCCTCTGCCTCAGCGTGAGTATTGAAAATAGATACCACTGAATTTTCGACTGACATACTCTCACAACCTTTCATATTAATATTTCCTTATCCATGGGATACTAACCCAACCTAACCTAATCTATGGACAGAAATATGACCAACCTCATATATAAGTCTACAGACATTTATGGATGGTCAACAAATGGTATCGATACGATGTTCGTCCTTAATCTGGCTCATTGCTATATATAGGCTAAAATGGTAGCATCAAATAAATTCACAAGAATTAGTAAGTGATAACAGGATGGGGAGGAACTAAAGTGGAAAGACGCAAAGCTTATATTGAAAAGATCGAGGCTGCCCTAGAAAAATATGATGCCAAATTAGATGTGATGAAAGCCGAGATCGCTATTGCTAAGGAAGACTTGAAATTAGAGTATCTTAATCAAGTTGAAAAAGTTGAACGAAAAAGAGATGATTTCATGGTAAAATATGAGCAACTCAAAGATAGTAGCGAACTTGGCTGGGAAGATATTAAAGAAGGAACAGAAAAATCCTGGAGTGAGTTGAAAGATTCAATTGAAAAGGCGATCTCACGATTTAAGTAATCCTGAAGGAACACAAACCCGTTTTTTATAACAAATTGTTAGGATCCTAAATTAGATAGCACCAATTTAGGATCCTAACCTCATTCTCAACCTGCAATTAAAGGAATACCTTTTCGATGAACCATGTGGCTACCTCCAATCTTAACCTTAAACAAAGTAATTCATGTCTCCTGCTATAATGCAAAAATCTGTCTTCCAATTTGTCAGACAAGGTACGGAAATCAACGGATATTTAGGGAATTATATAGAAAAATGGTTTTACCCCGAAAAATAAATAAAACCCGCAAATTCAGTTATATCACTGCTTTGCGAGTTTCCCCAATTTCTTATTTGGTCGGAGCGACATGATTTGAACATGCGACCTCTACCACCCCAACGACACGGAGCAACTTGTTATAACTTAGCTTATTCTGTTAAAACCCTTTAGTATCAAGGGTTTCAGGCATCGGTCATACCGGTGCCTTTTCTAATTTTGTTATACTTTATTACCTATTTTTACCCCCGTTGCATTACCAGTTGCATTGCTTTCTAAAAGCTGTGAGCCTATGCTTCAGAACTGTTATTTCTCCAGGCTCCTTATTAATTCATTCGCAATATTTGTACTATCCAGTCGCATGATAATTTCCTCTGCACTACCAAAACTTAAAAGATTGATACTCCCATACCACACGATTCGTTGGTCAAGGACAGCATATTTTTGGTGAATATTCGTTTTGAAAACGACACTTACTCCTGCATCCCTCAATAAATCCAGAGTATTGTGTAATGTACCTGCATTCTTGTCCTTAAAATCTTCAGGTGGTCGTGTTATTACGATGATTCTTACCTTATTTTTCAAGGCAATTCGCAGATGCTCCAACATATGTAGTGTACGTCTCTTGGTAACAAAGGGGCTAACGATTATAATCTCTCTTTTAGCATTTAGAATATCGTTTGTGTATACCGATAGAAAATTGCTCATGTCATAAATTACATCAATTGACTCTGGTGCGCTGCTTTCGCTGCCTTTTGCTTTATAACCAATGGCTGCATAACCGTTAAGCCGTTTATGGTACATCCGCTCAAGCATTCTTACATGGGTATCCACGTAATCATAAATTTGGACTTCATTTTTGTTGGCAAAGTGTCTGTGCAGCCTTCCGGCATATTGCTGTAAAGTACCTTTCCAGGATATTGGCATCACTAAAAACAAGGTATCGAGGCGTGGTTCGTCAAAGCCCTCCCCAATATATTTACCTGTGGCAATCAAGGTAACCTGCTTATCAGCGGGTGTTTCTGCAATTCTATTCATTATCTCCCTAGTCTCTTTTATTCCCATTCCACCGGTTAATGAGATCACTTCGGGAATTTTCTCCCTTAGTTTTTGGGCAAGCATTTCGACGTGTGCTGTTCGCTCAGTTAAAACGAGACAGTTTCTGCCCTGTTCAAAGCTGTTAACTACATCATCTAGGATCTGTTGATTCCTAAATTCATTAACAACGATTTCGGAATAGAATTCTTGTATGGATACATCCTTTTCATTCTTATCCAGAGGGACTCTGAGGGACGTGAACCTTGGTATCACATAATGTTCAAAAGGTCTTTTGGCAGCCTGTTTTTTAGCATCATCCTTGTAGCGAATAGAACCACATTGCATAAATATGATCGGATGATGACCATCTTTTCGTTGAGGCGTTGCCGTTAATCCAAAGACGTATCGGGCATTTGAACTTTTCATAACCTTCTCAAAGCTAAAAGCGGCTATATGATGACACTCATCCACGATTATCATGCCATAATTTTTCACGCAATCCTTGACTTCATCCATTTTGTTTAAGGATTGCATGACGGCTATATCTATTATTCCGCTCAAGTTATTTTTTCCTGCTCCCAGTTGCCCAATAATACTATATGACTTTTTCCTTCCTTTTTTATTCACTTCGCCCAAAGCGGGTAAATCTTCATGGATGGTCAGGAATTCCGTTAATCTCCTTTTCCATTGGGTTACCAAATTCACTTTATCCACTATAATTAGCGTATTAACTTTTCTCTCAGCAATCAGATTAATGGCAACCACTGTTTTGCCAAAAGCGGTTGTTCCAGAGAGCACTCCTGTATCATACTCAAGCAATTTTTTTAGAGCCAGTGGTTGTTCATCCCGCAAACAGCCGTTAAATTCTACATTAATGCTTCTGCCATGATTTGTTTTATCGCTAAATTCTGGTTCAAGTTTCAGTTCTGTAAAAAAAGTCTTGAGTTCGGCTTCACACCCTCTTGGCAGACAGAGATAGTCTTCTGTTTCGTCAGAGCATGCTATTATGCGGGGTATTCTACTAACGGATAACCGCATAGCTTGAGCTTTATAAAACTCCGGATTGTGGAAAGCCGCCAACCGTTTTAATTGATTTAAGGCTCTTTGGGAAATACCTAATTTCGGGATATATAACATATTGGCTTTGACAATTTTTATAGACCTAGGGAAATCATGCACTGATAATTTGACAGGGTTAGTTTCCCATGGCTTATTTAATTCTTCTTGATCATCCTTTTTCAAAATTCCGAGTTCGTTTCCAGGGCAAAGTCCTGAAATGATCATTTCAACATCCCGTTCGGAGAGCTTTCTTATTGTAGATAAAAATTCCCATTGATCCTTGTAAGGCTCAAAAATGTCATCTATAAAAACACTGTTATTCTTACTCCTTGCCGCTTTTTGCAAAGGGAGGGCAATTAAATTTCCCAAACCGCCCTTTGGCATAGCTGTGAAATATCCTTCTGCCACTCTCCCTCATCAAAGTCAATGGCTAAAAAATAGCATGTTTCATCCAGGCACAGAGGATATATTCCCACAACTAAATTGTTACGACCTCTCAAATGATCGTCAATTGCCTTTTCATCCAAAGGGGCATAAGCCTTATGAGAGCAAACACTGCATTTTTCCTTTGGTTTTTTGCATAGCCCAGGCTTCCATTCATTTAAGCAGTACGGTGAATATCCATTTGTACCCTTCTTTTTGTTTTCCCACCGTTTAGCATAAACATCATCCCGGCCTTTAAATAGGGACCTAAACAATGCAATTTTGTCCTTAGGTTCTGACATATTATTTGTGTTAAATTGCAGAGTTTCGTTTTCTGATAATTGGTTAGGAACTTCTAAAACAGCATCAGGACTCGGAAATAAGCTGTCCTCAAAAAAAGTTTCTGAGACTCCATGAGAAATAGCCCGATGTTCTGAAACACCGAGCTTAGAATTTAAATAGCTTATTTCTTCTTTTAGGCTGTTATTTTCAAGTAACAAAGTTTGATATTTTTTAAGCAGTTCTTCAAAAGTCATAATGCCGTCCTATAATTACTTTAACCTACCTGTTGACCGTCCAGTTCAGGAAACTTAATATCCTTCCTATAATATACCATATTTGAGGTTTGTATAGCCTGATAGAATGCAACAAAGCCCCGGTAAGTCAGGGCTCTTACATGATTTTCAATGTTATGTAAGGCTATATTATGGAAATAGTTTACTCGTGGGTAGATTATTATAAAGAATGCTTGGCTGGCGCCCGAAGGACACTGTCTTCGCACGAATTAACCTTCTAGCAAGCCTCTGGCGAAGGTAGTAGAACAAAATCTAGAGGTGCTCAAGCTTTGTTAACCATTGATTAAAATGACTACACTGAGATCTAATTGTATCAAGCCCAATTTCCATCACAGTTAAACAGCCGTGAAAAGGTTTTTCATATTCGGGAAATATCTCTAAGATTCTTTTCGACGGTGCAGTTAATGGAGAATTATTGATTTCCTCTGGTGATTCAACAGATTGTGCTATTGTACGAATAAAATCCACCTTTTCTTCGGAGTTAGGAAAAGTATAAGCTATTTTTTCAGGAGTACAAAAAAGAAATGCTTCAAATTCATGTAACATTAGATACGGAATAAACCTAGTGTCGTTTATATCCTGTTTCATTTGCTCTTCAAGATATTCAACTTGCACATATCCATTTCCATTTGGCAATGAAGCATATCCAGGGGCATCTGTTGGAAAAGCATAGAAATCAAACATGGTTGTTATAGCAGTTATATTTGAATCTCGACGAAGTAGTTGAATATCCGTCTTGATTTTGCTGTAACTGTCTACTCCGCCTCTATGTCTCCTACAGTTACTTACTCTTTTAGTACACACCCTAGTGGCATATGGGAAAATGTGATATCTACTAAGATGGTCAGCCAAGATTTCTTTAACAAAGGTTTCCTCAGTTTGCCCCTCAACTAAAACGGCTACTCTCTTTATCACTATGGTCTACCTCCAAGGACATTCTTTTCCCAGAGTTCTCCTAAGGAGTATACTTCGAGCCAATCTGTTAACTCTTGAGAAGTAGGCCTTTTAAAAATGGATTGATCATTCTGGTAATCTACTACGATTAAATCCTCTGGCTCTAATTGATCAACTAATAAAAGGGATTGAGTTGAAGCAATTATTTGAGTTTTTTTAGACACACTTTTAAATAGTGAACCTAAAATGTTAATTGCATAAGGGTGCAAACCTAGTTCGGGCTCATCAATTAGAATACAAGAAGGAAGATCTGGCTGTAATAACAATGTGGCAATACAAATAGTTCTGATTGTGCCATCAGAGAGCTGACTAATATCAAAATAATTATCAGATTCTTTATGTTTCCATTCAAGTCGAATCTTGTCTGGATTCAATTTTACAGGCTCTAAAATAAAGTCTTCAATAAATGGGGCTATCAATTGTACAGTCTTTAGAATATAGGAATAATGTTCAAAATGATTTTGTTTTAGTAGGTAGAGAAAAGCTGCTAAATTAGACCCGTCAGGTCGAAGAATCCGATTATCATTGATGTCACAATTCCCTTTAATCCTAGATGATTCACTAGTATCATGAAAATGATATACACGCCATCTTTTGAGCGAATCCAGAACTTGTTGGTTGGCAACAGAATATTTATTATTTGATGCACGAAATAAAGAAGTTTCTTTGTGTCCAGAGCCGAGATTGTCCTCCTCAGGCTTTGGATAGGATTTATCATAGTATGAGATATACTCCTTAGCGAAAAACAATTGATTATTATTCGTAGGTTCTAAAACAAACTCATACGTGTTCTTGCCGAATTCCAAATATACATCAATTGAATCTGTTTGTTTTTGTCCAAAATATAAAAGAGTATTAGAACCTCCAGACTTTGTAACGTAATTCTGTAACCTTGCATTAACCATTTCATTTAGCATTTTAAAGAAAGAAATAAAGTTAGATTTTCCAGCCCCATTTGGTCCAATAAGTAGATTGAGGGAGGAAAGTTTGATATCAGAATGCTTAATTGATTTAAACCCTTTAATTTTGATTCTATCTAGTTGCGGCATTATACCACCTCAGTTTCTTAAATACACTTTTGAAATAAATAAATTCTATTTATTATCCTGCAATCCTTCTTTGAATTATAGGTTTTAATTTTGTTATTAGGTCAATATTGCAAGAAAAAGACGAATTTCGAATTCCAATGATAAATCATTTTGGAATTTATTTGATATGACTAGCTCCATTATATCAATTAGGTTGTTGAAAAACCATCCTCCTAAAAGCCGTAGAAGCAACTCTTTAAAGATGTGGGTCTTGATACAGCTCTAAGACCGTACTCACTTAGACCTACCCATCTTCACTACTATCTGACTGGTGTGCTGCTTTCGCCGCCTTTTGCATTATAACCGATTGCTGCATACCCACTAAGTCGTTATGGTACATCCACTTAGGTAGTCAGCATCTTGACCTTAGAACCAGGATTCCTCCAACCTGTGCCGTTATTTTGAGCATTTCGTCCCGTCTTTTGGTCTGCAACCTTATCTCAAAATCATGGTATATTCTCCTATTTAAAAATTGATTCCATTCTTTAAATTATTAACCAATTGTACTCCAATTATCTTGCCGCCAGTAGGCTACGGGCCCCAGACCAGCAAAGCCCTACAAGGAACTTAATATTGAACCTTTTTCCACTCACGTTTAAGTACAGTGGAGTAGATCCACTATCTGATGCAACCCTGGCTCTTCTCCAGTCCACATTCAGCTCGAGAGCGATGCCAAAAGCTATGGCTGTAACCCTGCTGGGATTATAACCTTTTCCGCTGCGGATTTTGGAAAACAGTTTACGGTCGATATTGGCAGAAATCTGATATTTACGACACTACCAGGAAAGGCAACCCTTTCTATGTTACTGAAAATGATAATTCTAAAGTCAAAAAAACACTCAAGGAAATTTTTACATTTCTAATTGTTCCATTAATGATCTTTTCAGTTATTGTATACGCAGCTTCATCTGCAGATTCTATCAAAACCTTAAATACAAGTTCCCCGCCAAGTAATCAAAGCACAAATACACAGATTGGAATTAATGTTTCAAGGACTGATGCTGAGTATTTAAGCGAACTCCAAAATATTAATAATAAAATAAACGCAAACAGAATGCTATTATCCGAACAACATAAAATCGCATGGGAAAAAAGAAACATTAATAATTACAAATCCATAGTACTTGACGGGATTGTAATTTGCGATAAAAGCGATCAAAGATTAAACATGCTTAAAAACTCAGATTACTTCAAACCTCTTGGAGACATCACCAGAAATCTAGTTTCCAACTCAAAAAATGCTTATACCAATTATTTGAATTATACAAATAACCGCAACCCATCTAGCATTGAAATCGGTAATAAGTATACAAACATAATTAATCAGAGCAAAGATGAATTTATAATTACATTTGAACAATTATTGAAGAATGGAAACTACAATTATTCTTCTGAAAACGGAAAAATAACTTATTTTATTAACAAATGAGAAAGGAGAACTGAGAATGGCTAAACAAAGAAATGCCAACGGGGAGGGTAGCATACATCAAAGAAAAAGCGGAATTCATGAAGGTAAATGGGTAAGTCAAATCACAATTGGTACCGATCCCGAGACAGGCAAACCTAAACGTAAAACGTTCTATGGCAAAACAAGAGCCGAGGTCAAAGCTAAGCTAAAAGAAGCCATGAAGGAACTAGAAAAAGGCATTGATCTCCAAGCTCAGTCTAAGCTTTCATTCGGGGAATGGTTAACCGATTGGATGGAAAACTATAAGAAAATGGAGCTAAGACTAGCCACCTGGGAGAACTACCAAAGATCAATCAAGAAGCATATAATGCCACAGTTAGGTGACATCCCCCTTGGGAACCTAAACACAAGTGATATACAGAAACTTTATAACAAAATGAAAACTAACAACGCAGCATCCGCAACGATCAGGAGAAACCATCAAATCATCAACTCATGTCTTTCCCAAGCTGTAAAGAATCGTCTAATTAGTTGGAATCCCGCTATAGCGGTTACTTTACCAAAGCTAGAAACAAAACAAGTCAAAGCCATGAACAAAGTGGAAATGAACGCATTCTTAGAAGCCATCGAAACTGAGGTATTAAGAGCAGCATTCTTAATACTAATTGGAACAGGATTAAGACTAGGAGAAGTGCTAGGGTTACGTTGGAAAGATATAGACTTTCGTGAAAAAACAATTAATGTCGTTCAAGCACTTGTAAGAACTAAATCAGAAGGCTTAATCCTTGAAAGTCCTAAAACCGAAAAATCAAAAAGGCTACTACCAATTCCCAAGGAAATAGCAGTAGCCACAAGATTACACAGAATCAAGCAAAGAAAAATTAAAAAGTATGCTAAAGAAGCATATGAGGATAACGATCTTATCTTTAGTACAAAAAGCGGAAAACCAATAAACCCTAGATTCTTGACTAAAAAGTATTATGAAATCCGCAAAAGAGCCGGTATCTCAAGCGAAATAAATCTTCATGCATTACGACATACCTATGCAACAAGATTACTTGAAGAAGGTGAAAATATTAAAACCGTTTCCGAGCTACTAGGGCATACAGATATATCAACAACTGGAAATACTTACGCTCATGTTATGCCAGAAATAAAGCGTACTGCTTCTGATAAAATGAATAACTTACTAAAGAAAAAATCCCCTCGTAAACGAGAGGATTAGTTTTAATTTCTATATTGCAGTAACGTTGCAGTATTTGAACGACTTTTCAGAATGACTAAAACCCTGAAAGCCTTGATATTACTGGTCGGAGCGACACGATTTGAACGTGCGACCTCTACCACCCCAAGGTAGCGCTCTACCAAGCTGAGCCACGCCCCGACTTATAACCCTCTTCCGAAGGCTTTTATAGGATAACATATTAGAACTTAAATCGCAACCCCTAAGTTTATTTATCCTCTAATTCCACTTCCGTGTTTTCAAGGAATCGAGCAACCAGATTATAGAAACCTATTGTGAGGGTTAGCTCTACTAACTCTTGATTGCTAAGAGATTTTGATAGTTCCTCAAAAGCTTCTTCGCTGGATTTTACATTTATTGTGACCTCTTCAGTATACCTAAGCACAGCGAGTTCTTGATGATTAAACATTGACCGATCCCGGTCTAACCTTAAAGAATCAATTTGCTCCTCCGGAACGCCAACCTGACGAGCTAAAATTTCATGCTGATGCCACTCATAATGTGAGTTGCATAACCTGGCTATCCGAAGGATAGCTAATTCCCGTAGGCGAGCATCAAGTTTTGCTTGGGTCAGCAGAGAATTTCCTAAACGCATAAAATGCCGTGCACTTTTTTCCGCATGAGCCATCATTTTATTGATATTTAACACACTTAGTTCAGACTTTCCGCCTGTGATCATATTTCTTGTTTTTTCGGGCATCTCCTCAAGTGATAGCATTGGCAATCGAGCCATAGCTACTCCCCCTTATATTACAATCCTAATATCAGTAGGTAATTTTTTAAATCTTCTGCTCATTTTCCCTTCTTCCCCAACTAGGGTATTAAAGGGTCCGAGCTGTTCATCTTTCTGATATGGGAACCATCCTTGATTACAGAACAAGCAGATACATTCGATTCTATTGTAGCCTATGAAACCAAAAACCGGGCCAATTGGGCCGCAAACACAAGTAGCTAATATAGCCCGCATAAAGGCATAACCATATTTATGAAAGACGAAATTCTCTGATTTACATTTGGGACATCTGCTATAAATTCCCGGTGCTCCAATGCCACAGTGTGGACAATGATTAGAATTCTCTAAGACAGACTTTCCACAAGCTCTACAGTCTACTTCTTTGCTTCGAACTTGGTACATCCCAGACAACTCCTTTTCCCCATCACACCTGCCTAGCTAATCAAAGAGCGATGGTAGATGCTTTTTGCGCTTTAATATTGGAACTAAAGCGGCCGCATTTAATAGCTCGCTTTATTCGTAATTTGGAGAATATTATTGACTATTTCTTACCGTACTCTTATTCACATAGATATCCATATGATCTTTAATAACTCTTGGAGTGATCATTTGATGCACGGGGCAAATGGATTTTGGGTTTTGATATACTCCGTTAACAAATGCTTTGATATAATTGCGCAACTCTGGCATCTTGACGATTTCGTCAACAAAACCTCTCTTGGCACAGTAAGCAGGTCTGGATTTTTCATTATATGATTGAATTAGCTCATTCATCTTAGAAATAGTATCATCCAGAGATTTACCGTTATCTTGGTCTTTAACTAATCTGCGGGAATACATAGCTGCCGCAGCAGTCTCTCCATGCATTACATTGATCTCTGTAGCCGCAGTACCAATACTAAAGGCATTGGTTTTACCCCCTTGAGGTCCACCTAATACATAATGTGCCGCAGCTGTACCCTTTCTAAGGGTGATCTCCATCTGAGGAATATCAGTGTTCTGGATCGAATAAATCTGAGACTGTCCTAAGCCTAATAGTTCAGCTGACTCTGCGATATCCCCAACATCAATACCAGTGGTATCCTGAATCCAAACGACGGGCAGTTTGTCACGATTACAGAGAGTAATAAATTCACTCATCTTAATCAAGCCCTGACGATAGAGCTTACCACCAATACCCATATATTCTTTGGTGTATTCAGGATAGTCTTTTAACAACCCCTGCTTATTCGCAACAAATCCACAAAGTAAACCATCAATTTTAGCAATACCTGTGTACATTTCAATGCCATAGTCCGGCTTATATTCCATATGCTCGCTGTTATCAAAGAGTCGTGCTAAGACTTCGTAAATGTCGTAGACTCTCCTCTGATTCGCGGGAACGATGCTGAGGAGATCTTCGACGGCAAATTTGGGCTCGGCGGGATCGGCAACTCTGAAGAACTCCGGATTGTAGGCAGGCAGAGCCCCTACATATTTTTTAATAGTATCCAAAACTCCTTCTTCAGTCTCAGCTACTTCGCGAAAGAAACCGGTAACACCTTGGTGAATTTCGACCCTTCCCGGGGGTGTTGATTTCAATTGGCGCGTGGCATCAATTAAGGACTGAGCAGCTTCCTCATCGATATAGCCTTTAGGACTCATTCCGCCAACAATTCCAGCCCCCCCGACAGCCATGTTCGCTTTCTTATGGGCGATCAAAATAGTGGGGCTAATGCTGTGATATCCCCCGCCGGCCGGATTCGTCCCATAGATACCTACAATAACTGGCAGACCCAACTGCTCAAGTTCTGTATGTCTATAGAAGGGAGTTCCTCCACCGATACGATTTGCGTATACCTCTTCTTGATGGCTAAGCTTCACCCCACTACAGTTTAAAATCCATACTAACGGCAAGTTCATTCTCTTAGCTATGTCGGTTACTCGGGTAATATTTTCTGCTTGCCCCGGAATCCAAGCACCAGCTAAATACTTGTTATCCGAAGCAATCACTACGACCCATCTACCGTTAACTTTTCCTATTCCGTCGATTACTCCGGTGGTCCCTTCTTCGTTGAAGGTCGGATCAAAAATGGTGTGCAGCGGACACCAGGTACCAGGTTCAACTAGGTAATCAATACGCTGCCAGGCCGTCCATTCTCCGCCAGCATTAACTTTAGAGTCAGGTTTCCCACCTGCTTTAATTCGATTAACCTCAGCATCAATTTCAGCTTCAACTGCTAACAGCTCATCGGCATTTTTTGTATTTACCTTTTTTAAGGCACTTCCTAGATCCTGCATCTTAGAAAAATATCTGGGCATTGAATATCCGAACTCACTCACCTAAAACAACTCCTTTTAATTACCAATTGTGCTTTGATAAATTAGGTATAAGCTGTCTCTTCCGTTTAGTTTAGGATAAAGCTTGAAAGCTGAATTAATTCTCAACTTCCAAGCTTATAATTATTTAAAACTATTCAAGGACAATTAGCACATCACCATCAGCAACTTGCTGACCTTCTTTAACGACAATTTCTTTGACAATGCCATCTTCCGGTGCAAAAATTGGATTTTCCATTTTCAAAGCTTCAAGGATAATTACCTCATCGTCTTCAGCAATAGCATCTCCAACCTTAACGAGAATCTGAAAAACTTTCCCTGCCATTGGGCTTTCAATAGTTGCCATTATTAATTTCCTCCTTAAAATTACTATTTTTTCTCTTATATTCTAAAGTTAAGAATGAAAGTCCTTACCCGGCAATTCTAATGTATGCTACCAAATCAGAGCTGCAATTAGCTTTTCCAGGTGACTTAATGTGCTTAAGCGGATAATCACCTTAACTCAGGTACATAATATTTTTTACTTCAACACGCTTAGAAACATGCCTGCTGCCACTGCGGTCCCGATAACACCAGCCACATTGGGTCCCATAGCATGCATTAACAGATAGTTTTTCTTATCTGCCTCTGAACCCACTTTATGAACTACTCGGGCAGCCATAGGAACAGCTGAAACACCGGCAGCGCCGATTAGCGGATTTATTTTTTCTTTACTAAAAAGGTTCATGAGGTGAGCTAAACCAATGCCACAGGCGGTAGAGGCGGCAAAAGCGACCGAACCTAAAACAAACACCCCGATGACCTTTGGACTTAAAAACACCTCTGCCGGCATTGTGGCCCCAACTGAAATTCCCAAGAATATTGTCACAATATTCATAAGTTCATTTTGAGCGGTAAGACTCAGCCGCTCTACCACCCCGGATTCCCTTAACAGGTTACCAAAACAGAACATACCCATGAGAGCAGCAGCATCTGGTACAACTAGGGTAATTACTATAACCGTAATAATAGGAAAAAAAATTTTTTCCAATTTCGATACCTTGCGTAAGGATTTCATCCGGATTTTTCTCTGAGCTTCAGTGGTTAGCAATTTCATAATTGGAGGTTGGATAACCGGAACTAATGCCATATAAGAGTAGGCTGCCACTGCGCAAATTCCCATCATTTCTGGAGCAAGTTTAGAAGCTAGAAAAATCGTCGTTGGTCCGTCAGCTCCTCCAATGATGCCGATGACAGCGGCTTGGTCAATACTGAACCCTAACGCTAAAGCACCAAAAAAAGTGACGTACACCCCTCCTTGAGCACCTGCACCTAAAAGGAGAGTCCTGGGATTTGCAATAACCGGACCAAAGTCAGTCATAGCTCCAATGCCCAGGAAGATCAAGGGAGGAATCACTGCCCACTCTTCGCCATAATGGTAGAAACGCCAAAGCAATCCTTGATTAGGTTCCATGATATCCGATGGAAGGTTAACTAAAAGAATTCCAAAAGCAATCGGTAATAAGAGAAGCGGCTCAAACCCTTTTTTAATGGCCAGGTAAACAAACGTTAAGGCTATGGCCCACATAACAAAATGGCCCCAATAAAGATTATCAAATGCCATGGCTGCCCACATATTTTGAAAAAGCTCCATTTGACAAATACTCCTTTTTTATAAGATTATCTTTAGCCGATTAGCCCTATGATTCCTGTTTCTCTTGTTTCTTCTCTAAAGCAATTGCAAGCTTAGAGCTTAATCTAACCATCATCATTAAAAGTGTCATAACTATAAAAACTCCAGATAATCCAGAGATTAAGGTAGTTAGTGGTAATGGCATTTACTCCCCCCCCTTTCTTGCATTAATCAAGGTCTTTGTTGCACTGCGAGTACTTCATTTTTTTGCGAATATCTGTTAGAGGTATCTCCGTCGATTGAGAAAATAAACTAAGATAGTTAACTGCATTAGTCAGCCATTTGGTTACTATTCATTCGTGAACATTTATTAAAATCTCAGCTTTACACCTCCAAAAAATTAGCTAATAATTTTAATTAATCAATTATTAGTTGCAATATCCATGCCAGATTATAAATAGATCCTTAGAATTTAAATTTTTAAAGTTTCCTAATCATGAAGATTCTATTGCAGTGTAAGTACACTCGTGAGGTTAGGGTTGTATGACTAGAACAAAAAGAGCATTCTAAAACTGAATGCTCTCAAAAAATCTATGTCAAGCAAGAAGACCACAATGTTTTCACAAAATATTTAGTTTACTTTCTGTTGACCCAATCTAAAGTGTTGTGTTTTCAGGACAGATCTCCTTCAATTTAAATGACAGTCAACAAGCTTTATTCACTATGACTCAACAATCATAGCGATCCCTTGTCCACCGCCGATACACAATGTGGCTAGCCCACGATGCGCATTTTTGCGTTTCATTTCGTACAGCAATGTCACAAGAATTCGGGTTCCGGAAGCCCCAACAGGATGACCAATGGCAATCGCACCACCTATGAGCAATTCTTTAAATTGGTTTTTGAACGACTACCGATTGGGTTGGTAACCAAGTTCGATCCCAGCGATAATTTGCATATGAATGTTGGACGTCCCTTCAAGAGTTTCAAACTGCTTGGCATCTCGGAGCCATCTGCCGCAGGGATATTCAGTGGAGTATCCATAAGAACCGTATATCTTCATAGCCATATTGGCAGCATGAACAGCCGCCATACAGCCATAAAGCTTAGCCATGGAAGTCGCCTGCTGATTCGGCAAATTATTGTCTTTTAACCAGGCAGCATGATAAACAAGGTGTTTTGCTGCTTCATCTTCAAGCTTCATTTCAGCAAGTTGGGCCTGGATCATTTGATACTTTCCAATGGGTTTACCAAACTGAGTACGCTCATTGGCATATTGAACTGCACCTTCCAGACAAGCTGCTGAAAGCGCCGCTGAACCGGTGGCACAACCCATACGAGTGTTGTTCAACATCCACATACATATTTGAAAACCTTTATTAAGCGGTCCTAAAAGGTTTTTCTTCGGGATCACAGCATTTTCAAACACCAGTTCAGAAGTCGGAGCCGGCCACATGCCCACCTTTGAAAGAATTGGAATTCTTGTTATCCCAGGGGTTTTATTGTAGTCTACTATAAAACAGGATATTCCTTTGGCCCCTGCGCCTTTTTCAGTAACAGCATAGAGAAGACCGACATCACAGGAATGGCCTCCGGAAATCCACATTTTAGATCCATTCACCAACCAGTGGTCGCCTTTGTCTTCAGCAAATGTCTTCATACTTGCCACATCAGAACCGGTATTGGCTTCAGTTATAGCAAAGCTACCTACAAAGGAACCATCTACCAGCCCAGGGATATACGTTTGTTTTTGCTCTTCAGTACCATACTGATTGATTGTCATTGCTGGACCCCAACAGTTGCCGCTGATGCTCAGTCTCCAGGAAGTATGAACCTTGGCAATTTCATAGAGAGCTAGAACTCCCTCCATCCAACCCATGCCATTTCCTCCATACTCCTCAGGTATGCTCCAGCCTAACAGTCCTAAATCGCCCAATTTGCTCAGGATCTCCCTGCGATAGTAATGGTTTTCTTCATCCTCTTCGATAAAAGGAGCAATTTCCTTTAGAGCGAAATTACGCGCCATATCTTGTATCATTTGTTGATCTTCAGTCAATGCAAAATCCATAATTGTCCCACCCCTTAGCTTAAATTAATTTTGAGGCTGATTAATATTTAACTTTCAACACTTTCGCCTTCAGTTAACGTATGTTTTAAAACAATCTAAAAAATTCTTTTTAAATATTTCACCCCCAATTATCTATTCAGTGCTGATAGCAATGAGATTAAAGAGTACCTGCTCCACTGTGTTCCAAATGATGAAGTATTTACACACAATTCCATTTCCCATAAATATTGCAATAATTATGCCAACAACGAATTCCTTTAACAATGCTTATCTTTTTGCCATACTATTCAAATTTAGTTCTGTTCATCATCAAAATTGTACGGATTAGAGGACAGCTTTCCGGCTTTTCTGACACATTTTTTCTTAAATAAATTGGCTAAAATTGACTGAAGTGCAAGAAGGTTTTATTTTAATTACAGAAGGGTCATTAAATAGTTATGACAATAAAAAGAAAGGGAATTAAGACCATATGGATAATAAACCTAACAAGTGGATAGAAAACAATATAACTTTGGGCAAAAACGTTACCGTTAGCAAAGGAAAAGATTTCATTCATAGATTGGCTGTCGATATAACGATAGGGGTGGACTGATAGTACGTTTACCTGACGGTCATTACAAGAATATTAGCCGAAGATGTGGGTTTAAGAAATAAATCACAATTACATTTATGATTTGGCAATCAGATATGATTTTTAATATTGGATATTTATAGTATAATGTCTTAAATAAGACCAGCGTATGCCAGTATTTGTATGGCAACGGGAGGAGAATAACTAATGGTAGTTCCTGAAAACTTAAATTATACTTCATGGCTTACCGTTAAACAGATGATGAATAAGCATTTTAATGTTATTCATTCTGAAGATTCTCTGCGTACTGTAATTCAATACTACCAGGATTCCAGACTGGATACTCTTCCAGTCGTTGATCAAAAAAATAAGTTAATTGGAGTTTTCCCTAAAAAAAGGTTATATAAAGCACTGCTGGATGGATTCAGCTTAGATGATCCCTGCACACCATACATAGTTTATAAACCAATTTCAGTATCTTGCGACGTATTCTATGATGAAGTATCCCTGGTAGTGCGCTCCAGCAAAAGCACTGTGGATTGCGTCGTTGTCGTTGATGATCAAAGTAAGCCCGTTGGAATGATCGGAACGGCAGAATATCTCCGCGGAAGTCAAAAATTAATCATGACCTCAAACATTTTGCTTGAATCTATTTTCAACGCCAATTATGAAGGTATTATCGTCATTGATAATAATCAAAAGATATTACGAACTAACCCAATCGCTGAAAACATGTTTGGACTTAAGTCTTCCGAAATTAAGGGGCTGGACCTGGAAGAGGTTCTCCCAGATCTACTGCTCAATAGCAAGCGCAATCGGGGAATAAAACAGACAATCCAATCCCTGCCAGTTATTGTTAGTCAAGCACCTATTATTGCCGATAATGTTCAAATCGGAACAAAAATTGCTTTCGTGGATATCTCAGATATGGAAGAAATGGCTCGGGAGCTTGAGATCGTTAAGGACCTGCAAACCAGTCTTGACGGAGTTCTAAACGCTTCCTCGGATGGTGTTTTTGTTTCAGATATTTCAGGTCATGTAAAATATGTCAATGAAAGCGGCTGCCGACTTATTTCCGACACTGCAGAAGCCATGACAGGTCTGCCAATAAAAGACCTTTTATTAAGCGGAGTTCCTGCTGAGGTCAGTAAAACTGGCCTTGCTGAAGTAGAAATATGCAGCATTAACGACAGAAACTGCATTGTTTCACATATACCTATAAATAATGTTATAAATGAAAAGAATCAGACCGTAGGGGTCGTCAGTACCGTCTATGTTGATGATAATCGACTTACAGAAGAAATAGCTCGAAAGTGGCTCTCTTTAAGACAACAAGTCCAGTATTACCGCGATGAGCTTGAAAAGCATGGTAATAGTTTTGATAAGTTAGTTTCCAAAAATCCGGGCTTTATTAAGATGAAAAAGGAAGCCCAGCGCATTGCCCGCAGCAGTTCAACGGTTCTTCTGACTGGGGAAAGCGGGGTAGGTAAAGACATGTTTGCTCGCGCCATTCATGCTGCCAGTCCCCGAGCAAATTATCCTTTTGTAAAAGTTAATTGTGCCGCCATTCCTGAACAACTTTTAGAATCTGAACTCTTTGGCTACGCTCCTGGTTCATTCACCGGAGCCTCCCGGAAAGGTAAAACTGGGTATTTTACTCAAGCTCATGAGGGGACTGTCTTCCTTGATGAAATTGGAGATATGCCCCTATCGATACAGGTAAAGATCTTACATGTTTTACAGGACAAAGAATTTATGCGGGTCGGTGGAATCAAGAGTCAGAAAGTGGATGTTCGAATCATTGCCGCGACAAACAAAGATTTGCGGGAAGCTATAAGTAAAGGTATGTTTCGAGAAGATCTATTTTATCGTTTAAATGTTATACAGTTCAACCTACCGCCTCTGCGGGAGCGTTCAGAAGATATATTGCCTTTAGCTAATGTGTTTATACAAAAATACAATCAAATTTTAGGATCCACTGTAGTAGGCATTGCTCAAGCTGCCAAAGATGCCTTATTACTGCATTCTTGGCCTGGTAATATCAGAGAGCTGGAAAATGCCATCGAACGAGCTGCCAATTATGTTTGGGAAGGTGAAATTGGAATAGAACACCTGTCGGCACAGATCTTTCAATTTGGCAAGCAAGACTATGAACCCTCCTCCTATCGCGCGATACTAAGTGATGTCGATAAAGAAATGCTTTTAGTGGCTCTAAAAAAAGTCAATGGAAATAAAAGTGCTGCTGCTCGCCTCCTCAAAATGAGCCGATCAGCATTTTATGAAAAACTTGGCAAATATAATCTTTCCTAAGTGAACTCATTCAACTAAAGTTAACATGGTGACTTCGGTGGGGGAGTCTACCCGCACCGAAGTGGAGTACGGGGTCACCACTCCTACTTAAGAAGTAGGAGCCTTAACGATTGGATAAAAGGCCAAAAACATCCTGAAATAAGGAATGTATTTGGCCTTTTACATTATTAACATTAAAGTGATTTCCGAAATCTCGTGACACATGTGTATAACCAACTTAGAATCACTAGATATCTATTATTCCATACTGATGTAATTTATTGTAAAACGATTTCCTAGAAATCCCCAACGCTCTCAAGGCATTGGTACGGTTATTGTTGCATGCGTTTAAAGCCGATAAGATTACTTCCTTTTCGACACTTGCTACAATTTCTTTTATATCATAGGACCTATCTTTAACATTTGAGCGTTGCTTTTTACGAATAATGCGTGCTGGCAAATGATTAGAGGTAATGACTTTACTGTTGCTGACAATGCTTGCATGTTCAAGAACATTTTTTAGTTCCCGAATGTTACCTGGCCACTCATAGCTCTTAAGAAGTCTTTCTACTTGGGGAGACAGAGTCAGTTCATGACCCACCTCTCCAGAAAATTGTTTAAGAAATACTTTGGCCAGTTCTAAAATATCATCTTTTCGCTCACGCAGCGGCGTCAACATGATAGGAACAATATTCAGCCGATAATACAGATCACTTCTGAAGGAACCTTCTTCAATCATACTTTCTAAATTTCTATTTGTTGCTGCAATTACTCGGATGTCGACTTTAATAGCCCTTGTACCACCTATTCGTTCAAACTCCTTCTCTTGTAGTACGCGCAACAATTTAGCCTGCATGGTAAGGCTCATATCACCAATTTCATCCAAAAAGATTGTTCCTCTATGAGCCAGTTCAAACTTGCCGAGTTTCCCTCCCTTTTTGGCCCCGGTAAAAGCTCCATCTTCATAGCCAAAGAGTTCACTTTCTATTAAGTCCTCAGGAATGGCAGCACAGTTAACCTTAATCATAGGCTTATTTTTACGGGCGCTGCTGTTATGAACAACTCTGGCTAATACTTCTTTGCCAACACCACTTTCACCCAGGATTAACACCGTGCTGTCTGTTTTCGCGACTTTAGCTGCTAACTTTAAGGTTTCTTTCAAACGACTGTTCCGCCCTATGTATTCTTCGAAGGAATTAGGCAGGTGCTCTTCTTGGTCTAACTGTTCTTTCAAATAATCTGCAACACCCTTTGTTTGATTCAACTCACGATTTAGTTCAACAACGTCATTAATGTTTTTAAATATCGAAACACAACCGATGATTTTCTTGCCATTATATAATGGAAATGTACTTCCTACCACATTTATACCAAGAGAATCTAAGTAGCTTCGACGACAGTAACTAGACTGGCCGGTACAAAGTACTTCGATGGTCTTAGCGCTTGGTTCTATTCTGTCCAACCTCCGTCCCAAAACTTTTGCAATAGGAACGCCTAATATTTTCGCATAGGCCTCGTTAGCAAACACAATGGTTGTATCTGAATCTATAACAAGTACCACATCATGAATATTATTGAGAATTTTGAATAATAGTTCTGTATCCCATTTGGGAAAAAAGCTTGTTGTAACAGCATGTATAGTGCTTATCATCTAATCCCTCATTTATTTCTATCTTTTAACAATTATACAAGAAAAGTAGAGTTGCAGTAAAGGAACTATTTAAAAATTCTAACAATTAAGAGGGTCCTTGTCGAATCTGACAAAGACCCTCTTAGAGAGATCTTCCATTGAGTTGCAAGCACCTTTTATCTCTTACCATTCAATAAGTTTGTTCAATCTAAGTTTAAGTTACTCAATTTTATTGGTCCGAGTCCAGATATTCTGTGCTTGAGCAGCTTTTATCAAATCTTCACGGAAATCCGGATGGGCTAGCTCAATCAGCATTTCGGCCCGCCTATAGGTTGATTTGCCAGTTAACTTAGCCTTCCCATATTCTGTGACAATCGTCGGAGCGAAAGTTCGAGGGCAAGTAACGGCGGAGAAAGTCTTAATGCTTGGTACAATTCTAGATACTAATTTGCCCCCCTGCATGGTCGTTGAACTCATGCAAATAAAGGGTTTTCCACCTTTAGACTGGAAGCCCCCCTGGGTAAAATCTAATTGTCCGCCTGTACCGGAAATTTGCTTAATTCCCGATGATTCTGAGCTGATTTGCCCCAGCAGATCTATTTCTACAGTGTTATTTATAGTAATTTGTTTGTCATTAATTGCAATTCGACTAGGGTTATTGGTTATATCCACAGGGTAACAAGCAAAGGCCGGATTCCTGTCAATAAAATCATAGAGCTCCTTCGTCCCCATGGCAAATGTATAGACAGTTTTATACTTGTCAATGTTTTTCATGGATCCATTGACTTTTCCTTTTAAGATTAAATCAATATAAGATGTAGTGGCCATCTCTGAATGAATTCCTAGATTTTTCAGATCACTATCTGCAATCATTTTGGCAATCGTATTGGGCATTCCCCCTATACCAAATTGCAAACAACTACCATCCTCTATTTCTTCAATTAATAATGCGGCAATGGCTTTTTCGGCTTCAGTTTCTTTCGCAGGTGCAGGCAGCACAGGCAGAGGATAGCTTTTTTCCACAATATAATCCACTTCAGAAATGTGAATACACTCCTGTTCACCGCCTAAGACCCAAGGAGCCTGATCATTAACCTCCAGGATGATGGTTTTAGCTTTTTCGCAAATAGCCCGCGCATAAGAAACTGCTGCCCCAAAATTAAAGTAACCATTGTTATCCGGGGGGGTCGTTTGAATCATCGCAACGTCAGGGGGATACGTACAACCATTGCGTAAGTATGTGGGACTGCAACTATAATTGCCTGGTATATAATAGCAAAGTCCTTTCTCACCTAGTTTTCTGTCATGCCCGCTTAAATAACCGCTCATGTAGGTAAAACTCTTTTTCTCTGGATCTGCGGCACATATTTTGGGGGATACAGTAGCACATACACTTCTGACTTTAACATCACTTACCTCACCCACACGCTTGGATAAGGCTTCATCCAGAGCCTGCGGAAACATGGCAAAGTGGCTCATAAAAACCCAATCGCCGGATTTTACAACTTTAACTGCTTCTTCCGGGGTACGCAATTTACTTCGATATTCATTTTCGAACATTTTTTCTACCTCCTAGTAAAATTTTTAGAATTAGTGTGCGATTGTTGGTTGATTCTTTTTATTTAGCTCCTCTTCTTCCAATTCCTTAAGAGCTGCTACATATTTTTCATGTCCATCTGCAATTGGCTTTTTAGCCATTAACGTTAGAATTATCAGAATCGGAAGTCCAACAGCTAGTGACGGGTATAGCGAGGTACAATAGGGATTACCCGCAAAATGCCACCCTGCTGCTACGATCCCGCCTAATAACATGGACCAGAAAGCAGCCCTGCTGTCAACACGCGGCCAGAATATGGCCACCAACAGTACCACGCCGGCAACTGCCCGTATCTGAAAAGCACCGGCCATCTGAGCAAGAATAGACGTAGACTGCATACCAAAGTAAGTAGCTACCAGACCTAGGACAATGGTAAAAATCCTGGCCCAATTCATTTCTTCTTTATCGGAAATGTCCGGTTTAAAGACACGAACCATATCTTGAGTCAGCATGGTTATGCTGATGAGTAACAATGCCGGAGCTGTTGACAGAATTGCTGCCAATATACCCATAGAAGCCATTGCTGCATAGGCAGGACCCAATTTATTGGCTACCACATAAAGAATACTATTAGCACTTGCTGTAGGCATTAGAACCTTACCTGCCATACCGATCAAGGCTGGGAACAAGGCGAAGATTATTACCAGTATCGAAGCCCAAAGAATACCGTTTCTTGCGGAGGTTGTGCTTTTGGCACCGAACAGCACTACCACCACAGTGGAAGCAGCAAAAAATGACAAAGCAGTACCAAATACCCACCCAATTACCGTCAGCATATCTGGCTGAGTGAAGGCAAACATTTTCGCGGGAAGCACTGCCTGCATATGTCCTAGGCCGCCTGCAGCAGAAACTGCTACAACACATACTGTTCCTAAGCCTAAATACATTACAAAGGAATGCAGAACATTCATCCAAGCCAGGCCTTTCATTCCTCCCGTTATGGCCAGAAAAATGAAAATTGCGCCAACGATCCAGGCTAACAAAGTCTTATCCATCCCTAAAAGAGGACCCAGTATCCCAGCGGCTGCGACTGGTTGTTGTGCAAATAATATCAAATAAACCGCTACCAGAATGATCATCATTACAGATCTGGTCTTACCATCAAAGCGATGCAAGTATACCTGGGGTACGGACATGGCAGCATATTTTTTAGAAAAAGCGAGATAGATTTTGCCCGCTAAATAGAAAACAAATATACAGCCTATGCTCATTCCCCAGTTTACCCAGACCGACGAAATACCAATTTTAAAAGCTGTAGCTGCGTTACCAACTGTACCTGCGCCAGCGATTAATTCTGCAAACAAAAGTGGAATGATTAGACCAGCTGTTAGACCCTTTTTTGCCACAAAAAACTCTGCAACACTGCTTTTCTGCCTCACCATGTATAAACCTATCCCCGCAGTTAATGCAAAATATAACAACACGACCAAAGCAATCATGAGTTTTCCTCCCATTCGTTATAATTGGGACTACTTGTTAATTACATTTTTGGAAATAAAATAATCTCTAAGATATATTTTTTTTAATCTACAAGCACCCCCCTCATTTTTCCTTAAAAAGTTCAATTCTGAATATTTCATCCTCACCCCCTCTCCGGTAAATGGCACTATTTAGGTCATAGGGTCAATATTGCTGCTTCTCAGAATGAAATGTGTTTATAATTTTAATACAAGAATCATGCCAACTATATTTGAATATTGAGAAAGTTTTAATTATAATTAATACACTAATTTTTCAGATATATTTGCCGTTAGATCAGCCTAATGGTGCGGATTCAGGCCAATCCCAACCCCTCGAAGGTTAGTCAAATACTGCCCCTGCTATTTTCATAAGAAATCCTGTATCATCAAATACCGCTCTAAATGAATTCTTACAGTTGTGTAAATTGGAGACATCTAATCAAGGTTAAATCATAATTTGTGTAAAAATTGCACACCCAATGGGCTTTTTCCTTAGGCCTAATCAGTAGTCATCATAAGCATAAGCAGCATAACCTACACGATTCCTATCTGTCCTTTGTTGTGTATTTTTTACACATTATTTTTGAACTTAGTGAATTGCAGAGAAATATAGTACGCTAATGAGTGAGTATTCTGCTTCAATGACCCGTAAAATGGGGTTTGCGCTTCTCTATTAAGGCATTTAATCCTTCTTTATGGTCGGACATTTCGGAAACAATAGCCATTTGGGAAGATATAAGATCTAAAGCTGTCCGCAAGTCGTTGGTACGTTGAGCTGAATATACTGCCCGTTTAATCATTTGGACACATACCGGAGGAGAACCAGCAATTTTTTCAGCCAACTCTAAAGTGGCTTGTTCTAATTCATTAGCAGGTACCACTTTATTGACCATGCCTATTTCTTTAGCCTCATAAGCTGAAATATTATCTCCAGTCCACAAGATTTCCAAAGCTTTTGCTACCCCTACTAGGCGTGGCAAAAAGAAAGCACCGCCATCCCCAGGCACAATCCCTGCTTTCACATAACCCGACGAAAGCTGAGCATCTTCTGCAGCTACTCTGATATCACACATAAGTGCCATATCAAGACCTGCTCCTATGGCCATTCCATTGATACCACATATTACAGGTTTATCCATCATTTCTAAGGTTAGGGCAATTTTATGAATGTGATTTGTCAAAGCTCGTTTACGATCAATAGCTTTATCACCCCAAGCCTCGTTAGAGTCATCACACCCCATAAATCCCTTTCCTTTTACCATAGCTTCAACATCTCCGCCAGCTGAAAAAGCCTTACCTTTGGCGGTAACAACGATAACTCTTATATTCTGATCTGCTTGGGCGTCCTGTAAGGCCTCAGCCCATTTCCGAATCATCGGCAGGGAAAAAGCATTATACTTTTTTGGTCTGTTAAGGATAATCCTTGCAATAAAACCCTCTTTCAGATAAAGCAAATGGTTATTGTTTTCATCATGAGGAGGTTTATTAAACTTCAAGCACTCACATCTTGCCATTACCTACCCCTCCTAATAAAACATTTTTATAAGGCGGCTTAAACCAAGGCACCCTGAATAGAGGGTGCTTTGATTTCATAAATGGAGCACCGCTGCTACATCATCTGACCATCCCTTAGAAAGGACTGTCTCCGACCCATTCCCATACTGCCGCTACGCCCTGTCCGTGTCCTACGCACATTGACTCAACGGCATACTTAGCCCCATAATAGGGCATTTCGTGCATAATCGTTGTTGCTATCCGGGCACCTGTGCACCCCAGTGGATGACCCAGGGATATTCCGCTGCCGCGGGGATTCAGGCGCTGATGATTTCTTATTCCTAATACTTCTGTACAGTAAACTGCCTGCGCGGCAAAGGCTTCATTGATCTCCCACAAATCGATTTGATCAAGGGTCAAACCCGCCTGTTTCAAGGCCATAGGTATTGCAATACTAGGACCTATTCCCATATAAGCAGGGTCAACTCCTATAGCTTTATATCCGATCAGCTTCATCTTCGGCTTTAAACCCAGTTCCTTACATTTTTCCTTGCTGGCAACCAACACTACTGCAGCTGCGTCGTTCGTCTGACTAGAGTTGCCGGCAGTTACTGTAGCCAACTCATCCTTCAGAAAGACAGGTTCCAGTTTTGCCAGTGACTCTAAAGTCGTTTCAGGTCTAATTCCTTGATCCCTATCAACCACCATTTTCTTCGCAGACCCATCTTTCTGGGGAGCTTCTACTTCGATAGGAAGAATTTCATCCTTAAACAAGCCCTCCATTGTTGCCTTATGGGCTTTAGCATGGCTTTCATACGCCATTAAATCTTGCTTTTCACGGCTGATTCCATACTTGCGGGCCACCATTTCAGCGGTCCAGCCCATGCTGCTGGCATTCTTGTCTGTGAACTCATTGAAACGCGGGTTGGGAAGGCTTCCTGTTCCCATTGGTACATGCGTCATGTGTTGAACCCCACCGGCAATAATTAGCTCCGAACCCCAACCCATGTTAATTTCAGCGACAGCGTTAAAAATAGTTTGTACTCCAGATGAGCAGAAACGATCCACCGTACAGCCCGGTACACTGTAGGGAAACCCTGCCATAATCGTGGCATAGCGGCCTATATTTCCCGCCATGTCATTAATAAGTGCTGTCCCGCCCAAAATAACTCCGTCAATTTCTTCCTTCTTATTTTCCAGCCCTGCCCTACGAATCAATTCATTCATCACTAAAGCTGCCATATCATCTGCTCTTAAGTTAGTAAACCAAGAAGATTTACCCGCCTTGGCTATTCCGGTTCGAACACTTTCGACTAAATATATTTCTCTCATGCAGATCCTCCAGAATTAGATTTTAATGTTTTAGCTAACAATCAGGACTTCTTCTGGGACTTCTAAGACCGTATCATCGGCATTTTTGATGATTTCAGCGATGGTGAACACATTGGGTAACGAGTTGTTGACATAATAACGTGCACTGGCTACTTTACCCTTGAAATAGTTAAAATCAAAATGATCCGCATTTAATCCTGCAAGACTCTTACTGGCCACTACCGCCTGATCCATCAGACACATGGCTACAAATAATTGGGCAAAAACGAACAAAGTTCTTATGGCATATAGGTTGATCAATTCACGTTTGTCTTCTTTATCCTCTTGCCATGATCCGATAGTCTGCCAAACTTCTTCCGCAGCTTGGTAGGCTCTTGCCAGAGTTCCAAATTCCTTTTCAAGCCCTGCAGTGTTTTTATTGGAGTCTATAAAATCCTTGATGCTTCCCATCCACTTCTTGAAGGGTTCGCCGTTCTTCATGGTCATTTTTCGCCCTACAAGATCGTTGGCATGAATAAAAGAGGTACCTTCCCAGATTGTTAATATCTTTGAGTCGCGAGAATATTGCTCAACCGGATACTCTTTTGTGTATCCAACCCCACCAAGGCATTGAATAGCTTCAGCTGTCAGCAAAGCTGCGCTTTCACTGCTATAGCATTTGATCAGGGGCGTCAATATAGCCGCTATATCTGCGCACTCCTTGGCTTTTTCCTTGTCTTTGGAGTTACTAGCAACATCCAGGTTATAAAAGCCCCTGTAAATCATAGCTCTTATACCTTCTGTATGAGCTTTCATATCCATAAGCATTCTTCTAACATCCGCATGCTTAATAATGGGTACTCTCTCCCCTTTAATGTAGCCTTGAATGCGGTCGACGGTATATTGGGAGGCTAAAGCAAAGGCTTCAGATGCTTGACAATTCGCATTTTGCCCGGTGCCAATGCGAGATTCGTTCATCATATTAAACATCATGGCTAACCCTTTGGAACGTCCCATTTCATCAGGCGCTGATCCTACCATAATTCCATAGCATCCGTCGTTCTCCCCAAAATTCAACATACAAGTTGCCGAACCACTAAGTCCCATCTTGTGTTCGACGGCAATGGTGGTAACATCGTTGGGTTTTCCAAGACTGCCATCCTCATTAACCCAGATCTTTGGCACTATATAAAGACCTAAGCCGGCAGAACCTTTTGCTCCCTGGGGTGGGCGTGCTAAAACCATGTGAATGGTGTTCTCACAAATTGACCCATCACCGGCAGTAATAAACATTTTAGTCCCTTTAATTTTCCAAATTCTTGGATCTTCCGTTGGATAGGATTTTGTTAACGCATCTCCCACATCAGAGCCAGCTGAAGGTTCTGTCAAGTTCATAGTTCCCTGCCAATCTCCGCTGAGCATCTTAGGCAGGAATCTTGACTTATCTTCTTCAGTACCGAAATCAATGATCAGATTGGCTGCCCCGGTAGTAAGCTTGATGTTAGAGCCCATTGCCGGGCAAGCTGCCACCATTGGTTCATTAGCTGCTTTGAATAACATTAAAGGCATTCCGCCCTCAAGTTCGACGCATTCACTGCTTGACCCCCAACCATTTTGCTGAATAAATCGAAAAACTTCTTTATATCCAGGAGGACTGGTAACTACACCGTTTTCAAATTTCACCGGATTCTTGTCGCCTTCAGCATTGATGGGGCTTATTACCTCACGGGCCACTTTATAAGCTTCAGTCAGGATCGAATCAACATCCTCAATGCTGTATATATCTTTAAAGCGGTCAAAATTTAATACTTCTTCAGTGGGCAGCCACTCTTTTAAAATAAACTTCAAGTCACGCATATTGTATCTGAATTCCAATTTTATTCCTCCTAACTTTACGAAAGACCTTGGTTTTCTTCTTGAGTCTAGAAAGCCAAGTTCTCAACAACGGTTGATATCCCTTGACCTCCGCCGATACACATAGTTGCTAAGCCGTATCTTTTCCCACTGCGTTTCAATTCATTAATCAATTTGATTAAAATGATCGCCCCCGTTGCTCCCAAAGGGTGCCCAAGAGCTATAGCGCCACCATTAACGTTAGTTTTGGCTAATTCAAGTCCCAGCTCTTTGACCACAGCTAAAGACTGAGCTGCGAACGCCTCATTCAGCTCAATCAAATCCATCTGCTCTAAAGTTAAACCGGCTACTTTCAGGGCTGCTTGCGTTGCCGGAACAGGTCCGATACCCATATATTGAGGTGGGACTCCTTTCGCTCCTACACCGATAATTTTAGCAATAGGTTTTAGCCCAAGAGCTTGAGCTTTTTCAGGGGTTGTTATCATCACCACGGCTGCTCCATCATTGCGTCCGCTTGAGTTGCCTGCTGTCACTGTTCCGCCTTGTTTAAAAACTGGGGCTAATTTTTCCAACTGAGCCATACTGGTTTCCCGAGGATGCTCATCGGTATCGAATATCTTGATTGTCTTTTTCTCTTTTACCTCATAAGGGAGAATTTCAGCTTTGAACAATCCTGAAGCAATGGCTTTTAAAGCCCGTTCTTGACTTTGAAGGGAAAACTCATCTTGTTCCTGGCGGTTGATATTATACTTCTCAGCCAAGTTCTCTGCCGTCATTCCCATAGTCAAATGTCCATACTGGTCAATGGGCTGGCAACGAGGCTGACTTTCTGTATTAGAATCAAGAATTTCAGCATTACCCATCCTGTATCCGTAACGTGCGTTCCTCAGATAGTAGGGAGCAGTACTCATGCTTTCAGCGCCGCCTGCCAAGATCAGCTCAGAAACCCCTGACCAAATTGACATGACAGCATTATTTACCGCTGTCAGCGCGGATCCGCACTGACGATGTACTGTGTAAGCCGGTACGTCTTCAGGCATCTCTGCTCTTAATAATGCTAAACGGGCTAGATTAGGATTATCGGAGCTTTGTTTGGTATGACCCATAATTACCTCGTCAACCATTTGACCCGGAACCCCGCTGCGATTTAGAACTTCCCGGATCACCTTGGCCGCCAGGTAATCGACTTCAACTTCTTTCAGCGTACCACCTATTCTGCCGATCGCAGTACGTACGCCTTCAACAATAACCGCTTCTTGCATAATTCTTACCTCCTTAAACCTATAAAGCGAACTCTTTTCTCAACTGAGCTGCAATGATATTACGTTGGATTTCAGAAGTTCCTTCATAGATACGAGCAATACGTGCATCACGATAATATCGTTCCACTTCGCATTCTCGCATATATCCCATACCACCATGTATCTGAACCGCTAAATCAGCGACCCGGCCATAGACTTCTGAACCAAAGGTTTTAACGATAGCAGCCTCTTTAATTACTTTCTCTCCTCGATCAATTTTGCGAGCTACATCATAGGTTAAACTTCGTAATGCTTCAATTTCGATGGCCATATTTGCTAAATAGTGCTGAATAATCTGATTTTCAAAGATTGGTTTACCAAATTGGATGCGTTGTAAAGAGTATCTTGTACTGATTTCTAATAGCTTTTCGCAAGAACCAAGATTTCTAGCGGCCAGACCGGCCCTGCCATTGGCCAGAATTCTAAGAGCGTTCACATATCCTTGCCCTAGCTCACCCAGGACGTTCTCTACTGGCACTTCACAGTCATCAAAGATAAGTTCAGCTGTTTGGGAACCGTGCAGCCCCATTTTTTTCTCATTTTTGCCCACAGTGAAACCTTTAGAGTTACGTTCAACGAGGAAGGAAGTAATTCCCTTGCTCCCCTTGCTCTTATCCGTCACAACCATTACCGTGAATAGGTCCGCGATATCACCGTTTGTTATGAACTGCTTAGTACCGTTTAAGATATACTTATCTCCCTTTAACACAGCTGTTGTCTTCAAGCTGCCTGGGTCTGAGCCAGCTGACGCTTCAGTCAGGGCAAATGCCCCTATCATTTCTCCTGAAGCTATCTTTGGCAGGTAGCGTTGTTTTTGCTCTTTACTGCCGCACTCTACAATGCCGACACTGCCAATTCCATTGTGACAGCCAATGACTGATGTAAAGCAATTTGGGCCGCGGCCTAATTCTTCATAAATCATTACTTTACCGACCATTCCTGCACCCAAGCCGTCATACTCCTGAGGTGTACTTAGTCCGAACAAGCCAATTTCCGCAGCCTTGTCGAGTAAGCTCCGTGGGATTTTGTCCTCTTGTTCCATCTGTTCAGCTAAAGGCTCAACTTCCTTACTCATGAAGCTGCGGACCGTTTGTTTGATAATGTTAAGCTCTTCTTGAGTTACTTCCATCTCATCACCTCCACTACCCCATCATTCCTAGGCTTAAGTGCCCCTACTTTCACTCGTATGAGTAAAAGCCTTTTTTGGTTTTCTTGCCCCATTCTCCCTTTATAAATTTCTCAATCACCAAGGGTGATGGCTTAAGTTTTGGATCACCACTCGTTTGATAACGTTCCATAGTGCGGTAGTAGGTAAGATCAATGCCTGTTAAATCCATCAAACGAAAGGGGCCCATGGGATGACCCAGAGCATTTGTTACCGCAATATCTATCTCTTCTGGGGTGGCAATACCCATTTCGGCAAGAAACAATGCTTCTTGAGATAGTGCAGACAATATCCTGTTAACAAGGAAACCATAGATTTCTTTCTTAAGCCAAACTGCGATCTTACCCAATTTGGCACACAAATCCATGGTTATTTGGGCAGTTTCTTCAGAAGTATGAGGACCTTGCACAACCTCGACTAATTTCATGACCAAAGCGGGGTTAAAGAAGTGCATGTTGCAAACCTTTTCAGGGCGTTTTGTAGAATAGGCTATTTCTGAGCTAACAATATAGGAGCTGTTAGTGGCTAAGATTGCGTGTGGAGGTGCAATTCTGTCCAAATCGGCAAAGAGCTTTCGCTTAATAGCCATTTTCTCAACGGCAGCCTCAATGATATAATCAGCATCTCCTGCTGCTTCCTCTAAGCTTGAAGTAAAACGAAGCTTGCCTAAAGCCATGTCTGCTTTTTCCTGAGTTAGTTTCCCTTTAGCAACTCGCTCAGGCAAATATGATTTTGCAAAGGCTTCTGCTTTATCTAACATTTCTTGGCTGATATCTGTACAAGTCACTTTATACCCTGCCAAGGCACAGCAAACAGCTATTTGGTGTCCCATGTTTCCAGCACCTATAATACAAATGTTTTTGATATCATCTATGTTCATCTTATTTCCTCCTTACTAAATAACCTTGAGAATTCCCTTCTATTTCTGAGCAAATAATTTTGTCACTGTAGCTATCTTATTTCCCCTTAAACTTAGGTTTGCGTTTTTCAATAAAGGCTGCCATGCCTTCTTTTTGATCCTCAGTTGCAAACAATAACGAGAAGCATTTATGCTCATATTGCAAGCCGATTTCCAAGTCCATTTGAAGGCCTTCATTGATACATGATTTTGCTAACTGTAAAGCGACGGCTCCTCGGGAAGCAAATTTTTTCGCCATTTTTTTAGCTTCTGCCATTAAATCGGAAACAGGCACGACTTTATTAACAAGCCCTATCCTCAGTGCCTCCTCAGCATCAATGATATCCCCACTGAAAATTAATTCTTTCGCCTTACCGGCACCAATAAGTTTAGGAAGACGTTGGGTTCCGCCACCTCCCGGCAAAATGCCGAGTTTTATTTCCGGTAAGCCAAATTGAGCGGTGTCAGCAGCAATTCGCACATCTGTCACCAATGTAAGTTCACACCCGCCGCCAAGGGCATAGCCAGCAATGGCAGCAATGACAGGCTTTTTCATAGTTTCGATCAGGTGAAACGCTATTTTTGACGGTCTGATACTTGTCGCTACATCAACTGCACTTTGAGAGGCCATCATTTTTATGTCTGCCCCTGCAGCAAATACCTTTTCCCCCCCTGTGATAATCACAGCTCGAACTGAATCATCATCGGCTAAAATTGATGCCGCATCGGCTAGCTCATTAAATACTTGACCACTTAATGCATTGAGTACTTCTGGACGGTTGAGAGTGACAATAGCAATTCCATCTTCAATCTCAACAATTACTGTTTCGTAGTCCACTTCTATTCCCTCCCATTAACTTTTTTAAACGGGGAGATCAAATAACTAAGGATAATGCACAAACTTTATTATCTAAATTAGTTAGTGCACTTTTTTGCATTCACCTCCAAATTTAATTAATACTCTGAATTTAATAAATAATGCAATATTTATGCCAACGCTGCTAGTCGTCACCCCATTTGATTAATAAAAAAAAACATCCATAAAGGATGCTTTTTACAATCTATCTCTTAATCTAAAGTAAAACTTCATTTACTTTGAGTTCCGGTTAAGTGTTGTGTTTTCAGGACACATCTCCTGCAATCAATAATGGACAACAAAAAAGCAAGCGGCTATTACTCTGGACCACTTGCTGACAGGTTAATCACAACCTCTAGGTTTGACCGATTACTTCAATTTTTCTCACTCCAACAATTTCCCCTAACCCAGCCAAAAGGTTCTCCGGAGTATCTGCCATACCTACAGTTTCAATGGAAATCGAGACATTGGCAACTCCTTGCAGTGGAATTCCTTGATTAATAGTCAAGACGTTGCATTTTACCGAGGCAATAAAGTTAAGAACATGAGAAAGAACTCCTGCTTTATCCTCAAGAATTAAAGAAATCGTAATAATTCTCTCTCGACTCGCCTCGTAAAATGGGAAAACGCCATCCTTGTATTTATAGAAAGCACTTCGGCTAAGCCCTACTCGTTCTACAGCGTCGTTAATCGTATCGGCTTCTCCTTTGACAAGGAGTTCTTTCACCTGTGCAGTCTTTAAAATGGCTTCCGGTAAAATACTTTTACTGACAATTAGAAATTCATTTGTCTTGCCAGCCACCAAATCTCCCCTATCTATTTCTAACAATCCTCACTCGAAAGGTTTCAAAGCTATTATATTCTAATTTGTGTGAGCTTTGCAATAATACCCTGAGTTTCACCAAAAATAGAAGTGGGTTACTAACTTTCGATTTCTTCCTCTTCATCTGTGTTTTCTAGAAATTGGACAGCTAAGTTATTAAGGTCCTAACCAATTCTATTGGTTCTTGTCCATAATCCTATTTTTTCGACTTGAACATCCAGAGACGTTTTTGGCGCTTTAATCATACTATTACCACTATCAATACTGAAATGATCACTATTATTAAGCAATAATCCCAACGGGATAAGACAAGCTCGCGCAGATAGGTACGGTGGCCCTGTTGATATCCTCGGGCTTGCATGGCATCTATCAGTTCATCACTTCGCCGAAAGACCTTCACCGCCAAAGGCACTGCAAGATAGCTAATTGCCCTAATTTTCTGGTTTAGTCGACGAGGGTTAAAATTTGCACCTCGTGCCAATTGTGCTTGCCTGAGGCTGTTCATTTCATCCAGCAGCGTTGGCATAAACCTTAAGGCTAAAGCTATTAACATAGCAATATCGTGTGATGATATCCCAGTAATCCTTATGGGCCTCAGAAGTCGTTCTAACCCCATTGTGATTTCAGACTGAGTGGTAGTCATAGTCAATATAGATGCTGCCACAATTAGTAGAAAAAACCTCCACAATTGTAAAATTCCAAGGTTTAACCCTTCGTAACTGATCTGAACCGGTCCGAAAGGAAACGGTGGTATTGGGCGTCCCGGAGTGAAGAAGATATACACCAAAAATAGAAAAATAAAGAACGACAGTACTGGGTGCACCGATCTTAAAACTGCGCTCAGGGGTAGACGGGCAAGTAACGAGACTACTAGGGCTACAACACTTACTACTAAGAGACCCGCCATGTTTAGTTGTAAAATCATTATGCTGAGCGCTATAACCGCTATCAGTTTTACTCGTGGGTCTCTACTATGAACAGGTGATTCTTGATATACATATTGCCCTAGCTTATACATTACCATCTACCTTCCGGGGTATAAAAGCTTGACTTGAATTTTCAAGGCGTTCCAACAAGGAAGTGATTTCCTTAAACGCAGCATCGATCGTAATGACACTAGTACTCATATCCGCCCCCCACTGCTGTAGCTTCCACATCAATTCAGTGATAGTAGGCGGAGCTAGGCCCAGCGACTTAAGCCACTTCACTCTATTCAATATATCAACTGGTCTTCCATCAGCAACCAATTCACCCTTATCCATGACCAGCACCCTGTCGGCTAAAGCTGCCTCTTCCATGTTGTGGGTTACATGTATGATGCCCAGCCCTTGAGAGTTCAAGGTTTGCAGTAAAGTAAGCACTTTCTTTTTACTTTCCGGATCCAGAGAGGCAGTAGGCTCATCAAGCACAATTAGTTTAGGTTCCATAGCCAGTAGACCTGCCAAAGCCAGTAATTGTTTCTGACCCCCGGAAAGGGTATAGGGTTGGCGTGTTCGTAGTTCTGTCAAGCCTACTATAGCAAGAGCCCGGTCCACTCGCCGACGTACTTCTGCGGAAGGTAACCCAAGATTGCCCGGACCAAAGGCCACGTCTTCCTCTACGCTCATGCCAACGATCTGATTATCAGCATTTTGAAAAGCCATCCCTACCCTACGGCGAATTTCTAGAAGACGCTTCGTGTCACTGGTACTGAACTCCTCGACCTGTACTTCGCCGGCTGTCGGAAGAAGTAAGGCATTGAAATGCCGTATAAGCGTGGTTTTGCCACAGCCGTTAGGGCCGATAATAGCAATATACTCACCTTCACCAATAAGTAGATTAAGGTTTTTGAGGACTGGGGAGTGACCTTTTTCATAGGCATAAGTCAGGTTATGAACCCTGAGCATAGTTTTCATAATTTTGGCCTCTCCCTATCGTTTTATGACATTGCGAAGTTTAAGGGAGATTAAGACCGTCGTTATTAGCTTAAGCAGGTCGCCAATGATAAAGGGAACAAGACCTACCATCAGGGCCTTAGCTAGGGATAGATGCGCAACTAACGAAAGCTGTGCGACTCCCAAGGTATAAATCACTAAGTTTCCTACGACTAGAGAAAATCCGGTCCAGGCTAAGCCCGGTTCCTTCTTGACTTCCATAAGCTTACCGATAACGTAAGCACCAACAATAAAGCCTATAAGGTAACCACCGGTAGGACCCAGGAGTGTTCCAAGACCAGCTTTACCACCTGAAAAGACGGGAAGGCCGATTACACCCAAAAGTACATAGACAACCTGACTCAAGGCTCCTGTAGCTCCACCCAACAGAACCCCGGCCAAGCCCGTGAAAAGAGTCTGCAATGTAATAGGCACCGGTTGCATAGGAATGACTATTAATGAACCAATTGCCGTCAAGGCACCAAACATGGCAGCGTAAACCATACGCCGCAAAGAATTATTATTTTTTTCCATCGTCTTATCTCCCTCTATTCTTTTTTAGTTTTAACAGTTATAGATGTAGTGTTCTTTTTAGTGTGAGTTTGCGTTTGAAAATGACAGGGGACTCGTGACAGAAACTTTCTCTGTCGCAAGTCCCCTGTCACTCTACCGATCTTTGATTTTGAGTAACGTTGTATCCTGAAATCATTATATTGTTAGTGCATTTTATTGTCAACCTAAAAATAAATTTTAACTTGACATATGTAAGGGGTTATATCTTTAGTGAGATGGACATTAGGACAGTATCGTTATCTCACCCGACAATATGGTGTGGATTGTGCCTGATTGATCGCGAAGCAGAAGAAATCCATGATCATCGATATCGACGGCCTTCCCAACGAGAACACCGCTTATTGTATCTAATTTTAGTTCTTGTCCGATCGCTAGTGATAGGCTTTTTCCTTTTTCAAGGGTGCCCTCAAAACTGCCTGCCAGCAAATCGAAATAGCGTCTCTCCAACCTCACCATTAAACCTTGAAGTACCTTGACTCGGGAAACTAGACGCTGATCTTCAACCCTCGCCGAGGTAGGGGGAGTTCGAAGGTCGCTGGGAAAGTCCTGGAGCTGGTTATTTATATTCAAACCAATTCCGACTACAATATATTCGATACCGTCCATGTCGGAAACTACTTCAGATAGTATACCAGCTATTTTCTTGTTGTTCACTAATATATCGTTAGGCCACTTAATGCGGGCTGGTAAGTTCAGTTCCTCCTCCAGTGTTTCTGCTACTGCCACTGCAACTAAGAGAGAGATTCGAGAAATTTCCTTCAATGGCAAAACTGGTCGCAGAATTAGGGACATATAGATTCCCTGGTTTCCCGGCGAGTACCAACTCCGCCCGCGGCGGCCCCGTCCAGCTGTCTGCATATCTGCAACTACCAAGGTTCCCTCGGGGTAGCCCTTAGATGCTAAGGCTCGCGCTTGGCTGTTGGTGGAATCGATTTCTTGGTAATATATATATTCCTTCTGACCGAATACTTCACATGCTAATCCGGGACACACTTCGGCAGATGAGAGGATATCCGGAGGAGAACTAAGGCGATAACCCTTTTTAGGGGATGATTCTACTTCATATCCCTCTGCCAGGAGAGCCTTGATGTGATTCCAAACAGTGGTACGAGACACTTTTAGGCTTCCACTCAACATTTCTCCCGAAACCCATTCTTCCCTTTTTTCTTTTAATGCTTGCAATATTGCATCGCGCTTATTCATTCACTCCACCCTCTTTAAGCCTTTTTTTAGATTAGTATAGAAAGTGACAAGAGGTATTCCAGCTTCCTCTTGTCACGCTTATCATTAGTCCCTAATAGTTTTTAACCTAATACGATTATTCCAAGATTATATCATAATATCTACGTGTTATCACTCGTACGAAAGCGGCCTTTGCTCTGGATGTTAGATAAATAATTCTGGTTCTCTTCGTGCAGCAAATTCAATTTCCAATTCATACTTATGTCTTAGATAATCTTCATCATCATAGTACTTAGCTTCAGTAGGGCAGCTTTTTATACAAGCTCCACATTTTATACAAATTCCAATTAATTTTGAGACATCTTCCTTATCGATGGAACCCATAGGACAGACACTTACACAAAGTTTACAATTTGTACAGTCACTATTGGTTAGTGGAGTAACTTTTCGAATATCAACTGCTTCACCTTGTAGATTTTTAGGCCTGTAATAGTTACGATAGGGGAAATTTCCTTTGACGCTGACAATTTGAAAATCAACTTGGGCTGTAATTTTTGAATATATTTGATCTGCAAAATTATTGGCGATTGCCATATCCTTTTCATCTGGTCTATCTTTGGCAAGAATTTTTGAAAATGAATGTTCTCCTACAAATGCTCCGCCAGCAATCACTTTAAAGCTGTTCAGCTGAAGGATATCTCTCAACTCTATTAAAGCGTCATCATAATTCCTATTTCCGTAAACAACTATTGCAATTGCTAAGGCTTCATTACCCTTAATAGAATTCAAATATTTCAATAATACATTGGGTACTCTTCCCGCAATGACCGGAACTCCTATAACGACGATATCCTCTTTTGCAAAAGACAGGGGTTCTTTTCTAGCCTCGGGGAGTGTAAAATCAAAACTTTTTACAACCATTCCCTTTTCGAGGTTCTCTGATAATTCCTCCGCGACTCTCGACACTACTTTTCTAGTGGTTCCTGTGGCACTAAAATACAGAGTATTAACTTGCATAGCCATCACTGTCCCTCCTACTGTAGATATGTAAACCGACAACTCACTTTAATGTGAAAATTATCAGTTTATTATAACTCTTTTGCCCACATTATTATATAATTCACAACTTTTATTACTGCATAAATAAATTGAAATTGAATCATGTTTCGTCAACTCTTTGCTTAATACTACACTCCTCTCCCCTCCCGAATCACATTTACACACCTTTTCTAATAATGCAAAATTTATGCCATATCAAAGAATATTATTGCTCAGATAATAATAGGCAAAAAAAAAACGTAGAGAACCTTTCACTGTGATTGGTTCCCTACGCTCTTATTATTTTTAACCGTCTATTCAATCATCAATTATGTTGAATTAAATAATAATACAAATCAGACCACCGCTGCCATCGTTAACTATCCTTTGCAAAGTATCTTGGAGCTTGTTCTGAGCATTTTCCGGCATTTTATAAAGCTTGTTCTGAATTCCCTCCCGAACTAAGTCGTGAAGAGACTTGCCGAAAATGTTGGATTCCCAAACCTTCTTAGGATCACTTTCAAATTCGTCCAGCATATACTTTACGAGTTCTTCAGCTTGTTTCTCTGTACCAATCAAAGGGGTAATTTCGGTAGTTACATCCGCTCTAATAATATGCAGTGACGGAGCACTTGCCTTAAGTTTAATTCCATAATGTCCTCCTTGCTTAACCAGTTCCGGCTCATCAAGGAACATTTCTTCAAGTTGAGGTGTGACTACACCATAACCGTTGACACGAACCTCTTCTATTGCTTCCGATAGTTTATCCCATTCTTTCTTGCCTTTACTATAGTCTAAGACCAAGCGCAGCAGAGAATGATCCCCTTCGATCTCAATTCCTGTAAGATCTTGCAGAACTGTCTTAAATAGCCCATCAACAGCCGTAATTTCTACATTGGCGACTCCATTGCCCAGGTTCATCTCTTTAAGAAGAACATCCTGTGCATATTGGCATTCCGTCAAGGCATCTAAAGCCTGATCAATATCACGCAGACGTCTTACTCCGTCGATTGCTTTGCGAACAGAATCCTCGAAAGCTGCACGGACTCCGTGAGAGGGATCAAGTTCTTCAACCCACTTTGGAAGGTCGATATTTACTTCTGCCACAGGGAATTCATAAAGTACTTCTTCCAAAATCTGAGTCAGATCTTCTTGGGTCATATCATGACAATTGACTGGAATAACAGGTAACCCATAGTTTTCCTCAAGTGAGCGGCACAACTCCAGGGTGGTTTCCGCATAGGGGCGAGTAGTATTTAGCACTACGACAAAAGGTTTCCCTAATTGACGAAGCTCAGAGATCACACGCTCTTCTGCATCCAGGTATGCTTCTCTGGGAATATCCGTTATGGATCCATCTGTTGTAATTACAACTCCTATTGTAGCATGATCAGAAATAACCTTTCGTGTGCCCATTTCAGCAGCATCTTGGAAGGACATTGGCTCATCGCTCCATGACGTTTTCATCATGCGAGGCTCTTCCCCATCTTCCGATTCGTAACCTAAAGCACCTTCCACACTATACCCGACGCAGTCCACTAGGCGGACATTCATATGAATTGAATCCTTAACAATGATTTCCACAGATTCTGATGGAATAAACTTTGGTTCAGTTGTCGTAATCATTCTCCCTGTCCCGCTTTGGGGCAGTTCATCTTTTGCTCGTTCCCGCTCGAAGGCGTCTTGGATGTTGGGTAGAACTAGGAGGTCCATGAATCGTTTGATAAAGGTGGACTTTCCCGTACGTACTGGCCCAACAACACCGAGGTAGATATCGCCCCCAGTTCTCTCCGCGATATCCCTAAAAATGTCTAATTTTTCCATTAGTATTATTTCCCTCCCTTTTGAATGCTGTCCCAAAATTTGGGGAAGGGCCTCCACCTTATCTCCCCTTCCACCTCCCTGTAGCGCGTGGATTCCCATTACTGGACTAGCACATTAAGCAGTATAAGTATATTGGCCATTTTGGGTAAATATGACTACATAACAAAAAACGTAGAAAAGGCTTTTAAAACAACCTCTTCTACGTCTATGTTCCTAATCACAAAAATATGTATGCTATTTTAACTTTAACTTAACCAATTCATCTCTAAAACTTCTTCAAGTTCATGACGTTTACCCCGCAGCATTAAGTCCGAAACTGCCACTTTGGCATCAGCATTTTCAAACAAGACTTTATAAGCCTGTTCTGTAATGGGCATGGGAATGTTATTTTCAATACCCAGGTTATGGGCAATTCGAGTTGCCCTAACTCCTTCAACAACCATCCCTACCTCTTTAAGAACAGTATCTAAAGCCTTGCCCTGACCCAGGGCGACACCCGCTCGACGATTACGACTATGGAGACTGGTACAGGTCACAATGAGATCTCCAACTCCTGACAATCCGGCGAAAGTCAGGGGATTTCCACCTAAGGCCACGCCTAAACGGGCAATCTCGGCTAATCCCCGAGTCATTAGAGCTGCTTTAGTATTATCTCCAAAACCTAAACCCTCGGCAATCCCGGTGCATAAGGCAATGACGTTCTTTAAGGCCCCGCCAAGTTCAACTCCGATAACATCAGGGTTAGTATAAACTCTAAAGCTTGGGGTCATCATCATATCTTGAACTGCTTTAGCAGTCTCGACCTCTGAGGCCACTACCACGGTTGTCGGCATATCCCTGCCCACTTCTTCCGCATGACTTGGGCCTGACAGAACTGCAACCGGATTATTTGGAAGTTCTTCAATTAACACTTGAGAAAGACGAAGATGAGTCCCTTCCTCCATCCCTTTAGCAGTATTGACCACAATACACCCTTTACTCAAGTAAGGTCGTACCAAGCGTGCAGCTTCTCGCACGCCATGAGAGGGCACGCTAAAAACAACCATATCCGCCTTAAGCAAGGTGAGATCCGTGGTGGGCAACAGCCCTGAAGGCAAGGTAACACCGGGTAAATAATGCTTATTTTCGCGCTGCCTTTTCATTTCTTCCATTTCATCCGCATGACGACCAATCAGCGAAACCTGATGACCCACTTTAGCTAATAAAACCGCTAAAGCACTCCCCCAACTTCCAGCCCCATAAACAGCAATTTTCGGCATCTAATCCCCCCTAATCGATGTTCGTGGTTCGATGTTCGTGGATCGAATCGAACTTCGAGCCTCGCTATTTCTTTGTCCCAAATTTATGCTCGGTTCCTTGTAATACTCGCTTAAAATTACTTCGATGGAGAACTAGAACTGCAAAAACTGCAACAACCGCAAATACCCGATAGGCAATGGGTTGGGGAAATACGAAGACCATAATTAGAACCGTAAGTGCACCGGTGACCGAACCCATGGAAACATAGCGTGTTAGCCACACAACCAACACAAACACCGAGATTGCAATTAAAGTGACTTTTGGCATTAATACAGTAATGATCCCGAATCCGGCGGCAACCCCTTTTCCACTGGGTCGAAAGCCGAAAAAGGGATTCCAGCTATGACCGGCCATTGCCAGTAACCCGCCGACAATTCCTCCCCAAGGTTCAGAGCCAAAAGCCCATAAACCCAAGTAGGCAGATAAAGCACCTTTCAAAAAATCACCTAGAAGCACCATGATGCCCAGTTTTGCTCCTAAGAGTCTAAAGGCATTTGTTGTGCCAATATTACCGCTACCATGCCGACGTACGTCAATTCCTTTATACGCGCCTGCTAAATAGGCAAAAGGAATGGCACCTAAGCAATACGCCAAGATAAAAATAAGGTAACGCGACATCAAATGACCTACTCCTTTTCCTCATCTTTTTGTCGAATTACAATTCGGATCGGAGTACCCTCAAATCCAAAGTGCTTTCGCATCTGATTCTCCAGATATCGTTTATAAGAAAAATGCATTAGTTCCGGATCATTCACAAAGAAAACAAAGGTTGGAGGTTTAACCCCCACTTGGGTTATATATCTGATTTTCAGACGTCTGCCTTTATCCGTTGGCGGAGGATTGAGGTGCACCCATTCTCTCAGTAAAGTATTCAAGGTTGCAGTGGTTACACGAGTTGAATTTTGCTCCACCACAAAATCGACAAGATCTAGAATTTTGTTAACTCGTTGTCCGGTCTTCGCGGAAATAAACATTGTTGGGGCATATTGTAAAAATCCCAGTTCTTCCCGAATCGACTTTTCAAATTTATTAATGGTCTTTTCATCTTTTTCTACAAGATCCCACTTGTTGACAACTAAAATAATGGCCTTGCCAGCTTCTTCGGCATAGCCGGCAATTTTTTTATCTTGCTCTGTAACTCCATCCACAGCATCAATAAGCATGAGAATTGCATCTGAGCGATCAACAGCTCGAAGTGAGCGTACAACACTATATTGCTCAGTCAGCTCTTCTATGCGTGATTTCCGTCGCATTCCCGCAGTATCTATAAGGATATAATGCTTGCCCTCGTGTTCAAAGGGAGTGTCTATGGCATCCCGGGTAGTTCCGGGGATGTTACTGACAATGACTCGTTCTTTGCCTAACAGGTTGTTAACCAAGGATGACTTCCCGACATTAGGACGTCCTATAACTGAAATACGAATAACATCCGGATCAAATTCATCATCATTATTCTCCGGAAGGTTTGAAATAACTGAATCAAGTAAATCCCCTGTATTCATGCCATGAACCGCAGAGATTGGAATTGCTTCTCCTAACCCTAAACTTAAAAAGTCATATAATTGACCTTCGATCCTCGTAAAATCTTCGACTTTATTTGCCGCCAACAAAACAGGCTTACCCGAACGGCGTAATGTCCGAGCAATCAAATCATCCTCGGGGGTTGGAGAGATCTGCGCATCCACTACAAATATTACGACATCTGCCTCCTCCATGGCAATTTCCGCCTGTCGCCTCATCTGAGAAGAAATCGGTGTCCCCTCATCTTTAAACTCAATTCCGCCGGTATCAATTAAGGCAAACTTTCTCCCCAGCCATTCAGCATCACGGTAAAGGCGGTCTCGTGTTACTCCGGGCATATTTTCAACAATAGCTACCAGTCCGCCCGTAATTCGGTTAAATAATGTAGACTTTCCGACATTTGGACGCCCAACTATGGCTACAATAGGTTTACTCAATGCTTTCTACCTCCAATGAATATCCAATAACATTCTCCAAAAATGCAAAGCCATTGTTTTCAACAATGCGCGCCTTACCATTGACCTGCTGTTCTAACCAATCGACACTTAAATCGTCAAGAAAGATGTCCTCATCAGCCTTGAGCATTGTACGAGGTATCAGAAACTCTTCTCCTTGCAGATCACCCAATTGCTGAGCAATATCACGAGCTGTCAGAAGTCCTGCAGCAGTGACGGATAACCCAAAAAATTCATTTTCAATCTTATGTACCACTATTCTTAAGCCTCTGATTCGCTCCAGCAAACGTTTTTGCCATGAGCGGAAGAACTCTTCTGCTGCTGCCCCGGTTATCAAATGCACATTACGTTCAGTAACTTCAGTGGGCAATAAATCCCAACCGGATTCAATCTCTGTGATAAACTTTCGGGCCATACCTACGCCGTTTTCTAATTGTGAAAAATCATCATACACTGCAGACTCAGGAAACTCTCTGCCGGCCAGCACATAAAATTCATCGGAAAAATAAACTAGGTGGCGTCCGGTCTTGGCAAAGTAATCCTTTTGCCATTTGTCAGCTTGATCAAGCAACCGACTCGCTTCTCCCCCGGTAAAGCCTCGTAAAGGGGTCAGCTTATCTCGATAACGTGTTAACCCTACGGGAACTACAGCGATTGATTGAACAGAGGGATAGAGCTCCGCTAACCGCTCAACAGTTTCTCTCAAAACCTCTCCATCATTGTGTTCAGGAATCAATACTATCTGAGCATGTATCACTATTCCAGCATCTGCAAAGCGACGAATCTGCTCGGGCAATTTCCCCGCCCGGGGATTTTTCATGAGTTTAACACGCTCTTCCGGGTTCCATGCATGCACAGAAACATACATCGGTGTTAAACGTAAAGACGTGATTCGAGATACCTCTTCCTCACTAAGATTCGACAAGGTTATAAAACTACCTTGCGTAAGAGATAAGCGGTAATCATCATCCTTATCGTAAAGAGACGGACGCATCCCCTCAGGCATTTGAGCTACGAAACAAAAGCTGCAATTATTAGAGCATTTCTTAAGACCCTTAGTACTAACTGTCTCGACCTCTAAACCTAAGAACTCTCCTGATCCCTTCTCAATATCAAGCTCCCATAGTTCCCCATCAGGCTTTTCAATAAGTAGTAGGAATTCTTCTTCAGATACACCAAACTGAAAGTCAATGATATCATTGAGCTCTTGTTCATTCACCTCAAGAACACGATCCCCGACCTCAATTTCCATTTCTTCAGCGATGCTCCCTGGATGGACCGCTGCGACTACTAGCCCTTTAGGCAAAACATTTCATCCTCCCACCATATAATCAAAAGCCTACTCTCGGCCTTAATCTTTACAAGTATACTATAAATAGCTATCAAACTGCTATATTCCCTAAAATTCAGCTTTTTGACTCTCCTAAAGCTCCTTCTCTTCTGAGGATTCACAGTTCGCTAAGTTTTGAACCACTAGAAGATCCTGAGTCATTCTTTTCGCTTTCTTCTCGGTATTTAACCTCCAGCCATAGGCCAGGGCTGTCCAAGTCAAGAATAAGCCGACGCCCAAATTCCAGGTGAAGTCGCCGGGTAAGTCAGCAAACCTTATTATACCATCATAAGTAAAACGAACAAACACTTGGTTCAAGAGGGCACTTCCAGTTAAAGCAGCGGCGGTTCCCCAAAAAGACTTAGCACTTAACCAAGCCACTAACACCATGGCAATTGCAAAAAACCATTCCCCGAAGGGAAACACCCCAGGCTCGTTAACAAAAAACAAGGTTTGTACCAAGGCCACTAAACTAGCGAAGAACAGTGGCAAAAATCGACGTTCAGCTCTACGGAACGCCCAAACCCAAAAAACCGTCATAACTGCCAGACGTGAAAGTTGCCAGCGCCAAGGCATATTGACAAGTAAATAAGTCTCTGACCATTTTCCAATGAGCCAGGCAATCGTCAACAGAGAAAAAAAGTACCTTGTAGTTCGTTTTTCCGCCCAAGCGATCAAGGTAAGGAACAGGATAACCCATTCCCCAAATGGAAAAGGCATAATACCCCTCCTAAACGTTGCTTACCATATTATTCCCGTTTAGAGAGGGTTTACACAGATAAATCCGGAAGGTTTTTAACATTTCTCTCCTTGGAGGCTGTTTTTCGATAGCGAGAAAGATTCAATATCAAGCCAATCTTGACTAAAGTTATCACAAGCGAAGCCCCGCCATAAGAGATAAGAGGGAGAGTAATTCCCGTCACAGGTAAAACTCCCGTAACAACGGCCAAGTTAATCGTTGTCTGAATTGCTAAAGAAGAGGTTATTCCATACCCTAGCAACCTGCCAAAGCGATCAGGGCATTCTCTCAGAACCTGATACGCTCGAGCATATAAAGCAACAAAGAGACATAATAAAAGGGTTGTACCCAGCAGACCTAATTCTTCTCCAACGATAGCATAGATGGTATCTGTATGGTTTTCTGGCAAGAAGCCGTATTTTTGCAAGCTCCGTCCTAAACCGACTCCAAATAATCCCCCCGAGCCAAAGGCAATCTCAGCATTGGTAATTTGATATCCCTTACCCATTGCGTATTTCCAGGGATCCATCCACACCATAACCCGTTCCCATTGATACTCTGTAGCACGAATAAAATAGAAGAGAGGCAGCCCCAAAGTCGGCACAGCAGCAACAAACCAGATCGTGGGGATTTCCGTCTGTAAGAGCATTACTGCACAGGTCAAAGCAATAACCATCGTCGTCCCCAAATCCGGTTGCTTATACACTAGGCCTAAAACAAGAACAGTGAAAGGAAGAAGTATGCCCAACGAAATACGCCAATCGCTGCCTCTTTGAATGGGATAACGATCTAGGATATGGGCATAAAAAAGCACCATAGCAAGCTTTGCAATTTCCGAAGGTTGGACTGTGACTCCGGCTATTGAAATCCATCGAGCGGATCCATTTGCTGCAATGCCGGCGTCAGTAAAAAGAATAGCAAAGAGTAACACTATGCTTATAAGAACCCCAATCCCTGCGAAACGGCGCAGAAATGTATAGGGGATTTTCATAGCTATAATAGCGAAAACAGAACCGACTAGTGTCCATTTTAATTGCTGAGAGAAATAGTAATATGAGTTCTGAGTTGCATTGAAACCACGCACTGCCCCGGCACTTAATACCATAATTAAGCCAAAGGCTAAGACCGCTAAGGCAATATATAGTATTGGAAAATCAATAGGCAGCGTCGGTTTTCGTTTAGCCATTTAAATCTCCTTCCTTACTATCTAAATCCAAAATTACCAACACCCCAAACACTTACAACTGTACAGGTCAGTAAAATGACTTCCCGCGTTTTAGAAACAGGAAGTCATTTAGATTCTTACAGTAAAGCTGAGCCAGAATTTAAGGCAAATCTTAGTTTTCGGTAGGGAATTCCTTCCCTAAGGCATCACCAATTGTCATGGGTTTTATTTCAGACTGTGAGTCTAAGGCTTCTTGATCGTTGGCCTTAGCAGAGTCTGCAATTCCCTCGCGTATACTTAAACTAATTCGTTTCTCGTCGGGCTTACAGTCTATAATCTTTGCCGACACCATATCTCCAACTTTAACGACATCTTCAACTTTATTGACACGATGATCCGCCAATTGAGAAATATGAACTAAACCATCTACCCCCTCACCGAGTCCCACAAAGGCCCCAAAAGGAGTGATACGCATTACTTTGCCATTAACAATAGCTCCGATGGGAAAGTTTTTAGCTGCTTGAGCCCAAGGGCTTTCCTTAAGCTGTTTTAAGCCTAGTGACACTTTCCCAGTTTGTTGTTCAAGTTTTAATACTTGAACCTCCACTTCATCCCCAATCTTGAGCATTTCCGATGGATGCTTAATGCGAGTATAGGCCATATCTGAAATATGCAGGAGTCCATCCATTCCGCCAATATCAACAAATACGCCGAAATCTGCCATTCTTTTAACGGTTCCTGTCACAACGTCACCCTCTTTAAGGGATTCCAGCAGCTGTGTGCGCTTAGCTGCCCGCTCTTCCTCTAAGATTACTTTTTGCGAAAGAACGACCTTTCGCTTCGCAGGATCGTAATCAATCAAGCGCAAACGGAGAGTTTGACCTAGGAATTGATCCAAGTCTTCTACATATCCCAATTGAATCTGGGATGCAGGAACAAAGCCTCGCAGCCCTACATCTACTACTAATCCACCTTTTACAACCTCAACAACCTCGGCCTGAATTTCTTCTTTACTCTCAACTAACTTCTCTAAACGATCTTTAGCTCCTTCTTCATCAGCCTTTCGTTTAGAAAGAACAGTGTGCCCTTCTTCGTTTTCCACTCGAACAACTACAGCGCTAATTTGATCTCCGATGGACACCGTATCTTCGGGGCGAGTTTTTCTGGACACGGATAACTCTCCCAAAGGAATAACACCTTCACATTTCCAGCCAATATCAACAAAGATCTCTTCCCTGGTTATTTTCACTACGGTACCAGTTACTTTTGTGCCGTTATGTAGTTCCGGACAACTGTCTAACCAACTCGCCATATCCATTTGTTGCTCATTCATTTCCGTCATTTTTTTGAAAACCTCCTCGATTATCCAATCTGGGGTAGAAGCACCTGCAGTTAAACCAGCAACTTCAGCTCCCTTAAACCAAACAGTTTCTAATTCATCCGCCGTTTCAATAAGATATGTTTTTGTGCGCTCAGCACATATACTCGCTAATTTTCGGGTATTAGCACTATTTCGTCCGCCCACGACTACCATGACATCGACTACTTCTGCTAACTCACTGGCAACTTTTTGCCGCTCAGCTGTGGCATTGCAAATTGTATTGTGTACGATTAAATTATCCGTATGATTTTTTAATTCCTCAACTATTTTTGCAAAATTCTCTGCTAGTTGGGTCGTCTGTGCTAAAACAGCCAGATGAGGATAAAAGGGAAGCTCTTTTGCTTCTTCAACCGTCTGGATAGGAACTGCCTCATCCCCGGCCCAGCCAAGAATCCCCTGTACCTCAGGATGAAGTTTATCCCCCATGACAATGACTTGCTGCCCCTTTTGGGCAGACATCGCCGCCAAGCGTTGAGCTTTCTGGACAAAAGGGCAGGTAGCATCAACCACTTGAACCCCGATGTTTTCCGCCCCTTGATAAACATTCGGTGCTACACCATGGGACCTAATAATCAGGGCTTGTTGATTCGTAACCTCTTTTAAATCATCTACAACCTGGATGCCTTTTTCCGCTAAGCGTTTAACAACCTGCTGGTTGTGTATGAGTGGGCCGAGTGATACAGCATGGGATGTCTCCGATGTCCGTTCAGCCATTTCAAGGGCGCGCTTCACGCCAAAGCAAAACCCAGCCTTCGCTGCGCGTACGACTTTCAAAATTTAGAACCCCCCTAAAAATTGTAAAGAACTAATTCTCTATACTGTTCTAAAAATCCTGCCAATTTAATAGAGAAACATTTTACTTTGCTTCCGGGAGCTCAATCATTGCCTGCATTATACGATCAGCAATCCATTCCCGACGGTTTTCGACACCTTCCGGAGCTTTAAGCATCTCTGCAGTTAGAGGCTGACCAAGCACGATAGTAATTTTCCCCCAACCTTTAGTAAACATGTGTTTTGTCCCTCTTACCTTTACAGGAACAACCGAGGCTTGACTTTTTTCCATTAGAAGAACCATTCCAGGCATACCCTTTTGAATTTCTCCGGTCTTTGATCTGGTTCCTTCAGGAAAAAGCCCTAAAACCCCTCCACCTTTTAAGATTGCCAAAGATTGTCGAATTGCATTCATATCTCCATGCCCCCGTTTAACCGGAAAAGCACCCAGTCTTGAGAAAATCTTTCCCAAAATCGGTAAGGAAAACAACTCTTCTTTCGCCATAAAAGAGACATGACGAGGAACACTACAAGCTGCTACAACAGGATCCCACATACTAACATGGTTAATGGCTAAAATAACCGGACCTTCACAAGGTATGTTCTCTACCCCTTGCACTTTCCATCCCATTAGCCGAAATTGCAGACGAAAGATTCCTTTAGCAAAACTATAAAACGTCATTGCTCAACCTCCCTGCACCAGCGTCAGAATCCTAGTTACTAACTCGTCAATACCAATTCCTGTTGTATCGAGGATAATTGCATCTTCAGCAGGCTTAAGTGGAGAGACCTGGCGCTCTGTATCAAGACGGTCGCGTTCAACCATGTCTTGCGTAACCTCTTGTAAGGGCACTTCTTTACCTAATTTCGCAAGTTCTAACCACCGACGCTTTGCTCGCTCCTCAGGTGTTGCCGTCAAAAAGAATTTAAAATCTGCTTCCGGCAAAACATAAGTACCAATATCCCGACCATCCATAACCACTCCACCCCGGTTTGCCTCCAGACGCTGAAGCTCGACTAAACGTTCTCTGACTCCAGGGTAGGAGGCCACCACGGAAACTGCACGGGATATCTCAGGGGAACGAATTTCCTCGGTAACCTCTTCTCCATCACACCAAACAATCCTCTTATCCGAATGATCTAGGACAACCTCAGTCTCTTTAGCAATCTGACTAACTCTGGTTTCATCGTCGATTGGAGCATTTATTTTAAGCACTTTATAAGCAATTGCTCGGTACATTGCACCGGTATCAACATAAAAAAGCTTTAATTTCTCAGCTACAATCTTGGCAACTGTACTTTTCCCTGCACCCGCAGGGCCATCAAGGGCAATCTGTAAGGCGTGCTGTTGCCTTTTAATCATCATATTTGCTCCTTTTACTCAATCATTATTTTAGCCGCGATAAGTGTAGCAACTATATTATTCAAAGCATGCAGTCCAACGGAAGGATAGAGGGACTTGTATCGATCGTAAAGATAAACAAGCACCATTCCTAAAACAAAGCGCGGAAAAAATCCATAAGCCTGGAAGTGAAGGGCGGAGAAAATAGTCGCACTTATGACTGCCGCTGTCCATTTTCCAAAGTAGGCTTGCAGACTTCCAAAGATAACTCCTCTAAACAAGGTTTCTTCAACAAGGGGGGCTAAAATGCCTGCCAACAGCAAATTAAGAATCAATGTATACCCTGTAACATCTCCTAAAAGTTTGGAGTATACATCCGTCTCGGGAGGTGTAAACCCATAATTAAAAAGTGCAATAGCATAACAAATATTAACAACCCAAGTTAAAGCGTATAATCCCAAAACCTTGGAAAAGATCACTCGCATAGGTACATCTCTCCAGCCAAAATCAGCCCATGTCCAACGCCTGACACGTTTTAGAAAATAGATTAACAGGGCGAAAGATAACTGTGTCAAAAAGGCATTCAAATACATTAAAACCCGTTCGTGGGGCCAAAGATCCATCAGCCAAAAAGTACCAAAAGCTAAGCCGACATAAATACCTATAACTCCACCTAATACCAAGGCTAAGTCAACCCAATTTAATTTTCGGTCGCAACGTGGACTTTCACCATCTGTTAGATTTAGTCCATTATTGTCCATTACTCACTCTCCTTCTTCTTAACGGACAAACATGTCTGAGCACATAATTCAATTAATTTTTTCCTAGACTAAACCCTAAAGGAGGAATTTTTATGGAGTCGTCAGAGATAACCTTACAAGTCTATCATCATCATCTTAAAATTCCCATTGAAACCTATTTCAATACAGTCACAGATTTTCTAGATCCTTGGGATGAGCGAGCCTATCAATTTGTAGTTCATAAATACCTGGAAGAAGCTAAGGATAACGGTATCGTCGGAATGGTTCGTCAAGAAAGAGATGAAAACTACGTCTACCTAGACGCCGCCGTCCGGTATCCGCAGACCATGGATGGTCAAGTGTCACCGTAGCCCACGAAAACACTGTTTTCGCACGAACTATCCTTCTTGCAACGAAGGCACTGCCTTCGCACGGATTAACCCTTCTTGCAGCTGTTTTCGCACGAATTATCCTTCCTGCAGGACGGCGAGAGGTGACCAATGGCGACAGATTAGCTTAAAAGTAATTGGCCTAAACTCTCAACGTCTGGCGCAATAAAGTCAGGTTTTGCTGCTTGTAATTCTTCAGTAGTTCCATACCCATATCCAACAGCGATCACATCAATTTTGTTTTCTCGTGCACCATAAACATCATATTTCCGATCACCGATCATTACTGCTTTTGACAGTGAGCCCACTGGGGCTTTTTTCAGAACTTCTTTAATGACAGTCTCCTTTTCCACCAATTGACCATTTAACTCACTTCCCATGATAACATCAAAGTACTCTGCTAGTAAAAAATGTTGAAGAATTTTTTCCGCAAAAATTCTAGGTTTGGATGTTGCTAAAAAATGCTTACAACCCTTTTCTCTTAACTGCAACAATAACTCTGGGATTCCAGAGTAAACTTCATTTTCATAGAGTCCTATTTCTTGAAAACGCCTTCTATAGGTTAAAACTGCTTCATTTAACAGAGCATCATTTTGAGTTTCTAGTAGTATTTTAAAACTCTCTTTTAACGGCGGCCCAATGACCCACTCAAGATCATCTGCTTTAGGTATGGGATAACCTAACTGACTTAAAGCGTATTGAACCGAGCGGGTAATCCCTTCTTTCGAATCTGTTAAAGTTCCATCTAAATCCCAGAGCAGAATATCGTAGCGCATACAAACCTCCAAAGCATATTATTTCCTTAAATTTCCGGGATGAATCTAAGCTATTGCGGCTATTCTAAAACTAAAGGAGGGATTACAATGTTTCATCAAAAACACTATCATACCCATGGAATGTTATTTTTTGTTAGTCTGATTTTAGCTTTCATTCTGGGACGTAAATCAGAGAGGTATGGTTTAACCATAGTTTCGCGAGGGTGCGGTTGCTATGAAGATGACGATGAAATGGAAATAATGAGTGACTCGACGCCAACTAATGGTTACCCCCAATAGATCAACTTGTTTCCGCATAAGTCTTTCTAACTTTAATCTATTATAGCACCTACCCTAGATTACCTAAATGAAACTCCGAGATTATTCTCGGAGTTTCAAATTATAACAACTAAACTATGCATTTCAGCGAGCAACTGATTACCTGAAGGCCCAGCAAACCAACCCAACTTTAAGTGATGGGTACCGCATCCTAATTTTCAACAAGAATGCGCCGGAAGATCCATTTATGTTTGAGCTCCGCATAATACGTAAGAATATATTTACTGTCTATATATTATTGAGTATACTTTATTTAGTCAATATATAAGTAAGTTCTATAATATAGAGGTGTGTATGAAAAGGATATTGAAGCTTCTACTTAACAGGATCTTTTTAGTCGGCATACCAATTCTTATCCAAGTATTTGCTTTAGTCCTTGTCATTTGGAAATTCAGTAACTTCTTTGTTTATTTTTATGCAATTTGTACCTTACTGAGTGTAGTAGCCCTGCTAAGGATATTAAGTGGCAAGGTTAACCCCGCCTATAAAATTGCCTGGATTGTTCCAATTATGCTCTTTCCCATCTTTGGTGGACTTTTTTATCTGCTATTTGGGGGTAAGAAATTAAGTAAACGTTCAAGAGAAAAAATGAAGGCGATTCAGGAGAAAATGATCAAATTACTGGGTCATAACGAGATGATTAACCAGAAAATCAAAGCCAAAAGCTTAAGTGCAGCCAATCAATCATACTATATAGAAAACTATTCCTTCTGTCCGGTCTATCAAAACACGACTTCTGAGTATCTTACACCAGGAGAGCGAATGTATGAACGCTTACTAGAGGAACTAATCAAGGCGGAAAAATATATATTTCTGGAATACTTCATCATTGAAGAAGGAACCTTCTGGAATTCAGTACTGGATATTCTAATCGAAAAGGTAAGTCAAGGAGTGGATGTTCGTGTCATTTATGATGATGTCGGATGTCTTTTTACGTTACCATATGGCTATCATAAACAACTTGAACGAATGGGAATCAAGTGCTGTGCTTTTAACCCCTTTATCCCAGTTCTGTCGTCTCAAATGAACAATCGTGATCACCGAAAAATTGCAGTCATCGACGGTTATACGGCCTTCACAGGCGGTATCAATCTCGCAGATGAGTATATCAATGCTTATAATAAATATGGACACTGGAAAGATTCAGCTGTCCTTCTTCAAGGAGATGCAGTTTGGAGCTTTACTGTAATGTTTCTGTCGCTATGGAATCATCACCGAAATACAGATGAAGACTATGAACACTTCAAACCTATGACCAAGGATATAAAGGAATCGGATGGCTATGTTCAGCCTTTTGGCGACACTCCATTAGATGACGAGTCGTTAGGGGAAACTATTTATTTGAATCTTATCAACACAGCTGAGCAATATGTCTATATCTATTCCCCGTATCTCATTCTCGACAACGTGATGCTTAATGCCCTTTGCTCTGCAGCTAAGCGAAATGTGGATGTTCGAATCATAACTCCTCACATCTGGGATAAATGGTACGTTCATGCTGTGACCCGCGCAAACTATGATGCCCTTGTGGAAAACGGCGTAAAGATCTATGAGTATACCCCAGGCTTTATGCACGCTAAATCCCTGGTGATTGATGACAAGCTGGCTGTTGTCGGAACAATTAATTTAGATTACCGCAGTCTATTCTTACATTTCGAATGCGGGGTCTGGCTTTACGAAACACAAAGCGTTTTGGAAGTAACTAAGGATTTTCTTACGACCTTAGAACGATGTCAACCTGTCACATTGACGGACTGTCGGGCTGTCAAATGGTACAAGCGTCTGGGTCGTTCTGTTCTCCGTGTTTTCGCCCCGCTTATGTAATAAAAAGTGATAACCGTGCAGTAACGTCTGCACGGTTATCACTTTTGGGGAGAATATTTTGATTAAGTCGTAGGCTATTCTTACACGAGTAATTTATCCAACCCCCAGAACACACTCATCCCAAAGAGGATTCCTAAAAATAAATTCGGTACGAATTTTGAAAAGAGAAATGTCAATATTCCCGCCCAGAGAAAGGGGTTATTCACAATAACAATTGTTCCACTCGGTGTTACTAGCTCGGGAACAACTAAGGCAGCGAGTAAGGCGATGGGAACAAGCTCGATAAAATCTCGAGCAAACCCCTTAACATTCTTTCCTTTAAATAATAGAAAAGGCAGTACCCGCGAACCATATGTAACAATTGTCATTAATAAAACGGTTTCAAGCAATTGGATTGACATGAATATCTTCCCTTCTCATGCTAGACCTCTTAAATACTCTTTTGGCTATCACAGCCTACACTTTCAGACGCTTTCTTCCCACGCCACCATGCCCCAATGCCTGCAGCAACAACCACACTAATAATTAAGTAAATTTTCCCTGGAATCAGCAGCTTTAAGAAAACTGCCAGAGCTGCAGCTAAGATATACGTGAAATAATTCTTCTTTGACAAAGAGGATGTTGTTAGGATGATGAACAAAGCTAAGAGGGCAAATTGAAAACCCGAGAACTGAATAGGGAGCCATTTACCAATTAACCCCCCCAGGATAGTAAAACTTACCCAAGTTGCATAAGCTCCTAGGTTAATCCCTAGCATAACTCTACGACGGTTTTCTTCTCCCTCAACATTCTTCAAAACCTTGGTATTAAGCACAAATGTTTCGTCGGTAAGCCCTTGAGCTAAACCTAGTGACCAGGGGAGTGATCTCTCCGGGAAATAGGGAACAACCGACAAGCTCATAATAAAATGTCGAATATTTACAATAAGGGTTGTAACCCCAATCATTAAAGGGGTTGCTCCTTGATGGATCATTTCTATCGCAATAAACTGAGAAGCACCGGCATACACAAAGAGCGACATCAATCCGGCTTCCCAAAAGGTTAAACCGAACTGCGTCGCGAGAATACCAAAGGTTATAGCCACTGGTGCATATCCAATTGCAATTGTCAATGATTGACTTAAGCCGTAGGTAAAACCTTTTTCAATAGTACCATTAGACGTATCAGCTTTGTAAGACATTGAGTCATCCAGCTACTTTCTCTATAACAGATAAAAAGTCAGGGTATGAAACATCAGCCGCGGCCATGTCTGCCACACTAACTCCTTCCTTTGACAACATCCCGGCAATAGCCCAGGACATAGCTAGGCGATGATCACCTAAACTGCTAACCTGTCCTCCGTTCAGCGAAGTCTGACCATGGATACGCAGACCATCTGGCAGTTCTTCAACTTTAGCTCCCAGAGCACTTAGACCTTGAACAACAGTACTTATTCGATCCGTTTCTTTAACTCTCAGTTCTGCCGCATCCCGAATAACAGTCTCTCCTTCAGCCAAACTTGCCGCTACGGCAAGTATAGGGATCTCATCGATCAGGCGGGGAATTAGGTCTCCGGAAATTTCAACACCTTTAAGTCTTGTAGGACGGACACGTATTGTAGCTCTGGGCTCACCACATAGTTCTTGGACATTAATTAATTCGATATCTGCACCCATGGCTCTCAATACATCTAAGATTCCAGTACGAGTTGGGTTGACGCCAACATTGGGTAAAACAATCTCCCCTTGCCCTACCAAGCTTCCCAAGACTAGGAAGAAGGCTGCTGATGAAATATCCCCCGGTACTGAAACAGCTTGACTTTTTAGACTTCCTCCACCTTGGATCCTGACGAGGGTCTTATTGCTCCGGACGTCAACTCCGAACCCTCGGAGCATACGTTCAGTATGATCTCTAGAAAGCACCGGTTCCTCCACACTTGTCTCACCATGAGCTCTTAACCCAGCTAAAAGGATGGCAGATTTTATTTGAGCTGAAGCAACAGGGGTTTTAAAGGGATGACCCTCTAACTGACCGCCCTGCATTGTAAGTGGAGCAAAATTCCCATCCCTACGCCCCATTATCTGCGCTCCCATCACCTTAAGAGGATCGGTAACTCTGCGCATAGGTCGTGATCGAAGAGAGTGATCACCGCTCATTGTGACAGTAAAAGGACTCCCTGCCAGGGCACCCAGCATCAGTCTCATTGTCGTTCCCGAATTACCTGCATCAAGAACATCGTCTGGTTCCTTCCAGGCCTCAATGCCCTCACCACTTATCCACACGTCAGTACCCTGTCTCTCCCAAGATACTCCTAATTGTTTCAAGCATTGAAGGGTACTTAAACAGTCCTGGCCCAATAAAAAATTTGATACATGTGTTTCTCCATGAGCCATCCCGCCAAAAAGTGCTGCTCTATGAGAAATAGACTTATCGCCAGGAACTTCGATTTCGCCTCTCAGTGTGGTGATCGGCTTGATATACACGCCTCCCATAAATGATTACCTCCCAGCGCATTCAATTACCATTAGTAGTCTCTATTATAACCTAAATTCTTATCAATCACATACGATATTGCGCTTAATTAAGACTTTCCCTCGCCAGGTGAGCCTTACGAAAGGCTTCGGCAATTCCCTCTCCATCCCCTTGCAGAAGGGACTCCTTCAACTCCTGGACTCTTTGTTCCCATAAAGTAAGCCCTCCTAAAATTGCGTCAGCATTTTTAACCATTATTTCTTTCCACATTTCAGGAGAACTGTCCGCTATGCGTGTTATATCACGAAAACTACGACCAGCTAAAGCAAAAGGCTCTTTACCTTCTTTGGAAGCATCTTGAGTTGCTAAGGTTAAGGCTACGGCTAACAAATGGGGGATATGACTAACCATTGCCACTTCCACATCATGTTCAAGAGGTTCTCGAAATACCACTTTGGCACCAAATCCTTTTAAAGTAGCGGCTAGTTTTTGAAAGACATGAGGAGGACAATCCTTGTCAGGTGTTAGGACGTAAGGGTAACCCTGAAAAAGGTTAGGATCCGCCACTCTAAATCCTGACTGTTCGGAACCGGTCATAGGGTGTCCGCCAATAAAATAGAATTCCGGAAAATCCTTCTGGGTGTCAACTCCTGATTTCCTGCAAATACCTCTCTTTAGGCTTCCCACATCTGTAACAACTGCTCCCTTAGGAATCCTTCCCGTCAATTGGTCAAGCCCTTCCTTCAATATTTGTAACGGAAGTGCCAATACTATCAAATCCACATCTAAAAACTCTGGTACGGATGTCCAACCATCCTGCAGCCAGCCCCGCACTACTGCTTCCTCGATACTGGCCTTTTCAGAATCGATTGCTGAAACATCCCACCCCGCATTATGCAAAGCTCCTGCCCATGATCCTCCAATGAGACCCAGACCGAAAATGCAAGCCCTCGGTATACGAAGGCCTGACCATCCCGGTGTTAATTCTATTTCACTCTTGGTAAATATAGATACATCACTCAGCACGCTTACTCACTTCCCCTAACTCACGATCTAACACGGAAGTCAGTCTTGCCAGATCGCCCATCATGACTTTGAACTTTTCAGGTGTTAAAGATTGTTTGCCATCTGAAACCGCTTTTTCCGGGTGGGGATGCACTTCAACAATTAATCCATCGGCCCCTGCAGCCAGAGCTGCTTTGGCCATAGGAGGGACTAAATGCCACTTTCCGGTTCCATGACTAGGGTCAATTATGACCGGTAAGTGAGAAAGTGTATGCAAGGCCGGAACCATACTCAAATCCAGAGTATTTCGAGTGTAACTTTCGAAGGTTCGAATTCCTCGTTCACAAAACATTACTTGATAATTTCCGCCATCCATAATATACTCTGCTGCCATCATCCACTCTTCCAAGGTCGCAGACGGCCCTCTTTTGAGAAGAACCGGCTTCCCACACTTGGCGGCTTCTTTAAGAAGAATGAAGTTCTGCATATTACGAGCCCCAATTTGAAGAACATCTGCATAATCTGCCACTAAAGATACATCTCGGGCATCAATAACCTCTGTAATTACTAAAAGACCGGTTTTCTCACGAGCTTCGGCCAGATAACGTAATCCTTCCTCTTCAAGTCCTTGAAAGGAATAGGGTGAGGTTCTTGGTTTAAAGGCACCCCCACGTAGGAAGGTCGCCCCTGCTTCTCGCACCGCATGAGCTGTTTCTAGAATTTGTTCCCTGCTTTCAACCGCACATGGCCCTGCCATGACATGAACCTTATTACCGCCAATTTCTTGATCGCCAATACGAATAATGCTGTTTGCCGGATGAAATTCTCGACTCACCAATTTATAAGGGGCTAAAATAGGCACAACCTTTTCTACAAATGGCAATGCTTCTAAATCGAGGGCTTCAAGACGACTACGGTCTCCAATTGCCCCCATAATTGTCTTTTCTACCCCTTGGGAAAGATGAATCTTAAAGCCCTCTTCAGTTAATCGTGTGGAAACCTCTTCAATCTGTTCTGCCGTTGAACCCGTTTTCATTACTACAATCATCGTAATACCCCTTTCTACCATCCTACATTTATTTATTTAATTTGGATGCAAAAAGACACCCTGAATAGAGGGTGCCTTGATTCCCAATTGCTCCCATCCTACTATTCTAACAACCCATCCGGCAACTCCGTTAAACTCGCTCAGGCGATAACGGAAAACCATCCTACTTAAGCTTTGCCTAACAAAGCTTGTTTATACAAATACGATAAAATTAAATTAGAGCTATCTTAACATAGAATGGGCTGTCTCTACAACCCCTTAGGTAAATAATTATTCTGTGGTTATTTATTATAGTTTCCCATTAGTATCGATTACTACAGCCGCCGGGTAATGTCGGTACCCCTTGTTAATGTGCTGGCAAACAAAACGTCCCCTTGACATGACATCTTCCCTTGACATCTTAAACTTCTCGTCCTACAGCCTTCGCAACCGGTCTGAGTCTATCCATGAATTCAGCAAAATGTTCGAAATTCAGGGACTGATCTCCATCACTTAAAGCAAGCTCCGGTTGAGGGTGGACTTCGATCATTAATCCATCTGCACCAGCAGCAACTCCAGCTAAGCCGACAGGGTTAACCAATGACCATTTCCCCGTTCCATGACTCGGGTCTAAAAAAACAGGCAGATGGGTTAGTTCCTTTAAGGCAGGTATGGCTGTAATGTCCACTGTGTTACGGGTATAGGTCTCAAAGGTTCGAATCCCTCGTTCACATAATACTACCTGATCGTTGCCCTCTGCCATGATATACTCTGCAGCATAAATCCACTCTTCTAAAGTAGAAGCTAAACCTCTTTTAAGAAAGACGGGATGCTTGGTTTTCCCTATCTCAGTTAAGAGCGTATAGTTTTGCATATTGCGAGAACCAATCTGAAACATATCAGCCACTAGTCCAACTTGTTCAATATCTCGAGCATCCATTACTTCTGTCACTACAGGCAGACCGGTTAAGGCTTTGATTTGGGCTAACATTTCTAAGCCTCCCACACCTTTACCTCGAAAGGAATAGGGAGAAGTTCTTGGTTTGTAAGCACCGCCTCTTAACATCGTAGCACCAAGACGTTGAACCTCCAAAGCTGTACTTAATAGCTGGTCATAACTTTCAATGGCACAGGGACCGGCAATGACGACCAGCTGAGGGCCCCCGATGATAACATCTCCCACTCGAACCGTAGTGGTTTCTTGTTGTTCTTCCTTCCGTCGAGCGATTAGCTTCATCGCGCTCTCCTTCTTCCTAATATAGCTTGGTGTTTAATCTTTTTCGGGATCACCCTCTAAAAGATCTTTACGTAATTTTACCGCATTTCGCAAAAAAATGTGACGAATCTCCTTTTGACTGCGTTCAGTATTAACATGCAGCAGTACGCGGATACAATAGGGAAGTCCACCGGGAACCGGAATTTCTGTGGAGCATAGAAGCGGTACCAGCTGCCAGCCAATTGCCCTGGCACTTGATGCCGGAAAATCAGCATCTAAATCTGAGGTTACCGTGAATATTGCACTAACCAAATCCTCGGTGCAAAGTGAATTCTCAGAGAGAATCATTTGCAATAATTCCTGGGTTGCTTCTCGGATCTCTGCAGCATCATTGTGCTCCACCGTAGTCGCACCCCTTATACCTCGCACCATCGTTCATCCCCCCTTATTCCTTGGGAGCAACTCGATGTCCCAGCCCAACAGCCACCTCATCTAAATGCAAGAGTCCAATTCCAAAAAAGACCGCCACACTTAAATGATCATTTTGACGAGCAATCCCAATTTTCCCACCAATATTCAAACCCATAGCCTTGTTCATTATTTGACTTAAGGCTTCACGCGTGGCCCCAGCAACAGCCCCCTCGTCCCCGTGAGTCTCTTGGATCGCTCCTTCGCGTTTGGCAGCTACTATAGCACGTTCTACAATCTTGCGAACAGAAGCGATATACTCGCCACCATAATCAACTGCAGCTGTTTTAACCCCCATCTTAAGGTAAGACTCTTTCAAATTGGTTTCTTCTTCCCGACTTTCACTCATAGCCATTTTCAACGCAGCAAGTGCGATCTTTTTGCTTTGTGTCATCTAAGCGTTCTTCCTCTCCAAAACTAAAATTTAACAACCTTATAATGGTAGAAAAAGACACCTCTCAGTGCCTTTGATTTTTGTCAAACCATCCCACCATTCTTCAATTATACGTTTATCATATTATACCCATACCATCCTACCATACTACCCTCCTTTTCTCATCTATACTCTATGAGAAAAAACCAAACAATTATTACCAATAATTATAGTACCACGGAGAGCGCTTTGCAACATTACTGCTTTATGATCATGTTCTGAATATTGCCCTGGATTATAAAAACTTGATTTTGACGGGGCTCAAGTAATTGAATATCTTTTTTTATAACCTGTACCTTTACGGTTTGATTAATACCTATTCCATCAAGTTGAATTTGACCGGATTGAATGGCAATTTGCTGTTCTCCTTTGGCTAAATTTGCGATAACTGTTCCATTTTGAACCACCCTAATCGGAGCAGCAGGAGTAGCCTTTAAGGTAATCACCCAAGTTTTCGCCGACTGTTGAAGATCTGCATTAGCAAGTGCCGGCAGTTCTAAAGGAGGCGCTTCTACCTTGGACGCTACAGAGACGTAGAATTCAAGGGGATCCCTTACAGCACTTAATTGCATTACTAAAAGCAAAACAGATGCTAAAACCATAACCCGAATTATCCGTCGTTCTCCTCGCTGGATCATATTCCATATTAACTCAATTAAACTTCCTCTTCGACGCACGTACATCACCTCGAAAAGAGTTTATGCAGGAAGCTAATTAATCAGACCTCTAATATCCACGAACTATCCTATAACATTTCCTGCCGCCCGGCCGGCTCTATAGCCCATGGCAAAAGCAGCTTGAAGATTATAACCACCTGTTATACCGTCAACATCCACAACTTCACCGGCCCAAAAGAGTCCTTCAACACATTTCGAAGCCATTGTTTTGGGATTGATTTCTTTGACATTAATTCCCCCGGCAGTTACTATAGCGGTTTCCATAGAAAGGGTGTCTGTAATAGTGATGGTTAATTCCTGTAACAATTTAACCAAAGCCTTGCGTTGGTCCCGACTAATTTGATGAACTACCCCATCCGGGTTTATCCCACTCAGACGAATTAAGACCGGTATTAAGCTTTGAGGCATAAGATCATCCAGGGCATTTTTGCACTGTTTATTGCTATACTTTTGAAAATCCCGCTGAACTCGAAGATCTAACTGTTCATTTGTTAAGGCTGGTTTAAGATTAACTTTTAATTGGACTTTCTTTCCCTCACGAAGTGCATCTCCCGCTTGTCGGCTCAACGTCAAAATAATAGGGCCTGACACTCCAAAATGGGTGAACAGCATTTCCCCAAATTCCGAATGCTGTTTCTTTCCTCCGATCCATAAGGATGCCTCCACATTGCGCAGAGCAAGACCTTGCAGCTCTTTAACCCAGCCTTCTGCAGCTTTAAGGGGAACTAACGCCGGTCTGGGGGGAATAACCGAATGTCCAAGTTTTCGAGCAAATCGGAATCCATCCCCATTTGAACCGGTTGCCGGATAGGAGGCCCCCCCCGTACAAATAACCACATGGGGAGCTGAGTACCTTTGTCCATTTCCTGTTACTCCAACTACATGCCCATCTTCAACCAGAACTTCTTCCACACTAATACCTGATTTAATAATAACTCCCATTTTCTTGAGAAAGATGATAAATGCTTCAACAATCTTTTCCGCGTCATCCGAGACCGGAAAAACTCTTCCTCCTCGCTCAACCTTTGTCTCAACGCCATAATTAGCAAGAAACTCTCTCAAGGCTACGTTATCAAAATCTCTCAAAATACCATGCAAAAAGCGGCCATTTCCTGGATAATGGCTTATAAAATCGGACACATTTTCAACATTGGTTATATTACAGCGTCCTTTACCTGAAATCGCAATTTTTCGCCCTAAACGTTCCTTCTTTTCTAAAAGCAGAACTCTTGCACCTTCGCTGGCTGCTTGTCCGGCAGCCATCATACCGGCAGCGCCACCGCCGACTACAATAACATCATACTCGTTCATTATTAATTCCTTTCTCTGACACAGGGATACTAATTAGCATTTGATATGTAACGTGCATTTTGCCCCATAAACTATTATGTGCTAAGATTGATAAAAGTTAATAATAATCTTTTGGGAGGAATTCAGTATGAGTCTTGATCAACGCACAATAATTATTTCGCAAATTTCTGCGGCAGTTGCTTGTAATGCCCTGGCAGCACTGCGCCTATCAATAACCGAAGGATTAAATATCGGTTTAACCAAAGAAGAGATTCTAGAAGTTATCGGCTTGGCTAAAGAGGTTCAACAGCAACCAATATCTCATGTAACTCATATGACGGATCAAATCTTACGTGAAAACAAGAAAAAAACACACGAGCATAGCGCCCACTGTGGATGCGGCGGGCACCATGCTTAGTATTACCCCCTAGGTTGTTTCTTTAATCTTAAATTAGCGAGTAAAGAACCCTCCACCTTCAGGACTACTAGTTGCACAAACTAAACACAAGTCACCCTTATCGAAAATGCGTTTACCGCATTGTGTGCAATACTTGGGACTGCCTTCGTGGACTAGTATTTTACCAGTAATTAATCGATGAGACAAGGGTTGATAATTAAAGGTTAAGGCTTGAGATCGACAGGTCTCCATACAACGATGGCATTGAACACATTTCATAGGTTCAAATATCAGCCGTAGGGATGTGATCTTATCCTCTTTAGTCAAATCATCTTCCTCATTAGAGACTGAGTTCATTTCTTCTCGCTTCTGTAAGGCGCCCTGAGGACATATCGCTGCACAAACTCCGCAGCTTGTACAGGAATCAGCAATTGAAATAGCCTGAAAAGGAATCTTCTCTTCCGAGGAAGCCCCGAAGGCTTCAATCAGCCACTGACGAGATTTTGGAATATGATAAGTCTCATCTGCCGTCAGGCTAGGGAGCCATTCCTCGATCTTCTCTCGACTTTTCTGCCGCCATCCCAAGGAAGAGTCTTTTTGAATGCCTGGCCTGGGCACCTTATTAATAGCAGCCTCATGCCCCTCAAGAGACCCTTGATCTGGTTGAACCTTAATATGAATCACAGGATGTGTCGGCCAGTCTGCATGCACCCCTTTAAAGGCCTCAACACTAATTGCACATGCTTGGCGATCAAGACAATCTGCACAGGATCCTGTGCAGATTGTTGCTGATTTTTCCTTAGCTAACAACATTAGGGTCATCCAGCTGTCTCTATCTAACATTCCCAAGCAAGGTATCTCAAAACCACCAGGGACTGCTTTGGGACAATTCAGAACAATTTCTTCAGCCTCTTGAAGGTATTGATAGAATTTATCGATGGAATGATCTACAAAGCCGCCACTTGGGCAGACAGCCATGCAAACTCCGCATTCTGTACAACTCTTAGGATCAAGTTCACGATAGTTTGAGATGGCTTGATGGGGACAACTCTCAATACAGAGCTTACAGGAACTAGCATAGGGTCTTTTCGTGTTAAGACAATTACCGTTGTGATAAACCATTTGACATGTCATAGTTGTATCCTCACTATTAATTACTTCTTGTCCATCACAATTCTTTCTTGCTTTCTTAATTCATCTTTACATAATTAGGATTACCTTAGGCTAACTCTCTCATTCTTATTATCACCGTTTGCTCTGGCTAGCGTGTCAAAAGAGGCTAGAAACCTTATTTTGTTTCTGCCTCATTAACTCTTAATCCTCAATCATATACTTGGCAAGATGGTTCTCTACCCCAACTAGATGATCCAACATCCGTTTTTTAGCTTTCTCAGAATCATGGTTCTTTATAGCCTCGTAAATTAAAAAATGCTCATTATACAACTTTTCAGGGGTGTCTGCGTGTTCATAAAGTTTACTGCGGCTGGTTTTAAGAGCCTTTCTCATTGTATCTGAAAGTGTATTCATTAAGCGAAAGAGGATTTTATTATGAGTCGCTCTAGCAATTGCATAATGAAAGTAATGATCAGCCTCTTCACCTAGATGATGTAATTCGAGATCCTTCCGCATAATTTCCAACGCTTCAAACATCTCATTTATTTCATCTTCATCAGCTCTCGCAGCCGCTAAGCCGGCAGCCTGAACTTCTAAAATCTTTCTGGCCTCATAAAGTTCCAGGTCAGTATCTTTTTCTATAAAGAGCATCCAGGCCAATGGGGTTACTACAGATTCAATATTAACCTGTCTTATATAAGTTCCCTCGCCGGAACGCACTTCTATTAAGCCCATCATCTCTAGGGCACTGATCGCTTCCCGAATAGACGCACGACTTACCTGAAACCGTTCAACTAATTCCCGCTCTGAGGGTAACCGGTCACCAGGCTTTAGTTGGCCCTCGGCAATGAGTTGACCGATCTGATCAACAATCTGCTCGTAGATCTTTCGGGTTCTAATGGGTTTTAGAATCACCCTTTATTCACTCCTCGCACATCGGTTGTAAAACCATAACCGTACTTAGTTTACCATAGCTATCCACTATATGAAACATGGGAACACTTTATTCTT
>NZ_JMGA01000055.1 GCF_000765145.1 Desulfosporosinus sp. HMP52 | reverse complement strand
CTATTGTCTACAAGCTGAAAGAACCTCTTAGAGGTTCTTTATTATTATGTTATGTCTATTTTTACTTTATCCCGGCTTAGAAACCCTCATTGTTTTTAACAGTAACCATGTTCACACAATCCTTTCAAACCGAATTGTTGTTGATATATCTTGTTCTTGTCTCGCAAAGAATTTCTTTTAGACACCTCAAACCTTTTCATATGTTTTACAATCTCCACATCCAGTTCCTGACTTACTCTAAGAATCTCATCAGGATTGCCCTCTTCCCATATTAAATGAAGTTTGTTACGTAATGCTTCCAACCGTGACATATAATCAATCCTCTTCATAACAATTTTTAAGTCTTTATAAAAAGTTTAATGGATTTTATCGCACGGCTACAGTACCAAAGGTCACTAAATTTTTATGCTTAAGGCATTTTTTTGTTAAAAAAATAAATAAAAAAAACTAATTTAAACAACCGTTTTTAAGTTGTTTAAATTAGCTTTTTATTAATATTCTTAAAGAATACTTTGTTGATTTCCGGACTCTTATACTGGTATAAAATTTAAATTATCTTTCCCCAAAATATAATCTAATTTCTTTCACGGCCTCGTCAATTCTCTTATTTAGATCTGCTACAAAGCTGCTTAATTCTTCAAAGTCTCGATGCTTTAGCTTGAAATCTAAATCCTTAGCACTTTCAAATACTAATTCGGTTCTATAACTACTGGCAATACCTTTGATGTTGTGTACGGATTTTCTAATAAGTTCAACTTCATCTAAGATTACATGACTATTAACCCTTTCTCTCTCCTGTATCAATTCCTCAACAAAAACCGTGTAAAGGTCTTTCAGAGTATCGCAATCTAGTCCTAAATCCTCTTTAAAGCCAATTATATCCACTATTCTCTGACTCATTCAGGTTCTCCTTTATTTAGAATCTTTTCACTAAAACCACAAAAAGCACAATATTAATGCTACTCGCATTACTTTTTCAACCATCTTTGGATCAGTTTATCAAAGTCCTTCATAATAATTGGTTTACAGATATAATCATCCATTCCTGCTCTAAGGCATTTATCGCGATCCCCTTCCATGGCATGAGCGGTCATGGCAATAATTACTGTATCTGTGTTTAATCCTTCATTCTTAATCCTGCTAGAAGCTACATACCCATCCATTACAGGCATTTGACAATCCATTAAAATAATATCGTATTTTGTTGTCTTGCACATTTCCACAGCCTTCTGCCCATTCTCAGCTAACTCAGTCGTATATCCTAATTGTCCCAACATAACAATTGCTAGCTTTTGATTTGCTAAAGTGTCTTCCACCAGTAAAATAGTTAATTTTTTATTTTTTATTGACTTACTTGTCAGTAACTTTTCTTCTTTTCTCACATTTGAAAATTCACCATTTAACTCCTGCTGAGCACCATAGTCGGTTGTAAGTAAGTCTCTGCTTAGAATCTGTATATTCTCCTGATTAAGATTAGTGTTAGAATAGGGCTTATCTAATTCTAATTCAATTAAAAATGTAGATCCTTTGCCCAAGACACTATTTACACTTATCTGACCGTGCATTAGTTTTATAATCTGATGGGAAATGGCCAGACCTAGACCAGTACCTCCGTATTTTCTTGTTGTTGAGGTATCTGCTTGTGAGAAAACAGTAAACAACCTTGGCAACACTTCTTTGCTTATGCCTATTCCGGTATCACTGATTTCTAGTTGGATCTTTACACTTTTTTCCCTTTCCTCCCTAAGGATAAGCTTTAAATCAACTTCTCCTTTTTCTGTAAATTTAAAGGCATTACCTAGAATATTATTAAGAACTTGCCTTAGCCGATTAGGATCCCCGCTTAACCATTTAGGAACGCTTTGCGCAATAAACAAATTGATTCGGATACCCTTATGGTTCGCTTTAGGAACAAAAAGGTTTATTGAATCATTTACCAAGGCATGCATATCGAACAGAATATTCTCAAGCTCCAGTTTATCTGCTTCGATTTTCGAATAATCTAAGATATCATTGATAAGCAGCAGTAGAGCATTAGAAGCTGATTTTATTTGCCCTAAAAACCCTCTTTGTTCATTCGTCAAATTTGTTCTCGATAACAATTCTACAAAGCCAACAATTCCATTCATAGGGGTTCTTATCTCGTGGGACATATTAGCAAGAAATTGCCCTTTCAGAATACTGGCGGTCTCTGCGGCTTTTTTCGACTCTTCTAACTCCTCATTGATCAAACTTCGCTCGATCGCTTTCTCTAAAGAATTAGCAAAAGCTCGTAAAACAGAAAACTCTGCCTCTGACCATTTTCTCTCATTAGTACAATCATCAAAACCCACAAATCCCCAGAAATATGATCTTACGAAGACGGGAATTACTGCAATGGATAAAATGTTTTGACTCCCAAGGATTTCCCGGGTTCTGTCATCTTTAAGCTCTTTTACAATTCCAAAATAAGCTTCTCCGTTGATCAGCGGTTCAATAAAACTATATATCTCAGGAAAAGGAATTCCCTGTAAGTCCGGATTAGTTATCTGAGCTTCGCTTGTACCTGAATTCCATTCAACTTTTTGATTAGCATACCGATTTCCGTCCACATCCGTCGAGTTTTGGAACAAATAAATTCTATCGGCCCGAGTCGCAGTACCAAGCAATTCAAAGGAATTCTCTACTGCAACTAAATAATCACTGCAATCCAAAAATTCTTTAATTGACATAGCAACAGCAGATAGTATCTTTTCTTTTTTATTTAATTCCTCTTCAGCACGTTTTCTCTCTGTAATATCTTCAAAACACTCAATTCCACCAGTGACTTCACCCATTTTATTTCTTATAACAGCCACATTTTTTGATATATATCTTCTATTTCCATTCTTGTTAATGATTGTACAAATTTTTCCAACAATTGGTTGAGGCGCTTCGTTTAAAATAAGTCCACACTGCTCATTACAAGGATCCTCTGCAAACAAGCTGCAGTTTTTTCCAACAGCTTCTTCCATTGTGTAACCAGTTAAATGTTCTGCCCATTTATTCCAGCTTAGAATCTTCTTATTATTATCAACTGAAAAGACAGCACTTGGAACTGTATTCAGCAGCATTTCTGCATAGTCTGTTTGAACCTTTAATTGCTTTTCGACGAGTTTTCGGACAGTGATATCCCGGGCAATCCCTATTAGCCCTGCTACATTGCCGTTTTCATCATAAAATGGCGTTTTAACAGTTTCGACATCTGCGCTATCACCATTTGACAAAGCTATCTTCTGTTCATAAACCTTCGATTTTTCAGATTCTAATACTTCAATATCTTTTTGCCTAATGAACTCAACCATACTTTCATCTTCTAGTAGCTCTTTATCCGTCTTATTTATGACATCTTCCTTCTTTAATCCGACAAATTTATTGGCAAAAGCATTATTGCACCCTAAATAAGCTCTGTTATTATTTTTGAAAAAAACTAAATCTGGTATCGCATCAATCATCGATTCAAAAAAACGCTGCTGATTTTTCAAACTTGAGATATCTTTGCTTATTCCAAAAGCCACATTTTTCCCAAGCCATTTGCCAATAAACACACGAGTTTCTACAAAAACATATTTACCATCCTTTGTAAAAAGAGGAATCATGTTTTTGTATAACTGGCCTTCAAGCATCATTTGCACAGATTTAAAAGCCTCTTCATGTCGTTCAGGGGGATAAAGATGCAAAATGTTTGCCCCTAGCAATTCTTCTCTAGAATATCCTAACTTTTCCGTTGCGGATTCATTGACCTCAATAATTGAGCCAGATTCATTAACTATGAACACGTAGTCTTCAATGATATTAAATAGAGTTCGTAAAGTATCCATTGTTTCATTCATCATCTCTCGGTAATCAAACTCCATTTTATGCACCTCCATATTTGATGCAGGGAATGACATAGAAAGGATATCAAAGAACTTTCGATATTCTTTGATAAAATCCCTTTAATTCTGCAATCATATTTCATAAACCTTTATTTTTCTCGGTTCTATTAAGCATTCCATTTGTCTAAAAAACCTCCTTCAAGCATGAAAAAGCTGTTTATCATAAACCATGTTCATGAAAAACAGCTCACTTTGTGCAAGTCATAAATATAATGTTTTCTAACATCCGAACAGAATCTTGAGCACTTTCCTGCTAACATTATGTTCCAGGTATTCAACAGGAGGTTCCCAATCGCAACCCATGCTTAAAGCAATTTCTACGGCTCTTGAAATGTTTTCCGGTTCGCAGCCAGAAAGAATATTGCTGCCCGATTCCACAGTTTCAGGACGTTCTGTTACATCTCTTAGGGTTACATTAGCTGTTCGAAACAGACTACACTCCTCTTGAACCGTCCCACTATCACTTAAAACACAGAAAGCATTTTGCTCTAAACAAACAAAATCAAATAGCCCCAATGGTTCTACAATCTTAATCCCGCCTCCTTCAAGAATCTTACTTTGCTTTTGCAATTGAGATCGGGTTCGAGGATGGAGACTACAAATAAGCGGGATTTTGTAGTCCTTATATAATTTATGCAATGAGGCTATAAATTTGCTAAGGCGCACCTCATCATCTACATTTTCAGCTCGGTGTAAGGTTACCAGAAAATAACTTTTAGAATTTACCCCTAGGGTTTCAAGAACTCGGCTTTGCTTAATGTTATCAGCATAATAACTTAGAACTTCCCTGATAGGATTTCCAGTAACAAATATGCGCTTTCCGTCGATTCCTTCCTTTAGAAGATTTGCTCGACTACGTTCTGTATAGGGCATTAGCATATCACTACAATGATCAATGATTCTACGATTAATTTCTTCCGGCACTCGGTCATCATAACAGCGGTTACCCGCCTCCATATGGTAAACCGGAATATTCAGCCTTTTGGCTGACATAGCTGCTAGCGCACTATTAGTATCTCCTAGAATGAGTAACCGGTCGGGTCTTTCATTGATCATTAGCTGTTCACACTTATAAAGTATTTCACCGATTTGGCCCATCATAGTTAAAGACCGACAATTCAATATATAGTTGGGAGATCGCAACTCAAGATCCCTAAAAAAAATATCATTTAATCTTTGATCATAGTTCTGCCCTGTATGCACAAAAACATGATCACATACTTTATCTAAGAGGGGAATAATTCGGCTTAAGCGAATGATTTCCGGACGTGTACCTAAGATCGTCATAATTTTCATTTGCATATTCCCTTTCATTGATACAGTAAATTCTAATCAAGAAGGAGCAAATACTTGCTCCTTAAATAGGATTTTACAGCTACCCATAGTCTTAGCACCCTAGATCTACCATTGTTTTGATAGTATTAGTGCTTCCGTCTAGAACCGTAACATTGTTACTGTCATGATTAGTAATGTAAATCAAATTAGCTGTTTGATTTACATTTACTCCTTCTGGGAAGGCTTCTACCCTCACAGTTGTTATAACAATATGAGTTAACCCATCAATAACTGAGACACTATGACTACCCCAATTTGTTACATATATTCTGTTGGTCTGGGGATTAACCCCCACCCCCATAGGATTAGAACCTACAGTAATCTCGGTTATTACCTGATTAGTACTTCCATCAATTGCTGAGACACTGCCGCTGGCAAAGTTCGCAACATAAATTAGATTTGTTACGGGATTAATCCCTACTCCAAAGGAGCCTGAACCTACTATTATACTTCCTATTAGAGTATGAGTGTTTCCATCAATCACTGATATTCTTCTACTGCAGGGATCCAAAAGATAAACTCGGTTAAGAGCGGAGGGAATAGACGTTTTAGGCACTTCTACCGTCATACCTCCATTATCAAGCGGAAAAAGTTGTGCCGGAAGGATATTATATTTCATGGTCGACCTTCCGGCATCATTCTTACCTAAAACCGTGATTTCAACATCATCTAAACTAGAAATGAAGTGAAATTCAAAAGCCTCAAACAGTGCATAATAGTTTTGAATAACTACCTCTCCGGGAGCCAAAGTCAGCAAATCTAAAACGTACTCTTTTTTTATCTCTCCATTCCAATAATATCCATTTACTCTAATAGTATTGGCTATCAGCTCTTTATTTGTTACTGTAACCGAAACTGTTGAGCAGGGTTGTATGCCGGAAACTCTAGTATTTTCTATCAATCCGGTTGTCAGCGAAGCCATTATATGCCTCCTTACAATTTACTTAACCATTCAGGAAACAACTTTTTCGCCCTCTCTTGAACAATTACAGAACATTCTTCAAGGGGATTTTTACTCATATTTTCACCATGCCAGCGATATGCCAGCAAATGATCCGGAAGAAATCCACAGGAGTAATGCCTAAGGAATCGATACCATAAGTCGTAATCATGGGCTTGGGGCAGACCTACATCGAAATATCCTACAGTCTTTAATGCTTGAGTGCTCATCATTACAGAAGATCCATTTATAAAGCAACCCTCCATAAGCTTAGTCACCATTTCCTGTTTGTTAGGATAAAAAGGTGAGTTAACCTCATATTGTTTTTTACCGTCTGCGTCAATCACTATAAAGCTTGTGTAGCTAAAACCCAAGCTAGGATCACTTTCCATCAATCCAACTTGTTTTGAGACTTTGTCTTCAATAAAGGCATCGTCAGCACTTAACCAACAAATATACTTACCCATTGCCCTCGATAAGCCGAGATTTAGAGCACTGGGTGTACCCCCATTCTCTTTGTATATATAGTTAATTTTAGAGTGATAGGGCTTTATTACTTCTGCTGTTCCATCAGTTGAACCATCGTCAATGACTATTACTTCAAGATTCGCGTAACTTTGATTTATGACACTTTCAAGTGCATAAGGCAGGTACCGGGAGTGATTATACGTAGGGATAACCACACTAACTTTAGGGGGCAGCATTACTTTTCCTCCTTAATCTAGTAGTTTACTTCAATGAAGATAATATCTTCCTTCATTGAAGTAAACAAAACCATTCTAGATTTACATCTTCTTCTCCGTAAGGTAAATCTTTTTCATCCACTCTACCGTCTTAGGCAATCCTTCTTCCAGTAACATTTTTGGGTTGTGTGCCAGATCTGCCTTCGCCTTACTAATATCTGGTCGCTTGCTTACCGTATTGTGCTTATCTTCTGGTAGATACTTAACTAATTTTTGATTACCGCCTGTATATTTTAGCACCAAGTCGCTTAAATCTTTGACACTACGATATTCCGTTCCCCCGATGTTATAAACTTCTCCCGGTTTAAAATTATGGGCGACGTTGGCTATAGTTGGTATTAAATCATCAACATACATAAACACACGGTAGTACCCTTCATAAACTTCATATGGGATTCCCTGTAATGCCCGATAAATGAAGAGGCAAACAACGCTTCGATAGGAATGATAGTATTCTCCAGGACCATAAGCATTAAATAACCGCAGCCTGACGATAGGAGACTCGTATTTCTTTTCAAAGTTGATCACTTGCACTTCGTTTGCCCACTTAGTCAGCGCATAATCATTATGCTGAATAATCGTCTTTTTCAGAGGCAAATCTTCTGTTAACAAAGGCTCTATTGCTTCCCCATAGATTTCAGAAGAGCTTGTAAAAACAAGCTTGAAACCTTTCTTTAATTGCCATTCCAAAATATTCCTTGTGCCGATTACATTTGTTTTCCAGAGAGTGTCATAATAGTGCTCTCCATTGATGCGCCCAAACTCAGCTGCTAGATGGAAAACATAATCATAGTCCTGCTCAAAAACCCTCTCTAACTGACGATACTCAGAGATATCCGCTCTAATATACTTATCTCCAAGATAATGCTGTAAATCGACTTCCCAAACATCGTGTCCTCTATATTTGAGTACCTCTACTAATCGTGTTCCTAAGGTGCCCCTGCTGCCTGTCACCAAAATCTTTGCCATCATATTGCTCCTTTTTCCACTAATTTATATCACAAGAGCTGAAATGCGAAGAAAATCTCATACTTTCCTCAGCGGTCAATGCCTAACTTTCTGAAGTGAGGTAAGTCACTTAGGTTCTAAGGCCTTATGACGATCTAATATTACCCTGGCTTTATCCTCTCGGATGTTTTGAGAATTGTCTTCTTGCTGATTGATTGGATTAAAACCGGCTTCACGTAGTTCATCAGGAGAAAATAAGGAATCTTCAACTTTTACAGTTTTTCCGGCTGCCTCTAAAGCGCTAACTAAATCAACTCCTCTACTGTGCTTGAGATCCTTAACTCCTGTTTTATAGCTTATGCCCTTGAGCCAGACTTCTTTGCCTTGGCCAACCTGTGCTTGGATTCGATCTCTATAGTTTTGATCAGCAATTTCAGCACCCTCTAACAAGGCTGAGGAACAAACCGTTCTTAAAAAATTCATATCTTTAGGAAGACACTCTCCTCCAATTCCCCAATCAGTAGCTAGAAGCTCAACATTAGTTTTACTATTAACAGCTTTTCTTAATTCCTCGTAACTCAGGCCGTTCGTAACACAAAACCCGTAAATTTCCTGGGCAAAGGCAACATCCACATACCGTTTAACATTTTCAACAACTTTTGATAACTCAGCCACTTTAACATCTGAAACCTCTACCAGAGAGGGTACTAAAGGTTTATAAAACTCACGCCCCCTTTCCAGACATTCTTCTGTAAAGGCCCCCATTACTCTTGGTGTATCACAAACGGTTTTATCGACACCAAACATTACTCTGTGAGGAACATGAATTAAGAAAAGATCTGATCCTAATTCAAACCCCTTCTTTTCTAAAAACTCCCGAATTCGCACCATAGTTCCCGGAGGCAATGTGGATTCAATAGAGATTAAAGAGCCTGGGCGGATTATCATATGCTCGAGAGCTGAAAACAAATTTTGGCCCTGATTACCCGTAGAAGGTGCCATTAACCATACATCTATGCCTGTCAACGCCCAATAATCCGTGGTTACTCTATATCCCTGGCGTCGCAGCTCTTTTACTCGGCTTTCATTCACATCTACTCCAATGACCTCTCCGGCAAATTTCTGGTCCAGATAAGCGAACAAATTAAACCCAATATTCCCTAACCCCACGACACAGATTTTCATTATAGGAACCATCCTCCCCCAATATCATCACTATAGGTTATGGCAGTCCACTCCTTGTTGACACAAACATAAGCATATAACCCCTAGAAATAATTCATCAATAATCGTTTTTTACCCATATCTTGCAACCTTGCAGCTCGAAATGACATAGACTGAAAAGACAATAACTTTTTGGAGGACAAATATGAAAATAGTCATTCCTGTTGTAAGCTTGGAAACTGGGGGGACACGCTTTATTTATCAGTTAGCCAATGAAATGGTAGATAAAGGACACAATGTTGAGATTGTACTTCCAGAAAACGCGGCAGTTGCTTGGCCACTGCAAGCACAGGTTACAAGAGTTAAAGAGCTCACTCCCCATACAATCCCCTCAGCCGATTTTATACTTCCGAATTTTTATCCCACTGTTTTTCCAGCCTGGGAATCAAAAAAAGGCCGCGTCGTACGACTTAGCCTAGGTTATGAACCCTTATGGGTTGCCGAAAAAGAAAAAGCGTTAGCTTCTTACCATATCAATGCTCCGATAATTTCCATATCAGAATGGCATCGGCAAATTATTTTACAAGAAACGGGCATCAACAGTACGGTTATTCCTGGAGGGGTTGATACCTCTGTTTTTTCACCCTGTCCAAAAAAGTCTCTTTCTACGGGAAGATTAACAATTGCTTATATTCTTCGCTCCAGGGAACACGGCTATACCTGGAAAGGCTCTGAAGATTTTTGGGAAGCATGCGGGAGTTTAACACAATTGGTTCCAGGGTTTGATATACAGGTTGTAGCCCCGGAAGGAGCAAACTACCAAGCACCTCTTCCTTATGAGATAGTGAAAGCTCAAGCAGACAGCGATATGGCCCGTTTCTATGCTCAAGCAGACATTTTTGTCTCAACGTCTTACTTTGAAGCCTTTTCTATGCCTCCTTTAGAGGCGATGGCTTGTGGAACTGCGGTAGTGACTACTGACAACGGCGGAAATCGTGACTATACAAAAAATGGGGAGAACTGTTTTCTCGTCCCCCCTAGTGATACTCATCAACTAACCCTTGTACTTGCTCATCTTTTAACTCAGGAAGCAGTACGAAATCGCGTTGCTCTTAATGGGTTACAGTTTGCACAATCTTGGACTTGGCGGCATGCCGCTAATAAGTTAGAAACTTTACTTTATCAGTTAGCCCAATCCTAATGCTTTCATCCCTTGTATTACTCAAGCTGTTATTAGTCTCGGTAATAATATATTCCAAAGTTAGTTCCTCAAACACGAAACTCTGGTTTTAACCCCAGATTTCAATTTTAACAATCTTTCCAAGCCAAAAGGGCATCGACAGGTGTAGCATTTTTTCCATAGACCTCTAAAAAAGCCTTATTACTCTGATCATGGAACTTGCTAAAAATTACAGTGTTATACCCCAGCTTTTCAAAATCTTCAACTTCCCATCCTGATCGATGCCTTTGGAAGCTTTCTCCTCCTAAATTATAATGGTCGATATCAAGTTGACGAAAAAAACCTCTTGGAGTAAAGATAACCACTCTTTTGGTTGCAATTTCTTCCACTTGATTCAAGACATCCAATGCATCCTCTTTCTCAAAATGCTCAATAACATCAATCATAGTTACGCTATCTATCGACTTAGGCAAAAATAGTTCTCTAAGACGCTCTGCCCTATAATTTAACTTTAAAAACTTTTCACTCGCCCTAGCATTCTCGAGGTAGGGCCGATGCGCATCAACTCCAATTTTAATTGGACAACTAATTTTTTCGAGAGTCTCACCTACTCCACAGCCTACATCAAGGACTGTATTAGAATCTGAAAGTAGTTCATTAATCAAATTAAGGAAGTCTTTATGATTTACTACGTTGATCACAGGCCGAACATCCTTCCATTCCAAATTTCTTTCTTTATTATCGTATTCAATACTTCTTTTAAAGTACCAGCGATACACAATTACCCTGCATGAAAGCATAGTATGTAGTACCGGAAAGCAAAGGGAGGACAAACTATGAAAATTGTATTTCCTGTTCTTAGTTTAGAAATGGGTGGGGGAGCCCGTTTTATCTATCATCTTGCCAATGCCCTTTTTGATAAAGGACATGACGTTGAAGTTGTAATGCCCGAAAAAGGACTCCAAGTATGGCCACTTCGTACCAAATTGAGACGAGTAAAAGAGCTTACCCCTGCCGCCATCCCTTCAGCGGATTTCATACTTCCAAATTTTTATTTAACAGTCAAACCAGCCTGGGAGTCTAAAAAAGGTAAAGTAGTCCGGTTAAGTTTAGGGTATGAACCTCTATGGGTCCCTGAATCACAAGCAGCAAAACAGACTTATTTAATTGGTGCTCCAATCATGTCCATATCACAGTGGCACCGCCAACTTATTCTTCAGCAAACCGGTCTGGAAAGCACAGTAATTTCCGGGGGGGTAGATATTTCGACATTCCGCCCTTATCCTAAACCTTCTAACCTTACGGGTCGAAAGAACATTTTTTACATCATGCGTGATCCTACTTCAGGATATACCTGGAAGGGCGGTTCGGATTTTTTGGAAGTTATTAAACAAATTAAGGGACAGGTCGATTTTGACTTAACAGTTTCAATTCCTGAGAGTGCTCAATTTGCCTGCCCTGTTCCTTGCCGGGTTAAGACCTCGACTACGGATCAAGAGCTTGCCCAGCTTTATGCTGAGGCAGACCTCTTTGTTTATACCTCCTACTTTGAAGCATTTGGTCTGCCTCCCCTTGAAGCTATGGCCTGTGGTACCGCAGTTGTAAGTACAGACTGTGGCGGAAATCGTGATTACGTCAGAAGTGGTGAAAACTGTTTATTAGTTCCCCCTAGTGACGTTGATCAGCTTCGTTCAGCTGTCTACCATTTATTGACAAAGGATAATGAACGTCATCGTTTAGCAAATGCCGGGCATCTTTTCGCTCAAACCTGGACTTGGCAGCGTACCGCTGATCAAGTAGAGGCATTTTTGTTGAGCCTTAAATAAGAACATGATAAAATACGCACTTCTGATTGGCAGTATTCGGCAAAATTCTTTTTATTAATTCAGAGTGCATTAATAAATTTTAACCGGGGCCGAGCTTAGGCCCCATTTTCATATTTCCTTAACTACGAAACTATGCATTCAATGTAGTCAGAATCAAGGCTGACTTCATACAATAGTAAAAATGTTTTAGGAGATTATTCAATGGATTATGAAGTTGTAATTATATCTCATAGACCTCATCTCTGCAGAGGCGCTCAACTATGCCTAAAGGCTCATAATTACAGAGTTTTTGATGGCACAAATTACCCCTCATTTTCAAAACTTGTTAACGACTGTATAACTTCAAGTAAATACGAAATAATTATTGTATGTAATGAAAAAGCGAGACCGACGCCTCAAGCAGTGGAAAAAATCTTGGTTATGTTAAACGAAGGCTGGGGGATTGTTGCGCTATTTAGATTCGGATTTTTCGGATTCAAGAAAGACTTAATCAGACGAATTGGTTTTTTTGATGAGCGCTTTATTGGTGGCGGCTATGAAGATGTCGATTTTGCCAGAAGGCTGAAAGAGGCTAACATCGGCTATTACGAGAGCGAAGAAATAGAATATATCTATTTGCCTACATCTTGGAACTACGAGAAAACAAATCTCTCTCGAAACCAATATTTTAGAAAGTGGAAAGAAGAAGCAAATCAAATAACTAGGCAATTAGCAGAAGAGGACTATCCCTATGATCTAGGCCCATTCCAAAACACAAAGTTTATCGAGTTCGAGAAGTCAGTATTACTTCCATATCACGGAAATATTAAAGAAATCAAAATGCAAACTGAATTATGCTAATTATATTAACAAACGTAATAAAATCTATTAAATTCCGAAGAATCCCCAAGGACCAAAACTGAATATTAATGTTCATAATAACAAAGGGTGAAAGCATTAATGCCGTCACCCCTTTAGTAAAAACTTTATCTTTAAAGCTTAGTTTAATATTGATATATTATTTTTCCTGCCAAGCCAATTGAACCTGACGCTTTCTACAAATTGTTAAGCCAGGTGAAAGCGGAATGGTCATTAACTCATATGATGATCCGGCTTCTCTTAACAACTGTTCTATGGCCAGATAGGCAGTTCCACACCATTCAGGCTGCATCATCTGCTCATTGCCTGGATGAGTATCATGCAATAAAATTAGACCGTGAGGGGCTACGAATGGAAAAAAATCTTTGAAGTCTTGTAACACTGCCTCTTTTGAATGATCCGCATCGATAAATAGCATATCAATCTGAAAAGGGTTACTTCTTACTTCTTCGGCAAATTCTTGAGTCGTACCGTTAAAAAAGCTGGTTTTGGAAGACTTTTGCATATAGTCCCCGGCTTCAGCACTTATATCAACACCAATTAGTTTTTCAGTGAAAGGAATCAGCCGATTAAAAAGTGCACAGTGATATATCCCTAATTCCACGTAGATCTTCGGCCTGACAAGGCTTACCAAGTTAACAATAAAATCTTCGTGCCAATTTAATAACGCCATTTTACTCTGCCTCTTTCTCTATTGTTTGTGATGTTTTGATTTCATTTTTATTAAAAATACCCTCTAAATATTTTTTGTTATACAAAATCTGGGTATTGTCTGGCCGATAGTTTCTAGCAATCTCATTATGCTCATAGGCTAATTCATACTTACCAAGGCGATCATAGCAGACACATAACTGTAAATGGGGTAACCAAGTCCAGCAAGCTTCATTTATAGGCCCCCAACTAATAGGCCTCTCTAATTGAGTAGCTAGTTTGTACCAAAAAGCACCTTGTTCATATTGCTCCCCATTTAAAAAATAGAATCCTAATCGACAGCAAAACTCAGCTCTTGGTGGAGCATATTGAAACGATTTCAGGATATATTCAAGTTGTTTATCTCGCCTCTCAAGTTTTTGGTAACAGTCTGCAAGTTTCCCACAAGCAGAGATATTATCCTCCACCCATCCTTGGTTTGTATCTAAAAAGTCCTTGTAAGATTCAATGGCCCGTTCATGGAGTTGGTGATCGAAGAGTTCATTTGCATAGTAATATAAATCCCGAGGGGAAAACGTTTCCCCTTTTACTTTACGCTTCTCATATATCTTAAGGTTACGGTCGGAATCATGACCTCCTATCCCTTTGTGAGTTACACAAATATCAGAATTTAAAATGCTGCCGTACACTTCCAAATACTCGTGTACTGCTCCGATCCATCGAAAATTTTTATTACGTTTTACCAGGCGATTCCTTCTTAAACTAAATGTAGCTAAACCAGACTGGTCAAAAGCCAACAGATAGGGCATATTCACAACATCAAATGCGGTATTAAAACTCTCTTTTAACTTGAGAAACTTGCCACGATCCAAATCCGAAAAGATATCATCTGCATCCAGCCAAAGAATATAATCCATAGTCGCTTTGCTAAAAGCAAAGTTGCGAGCTGCAGCAAAATCGTCAATCCAAGTGAATTCATCGATCTTATCTGTATATCGCCGTACAATTTCCTTCGTTCGGTCAGTAGAACCTGTATCAACTATTACAATTTCATCGGGAATTCCCTTCACTGATTCAAGGCACCTAGCAATGGTTTTTTCCTCATTGCGTACAATCATACACAAGCTAATAGTGATGGAGTTGTTAGACATGTTTACTTACTCCTCAAAAAGAATTAGTTATTACTCTATGGTATTCAGAATTCTGAGGAGTTGATCCATAGCTACAATTATATTTGTGATCCAATTCTAGTTCCAAATATCCTAACCAAAAGAAAAGGAGTAGACAATTACTTTTGATAGCAATTGATCTACTCCCAGTCGCATTGAGAAACCTTGTATTATCACTTCCCAGTCATTAAGGCCCAGTTGCTCCTGTAGCTCCAGTTGCTCCTACGTCTCCGGTTGCTCCGGTTGCTCCCGTTGCTCCTACGTCTCCGGTTGCCCCTGTAACTCCGGTTGCCCCT
>NZ_JMGA01000006.1 GCF_000765145.1 Desulfosporosinus sp. HMP52 | reverse complement strand
CCTTACTCCTCTTTTTGACCAAAATTAAAGAAAGGGTATTAAAATGGGGTCTCTGGGGCAGGGCGGTTTCGCCCACATCCTTTTAAACACCACCCCGGGGCTGGCCCACGCGCTGACCTGGGAGCTCCGCCAAACCTCCAGGTAATACCTGGTGTGAACCCGTGGCTACGCTTCCCCAGGTCAGCTTGTGGGCTTTACCGCCTCTCCATGCAATGATTTCACTCCTGTGGATCGAAGCCTCCCTGTCTATCAGGTCTAGTATTCTCAAGAGTGTCTTAGGGGCTTTCAGAGTAGCCTTCCATGCCGAAATACGGCACTGGCAGATAATGAAAAACTAAAGGACTGTCTTCCTAACACGCTAAAGATTCTGCGAAGCCTTACCTAAGTCCTCAAGGTAATACTTACGTTCCTAGCAAACTGGCTGGAGGAGCGCTTTTCTGCAAAGCGGATGCGTCAGTGGAGCCGCGTCAAAGCAAGTGCTGACGGTTCGCGTCCCCGTAGCGCGCCGCAGGTTCACATGCTGAAAAGCCCGGAGGTTCGGACGCGCTCGCGAACCGTCCAGCGAGCCAGTGGCGGAACTCGCAGACGCGTGCGGAACGAAGACACCGTCTTCGCACGGGTTAACACAGCTAAAAAGCGCTCTGCTCCAGAGCCCACCATAACCGTCCCTTACTCAGGTTGGATTTTTCAGAGTAAAAGGAATAAATAAGGCTTGCCGGCAAACCCTATAGCCTAGGACTTTAATGTATGGACTAGGAATACTTTTCAAAGGAGATCGACATGCTGGAGCAGTTAGAACATCCGGAGATCACACATCTGGCTGACCTCATAGCCTGGGCCAAGGATAGCACTTCTCAGAAAAAGCGCCTTTTTCTCATAGAAAATCTTGCCCCTCTTGTCCTGGGAATAAAACCTTCTGTACTTATGAATGTGTCTTATAGTGATCAAGTGGACTGGAGTAAATTGAAGCTCCTACTTACTCGTCCTAAGGCACTGCAGATTAGAGAAATTCGGAAACTTAATGGACAGCTGCAAGTAATGTTTTATCAAAAGGATCTCTTGGATTCCGTATTAAGTCAAAGAGCTATTCAACAATTCCTGCGATCTTTAAGCTATCCAACGCAATATTCATTAGACAGCTATTTGCAAGTCTTGAAGCATAGGATCTTATCCCGTAAATTCCCTCATGAGATCGGGGTTTTCTTAGGCTATCCCTTAAAAGACGTTTTAGGGTTCATGGGACTTCAACCCCTTCCTTACAAAAGAACTCAGGGCTGGCGGATCTATGGAGATGAAAGACCTTCAAATGAAGTCTATGAAAACTATCGAACAGCTCGTCGTATGATGAGAGCATTAGTCGAGCATATTGGTGATGACGGAGAACAGAATGCCATAGGAAGTGAGTGTTAAGGATGAATTACAAATGTCCATACTGCCATACTGTCCATAGCGGAATAGAGTGGGACTCAGTCACCTTAAAAGAGTTAGGGCAAGACAAAATCAATGATTTTAGTGACAATGACATTGAGTCAATCGAAATGAGTATCCCCGGCTATCATTACATATGCCCCAGTTGTGGTGCAGACACGGCAATCAGCGAGATTAAAAGCGTATAGCTCTGTTTAAACAATCCTTGTTAGACGAAAACCTTTGTTATTATCTTTAGGTAGATATGCAAAGGTTTTTTGATATTAATACGGAGATTTTATATCATGCTTTTGGCACTTTATAATGTTGCCTATGGAACTGGTAATATTTCATGACGTCCAATATTATTATAAAGTATTCGCTTATCGATAACCCACTTAGAATTCAAGCACCCAAATCTCTTATCTGTTCTTATCTTGCAAATCATCCCTTGAAGCCTTTATCAAGTCTTACAAAATAGATTTGATTTTTTTTAAAAGAGTCTTGACTTTTATAATTATTATAATATAATAATAAATGTAAAGAGCGCAAGCGATTAACACACAATAAAGATAAAACATTCTAAAAAAGGAGAGGAATTTTAAAATGAAAAAATTTGTATGCGGTATCTGCGGTTACATCCATGAGGGAAATGAGGCTCCTGACAATTGCCCACAATGTAAGGCTCAAAAAGACAAGTTTTCCGAAAAAGTCGAAGGAGTTCTGCAATGGGCTGATGAGCATAAAGTAGGAATAGCTCAAGGGGTTGACCCGGAAGTTATTGAAGGTTTAAGAGCTAATTTCGTTGGCGAATGTACAGAAGTTGGCATGTACCTAGCTATGAGCCGTCAAGCAGATAGAGAAGGTTTTCCTGAAGTTGCTGAAGCTTACAAACGAATTGCCTGGGAAGAAGCCGAGCATGCAGCCAAATTTGCTGAACTATTAGGTGAAGTTGTTGATGCTGATACCAAGAAGAACCTTCAGGTACGAGTTGATGCAGAATATGGAGCAACTCAAGGGAAAAAGGATCTTGCTACTTTAGCTAAAAAGCTCAATTTAGATGCAATTCATGATACTGTTCATGAAATGTGTAAAGATGAGGCAAGACACGGCAAAGCCTTTAAAGGATTGCTTGACCGCTATTTCAAATAATAGGATAGTTTTACAAAAGCACGCCGAATTTCGGCGTGCTTTCTTATGCTTTGACCTGCTCATTCCCGCAGTTTGCCCGATATGCTTAGGCTCTTTGCCTGATCAATGAGACGAGTTCTCGTATTTTGGCTTTATCCTTAAACCCAGCGCTTTCAACCCCACTGCTTATGTCTACGCCAAAGGGCTCAACAGCCTTTATGGCCTGCAGAACATTAGAGCAGTTTAAGCCACCGGCCAGAAAAAATGGGGCTTTAACTCCGTCGATAATAGTCCAATCAAATGTTTCTCCCGTTCCCCCTAGGCCTTTAGCTGAATAGGTATCAAACAAGAGGTATTTGCAGTCCATTGTCTCCACTGACTTAAGGTCAGCTTGGGAACGCACTCGGACTGCCTTGATAACCGGTTTTGAGCTTTTCGCTCTAAGTTGTTCGATATAGGTCTGATTCTCCTTGCCATGAAGTTGGATCAGATCAATGATACCCTTGGAACAGATATCTAGAATATAGTCAATGCTCTCATCCACAAAAACTCCTACGGTTTGGATTTCTTTATCGAGAAGCTTCCTCAAACTATAGGCCTTTTGCGGTGTAATCTTACGTTTACTCTCCGCAAACACAAAGCCCACGTAGTCTGGTCTCACCTCATTAACCGCCTCTATATCACACTCTCTGGTTAGTCCGCATATTTTGATTTTGGTCACCAGTCAAATCACCCCTTAGCGCCCTCATAACTTCAGCCTTATTATCGCTTCTCATAAATGCTTCACCAATCAATACGGCATTGACCTTACTTTGGCCCAGCATTTTTATATCCTCTGTTGTTTGAATCCCGCTTTCTGAGACAAGTATCACTTCTTTCGGTACCAGATGCCGGAGGGAGATGGTTGTTTGCAAATCAACTTCAAATGTTTTTAAGTTCCGATTATTAATCCCGATAATTCGGGCACCGGCTTGCAGCGCTGACTTAATCTCCGCTTCAGTATGGGTTTCTACCAGGGCTGAGAGACCTAAACTATCCGCAATCTGAATATATTCCCGTAGCTTGTTCGTATCAAGTAAGCTGCAGATTAACAGAACTGCCGCCGCACCAATGATTTTCGCCTCATAAATTTGGTAACTATCAATTACAAAATCTTTGCGGAGTAGAGGTATTTTCACTCGATCTTTAATTTCCGTTAAATATTTATCACTGCCTAAGAAGAATTTTGGTTCTGTCAGTACAGAAATTGCATCAGCGCCGGCTTTTTCATATTCTTCAGCTATTCTTACATAATCAAAGGACGCACTAATTATCCCCTTAGACGGGGAGGCTTTTTTTACCTCGCAAATGAAGGCAATGCCTGGATTGACTAGTCCTTTTTCAAAGGCAAATGGCTTTTCAGACTTAATAGCCAGGGCTGCTTCCCTTATCTCCGCAAATGACTTGCTTGCTCTTAATGCTTTGACTCTTTCAATGGTATAGAGGGCAATTTGATCCAGTATCATAGCACTACCTCATTGGACAGGGTAATAAATTTTTCCAGCTGTGCTTTTGCTTTTCCACAGTCAATAATCTCTGCGGCCAGTCTGACGCAATCACGGAGAGTTGTATGACTATGAAACATATACAGACAGAGGGCTGTGTTCAGTAAGACAATGTCACGCTTAGGTCCTTTCTGTCCATTTAAGATATCCAGGGCAATTTGCGCGTTTTCTTCAGGATTTCCTCCCACAAGCTCTGCGGGTGAGCACTTTGTAAATCCTAATTGCTCCGGATCAAGAAAGAAGCTGTTTAACCTACCTGCAAAGACTTCACAAACAGTGGTTGTGCTGCATAAAGTAACCTCATCCAAACCGTCATGTCCATGCACCACCATTGCTCTCTTTACCCCCAGATTTAAAAGCACTCTGGCTAGCGGCTCCACTAGATTTTCATCATAAACCCCCAGCAGTTGAGTATTGGCACCGGCAGGATTTGCTAAGGGGCCTAAGATATTGAAGAGAGTTCTAATGGCTAATTCCCGCCGAACCGGTGCCGCATATTTCATGGAAGCATGGTAAGTGGGAGCAAACATGAAGCACAAACCAATCTTGCGCAGTATTTCTTCACTCTTTTCTGCGCTGATGTCAATCTTGACACCTAAAGCTTCCAATAAATCCGCACTTCCGCATTTGCTGGAGACAGATCGTCCTCCGTGTTTAGCAACAGGTACTCCGGCGGCAGATACGATCAGAGCACTGATTGTGGAGATATTAAAAGTATTAGCTTCGTCTCCCCCGGTTCCCACAATATCCAGGACATCCATTTCTGTTTTGAGCTTTGTGCACTTTTCGCGCATGACCATGGCACTGGCGGTTATTTCCTCGATACTTTCCCCTTTCATTCTCATAGCTGTCAGAAACGATCCTATTTGGGCATTGCTTGCCTCTCCGTTCATGATTTGCTCCATAACAGCTTTTGTGGTTTCCAGATCTAGATCTTGTCCGTTAACTATTTTATAAATAGCATTTGTAATCATTATTCTCTGCCCCCTAGGCCAAGAAAATTGGCTATAATTAATTTCCCTTTGGGTGTCAGGATAGATTCCGGATGAAACTGGACGCCATAAACCTCATAATCCCGATGTTTAACCCCCATAATTTCACCATTTTTATCCTCAGCGATCACCAAAAGCTCATCCGGGATAGTCTGCTTTTCGGCAATTAGAGAATGATATCTAGCTGCCTCGATGATCGGAGGCAACCCTCTGAAAATCTCGTTGCCATTGGCGATATGGATTGTGCTCTTTTTGCCGTGCATAACCTTCTGGGCATGAATTATTCTGGCTCTAAAGGCCTCACAGATCGCCTGGTGACCCAAACATACTCCCAGGATTGGGGTGGTTTCTTTTAGTTGACTAATGACTTCCTCACAGATCCCTGCGGCAGCAGGAAAACCAGGACCGGGTGAAATAACGATATGGGTCGCTTTTAAGGCCTTTACTTCCTGAACACTAAGCTCATCATTACGCACTACTTTTATATCTTCATTTATTTCACCAATTAATTGATAGAGATTATAGGAAAAGCTGTCATAGTTGTCGATTAATAAGATCATTAATCCATCACCTCCTGAGAGAGCTTCAAGGCGTTTATCACGGCCATGGCTTTATTTTCACACTCCAGACTTTCATTTTCCGGTACACTGTCTGCTACAATACCAGCTCCAGCCTGCACATAGACTTTATCGTCTTTTTTCACAGCCATTCTAATGGCGATACAAGTGTCCATGTTTCCGGAAAAGTCGATATAGCCTATAGCCCCACCGTAGATTCCCCGGCGAGTATTCTCAAGTTCGTCAATGATCTCACAGGCCCGGATTTTCGGTGCCCCGGAAAGAGTCCCGGCAGGCAGAACCGACATAATCGCATCCATGGCATCTTTGCCCTCTCTGATCTCGCTGTTCACTTCAGAAGCGATATGCATAACATGGGAGAAGCGCAGGATTTTAAGATAATTGTTCACTTTGACACTGCCAAATTTGCTGATTCGCCCTAAATCGTTTCTTCCCAAATCCACTAACATGTTGTGCTCACTGAGTTCTTTTTCATCCTCCATCAATTCCTGCTCAATCTGTTTATCTTCTTCCTCAGTAGCTCCTCTGGGCCTGGTTCCGGCTAAGGGAAAAGTAGCCAATTTCCCATTTTGAAGCTTGACCAGAGTTTCCGGTGATGTCCCGGCTATCTCAATATCTTTGGTTTTAATAAAAAACATATAGGGAGAAGGATTCGTCGTTCTCAATACTCTATAGGTGTCCATTAGGCTGCCGGTCATTTCAGCTTTAAAACGCCTGGACAATACAACTTGGAATATATCCCCATCAATGATATATTCTTTCGCTTTTCTGACCATCTCTTGATATTCACTTCCCGTGATATCCGGTTCAATCTCAGATTTTAAGACAGGCTTATTAAGAACTTCAGTGATGTTTTGCTTAATTAATTTAATAATGTTATCGATTTCGAAGCTTGCTTTGCGATAACCCTCTTCTAAAGCATCTGTTCTAATATTAATGATAATATTGATCTTTTGTTTCAAGTGATCATAAGCGATGACCTTATCAAAAAGCATTAATTCCAGGTCATTAAAGTGATCTTCATCCCTGTTTTTAGGTTGCAGGGTCTTCTCGAAGTATTTGATGTAATCATAAGCAAAATAGCCCACAAATCCCCCGGTAAAGGGTGGTAAAAAGTCAAAGCTGGGGGATTTATACTGGGCCAAAATTTCCCTGACGACTGTGGTTGGGTCTGATCCTCGGAGCTTGATAATAGTTCCATTGTCAATTTCGATATTATTATCCTTGCAAGTAACCTGGGTCACCGGGTCAAACCCTAAAAACGAGTATCTGCCCCAGACCTCACCCCCCTCGACACTTTCCAAGAGATAATAGCGGTGACTGATAGAATTGATAGCTTTTAATAAGGCGATGGGAGTTTTGATATCGGCATATATCTCTCGGGAAACGGGGATTATTGTATACCCTGGGGCGATGATTTTTGCTTGCTCTAAGCTTGGTCTTAACATATGATTTACTCCTTTCTTTACTTACCTTTGCTTAAATGAGTTTAAACTGAATAGAAAAACTCGCCCTTGACAATCAATTGTCAAGGGCGAGCAAATTACTGACTCACGGTACCACCTTGCTTTGCCGACATTTCGCCGGCAATCTTCAAAGAATACTAACATATTCCTCACACGCTAACGCTTGTGCTGCGTCGCAGGGTACTCCGGAAGAATCCGTTTCATTGCGCCCTCAGCGGTCCATTTGTTATACTGCGTTCTGCAGGTTCTCAGCATCCCTGCTCTCTGTAAGGGCACGTAATAACGTTATCTCCGCCTCAATGGTTTATAGCTCTATTTAAGTTTTGTGTCTAGATTCCGGTCTTGCCTTCAAAGGCTGCTCTCTTCTTTAGATCCTTCATCAGAGAAGCAAATTGTTCCAAATCTAGGGTCTGGGCACCATCACTTAAGGCTTTGGAAGGGTTATAATGGGTCTCGATCATAACACCGTCGGCCCCAACGGCAAGGGCAGCCTTAGATAAGGGGGCAACCAAACTTCGAATTCCCGCCGCATGGCTGGGGTCAATAATTACCGGCAGATGTGATTTCTGTTTTAAAAGTGGAACTGCAGAAATATCCAAAGTATTTCTTGTCATAGTTTCAAAGGTGCGTACTCCTCTTTCACATAATATGATCTGTGAGTTTCCTTCAGACATAATATATTCTGCACTCATTAAAAATTCCTCAATGGTATTGCATAAGCCTCTTTTCAACAAAACCGGTTTTTTTGACCGTCCGACTTCCTTGAGAAGATCAAAATTCTGCATATTGCGGGCACCAATCTGAATAACGTCTACTTCCTCAAACAAGGGCAATTGTGTCTGATTCATGATCTCTGTAACAATAGGCAACCCAGTTTCCTGCTTAGCAGTCAGCAGAAATTTAATACCAGTCTCCTGTAGTCCCTGGAAGGCATAAGGTGAGGTTCGAGGTTTAAAGGCACCTCCCCGTAATAATGTCGCCCCACTTTCCTTGACGGATTTGGCAATTTGGACGATCTGTTCCTCACTCTCAACTGAGCAGGGACCGGAAATAACTTGAAAGAATCCCTCTCCGAAGGTTATATTGCCTACTTTAACTAAGGTATCTTCCGGGTGGACGGTACGATTTACAGCCTTATAGGGCTCAGTCACTCGCTTGCCGTATTCCACAATTTCGTTAGTTTGAACAATAAAATCCAGATCTATTTTGGCGGTGTTGCCAATCAGACATACGACAGTATGCTCCGTTCCTGTGCTAATAAAGGTGGAATATCCCTCTGCTTCAATCTTTTCAACGAATAGGTTTATCTGCTCTGGCGAAACGTTCTGCTTTAGTACAAAGACCATCCAATATCACCTCTTGCTAACAATGTGAAAACTCCTTTCAACTCATAAAATTCGTTTCTCATTCCTATAGGTGACGGTTAGCTGTATGAGTGTTGGCTCGTAAAAAAATTAGAAAACTTGGCTAGCGCCCGAAGACACTGTCTTCGCACGTATTAGCCTTCTCGCAGCCTTCAGGCGCAGGCGGTTGCCTTAGTTGCACTTATGCTTCAGACGAAGACACTGTCTTAGCACGAAATAACCCAACTTGCAGTATTCAACTAAAAGTTATACTTTCTAAAATAGTACAAAAAAAGCTTCTGTCCCCATAAAGGGACAAAAGCTTTTAAACTTCTGCGATACCACCCTAGTTGACGACCCAAAGAATCGCCCACTCATTTTGCATACCATCATATGCACCCCACTGATAACGGACGGGGTTCCCGTCAACGTCTACTCCTGCCCAGCAGTTTCAAGTTGCCCTCACAAGCCCATTCGGAAAAATCTATGCTGCTGCAATCTCACCACCTGCAACTCTCTGAATACACCCAACTTCTCGTACTTCTCTTGTTCAAAGGTTTTATGTTTAAGAAATTCTATCCTGTTATAGAGGATCTGTCAAGCAAAGATTACATTCTTGTTATTGATTAGTGCTAGTGATAATGTCATGATATAACTTATCAGGGAACTAATCGTCAGTGAATAACACCCTTCGCTTACTTAGATAAAATCTGGTAGTCTATTTTTAGTAAGTAAAATTTTCCCTAGCTCGTCTCTAGCAGGATTGCTGCAAAGAGAATTCAAGAGTATGATACTAAACAAACACCATGTACACAATATACATGGTGTTTCAGCAAAATTCTTGCTCCTCTGGTATTGAAGAACTGACTTTCAAGGATTATGATTTAGTAGGTACATAAATGAGTTTTGGAGGCATAGTTATGACTGAGATTTCTATAAGCAAAGTAGAACAGGCTGGAGTATTACCCACCGATGATCAATTGGGTTTTGGAAAGATCTTTACTGATCATATGTTCATAATGGACTATGAGGAGGGTAAAGGATGGCATTCTCCACGGATAGTTCCTTACGGTGAGTTTTCATTCCTTCCTGCAACCATAGTTTTTCATTATGGGCAAGCAATCTTCGAAGGAATGAAATCCTTCCGAACTTCAAACGATCAGATAGCTGTATTTAGAGCCAATCATTATCTGAATCGCTTCAATAGATCAGCTAGTCATCTCTGCATTCCTCAGATTAATGTTGAAGAAGTAAAAGCAGGTTTATTCCAACTCTTAGAATTGGATAAAGCTTGGGTACCCGGTAAACTTGGTACTTCCCTTTATATAAGACCCTTTATCGTTTCTACTGACGGTTACATAGGAGTTAAGGTTTCCAGTACATATAAATTGTTTATTATTCTCTCTCCTGTAGGTGCCTATTACTCTAATGGCTTTAATCCTGTCAGTATCAAAGTCGAGGATAAATATGTCCGGGCTACTAAAGGTGGCTTGGGTCAAGCCAAAACTCCGGCCAATTATGCCATGAGTCTTAACGCTCAAGCCGAAGCCCATGAGCAAGGGTTTGATCAGGTATTATGGTTGGATGCAGTACATCGTAAGTATGTTGAAGAAGTTGGCACTATGAATATCTTCTTTAAAATCAACGATGAGATTATTACCCCTGAGCTCAGTGGGAGTATCTTAGGTGGCATAACCCGGCAAACTGTCCTGGAATTAGCCCAAAGTTGGGGATTAAAAACAACAGAGCGCCAAATTTCAATTGAAGAAGTGTATGAGGCTCATGCTAAAGGAGAACTTCAAGAGGTCTTTGGCACAGGCACTGCTGCAGTCATTTCCCCTGTTGGAGAGCTTTCCTGGAAGGGGCAAAGGATTAGTATTAATAATAATCAAACTGGTGAATTTGCCAAAAAACTATTTGATTTCGTCACAGGTGTTCAATATGGCAGCGTCCCCGATGAATATGACTGGATGGATAAGGTAACTGTCTAAAGCTTTAAAGGGTATCAAGAAAGGCTAAGGAATGAATTAAGTTTCACTCCTTAGCCTTTACACTTTGAGGTCTATTAAAATTCCTATACCTTAAATCTCCCGACAATTTTCAGGAGACTTTCCGAACTTTCTTTAGATCTGTCTGCATGGCTTATGACTTCATTGGCCTTCTCTACCACCATAACATTCTTCTGAGCAATATTGGTTGTTCCCTCTGCTCCTTGATTGGCCGAAACAGCAATTTCTTCGATTACTTTGGCCATCTCCTGTACAGAAGCGGTCAGTTGCTGTGCCGTTGCACTAAAATCTGTCACTAATCCATCGACAAACTCAGCGTCCCTGTTGTATTGTTCACTAATTTCAACCATATTCTCATAATCTTTAAGAACCTGCTTGTCAATAAACTCAAGTATACTCACCGAGCTTTCTGACAAATTCCCTACTGAAGAAACAACAAGTTTGGTCACTTCCTGAATTTGAGTTACCGTATCCTTCGAATTTTCCGCCAGTTTTCTGATCTCGTCCGCCACAACGGCAAAGCCCCTGCCAGCTTCACCGGCTCTTGCTGCCTCAATGGCTGCATTCAAGGCGAGAAGATTGGTTTGAGAGGTAATTTGCAAGATCGCTTCAGAGAGAACATTAATCTGATCGACTGTTTTAGATTCCTCTATCGCTTTGATCATTTTTTCTTGCGTATTCAGATAAATATTCTGAGCATTATTTTGGGAAGAAACTGCAGTTTGATTAAGTGTATTTGCTCTTTGACTTATTTCTCCCGCCGATAAGGCCCCCTGTTGGGCTTTTTGGGCAATTGAACTTACCGCTCTCTCAATTTCTGTAGCTGTTGCGCTCATTTCTTCACTTGAGGCAGCTGTTTCTTCCATGCCTGCAGATAATTGCTCTGTAGTCGCCGAAACCTCTTCAATCTGCTGAGTCAAAACCGTCATATTTTGTCTCGTAGCTAATACTGTCTCTTCCACATTTTTGGACTCGTCTATAACCCCTTTAACAACATCCTTAACAGATTGCTGCATTGTATCAATGGCATTTGCCAGAACCCCTATTTCATCTTTCCTCTCCAACAAGTCTTTTTGAGTTTCTCGTGTGAAGTCACCAGATGAGATGACCTTAAGATGCTCCGCAGCGGACATAAAAGGCGTAGAAATTAATCTAGAGATGTAATACCCTAACCCCAGACCGAGGAACAAAACCACTAACGATGCAATTAAAACGGACTTGCCCATAGTATTTATCCCTGACATTACATCAACTTTAGGGGCAGCAATTGCCAATGACCATTCAGTACTTGGTATAGGTGCATAGCCAAGATATTTTACAACTCCGTTATAGTCATACTCTCCGGCTCCAGTCTTTCCTTCAACCATTTCTCTTTCTAATTTCACCAACGGCTCGAGTTTTGGATCTTGTTTAACATTTTCAAAATCATTATCCATGTTCATTACTAGGTCCTGGTTCGTATGGGCAATAGTTGTACCTATTTTATTGATCATAAAGGAATTACCTGTTTCACCGAATTTAATATCCTTTGTAATAGTGCTTAAATTAGTTCCGTCTCTCAAAGCGACTAATACTCCAATTATCTTTCCATCTTTTTTTATTGGAACAGCATAGGAAATAACGATAGATCCATTTTCTTTATTTACAATTGGGTCAGAGACAAATCTTTCACCGCTAATAGCCTTTTTAAAGTAATCTCGTTCACTTAAGTCGACCATTTGTCCACTTTGAGTTGATAATATTAAGCCATCTAATCCAAGAGTAAACATTTGAAGATGTCCGCTTCTTTTAGCCTCATCACCGACAAATTTAACGATTGCATCCCCCTGACTACCTACGCCTTCCTGAATTATATTGTTGTCAGCTACAGTTTCAAGGGTATTTAACACAGAATTAATTCTTTCAGAAACAACCCTCGCTCCCTCAGTTGCTAACTGGGGAAGTGTTTTCTTAGCCTGTTCTTGGATAGCATTTACTGCCGTCATGTATGAGATTGTTCCTAAGCCCCCACAGACAATAAGTAGCAGTATCCCAATGTAGATGATAATTTTCATTTTAATGCTCTTCATACTTAACCCTTCCCTCTTAAAAATTTGGAATTAGAAGTATTTTCTTTGATGAATCCCTATATTTTCCATCAGATGGGTTCAAGATTATTTATATCAACAACATAATTGTAATGGTAATACTGATTTCTTTCTATCATCACACAAAGATAACTTTTTCGACAAAAAAGAGCAATTTATTATCTTTCAAGGATAATAAATTGCTCTTTTAGCATATGTTTTGGTTCCAATTTGATTTGATTTCAAATATCCAAATCCCTGCTTTCGTAAAATGCATAAGTAGCCTTAATCAGTAGAGCGATAATACCAACTGATATTAGGACATACATGGATTCAAAGCCTTGTTCATAAATTAGATTTTTGGCGTCATAATATTTAAACGGTGTCAAGAATCTTAATAGTTCTAGTCTGTTGTCAAGATCAATCGCCTGGGATAACATGAACATAAATAATATTATTCCTGCAGCATAAGTCGGGGCACTTTTAGGCTGCTTACTTTTAGCCGCAATTGCACTTCCGGTAAAAAGAAAAAGCAGCTGTAAGATAAACATTCCAGCCATTAGAGTCGATATAATACCTACTACCCCTTCCCCTTTGCTGGATTGTTGTACTAAAAGGATTGAGGAGAGATACGTTACAAGATTAAAGATTACTATATTAACGAAGGCGGCTAAAAGCTTTGAGGAAATAATTTTATTTCTTGAAATTGGTTTAGTAAATAGAAACTCCGCTGTTTTATCTCGTTCTTCCTTGGAGATAATACTTGCTCCTAGCATAGCTGCGTGAATCGAGGCCATCATTACCAAGTAAATAAACAGGACTCCATAATACCCGACAGCGGTTGTTAAATCAAAGGTTCCCAGACCCATAATTGCTTTTAGAGATTGAGGCATTTGTGTCAATAAGTCATTAATTGATTGGCCCGAGGCAGAAAGTCCTGCATATTTCCCCATACTACTGGCAATTAGTAAGAAAACACCAATACACCAAATAACAAGAGCTTTTCTATTAGCTCTTATTTCTCGTTTGAAAACGTTCATATGGAGCCTCCTTAGAATTTCCTAATTAACTGAGGAATTTCCATTCCTAATAGCTATGTATTGTTCCCCAAGTGAGTCACATACTCTGTTAGACAGCCTGAATGTCTCGCCTAGTATAAATAAAGTAACTGGCAGTAATGGCGATTGCAATAAAACCTATCGATACGAATATGAACGAAAGTTGATAACCCGAATTTTGAATTATATAGGTAAAGTCAAAGTATTTAAATGGCGTAAGATACCGTAAAGCATCATCCTCAGTTGTTGAAGCAAAAGCTCCTATCATAAATAAAGCAAAGACTATACCCAAGGAAACAGAAAGAACTGATTTGAGCTTAGGGATTAACAAAGAAACGATGATTCCCAAGGCTAGAAAGATAAGCTGCAGATAGAATAAAGTTAAAGACAACAACAAAAATATTTTAATACTGAACTCATTTGTTTCCACATAAGAAGCCATCAGAGTTGCTGCTCCTAAGTAAAGGATGTTAGTAAATACTAAGGAGAGAAAGGCCGCTAATAGCTTGGCAGTTACAATCTGATTACGGGTAACAGGCTTGGTTAATAGGAAATCCGCAGTTTTTTCCCGCACTTCTTTAGATAGGATTGACACACCTAAGAGCATTGCTTGGATTGCCCCGAAAAGGGATATATACAAGAAGATATAGGAATAGAATCCTAAGATTGAACCAATATTCTCCACCGAAAGCCCTAGGGCCATTCTAATAGCCTCAGGAAACCCCTCCATTAACTTTTTAAACTCTTCTGCTTCTCTGGAAATGGTCGGAAACATTGAGAGGAATAGAACGACCAATCCTGATAGTGTTAACGACCAGATTATTGTATTTTTCTTATAGACCTTTAGCTCATGTAAAAGCATATTCATAGTATTAGGCCCCTTTTTCATAGAAATGCAAAAAGATTTCTTCAAGATCAGGTTCCTCGACCCAGACATTGGCTATCTCAATCTCCGAGAGTTTTTTCATAATCAAATTTATATTACCTCTAAATAAAAAACTGATGACATTCGCTTTTGCTTCTAAATTACTCACTCCTTCGATATTGAAATAATTCAGATCTAAATTTGCATTTAACTGAACTCTTATTTTTTTATAGTTATTTTCTTGCAATGTACTTATGGTTTCAAGCTTAATGATTTTCCCTTCCTTAATAATGGCCACCCGGTTACACATTCTTTGAACCTCACCTAAAATATGAGAAGAAAACAAGATGGTTGAACCCTTTCTGTTTTCCTCTAGTAATAGTTCGAAGAACCTTTGTTGCATTAGGGGATCTAGACCACTTGTCGGCTCGTCAAGAATAATTAGTTTTGGCTCATGGAGAAGCCCTTGCACGATGCCAACTTTCTTTTTGTTGCCAAAGGACAAGTCGTCAATCCTTTTGTTAAGATTGAGGTCCATGGTTTCTGCTAACTCTTTAATTCTTTTACTACAATCCTTTTTATAGAAACTAGCCGAATAGTTTAAAAGATCAATCACTTTCATTTTGTCATAATAGAATACTTCAGAAGGCAAGTACCCGATTTCTTTTTTTATTTCCGAACTATGTTTTATACAGTCCTTTCCAAATATCTTGGCACCGCCACTCGTGGGGTAAATAAGGGCCAATAAAGTACGCAGAGTTGTTGACTTTCCCGCGCCATTTGGGCCAATAAAGCCAAAGATCTCTTTCTCCTCTACATTAAAGTTAATATCAATAATTCCTCGCTCTCTTCCGTAAGACTTGGTTAGACCATTAATCTCAATAACATTCATCTTCTAGAGTCTCCTTTTTGAAAGTTTAAAACAAAAGGGGGCACTCTTTATTTTTTTCAATAGTTCATTTTATATCCATTGATCTAAGAACTTAGAAGATGGGAGTCTTACGTCTGGTAGTCATCGGATAAATTTTATAGTTCCACGTGATAAGTTTAGATATTTAGGGTATCCTAATCCCTAATTACTGGTTCAAGCTAATGTTATGACACTTGAGCCAGATTTTAGCGAATCAGAAGCTAATAATATGAACTTATGGGCGGAGGATACAAGTGGAGTTACATTGGATCTGGGAAGCAATTCTAATATTCTTTATAGGCACATTTATCTTAAGAATTGGCGGAAGAAAATCCATCTCGCAAATGACCATATCCCAAACTATCGTAATGATTGGATTAGGGTCTTTGCTAATTCAACCCGTTGCTGGTCATGGTCTTTTTGTTACCTTCGCCGCAGCCTTATTGTTAACAGTATTAATGATCTTTAGTGAATATCTTTCACTGAAGATTGACATTCTGGAGACACTTTTTACAGGTAAAGCTGTAATGGTCATTGAAAATGGCAAACCAAATCTTAACAACCTAAAAAAGATTCGTATGCCTCTTGATAAACTTGAAACTCGTGTAAGACAGGTTGGAGTATCATCCCTAGAAGATATTCAATACGCTACCATTGAGGTTAGTGGCCAGTTGGGATATGAATTAAAAGAAAGCAAGAAACCCCCAACCAAGGAAGATTTTAACCTAATCATGAATGAATTATCTCTGATTAAGCAGAGCATTGGTTATAACGAAGCGCCAACAATAACACCGTCAAATCCAAACCCAAACAATATCTTTTTAGAAGTTAAGAATAAAAACCACGAAGGGAATCAGAAGGAACCCTGACATAGCAGAAAAGTGTATAAATCAACGGAAATAATAATTCTATAAAAAAGGATAGGTGAAGATATTGAATAACGAAAAAATGGTTAAAGCCCTTAATGACCAAGTAAACAAAGAACTCTTTTCCGCTTATTTTTATCTCGCGATGCAATCATATTTCTCGTTACTTAACCTTGACGGATTTTCCAATTTCTTCCGAGTCCAAGTTCAAGAAGAGCGGGATCATGCCCTGGGATTTTTCAATTATATAAATAAAATTGGGGGAAAACTCACCTTTGCTGAGATTCAGAAACCACGAAGCGAGTTTTCCGGTCCTCAAGAGGTATTCGAATTAACCTTAGCCCATGAGCAAACCGTCACACAATCAATCTACTCTCTCATGGACATAGCCCGAGAAGTCAGAGACCATACTACAGAAATTTTTGTGCAGTGGTTTATTACCGAACAGGCGGAAGAAGAGGAAAATGTGAGTCGTGTTTTAAACAAACTCAAGCTTATTAAGGGCGATGGTGCCGGATTGTTTATGATCGACAACGAGCTGGCCCAACGAGTATATGTTCCCGCAGTAATTCCTGGTTAAGCTTTCTCAGGGTCAATCGATAAAAGGTCCTTTCCTCATAATAAAGGAAAGGACCTTTTATCTAACCTCACATATTCCTGTCAAGAGGGATTATCACTCTCCACTTTGGGATGTTTTTGCAAAACATAATAAATTGAGCGAAACTTTTCAGGGTACTTTTTAATTTCAGCGATTTGCTTGATTACATCGTCCTCTGCCAAAATCTCTTACCTCAATTCAATTATTAAGAAAAGCGCAATAACTAATATATCCAAGATAAGTGCATGTATAAAAATCTTCGAATCTCGAATTTTTACATAGGATAAATAATTTAAAGTACTAAATACCAAGCAAAGGGCTATAAGAATGAATGCCGGAAGAAAATTAGGCATGGTTTCAGGCGGCAAATTATAAATACAGACCCAAACCACTATAAGCAAACAAATATCCAGCATTTTTTTCCTAAAACTGTCTGTTTTGTTCCACTGGAAGTAGGAGTAATATTTTCCTTTACTGAACCTGTAAATTTCACTAACCATTATGTATAAGATTACAGCACATAAAACTGCTATGAAGAAATAACTAGTACACATAACTCCTCTCCTCTCTTCCCCTAGTTGCACTAGGTCACATCTCTAGATATTATTCATTGTCTTTTTTACTTAATCTTAACTCCTCTAGGATTTCCCGAAGAGTATTATCAATCCTGTTCATCTTCCTTACAAACCATATTAGCAAAACTATTACAATAGTAGGGATCGTCAACAAATATAGAAAGATGGTTACCGTGGGCGGTGTTACGAAGCAGGAAATAAAAACATTGACCATCCTTCTTTCTTCTTAATCATAAACATCACCTTTGTAATTCCACATCTTGCCTGCACATACCTTCCAATTCTACAAATTAAATCCTTACGGATCTTATTTTCTTCTCTGATAATAGTCATTCATGCACAAAAAATCCTAGATGTTGATTAGCATTCTAACCAACCTCTAGGATAAGTACCTCAATCTACTCTTGATACTCAGCAAGCACTGGTCACGCTATTCGCTTGACATGAATACAATCACACCATTGACAGATTTCCTTGAGCCCAGACTTTCTCCCCCAACTCAGTGAGGGCTATGCTGCCAAGCTCAATTTCAGCAGTATCGCAAAGAAAGCTTGGCTTTTTCTTTCCCTCATTAACCGTTTCAGTGAAGTAGGCAAAAAGAACCGAGTTTGTATGACGGGTGTAGTCGTAGTCCTGGAGTCTAATGGGTACTACATTGTTTGGAAAAGGAAACCTTCTCCAAACAACAATATTGGAGAAGGTTTTTTACTATTTCTGAAGTTGTATATCGTCAGGGCACTCGGAGCATCCGGAACATCCACTGCATCCCGAACACTTTACACCTCTTTTTTTATCTCTGACGATTTTATATATGGCTAGAGAAACGAGAGCAGCAACAATAGCTATTACTATAAAATCAACTGTGCTCATATTTTCACCGACTGCATTTCAGCAGATATTCGCGTGCTGTTAGCGCCCTTTCTCATTAAGTAAATAATACCCGTTACAATTAGCGCCACGGCAATCAGTCCCCCGATAAATCCTGTACCCACTGACCCGGTTGTTACTAAGGTTCCTATCTGATATACGAGGAAGGCCAATGTATAACCCATACTTAGTTGAAAACCGACGGCCCCAAATAACCACTTACGCGATTCCATTTCAGAGTTCATGGCACCAATCGCCGCAAAGCATGGAGGTGTAAAGAGGTTAAATACCAGATAAGAAAGTGCAGCTACGGCGCTAATACCAAATATCGAACTTACTTCTGCACTACCGCCGACAAGGGCTAATTCTTCCACATCGATAAAGTTTGTTATGCTAAAGCAAACAGCTAATGTTCCTACGACATTTTCCTTGGCAATAAATCCCGTTACTGCTGCAGCGGCAAACTGCCACAGGCCAAAGCCCAGGGGGATAAATAAGACAGCTAAAGGTGATGCAATGCTGGCTAGAATACTTGTCTCCGGTGCCGTCTCGGCAACGACTTGGAATTGCCAATTGAAGGTTTGTAATATTTGTACTAAAGCGTTACAAATCAGAATAATTGTACCTGCTTTAATAATGAATGCTTTTGCTCTCATGAACATAGAGATAACTGCTCTTTTAATGCTCGGCATTCTATATTCAGGAAGTTCCATAATAAAATAGGACTTGGAAAAATCTCCGGTAATACGTCTGATAATCAAGGCACTTATTATGATTACAATAATCCCCAGGAAATACATGGACGTTCCTACCCAGGCATTGTCTCCGAAGAACACTCCTGCAAAAAGAGCAATGATGGGCAGTTTTGCTCCACAAGGCATGAATGGGGCTAACATAGCAGTGGTACGTCTTTGTCTTTCGTTTTTAATGGTTCTGGTTGCCATAATTCCCGGGATACCACAACCGGTACCAACAATCATCGGAATAATAGATTTTCCGGACAATCCGACTTTCTTAAAAAATCTGTCCATAACCACAGCAACACGAGCCATATAACCGCAGTCTTCCAATAGTGCTAAGCAGAAAAACAACACCATAATCAGCGGCAAAAATCCAATGACTGCACCCACACCGCCAATAATACCATCAAGCAGCAAGGCTGCCAAAACAGGGTTTACCTCTTCGCCTAATAGTGAGGCCACACCTGCGTACAACAAATCTATCCATCCGACAAGAGTATCCGCTAACCACGGTCCAACCCAAGACTGCGAGATGGAAAACACTAGCCAAATTATTGCTGCAAAGATTGGAATCCCCAGCCATTTGTGAGCAATTATCCTATCAGCCTGGTCTTGGATAGTTTGCTTTTCAGAACTAACTTTCCTTCTCTCAACTTCGGCCACAACTGTGTTTACAAATGAAAATCGCTTTTTATCAGCTTTATCAAATTCCTCTTTTGTTGAAGCTTTTTTGGCACCACTGATATTCGGTGGGATTTGCTTTTTATTGGACTTACCAACAGCTATTACAGCATTGATCAGTTCAAGTAAACCGTTATTAGCTGGTTTTGTTGATACTGTTGAGATAACGGGACATTTAAGTGCATCACTTAATGCCGGTATATCAATCGTGTTGCCTTTTTTCTGAGTCAAATCACCTTTATTTAGAGCAACAACGACGGGAATGCCCAGTTCCAATAATTGTGTAGTAAAGAACAAACTTCTGCTTAAATTGGTGGAGTCAACAATGTTGATGATAACATCTGGTTTTTTGTTTTGTACAAAGTCTCTGGTTATCGACTCTTCACTAGTGTAAGGCGACATAGAGTAGGCACCGGGTAAGTCCACCACAACCAAGTCTTCATTCCTGAGGTTAAGACTCTGTTTAACGTCTCCTTCTTTTTTCTCAACGGTTACCCCCGCCCAGTTTCCTACTTGCTCAATTTTACCAGTAATAGCATTAAACAAGGTTGTTTTTCCGCTATTAGGATTTCCAGCTAACGCAATTTTCATGAGCTCCTCCTCAAATAGTTAGTTTAGTCTAACTTTTTATTAATAATTTGCTTATGCACAAATAGACAAAAAGATTTGTAAGAAAATGTATTATACCATAATAGCCTTTGCCAAATCCTCATCTATGCTATACCTGGCATCTTTGATGTTGATAATATAATTGGATGCTAGTTTAGAAATAATTGTAACCTTTTCACCGGGATAACAACCTAGGGTAAATAAAAATTCACGAATATCTTCATGATCAGTATTAACACTATTCACCGTATAAGCTGTATTTAACTTTCCTCTCGATAAAGACATCATGCTCATCTCCTTCGTAAGTCAGATTAGTCTAAGTACTGGACTTGCTGATCCGCCTTATTAACAATTATTCGTTTGATTTCTGTAATCTAATTCTATCCTTATTGATAATGAAAGTCAATATCCAAATTCGTAGTTTTGTCTTGGCTTCGAAATGTTTTATACTTAATGGGATAGCTTAACTGAGGAAGTTAATTCCCTCAGCATTAACGAGTTTGTGAAGTGCTCTGATTATGGCTGGGCGTCCCCACACTTTTAAAAAAAAGCTAGATACAGCCGTCCTGTCCTGTCCTGTGTGGGGTATCGATCTTTTAGAAAATCACTCTGTAATGAGAATCACTTCGTCTAATCATTTTTTTGTAGTGCTCCTTAGCCAATTGTTATGTATTGCAACATCCTTCTGGATAATTATAGTCATTATCAATTGACCATGCTGCTTAAGCAAAATACTAACACCGAAAATTTATAAAATGCTAAGGTTGATTTTAACAAGGAAATATGAAAAACTATAATAGTAGCTCATACTCTTAAAGGAGATTGTTATGGGAAAGTTAACATTTGCTATGGAAAACTATTTAGAAGCGATATATGAACTGTCAACCGACGGAACAGGAGCAAGAATTTCTGATATTGCTGAACGATTAGGTGTCACAAAGGCCAGCGCCAACAGTGCTATGTCGACGCTTTCAGAAAAAGGATTGATCATCAATGAAAAATACAAGGAAATATTTCTAACTCCTACAGGACGTGAGTTCGCAGAGTTCACATCAAAAAAGCACCAAGTTATCGAGCAGTTTTTTACCCAAATTCTAAAAGTTGACACAGCCATTGCGGACAGGGACGCTTGTGCAATTGAGCATGTCATCAGTAATGATTCAATTCATGCGATGAAAGAGTTTATTATTAACAAGTCAAAATACTAACTTACATTGCCAATAGGAAAAGGCCTTTTCCACATAATACGGGAAGAGGCCTTTTCCTTTGATATTTACCTTTTCAAAATTATATTTTTATATTTGCCTGGTTACTCTTCTGTTTTCTTTCCTTCACTATGATTTACTGAAGTTTCACCAGTTGAGGAATTTTCATGGTGTCCGTGGTGCCTGTGACGTCCATGCTGGCAATGCCCATGCCCTCCGCCATGATGAGCATGATGTTTATGCATCGCTTTAAAAAACTGATGAATTGGGGATTCGCCGCCGGGATGTTCGAACCCGGCTTGTTTAGCTTTCTCTCTAAAATTCAGGAAGGCTTCAAAGGCTTCTAATTTTGCTCTTAGTTTCTCTTTGTTGCCCTTGAGGGTCACTGTGAAGCCTTCATCGTTTTCTGTAAAGCTGAACTCAAAGTTCTCTAAACTCATTAATAAGCACTCCTTTTCAAATGTTATATTTTAATGGATATGAACCTCATTCTAATAACTCCTGGATCCAGTCCTATTCTGCGCAGACATTATTGCTTAGGGATGAAAACGAGGCTTTTGAAATCCTGAAGATCCTCCCCTGCTCCTGCCACTATGCCCCATTCTCTTTCTTCCCGAAGAACCTGAGTTGGATTTCAGAAAGGAAGCGAAGGTAAGCCCGGCAAGAATAATTAGCATTAATCCCACCTTAAAATAGGAACCCTCGAGCAAAATAGTTCCTGAAATCAAGAACCCACTGCTCATAATCGCCCTTACAATCCGGCTTGTCTGGTCCCGCTGGCTCTTTAAAAGATTCGACTCAAAACTCCTAGAAGGATGAAGTCTGATCTCGCCACCTTCGAGACCTGAAATAAACCGATTTAATTTTTCGGGCAGAGTAATAACCTCTGTCAGGGTTTTTTTAGCTTGATCGATAATAAAGCCTGTAGGGCTGTTTCCCGCTGCTTCTCCGGCCAACAACTCTTCCGCATAGGGCCGAAGGGTCTTAATAAGATCAAGCTGAGGATTCAGTCCTCCGCAAATCCCCATGATAGTTAACAGGGACTTTCCTAAAAACAGGGTCTGGGCCGGAATTTGAAAAGGCTGAGAATACATAAACTCTCGCAACTCCAAAAGCAATTCTTCGGAATTGACGTTTCTCAGATTAGGATCCTCAAAGACATTGGCTAAGATCAATTTAAGTCCCTTCGCCAAAGTCTGTTTGTCAGCATGGGATCGAAGAAATCCCAAGTTTTCAAAGACAGTTACCATCTGATCCGTATCTTTCTTAAATACGGCTAGAATAAAGGCCATCAATTCTTCCCGCATGCCTTTTTCAATCCGCCCTACCATTCCAAAATCTAAGAATATAAGTGTACCATCCTCTTTAACTAATAAATTTCCGGGATGGGGATCAGCATGAAAAAATGCATCAGAGAGTAATTGCTGAACATAGGCCGAAATCAAAGTATCTGCCAGTTCTGCCCTGTCAATTCCTGCCCTGGCTAGGTTCTCGTAATCGTTCACCTTACAGCCTGTGACGTATTCCATCACTAAGACATGCTGGGTCGTGTACTCCCAATAGACTTCAGGTACGCTAATTCTCGAGTCCCCTGAGAAATTTGCCCGGAAGATATCCGCGTGTTGACCTTCCTTAATGTAATCCAATTCATCCTGAGTAGTTTCTACGAACTCATTATAGATCTGTTCTAAATCCACCGCAGCATTTATCTTGGGGTAGCGCTTGGCAAAGGTCACCATAAATCGAAGGGCGTTGAAGTCTGTCTGAATGATTTTCTCAATCCCGGGACGCAAGACCTTAACGGCTACTTTATTCTGTCCCTGAATCTCAGCGACATGAACTTGCCCCAAGGAAGCTGAAGCAATCGCTTCTCTGGAAAAATTTAAAAATACTTCCGAAATCCGTTTGCCATATTCCTCTTCAATCCGCTTAATAATTTCCTCGGTACCTACCGGCTTAACAGCGTCCTGCAGCTTGGAAAGTTCATTTGTGTATTCCTCTGGCAGAACATCCACCCTGGCACTAAAAAACTGCCCTAGTTTGATAAGAAGTCCTCCCAGGTTCGTAGCTGTTTCTGTAAATACAGAAGCTTGTTTCCCATATATTCCTTTGATTTGCTTCTGATAGTTTTCGTCAGTCAGAAATCTCTTCCTTTTATTAATCCACCATAGCTGAAAGACAAATTGGAGGAACATGGAGATAATTCTTCGGAAGCGTTTATCTTTAATAAATCTAATGATGATCGGCATCATATTCCTCCTAATTTTAAGCGTGCACAGTATGTTACATAAGTTTGATCAGGGCCTAATCATTCCTCTTCCCCTCGATAAGTTCTAGATTGAGCCCTACTCTTTAGTCTTATTCTGATCTGAATCTCCTTCGGAAGAATTGAATAGTTCTTCAAAGAACCTACTTTTTCTGAACATCATGTCAGCAAATCTTGTCATTACGTCTGATTTAAATAAGATTACAATCCCTCTTCTTTTATTGCCAAGCACTATTAACTTTTCACCGGGTACAATACCGATCTCTTCTCTGGCCTCGGCAGGAATAACAACTTGTCCGCGTTCTCCCATAACTGTCGAGCCATAGAACTTACCATGATGCATCATTCTTACCACCTCTACAAGTATGATACATCATACTTTTCATACTTGCAACATATTCTAATGAGAAAGGTAATTAAGACTACCCTGAAAAACCTAAAGAGCTTACGAGATATCACTCCTGGGTACCGGAGGGGGCAATGGTATGTCACCGAGGGAGAATGATACCTACTCAGTCGAATAACCTAGAATGATAAGACAGAAGAATTTGAAGCTATAAATAGAGACTCAACGTCCTTAAGTAAAGAAAACAGGTCACTATAGATTAACTCTAAACGGTTACTCACCAGGATACTTATTACTCGTTAAAAATAGGACTGTAGCACGCTGGATATTCCAGTTTGTTACAGTCCTATATCTTTATATTTATCTCTCTAATTAGCCACTGAATACTTTCTTACTAGATTGACAATCTCTACTATTAATCTTCAATGAGTGTCTTAATAATATCCATCCGGGTTATAATCCCAACGATTTTGCCATCCTCAATAACCGGTAAGCGTTTGATTTTTTTATTCACCATTAATGATGCTGCCTCTTCAATCGATGCTTCTTTATTAATCTTTACCACCTGAGAAGTCATAATTTCCGAGGCTTGCAAAGCAATTAGTTTCTTTAAATCTGACTGGTATTGTCTCACACCACGGTAATATATAAGTGCACCTAAAATTCCTACGACTCCCGGAATCTGAGGATTTGTCTCTTTATGTAACAAGTCTCCTTCACTAACAATTCCTACAAGCTTCCCCTCAGAATCCACCACCGGTGCACCGGAAATTTGATGATCATACAAGATCTTAGCTACTTCCTTGATTTCCATATCCGTTCGAATGGTTATGACATTGGTTTGCATAACATCCTTGACTTTCATGAAATCACTCCTTTTAGCTTTAGTTTTCCAGAATTATAAATTCGTTCCGAAATTATTACTATATTGTACCATAATCGAAGGTATTTGTCTGAAGTTCTGACCTTTTGTGTCAAAGCTCAAAACTTAAGCTTTATCTTTTAGATACAAGCTGCCCCTCGGCATTAAATAAGGCTCCCGGATCACCATCATTATTCCAGATATTTGATTGGGTCCAAACAAGGATACCTGTTCCGGATTGCGCTTTTTCTCCGCTGACAACTTTTAGGGTTCCACCACCAGCCAAGGTTGTACCTGCCGGAAATGTATAGGTTTGATTGCCAACCTCACTCACTAATTTCCAACCCGTTAGATTGACGGTTGAAGTACTTGAGTTTATTATGCTCACTATTTCACCGCTTAAATCAATGTTTGATAGTTCTACAGTACTTTTAGTTGTTAGATCAGCAGCAGAGGATTTAGCAGAAGCTGATGCGTTAGATGGAACTGAGGGATTCTTATCAATTTCTATTGACGTCCCATCAGTGGTAACTACAATTGTCCCTGATTCATCCGTCCTATAGACTGCCACTCCGGCTTTGACCAATTTATTCATGACGCTAGGTGCCGGGTGACCATACTCATTATCTGAACCAACAGAAACAATAGCCTTTTCTGGGGATACAGCCTTTAAGAATTCATCGGTTGTCGAACTTTTACTGCCATGATGACCTATTTTAAGGACAGTTGCTTTTAAGTCTTGACCACTTTTTATCATTTCCGCTTCAGAAATATTTTCCGCGTCTCCTTCGAAAAGAAATGATACTTGACCATAAGTAAGTTTGAGGACTGCACTGTAATTATTCAGTTCTTCATAACTGCCGCTGTTAGGTGCCTGAAACATCCCTTTTAAATCAGGAACTTCGAGTTTCACTCCCGCTTTAGCTTGGATCTTTTTAGCTCCACTGCTTTTAACAGCAGCAAGGAAGTCCTCAAAGGTTCTGGAATTTGAGGCAGCATTGGGTAGGTAAACCTTTTTTGTCGGTATGCTTTGCATCACCACATCTAATCCGCCGATATGATCTTCATGGGGATGAGTAGCCACAATAGCGGATAACTCATCGATGCCCTTAGATTTTAAATAGTTGACTATTTTTTCGCCATCTTCATTATTTCCGCCATCAATGAGAATTGACTGTCCGCTGGGGGAAATTATTAAGGCACTATCCGCCTGACCGACGTCAAGGAAGTGAACCTGCAACCTTCCAGCTCCGGCGCTGGTAGCAGTATCTGCAGGAGTATTTGCCACTGCGCCGCAGCCTGAAAGAAGTATGATTAAGAACAAGATAATTGGCAAGGAAAATCCTTTTATGCGGTTTAACACTTGATGCAGACTCCCTTTCTTATTCATCGAAGTAGTTATTTAGAAGGCTTTCGGCTTTCTGGCGACGTTGTAGTGTAGCCTCTGGATTTATGTGAATCTGAATGTTAATTACATCCCCTTCTTTTAGATCAAGGGGCAGACCACTGCGAGGGAAATTGAACATTACGCGGTTGTCCGTTTCGATAACGGCCCACTCTCCTTCAAAGCGATCAATGATATACATAGCTGCTTCACTCCTTTATATGAGAAATACCCTCTGACTCATTGTAGTCTTTGCTAGAAATCATTAAGATGTCAGCCCCTTGAAATTTCTTTACACGAAGCCGAACCAGACCAGTAACCATTAAGCATTAAACATTAAAGTTATTAGTCTGCCGACTCAGCCTGCGTTTTTCCTTCCATTTAGTCAAGACAGTATAGAATGAAGGGACAACCACTAAGGTCATAACTGTGGAATAGAACAGTCCCGCGATAATCGTGATTGCTAAAGCTCTGAACATAAGCTCTTTACCCGTTGCCAGAGATAATAAGCCGGCTATAGCTGTTCCTGCCGTTAATAAAACGGGCTTTAAGCGCGCTCTTCCTGCATTAATAACAGCCTGCTCTAAAGCAACCCCGGCATGTCGTTCATTCTCAATGAATTCGATTAACACAATTCCGTTCCTGACCACAATCCCTACCAGACATATTAAACCCATAACGGAACCAAAACCAAAGGGGGTTCTGGTAATCAGAAGTCCTATCATACTTCCGGCGAAGGCCAGATAAACAGTACTCATCACCAGAATTGGCAGACTTAGGGAGTAAAATTGCATGGCGATAACAATTAAAATCAAGAAAATCGCCACAATCATAAGCCTGCCCATATCTGTAAATATATCTGTCTGCTCCGAGGTTTCCCCGCCAAACTCCAGAGTATACCCGGCAGGAAGTTTGATCCCGGCCATCAGCGGTCTGATTTTTTCCATAGCCTCTGTTGCCGTAACCCCATCTAAATCAGAGGTTACCTCTGCCAGCCTGCTCAAATTCCTCCTGGGCACAGTATTAATACTAAATGAGGGTTCCATTTGAGCTACTTCCTTCAAAGGAATCAGCTTACCACTGGCATTAGGAACATATAACCTGTCAAATACCAGCATGGGGTCTGGGCTTGACTTATCTGAGTACATTACAATGTTGATTAAGTCCTTACCATTGTCAAATTCACTGACCTCAATTCCTTCTGTGGCTAATCTTAGAGTTTTGGTCAGGTCATCATATTTAACCAAGTTCTGATCCATCTGAGCTTTATTAATGGTTAATTCTATCCCTGTTTTATCTTGACCAATGGAACCATTGATGTTGACTGCTCCCGGATATTTTAGCAAACTCTCCTTCACTTCGTTTTCCAGTGTTTGCAGAACGTACAGATCTTCCCCGTAGATGCGAATATCTATGGGAGCACCGATTGGCGGTCCGAACTTTATTTCTTTAGCCAAGACACGAATTCCCGGATACATTTCACTAAACTTGGCATTCCACTCCGGAACTAGTTCTTCAGTGCGTTTTTGTTCAGTATTGATTTTGACGACAATTTGCCCTAGGTTATTTCCTTTACCTATCAAAAGATCGCCCCGAAACATGGACGGTGCACTATCTCCGGCATAAGTGTTTACCAGAGTGATTCCCTCCTGTTTTTGAACCCAGGAGGCGATTTCCTGAACTTTTTGATTGGTACCAGCCAAACTTTCCCCTTTTGGCATTCTTACATCAATCAACATTTCCCCTCGCACGGAATTAGGAAAAAGCTGTACCGGAAGCAAGGGAAATAAGCCGTAAGCCAGGGTACTGATTAGCACTGCCATTAAACCGACTTTTAAAGGCTTCCTTAAGATTCGGGGCATAAGTTTCTCCGAATACCACAAGGCCAGTCGGTCCAGCTGCTTTCCTAAAAAACCGTTGTTTTTGGAATGCCGGGCTGGAAAAACAGACAACTTTTCAGCTCTCCAATGCCTAAATATGGGGACAATTGTCAGAGACATGGCCATTGAAGAGATCATGGAGAGGCTAATAATAATTGGCAGAGGTCTAATAAATTGACCGACATTTCCCTGCAGAAAGGCAATTGGGCCGAAGGCAAATATGGTTGCGGCAGTCGCTGTAAGAATCGAGATGAACACCTCATTAGTTCCCTTCACAACTGCCAGTAAGGGAGGTTCCCCCAGATCGATAAGTCTTCTTTCAATATTATCGTTAACCACCACTGCATCATCCACTAGGATACCCAAGACGATGATTAAAGCAGCCACAGATACTAAGTTCATGGTAATATTCAGGTTTGGAGTCAACATTAAGCCCATGGATAGGGAGATGGGAATTGCCATGGCTATGATACAGGAGGTTACAAAGTTCAAGCCTAAAGAGCACACTAAGAGCACAGCAGCAACAGCCAGCAATACCTCTAGAGTAAGATCTGAGAAAAGATCCTCTATCCGTTCATTTTGGGAATAGACATGATTAAGCTGAGCTCCTGAGGGTAGTTGTTTCTCTAATTCTTTCATCATTTCATCGACATTTTTCTGCATACCGGGAACGTCACTACCGATTTCCCCTTGGACGCTGATAGAAATTGCCGGCTTACCATTAAAACTGACTAAGGATTCCTCTTTTTCACAAGCAACAGTAATGGTCGCAACATCCCTGAGGTATACGGGAATACCTTGGTTATTCATAGAGACGACAGTATTATAGAGTACTTCCGGGTCATGGGTATCTTTGATTTTGAGCTGATAGAGCCGGTCTCCCTGCTCCAGGTCTCCTAAGGGAGTCCGCTCATTCTCCTTTTTTATAGCACCGGCGACTTGTGTCCAGGGAATTTCCAGTTGATTAATTTTGTGAGTATCTACATCAATTCTTATTTCCTGATCCGGCAGGCCCATTATGCTTACATCTGCCACATTGGGGAGGGTTCGAAGTTGATCTTTCCAGACTTTTAAAGTATCTCTCAGAGCATAGACCTCTTGATAAGAGTCAGCTGTCACCGTAAAGGTCTCAATAAAAGTTTTGCTTAAATCGTCGTTAATTTCTGGTTGTTTACAGTCTGAGGGAAGACTGCTTTCAACATCTTTGACTTTATTGCGCAGCTCATTCCATTTTTCTTTGGGATCAACCCCTTCTTGAAGTTGAACAACGATTTTAGAGTATTGTGGATTGGACTGTGAAGTTATGGACTTTAGTCCTTGTATCTCATTAATTTTCTCTTCGATCTTTTTGGTAACCGTCTGTTCAACTTTCTCAGGTGAAGCGCCTGGGTACACTGTAAGAACCATTGCTGTGTCAACCACAATATCCGGTTGTTCTTGCTGGGCTAATTGAAAAAAGGTTGTGAATCCATAGACCACCAGCATTATAAAGAAAAGCAGGGTGATCTTTCGTTTCTTGATCAAATACTCAATCACAGATCCCCACCCCCGGTTACCTTGACCTGAGCCCCATCAAAAAGGTCGTCTACTCCACTAATGATCACCTCTGTTCCTTCGTTGAGGGGGGAGAGAATTTGAATTTTATTATCTTTCATTTCTCCAATAGACACTTCTTGCTTGATACTTTTTCCATCACTAATAATAAAGACATAGGGATTTTTACCGTTTATGCTTCGAATAGATTCCACGGGCAAAAATATAGATTTACGAGTTTGGGTAACATGGTTGCAAACGGCTACCTGCCCTGGAACCCAATCATGCTCTTTGTTGTCAACGGTCACTTCAACCCCGATTGTTCCTGTCTGAACATTGGTAGCGGAAAAAATATTGGTTACAGTGCCTTGCTTCTTTTGACCATATAGACTAACTGTTACCGTATCCCCCTTTTTCCAGTCTCCAATGCTGCTGTCCGGGACCGGAAGTGTCAACTTGAGTAAATCAATATTCCCAAAACGAAGAACCGGGGTGCCTGCTGCTACGAGCTGACCATTGGAGGCCAATTTATTTAACACCGTCCCTTTAAAGGGTGCCTTGAGGACAGTCTTTTCCAAAGCCAACTTTGCTTGGTTAGTGTTTTCTTCCGCCAGCTTGTACCCAGCTAGGGCTGCTTCCTTAAGTTCAGCCCTGGCACCTTCAAGGGCCATGTCGTAGGCAGCTTTAGCTGTTCTAAGATCGCTTTCTGATACACTAAGGCTCATCTGCGCCTTTTCATAATCACTTTGGGAAACTGCCCCGGCCTGGAACAAAGCTTCAACTCTCTTCAGGTCATTAAGTGCTTTTTGATAGACTGCATTTGCTTTGTCAAAGGCCGCTTTAGCAGTTTCCTTTTCTTGATCTCTCGCCCCATTTAAGGCTTGGTTAAGATTCGCTCTGGCCTGTTCAAGGGAAGCACCGGCAATTTCTGTATTAATTTGATATTGACTGGGGTCTAAACCGGCGATAACGTCGCCACTTTCTAAGTTATCACTCTCCTGTTTTTCTAAGGCAACAATTCTGCCCGGTACTTCAAAGGATAAAATCACCTCCTCAATCGGCTGCAACATTCCAGAAAGCTCAAGCTTATCCTCAACTTCAACCAATTTGGTTAGTTCAGTTTCAACGTTTTTAACACTTGAACCTGTTTCAGATTCTTTGTTGTGAAGATTAGAACATCCCACAGTAAAGCTAAGTAAAGAAGCAACTAAAACGCAGGAATAAACTATTTTTTTCACAAAATCCACCTCTTTAATCATAGTAAGGCTCTTCTACAATAGAGATAGGCACTAAACAAATACTGTTCCTGCAAAGAATTAAGAAGGATCGCTGAATAGAGTTATGTAGCTTTAGTGTCTATTAATCCCTCTAAAAAGATCTTGGCAGCACTTCTGCATAATCTTTCAATCTCCACCGGAATCAGCTCTCCTTCGAGTCTGCTCTGAACCACAAAAAGACCGATAAGGGATTCAACGTACATAAGTGCGGCAATAAAAAAGTCACTTTCTTTCAGTATTCCTTGGGTATATAACTCTCTAAGTTTTTCCTCAAGTATCTCGATTACCGTTTTAAGGGTATTGGTTACATTTCTGCTTAATTCGGATCTCTTTTTGGATTCTATAATCGCAACTATTAATACCCCTTTACTCTCGACAATGCGTGAATATAGTTCCATGCCAAATTGAAAGAACATTTCTTCCGGAGAAAGTTGACTCTGAACAATGCTCTTAAGTCTTGAGTGACTATAATTAGTAATTTCCTTGGATATTTCCAGAAAGATGCCTTCCTTGCTTTTAAAATGCCTAAATAGGGTGGCTTCATTGACACCTGCTGTTTTAGCAATCATTTTCGTAGTAGTCCCTTTGAAGCCATTCTCCATAAATAATTGTCTGGCTGCTTCAATGATGTTCAAGCTTAGGGCATTGTCTTGAGAATTCTTAAGTTCAGGATTTTCCATGAGCTAGACCTCCTAAAAGTGGTAGCATG
>NZ_JMGA01000054.1 GCF_000765145.1 Desulfosporosinus sp. HMP52 | reverse complement strand
GTAGTTCTTTCTATGTTCCATCATACTGCTACCGAACACGGAAGTTAAGAATCCACACTGCAGGAGTATGCGTTATGAGTCGCAGTGTGGCGAAAAGCTCGTCCGCTTTTCGTTCCAGGGCCGATGATACTTGGGGCATAGCCCCTGGGAAAGTAGGTTATTGCCAGGTAAACAAGCAAGAGACTACCTCTAAGAGGTAGTCTCTTTGTGTTCGTCATAAGCGTTTTTAAGCAACAAGCAAAAAAGGATGAAAGAACCGGGGTTCCACCCGTTCGATCCACACTGCAGGGAGAGTGCGTTACGGGACGCAGTGTGGCGAAAAGCTCATCCGCTTTTCGTATACACGAACACGGAAGTTAAGAATCCACACTGCAGGAGTGTGCGTTATAAGTCGCAGTGTGGCGAAAGGCTCGTTCCTTCGCCACGAAGTTATTCTTTGTGGTTGGTGGCTCGGCGATACTGTCCACCGGACACTATCGTGCCTTTCGTTCCAGGGCCGATGATACTTGGGGCATAGCCCCTGGGAAAGTAGGTTATTGCCAGGTAAACAAGCGAAAGACCATCTCTGAATGAGGTGGTCTTTCTTTATGTGTCATTCCTTCCACTTCATCTGGGGTGTCTTAAATTTGCCGACACGTCGGCGAATTTGGGAGTAGGGGTTGCCACAATATCTCTACTAGGAGATTGGTCATTTCGAAACTTGCAATTAAATATAGTATTTGTCATAAAAAATAAGAATAACTCAAAAAATGGTTTAGTGAACAATAAAACATACTTTTCCAAGATGATTGTGTTAAAATAAGAATAATTGGAGATATACAATGTAGATGGTCTGGCCGTCAGACAATAAATAGATAAACTAAGTTGTAATTTTTGTTAGAGGAGATGAGTTTGTGGTCTTTACGCTAAGCGATCAAATTGCGAATAAGATTGTTAATTTTATTCATGAGCAAAGCGGGTTTGCTGTTATAGTATGTAATAAATCAGGGATAATCATCGCTGATTCTGCCCAAACAAGAATAGGTGTAGAGCATAAGGGAAGCCATAAAATAATGACTACGAATATTGATAACACTGCCGTTACTAATGAAGAAGCTGTGAATTCTGGAGGTACGCTAAAAGAAGGATACAATCAGGCCATTAAAGTAGATGGAAATAAAATTGGCACCTTTGGAATAGCAGGGTCTTTGGATATCGTTACCCCAGTGGCCAAAATTGCTGCTGGTATGGTTGTAATGATGATGAGAGATGAAGAGTTAAAAGAAATTATTCGAGACCAAGTAAAAGCTTTAAGTCTAGCAATAGAAAAGGCGGTGAGTGCAGTACAACAAACCGCTGCCTCTGCTCAAGAAGTTGCTTCTATTAGTCAAGTTATTGCGACTGAGGCACGTGAGGGTGAGAACTACCTTCAATCTACATCAGATATTTTAGGCTTTATTCGTAAAGTAGCCAAACAAACTAATCTCTTAGGTTTAAACGCTGCTATCGAGGCAGCTCGGGCCGGAGAAAATGGCCGTGGCTTCTCCGTAGTAGCAGGTGAAGTTCGTAAATTAGCAGATGAAAGTAATCAGTCAGCTAACGAAATCAGTGCCTTACTATTAGAATTTCGCTCTATTATTGAAAGAATCTCTGAAAGTTCATTGCGAAACAGTGCCATTACAAGAGAACAAGCACAGGCAAATCAGGAAATTGCTATATTAGTAGAAGGGTTACAACAAGTGAGCGGAGAATTAAATTCGCTTGCTTTAAGTTTATAGACAAAAGTTCCTTTGTACATTGCTTTGAGCAAATTCTTCCGAATGGGATGCGTAACAATATCGTGTTAGGAAATGATTATATTTGACAACCAAATACACTCTTAAATAACATAAGGGACGACGTTTTTTTCAACGCGTCCCTTATGTTTGATTAGTTAGGATTTATACCTGATATTAGTCTATAACATCGGCCCCTTGTTCGGCCATTTCTTTTTCTGCAAAGGTAATCATTTTTTTTACCATATTTCCCCCGATTTGACCTACTTCTCGAGTTGTCATATTGGCAAACCCTTTTTCTTCTATATCGTCATCTAAATTTAATTCTTCAGCTACTTCCCACTTAAGCTGATCCAACTGTCTTTCGGATTCTGGAACTTCAGGTGTATTTCGACTCATATTGACCATCCTCCTTCTCAGTTGTATTTTGAAATCATTATTATATTAACCATTAAGAACTTTTTTATCCCTACAGTACATACTACATATTTAATTTATTTGATAGCAAACTAAGTGGAAGCTCATATAACAAGTGCAACTACACAATTAAAATTATAATAATCACTACTTTAAAAGGAAAAATAATCCTTCCGTCGAATCTAAGATGTTATAAAGATATTACATATCTTCCGGGAATATTGACTAAGCCATTTAACATGAAAATAGGTTTAACCAGCCCTTGATAGAAAAAAGAGCTTGAAGGTCGATAAACTTGAACTAATAAAATTCATGAAAGGATCGGTTAAGTTTTTTTGTTTTGCTTAACTAAACAAATAATATGCATGAAATGTCTTTAATGGGGGGAGTATTTGAAGTCATCGAACAAACTATCTCCCAGCACAACGTAAAAAAGGTGATTCAAGTTAAACTTAAGGTTGGGGAACTCACCAATGCAGAACCCGATGCCCTTCAAATGGCCTTCGAGGCTTATTCTAAGGATACGATAGCTGAAGGTGCAGAGTTGATTATAGAGCGTGTAGGTGTAAATGCTCTATGTATGAATTGCCAGAGTGAGTTTTCAGTAAAGAGTATGTTTTTTCTATGCCCCAATTGTGGAAACTCAAATATAAAAATAATTAGTGGTGAAGAATTATTATTAGAAAGCATGGAGGTGGAATAATGGAATTAGGCCGTCGTGAAATTGAGGTAATGGCTAATCTACTTAACTCAAATGATACTCAGGCAGAGAAAAATCGTGCGCATTTTAGAAAGAATAATTGTTTAGCGATTAATATGATTGGCTCACCGGGAGCAGGAAAGACTTCACTGTTAGAAAAGTCGTTACCCCTCTTAACGCGAAATTTGTGTGTCGGTGTAATTGAGGGTGATATATTTACTAGTAAAGATGCTGATCGTATAGCTATTCACGAGGTACCTGTGATACAGATCAATACCGGCGGAGGCTGCCATCTTGACAGTAAAATGGTTAACAAAGTTTTGCCTGACTTTGATTGGACTGCTATGGATCTCATGATCATCGAAAATGTCGGAAACCTAGTTTGTCCGGCCGACTTTGATCTAGGGGAACAATTTAAGGTTATAGTTCTTAGTATTGTCGAAGGGGATGATAAGCCCTCAAAATACCCCGTAATATTTCGCAATGCTAAGGCGGTTATTCTAAACAAAATGGATCTTGAAAAGCTTACTGATGTTAATATGGAGTCAATGAAACGGGATATTCTAGCCATAAATCCAGAAATAAAAATTTTTGAAGTATCTTGTCGTAACGGAGACGGCTTAGATGACTGGATAAACTGGCTAAGTCAAAAAGTTAATGATTATCAGGTACATAAAGATTAGGCTACATAGTAATGATATTTAGAGATTGATAATTCCAACTTAAAAAAAGAGCCTTT
>NZ_JMGA01000053.1 GCF_000765145.1 Desulfosporosinus sp. HMP52 | reverse complement strand
GGGGGGCTAACCTTTACGCAATTATTATACACTCTATGTCCCCTGTCACCCCAAAAGAGCTATAACGCTATTTCCTTTATTACCCTACCTGGAGCGGTTATTTGCCTCACTTTAGTCTTATTAATAATCGTAATCGCATCATTAATCTGCTATGGCCAATTATTGGACTTAACTGGAAAAGGGTATTAGGTACCCATAAAGTGTACCTAATTATAGCCAAGGGAGTTCCCCCCTAATCACTAGGTTTTAATCAAAATTCCCTTATTACCTGAACAGGCCGGTACGGTCTATACTAAACCTAGTCTCCAGATTAATCTGGCAATTGGGATAAATTTTGTGCCAATTGTTTTTTTGCCATTCTCCTGGGTATTTTACCCTAAACTTTTCACCTAAACCAACGGCGTCAGAATTTAGTGACTGCAGTTTAACGAACAGGTTACTAATCCTTTTGTTAATTTCTGCTTCCGCATGACTCATAATAACATTTTTGTCCTCTTCTGTTATTTCCATTTTTCTGGGATTGGTCTCAACAATCGCTCCAGAAACTTTGGTTTTTATTCCAAAGGTTACTTTACCGTTATTGTCACGTTCCAAAGTAATATCATTTTTTGACTTTACATCCTTGAAGGCGACATAATCACCCTTTTTCAATGGGACAGTCAGGTAGCCAGTGGAAGAGCCCTGGATCATAGCCAGTGTTTTCGTTTCCTCGAGGTCCAGTTCCCCTACATAATGGTTATTAGAGAAAAGCGCTGTCCCTGATATGTCGTAACTCCCTTCAGAAGCTTTTATCATAGGAATATGCGGGTCGGATGTCTTATTATCCAGCTGGGCCAAAACTCTCCATAGGTCAATAGGTATAGCCAGTGTTTTTTTACTGTGCGTCTGAAAAAACAGATCCACATAGTTGCCCGGTATATTATTGGGTTCGTTTTTCATGTCCAGAAGTTCCTTGGGATCAGCCTTTGTGACTAGCAAAGTGGTATTAGGAGGTATATACGGGATCCGTCCGATAAAATCCAGCAGGTTGTTAATATCACCTCGGGCTGCATTCTCAGTTAATACAATTGCTCTCAGCTGCCCAAAATAAATATCTCTTTCCGATTTAGCTTGCAATTTGGACCACGCATCGGTAATGGAATTGTCTTCCGCTGTAATAACATAATTTCGTTTTTGGAACTGCTGCTGAGTTCCTATAACGGGCGGCAATAATGTGCCAGGCACGCTAAAAACAGTGCCCATTTTTATTTTTCCGGTGTTGTCCACATCAAAAAATAAGGCATTCGTTGACACACGCCGATTGATTTCTTGCACATCCCAGCAACCCACGTTGAAAAGTACAGTTAAGCTTAGTAGTAACGCTAAGACAATTTTACTTCGCACCGAAAGTATCCCCTCTCTTCAATAAGGCTGCCAAAAGCCAGATCAATAATGGAAGCCCAAAGACAACAAGGAAACCGGCAGTACGTAGATAATCAGACAGAAAACGAATATCTACAACGCTTGGCGGAGCAAGGATTAGAAACATAATAATCGGAAACCAGAGCAGCACAAACCGTTTATAATTAAGAATTCCCAACAGCTGAGTGGTGGCTAGGGCCAAAGCAAAGTATAACCCTGCAATAGCCAAGCAGATTTGGGAAAAATAGCTGACAACAAAGAAGAGCCCTATAGTTTGCATTAGGTAAGGTATGTTTGCTTTCATAGTAAGTGCCATGACAGGCCAGGAGTAACGCAAAACACCTGCCGCACCGTATGTGCCTATCCCGCTGACCACAAATATTAGTATGGCTGTACTTGCTAGTAAGACGGCCGCAAGTATAGTTTTAAACCCTTTTTGCGTTTTTGTCAGGTATGGATAAAACATAAACAAGGCTGCCAATGGGAAAAATATATAAAACATTTGCAGAGCACCCAACGGCAGTTGGTAATCCTGGGTATAAAACACTGGTCGTACGTAATCAAGCTTAAACCCCTGAAAAGAGAAGACTGCGGACAGGAAAATGAATACCACCGCCACCGGAAAAATAAATGCTGCCAACCTAGTTATACCTTCAATTCCTTTGTGAGAAATGTAAGCCGTAGTAGACAAAAGGATTATGGCAATAGCCCAGAGGGGTGTCCGGTTTAGGAAAAAACCATTACTCAAGTCGGCAATTTGCCTCGTGGCCCATACGGTAATAATGAGTAAAAACAACAGGAAGAAGCTAGCAATACCTTTGCCAATTATTTTTCCGCAAACCAAGGGGAGGTACTCGATGATTGACTTACCGGGGAACCTTTTACCCAACCGAACTGCACATAAAACTACTGGAGTAGCCAGCATAATGGCCAAAATAAAGCCCAGGTACCCGTTAGAACCCATATATTTTGCTGCTACATACGGAGAGCTTATTACACCATATCCGTAAAGTGACGAAAACATAATGTTAAAAAGCAAACCGGGTCCGATTCCGGTCGTTTCCTTGAGCATTACTCGTCCTCCTCATTGTCTGTATTACCTAATCTGTCCTCCTGCTGCGGGCGGTAGGTGGGTGGTCTCCTGTTGCTGGCCCACCAGGGTAAACGCCCAAAGCCGTCCAGCATGTCCACCGGCAAAGGCGGCCCCCAGGGCGCTAGGTAAGATACTCCAAAGGATTTCAAACCTGCCATATGGGCCAGTATCAGCAGCCCGGCTATTGACAACCCCAGTATCCCAAAAGCTCCGCTGGCAAAAAACAAAAAGTACCTAGCAAGCCGCCAAGCCTGTTCTTTGGACGGGTTAGACGTGGAAAAGGAAGCTAGGGCCGTGAAAATCACCACCATGATGGTGGTTCCGGCAATCATTCCGGAGTTGATAGCCGCCTGGCCGAGAACGATGCCCCCTCCTATCCCCATGATCATATTGATGTTGGCCGGCAGCCTGACACTGGCCTCCCGAAAAATCTCAAAGACCAGTAAGGTTAAAAAAACTTCAATGACTGCCGGGAAGGGCACCTGGGTCCGCCCGGAGGCAACGACCTGAATCAAAAAGGAAGGCAATAACTCGGGATTAACCGAGATGAGCGCTGTATAGAGTGCTGGGAGAGTTACTGCCATTGCAGTTCCGATAAAGCGAATCAACCTTAAGAACGATCCGATCCAGTAGTTAAAATAATAGTCCTCGGGAGTTTGGTAAAACTCATTGGAAGTGGCGGGCACAATTAATGTAAAGGGCGATTTATCCACGATGATGGCAATCCGCCCTTCCAAAATCGAAGCGGCGACTTTGTCCGGCCTTTCTGTTTCCTGTACCAGGGGGAAAAAGGTTAACCTATGATCCGTGATCATTTCGCTGATATAACCGCTGTCGATGATCCCATCGATACTGATTTTCTCTAGGCGTTTGTTCACTTCCACTACCGTATCAGGATTGGCTACATCGAGTAAATAGAGAATTAACACCTTTGTCTTCGTCCGTTCCCCGATTATTTTGCTTTCAACCCTCAGATTGGGGTCTTTGATCCAACGTCGGATCAGACTGAGATTATCTTTGATATCCTCAGTAAATCCTTCCCTGTTGCCTCGGACGTTTTTTTCAGTAATTGATTCTTCAATAGGACGGCGTGGGTATCCGGGAAGACTAATGCCGAAAATTTTATCTTCATTGGGCACAATAAGTAAGGCTTGACCCGTCATCAACCCTTCTAGCGCATCGTTAAAATCCGTAAATAAATCGATCACAGAGGCTGATATCAGTAGTTCAACTGTAGCTGCTGTGATAGTTTCACTTTTTTCTCTGATAAACTTGTTAACCGGTTCAATAACCTGGGATCCTAGCAAGCTGATGTCTGCCAGAGATTCAAGATAGACTGCAGCCATTACGAGTCCGTTCTCGGTGGTAAAACGATGAATGATAAGATCTGAGGGAGTACCAGTATACTTTGTAACGTTAACTAAAATATCCTCAACGGTACCGGAAATTGGTTTATGGTCAGAAATCATGGATTTTATTTTCTGAGGTTGGAGTTTATTGGAGAACCTAAATCTAGTTAAATTAAACATCATGATCCCTCGTTCATAGAACTTACTACTTTAACAATTGTAAGTTTACCCGTATTCAATCCGATTATCCCTTAGATTCTGGCCTTCGACAGCTCTTTTCCTGTTCCTGACTCCCCCTACTGACTCACAGGAAAATACTAACTATTCCAAGGTCTCCTGTTTTTGCCCAAATAAGTAAAAATCCAGAGCATATTGTCGCCCTGGATTACTTTTTTATCATTAAATAAATTCCCCGCAAAGCCGTTTAGCTTATTTGGTTTTAACCCTGCTCTCGCAGGTGGGCATTTTCACCCTACTTTTTGGTCTTCCCTTAGCTTTTGAGGCCTGACCTAATCAGTAAGTTTATCAAATTCCCGAATTTGTTTATGGCTAATTCAACAAACTTATAACTAGATCGATCAAAACTAATCTAAAGGATAACTTCACCGACACTGGAAATATAAGATTTTTTGCCTTAGCAACGGCCAAACAATTTATTGACTTATGATCAAATTACTAGTATAGTAAACAAGTCCGTTAAATAAATAGTGGATTTTGCAAAAACCTTCTTTTGTTGCCTAAAGCACTGGGAAGCAATGACACTTCCTTATTAGTTGCGGGTAATTAAATAATCGGAGGTTTTTATTATGTTTGAAGAAAAAGTGTTAACCTGTAAAGATTGCGGTGCTGAGTTTGTATTCTCGGCTTCGGAGCAAGAATTTTACGCAGAAAAAGGCTTTACCAACGAGCCTGGCCGTTGTCCTTCCTGCCGTGCAGCAAGAAAGCAACAAACTCGCGGTAACAGCGGCGGCTACCAACGCCAAGAACGCCAAATGTACCCAGCGGTCTGCGCTTCATGTGGCGTAGATACAATGGTACCTTTCCAGCCCAGTGGCGACAAACCGGTATATTGCCGCGATTGCTTCACGCCACGCAGCCGTTACTAAAATTTAAGAGAGACCTTCTTGGGGTAATTCCTAAGAAGGTCTTTTTTTATTCCTAGGCTTAGGAACAGGGATGAAGGGCAACAGCAGGGATATAATCTCTTTGCTAAAGTTCCTGTTATCAATATCCAATATATAATGCTCCTTTGCGCCGTCATAAGGAAAGCCTTTTTGCGCCTCTTCCATTTTATCCCTGATACAATCAAGAATTTTTACATAGACTGTATTATCACAAACCAGAAGAATAGGTTTCTCTTCTACATAGACCATATACTCGCCAAACATTTTTTTATATCTGATTGTACCTGCTCCCGAGATCTGTTCACAAACATACTCTATAAAATCCGAACTGGTAGCCATGTCACACCTCCCGTCTATTTCATCTGCCTCTACTCTTACCTTCAATAATTGATCAGCATTCCTGATTTAGAGCTCAAAGACCTTCTGATGACAGCAACCCTAACCCTATTCTTCCTTCTTGAAGATGATATATTAAGTCAAACATAATCACTTACTTCTCTAATGTAAAGTCCGGCTTAGACCTATCGTTTTTCTAGTTCCAGTCCACAATTTTTACAAAAGTTTGCCCCTTCATCTTCAGTGATTGTACTGCAGCTTGTGCAGATTCGCCAGTTAGCCTTCCCTGATCTAGTTCTCGCCAGTTCACTAGAGACAATACCGGTAGGAACTGCGATTACGCCATAGCCAAGGAGCATCAGCAATGATGCAACCACCCTCCCAAGTGGTGTGATCGGAGTAATATCACCGAAACCCACTGTTGTGAGCGTTACGATTGCCCAGTATACCGACGCAGGTATACTATTAAAGCCGCTGGTCTCTCCCTCAATCAAGTACATTAGTGTCCCCACGATTACAACGACAACCAAGACGGCTTCAAGGAAAACGGTGATTTTATATCGGCTGGCTTTTAGTGCATTTAGTAATGAATAAGATTCACCGACATACTTGCCAAGATTTAGGATTCGGAAAACCCGCAACAATCGAAAGACCCTTAAGATCAAAGCGAACTGACTTCCAGCAATAAAAATGCTTAGATATGCTGGTAGAATCGCAAGCAAATCTATGATGCCGAAGAAACTTTTTAGATATTTTAATTTATTTCTTACAATCAATATTCTGGTGATGTATTCTATCGTAAAGAGGATTGTTATCACCCATTCAATCCAATAAAGGTATTCCAAATAACTTTTTGACAGATTCGGCAAAGTTTCCATCATTATACAGGTAATACTTATTAGTATGAGCCATAGAAGTGCAACATCAAAAGCCCGCCCAGCCCTGGTATTCGCCTGGAAAATAACTATGTATAATTTTTCTTTCAATGATAAGTTCTTTTGGTCTTGCCCCATTTTGTCTATCCTCATTTTTAGCCTTTAGTTAGTTAAATCACGTGAATGAGTTTGGTGTGACAGTATAGACTGTTCCCCACTTAGATTCTTCAAGAATTGCTAAAATCCTCCATGTTTTTAGAATGTAATAAAAAAGACGTACATTCAAGGATCAAAATCATCGGATATACCGACTAACTTCATTTTTTAGTCTTAATCTACCCAACAATCACTCAAATCTTTCATACTCTTTACCAAGCCGATATACGCTTTCACTAATCTTAAAGCAGTGAGTCCTCATTTAATATTTGACGCCTAGGCACAATCTAAGCCCCAAGGACATTTTCCGATCCACATTTAGGGATTTAGCCAAATATTTCCCGATCAGTTTCTGATAAGTTGGAGGTTGAAGCATTCTCTCACATCAGTAAAGGCGTATGGGTAAGTTGTTTGCAAAGCTTGATCTTAGTGGTCTTGTTGCGGTTGCCAAGCAAACTGTAGTGTCTTATGCTATTGTCCTTGTAGTCCCGCCATTTGAAGGACACCGCATCCTTTTCAATGTTGGTAATGCGCTTATTTAGATATAGCCACCCGGTCATATTACGTGGCTGATGATAAACCAAATTGGTATGCTCTTAACATCTTTCTATTGGGTGCTTTTCGCCATAGGCGATAAAAATGCTAATACTCGCGTTATCACAACCAAGTTTAGAACTTGCGCAACAATTTCCACCTGCACAGTCAATAGAGACGTTCTTTAAACCTGCTTTTAGCAACCATTGTTTTACATCTTCGCGCGTAAAACCCATCCATCGATCATGATGTTCCTTTCTCAAAAATTCGAAATTGTGTTGATCCAAATCAGTGAGAACCAACTTTCCTTCTGGCTTTAAGATACGTACCATTTCTTTTATTGCAATAAAGGGATCTTCCACATGATGTAAATACATATTTGCCATGGCATAGTCTACAGTATCATTATCTATGGGTAATTTTTCCCCTTCTCCCTGGCGGTAATCAATAGTATTAATATCTGCAAATTTTTGCTTCATTTGATTTAGCATTGCTTCAGAACAGTCAACTGCAATAACCCTTAAACCATTATGAATCAAACCTTCTGCGAGATACCCAGTTCCAGTTCCTATATCTGCAGCTAATTTTCCTTCTTCAACTGCGGCAAGACTATAAGCTTTCTGTCTTACTGCATCAGAAAAAAAACCTTGGCTCATTGTATCCCATTGATTGGCTACTTGTGCGAAATAAGCTTTACTCCCCATATAACACACCTACTTTCTAACAACAAAACTTATACTTATTTTTAATACTCTGTTTGCATTCCATGTTACAAAAGTCATTCATTACTTTTTCTCTATTATCTGTACCAAGAAGTTCCATGATAGCAATAGCTGTAGCAAATAGAATTATGAACAATAAAATAGACAACATAATAAACCCTTCCCTTCCATAACTCAATTTCTTAATTAGTCGTTTATCCCTACGGCTTCAAGTAATATCTGTAAGCTTTCAAGTACTTGCTGTTTTTTATCTTCTGGAATTGAATTGTATACCTTCGTAAAATATTGATTCATTTCCTCTTCAATACCTTTAAATAGTTTATCCCCGTTTTCAGAAAGTGAAATTGTTACATACCTTCTGTCTTGCGGGTCTATCTCTCGCTTAACCAATTCATTCGTTACTAAATTATTAACCGTCCGACTCATGGTACTGTTTTCAAGGTTTAATTGTTCAGCCAGTTCGTTTAAAGAAATATCTTTTATACGACCAATTTCAACCAAAGCGTGGCACTGTGCCATTGATATTCCGCAACATGAATACTGATTGTCCTCCAAAACACCGAGTTTTCTTTCCAGTAGTCTAATCATTTCCCGCAACTGCATTGGCGGATCTGAAAAGTTCATAGTAATCACCTCTTGCAACTATTGTATCATGTAATAGTTTGCAATTACAACTATATTTTTGACAACTTCCTTCCCCTCACTAGACTATAACACTAACCCCAAAAACCCCTTACAAACAGGTCTATCATGTTTAACTTCTTGGTAAAATTCATAAAATATCTACTCCGAAGGTTGCCCTCTTAAGAAAGTACAAGAGTAATTTTTAAATGCTGCCTTTACTATAATTATTTGCATAAGCTATAAACATGATCTATGAGCACGCGTCAACCTTAATGAAAAATTTTTCGAGACACAAATAAATAGAAACAGAAAACATCACTCACTTTTTGAGCAACGCAAAAATCCTGCAAGCCTTTGGCTCTACAGGATTTTTGCGTTGCTCAACTGTCAAAGTCGGGATATAACACGAAGCGTGCAAATATTATGTGATGGGATTAAGGAACTAAAACCTTAATTTCAGATTAGATACTTTTTCACGATAGCATAAAACTTTTCCGCATTAATTGGTTTTCCTAGATAATCATCCATCCCTGCATCAAGGCATTTTTCACGGTCGCCTACTAAAGCAAAAGCCGTGGTAGCAATTATCGGAGTATATTTATTACATGTTTTCTCCATTTCCCTAATAAGTCTAGTAGTTTCATAGCCACTTATATCGGGCATCTGGATATCCATAAATATCATATCAAAGCTCTCATATTTCAATAAATCTATTGCTTGTTTGCCGTTTATCACAGTTTTTAGATTGATATTTATTCGTTCGCAAAGCTTCTTCATCAACACGCTACTTACAAAATCATCTTCAACGAGCAAGGCCGAGAATTTGGGCAGAACTATTGTTGGAGTATCTCCCTTGTTAGTGGTAGCGAAGGATTTGTCATCCGTTGCCTCCATGAAAATAACATAAAATACAAAATTACTCCCAACCCCTGGCTCACTTTCTACACAGATTTCGCCATTCATCATATTGATTAGCTGTTTCGAAATGGCCAAACCCAAACCCGTACCTCCATATTTCTTGGTTATTGAATCGTCTCCCTGGGTGAAATAAGTAAATAACTGTCTGATTTTATCCTCAGCTATGCCCACCCCAGTATCGTTTATGCTAAAAACTAACTGTACTCGATCCTTAAAGGTTTTACCTTTAGTGATGGTCAACTCGACACTTCCGCGTTCTGTAAACTTAATAGCATTTCCCAGCAAATTAAACAAAATCTGTTTAACTCTGCCCGAATCACCCATGAGATCTCCTTGAATTATCTCATCTATATGAGATTTATATTCAAGACCTTTACGGATGACCAAGGGTTTGATGAGATTATCAACTTCATTAACCAGCCTATTTATACTAAACCTTTCCTGGCTTAAAACAACTTTACCTGCTTCGATTTTTGATAAATCGAGAATATCATTTATAATTGTTAAAAGGTTATCTCCACTGGTTTTGATAATTTTTGCCATTTCCTTCTTCTCATCCTTTAGATCCATGATGAGTAGCTGCGCCATACCAAGAATGCCGTTCATTGGTGTCCGAATTTCATGGCTCATATTGGCGAGGAACTGGCTTTTTGCTCTATTTGCTGCTTCAGCTTGCTCTTTTGCTGCTTTTAACCTTTCAGATGATCTTTTATCTTCTGTGATATCGGTAAGTATGACCCCAAAATAACCTGGCTCCGGGCTGTACGCGTACAGTGTGCACCATCGATCTCTTTTTCTTACCTTATATTCATTAATTTTAACGCTATAACCCATACTATTTCCGGTCAGTTTTTTAAATAAATCGTAAACTTCCTCTTTTAATTCAGGAAATAGTTCCAGGACCCTCTTACCCACAATGTCTTCCCTTTTTTGGCCGGTTATCGTCTCAAACGAATCGTTCACCTCAACGTATATTGCATCTATAGGTTTATTGTAATCATCTTTAAATGCCTTGAAATATGCAAAACCAGTATCCATGTTCATAAGCAGGGTTTGATATTTAGTTTTACTTTTGATTAATTCATATTCCGCTTTCTTCCTTTCTGTAATATCACGGGCAATAGAAAGCCACACCTGGTTTCCCTGTAATTCAAAGCAGTGTATATTTACTTCAACAGGAATCTCCTTGCCGTCCTTTGCGATATGAATATTTTCAATCGTAATGCTTGATTTTGGTTGAAGGTGTTTAAGATATGTTTTGGCTTCAGCGCGATTCTGGGGTGCAATGACACTCGATGTCGGCATAGAAATTAATTCTTCTCTGGTATACCCTAGCCTCTTGCATGCAGCATCATTCACTTCAATAATCCTGCCAATTTTATCAGGATCCATGCTAAACGTTTGTAAAAACAGTGCATCCGCAGCACCATTGAAGATAATACGGAACTTCTCTTCACTCTCTTTTAAGGCACATTCGGTCTCTTTTCGGTCTGATATATCCCTTATAATATTTACTAACAGACGCTTGTTTCCTACATAAGCACTTTGGGAACTGACCTCAACCGGAAATGTACTTCCATCTTTTCTCCTGTGAACGGATTCAAAAAAGATGCCTTCATTGCCTACTTTATCAAGCTGTTCTTTTGTCATATTATCTGCCCCACACAGGTCAAAGATCGTTTTGGTACACAATCCCTCCTGTGTGTAACCATAAGCTTTAGCTGCTGCTTCATTTGCTTCCATTATTCGGCCATCTCTATCTATAAGCAGGATGATATCCCGCGCTTTTTCTAAAAGCAGTTCGTAGCGCTTCAAGCCTTCCTCGGCCTTTTTTTCTTCTGTAATATCAAAAACTGCCCCAATATAACCGGCAAATTTATCATCCAAATTATAATAAGGAGTGCCAATGGAAGTAACCCAACGGTACTCCCCATCATATCGTCGCATCCTAAACTCAACTTTGTAAGGAACACACTTTTCAAAGGACTCACTATAAACTTTTAGGAACCTCTCTGTATCTTCCGGGTGACAGGTTTTAATCCAACCAGAACCTAATACTTCTTCAGCACTAAAACCGGTAAAATCAAGCCATACCTTGTTTAAATAGTCACATTCCTTTTTAGTATTGACTCTCCATACCATTGTAGGAAAGTTGTCCATCATCTTCAGGCAGGCTTCCTTTGAATTAGCTGCTGACAATTCTTTTTCTTTGCTGTCAGTTATGTCTGTGAATGTTACAATTACATTTGGCTTAGCTTTTAACATAATTGGAGTAATACTAGTTTTAAACCATAATTCAACTTTACTGCCTTCATGAATGAACACTTTACTAACTTCCAGGTTTTTAGTAGTTGCTCCTTCCTTCAAAGCTAATCTCACAGCTTCTCTTAGTTTGCAGTCCTGGCACTGCTTGCCGTAACCGCACCCTTTTTCGTCTTCAAAGCTTCCTATACAACAAAATCCATTTCCGAAGCTTTCTCCAATTACATCTTGGTATTTCTTACCTAATAATTGTAAGGCGGATTCATTAATCTCACACATTAAAGCTTTTTTATTTAGAACGATCATTGCAACCGAGTTTAAGTCGAATATCCTTTTAAAATTGTCTTGTTCCATATATTTCTTTTCCATATGTATAGCTTGGTCTCCAGACATTTTAACACCTGCCCTATTAGTATAATTAGTTATTCTGAGAAGACTGGAGAACCCTATAAACTAATTGACTAGCCTTTACCCGATATACGAAGGAGGTAGAAATCACCTACCAAGCCTCGATGTTCGGCTCGGCTGAACAAGTTCACTCTTACTATCTTTATAATTCTACCACAGATATTTCTGGATAATTGACATCAAGCAAGAGGAACATTCTTCCAGCGACTAAACATAGTACTTGTAATAATCTTTAAGCCCCATAAAATGAGGTTAGTAAGCAACTAATTAATATTTACTTAATCTATTAAATCGGTTAGTAAACCTTAAAAAATCCGAGCTTCTTAAGGGAATAGAATGAGAACATTCTAATCTTTCTAGAAAAGCCCGGACAAATACATTTAATTAAGAGACTCGAAAGATATTATTCTAAGATCAATAATTCTTGCTTTTTTCTGTCAAACTCTTCCTGTGTGAGAACACCCATATCTAACAACTGCTTAAACTTCAGAATTTTGTCGGCAACACTAAATGGAGTGATCTTCTCCTTAATTTCCGAACTTTTACCAACTTCAACTTCCATATTAGTAAACTCTGCATCAATGATGTCTGGTATTTCCTTTTCATTTCCTGAAAGTCTCGATTTAAATCATCTTTATTATAGTTATCAACTGATTGGTACCATGTATCTCTTAAACGTGTACCCATTGGTTTCATCGAGGCATAGGTCAATCCCCCAGAGATTATCCCACCTATTATTGGGACTACTTTTTGCAAAAGGTAGAAATCGCAAAATAGTTACTATAGGTGTGTATTTTTAACGATATGGTGTATAAAACAAAAAAAAGATGCTTTTTCCCTTAAAATCCGAAAAGCCCAGCATTGCTGGACTTTTTTTATGTTCTTCTAATTGTATCAAAGATGGAGTACTTATTTGTCTAATGACTCAATCTTTGATACAAATTAACGATGCACCCACTCTTTTTTCAAAGGGGGTGCATTTGCCTTTAGGGGGGTGCAAAATTGAAAAGGGGGTGCATTTTAAAAATTTAGGAAGCAATTTCTTCAGGTGTGTGAATCCGTTCTGACTTCTTGCCATCCCCCCAGCCATTTCAATTTAGTTTCAAGGCAAATCCAAAAGCGACGTAGCGTAGCACTATGGGGGGCCACAATTTAACTGTAGGTTTTAAGAATAATTAGCAGTAAAAAGTCAAGACCAAGTTAATATTTTCAATGGAACTAAATACCTTTTATAATGCAGAGTTAATTGACTCATAATCAATTTTTAGTCTGTCTATTTTAAAACAATTCGAATCAATTGCTTCTTTAAGAGCTTTTTCCGCTAATTTATAATTACCAATTGATAATGCAATATATCCCGTTTGATAACTTCTAATAGGACTTGGTTTACGTCCAAAACCATGTGTCCCAAAAGTCTCTTCATTATCTTCTAAAAGCGTTCGTAGAACCTCGGTCATATTTTCATACCGTTCAAACCAAGCAAGACCAGCACTCACCAATTCTTGCTTAACATCGTTAAGAGCTAATTCCAAATATGCGCCTTCAGGGTCAATGAACCATACATTTTTCCTCGAAAGCTCTATTTGTTCGAGCTTTTTAAGTAAGGGCTTACGAAAGTGACACTCGTATTCTTGGGGACACAGGTAACCAGCCCTTTCCTTAATGGTGTTGGTGTGACCAAATTGATTTGGTATGTCCTTAAAGTAGATTCCGAGATTAACTGCAAACGAAAATGTTGTACAACCGAGACTTCCAGCTAAATACGAATTAAACGACTGGAAATTGACAGTCTCAATTTTATTAGTGCCATATCTCCAGGCTGTTCTTTGAGTAAACACTTCAAAACCATTGCCTTTTAACAAAGGAAATATGTGCTGTTTAATAGCTTTATTTACCATCTTGCTGTCCACTAAATTCCAACTCCATCGTTACATTCAATATTCTACATTGTCCTGCATTGAGTCGCGAATAAGAATTTGCGGAAGTTAATTGTTCACATCTATTCCTCAAATTCCATCTTCCAGATAGCCCAAAGTGAACAATACGCATGTTCGTCATCAGGATATTCAGAAAGAAGTAAGGACTGAATTTGTTTAGCTTTATCAAATTCTTTAATTAGCCCATATTCCGAAATATCTTCGGATAAAAAAGCCTTATCAAACCCTCCGCAATTAGTCAAAGCACTTATTCTAACATCATCAATCAAATCATATCCATAGAACCTAAATCTTTTATCCATTTGGATATTGGCGCAATTACTTTTTGGTTCTCTTTTTACGGCAAGTATTTGGCAATCGTTTCGACCTTGCAGTTTACTTAATAATAAATCTAAATCGTTGACAATGTCATTGAACCAACTCGTTCCAGGCAAATAGTTATACCCATCCTCAATATACCTTAATATCCTCGGACACAAAGTATTAAACGAAATAACTTCTTCTATGTGGAAAAGTTTGCTCCATTCTTTGTATCTATGAGTGGGGAAAAAAGTTTCTACGGCTACATATCCAATGTCCATAGCGGATGCCTCTTTCCATTAGATAAACTTCCAATTGGTATTACGAATGCTGTTCAACGCTGAATTAGCGCGGACGACAAATGACTAAAGGGTATAAGAATTAGCAGAAGTTAATAATTTAATTGTCTAGTTTGTCAAGCACCTCTTTTTGAACCAGAAACATACACTTAGAATTTGATTGGTAATTATAATACCTGTGGAAATCAGGGGCTAGATATCTAATGCTTTTTTTGTTATCTAAGTCGTACTCAATTATTTCTTTAATTGAATTAAAAGAGGTTTTTCTTTTCTCTAAGTAAAACTTATAAAAACAGTCTAAACCAAAATAGCGCTTTAATTCTGAAGACTTTGCTTGTACCTCTTTGGAAGTATGAAATGGAGTCTCCTGAATCATCACAGTGATGAAATCATCGTAATCCCGAACTTCAAATGCGGGAGCATTTAAGAATTTATCCCTTCCCCATAAATCTATATATGGTTTCCCGAAGATGTTTACCCAACTAAAACCTCCAAGGCAGTCTTCTATACTTCTGCCTGACGTGTAGGTATCCCCATTGTAATTCAAATCTACGAACGCATAGCATGCCCTGAGCATAGCAAATAAGTCATTAACAAGTGTGGTTATAAACGTCAGGTCGGTTTTCTTAGATACCTCTATTTTTAATGTTTGGAGAAGTGGTTTAGCGAAGTATTCACTTACACTTAATTCAATAACAAAGACTTTGCCTTTTATAGCTATACGCCCCTGTGAAATACAAACTTCAGCAACATCACTTTTCGATAATGAATTATATTCAAACTTTGGTCTAGTTGCCGAAAGACCATATTTAATAGGCACTAAGTCTTTTAGTTCCAGATGCGTTATCAAATCAGTGATTTCGTCTTTCCCTAAGCTGACAAATGACTTAAAGCTACAGTGTAATAGATTCTTTGCCATTCATTATCACCCTTGTTATGCTAAATTATAGTGCCTCTATTTTCTTCATTAAATAATTCAAAACCAAGTTATCCATATTTCTGCTTAGCATTGGTACTGTCGATGCATCCGACACCGAGGTAGGACGGTATTTTTTTATACTGATGGGTTTAAGAATAATGCGATTATGTATTATGTAGTCCATCCTAGTCTGTATCTGCCGATTTTTATCTATCTTAGTAATAACTCAATGTCCTCGTGTTCCTTTATTATATGGATAATTATATCGAATAAAGTATCTCCCTTTTCCTGTTTTGCATTTTCCAATAGTTCATTTAACTTAGTCCTATTTTTGGGATGACATCTTTTTAGAATGTTCTCATAATAACTGGTTGCCGCCTTATGTCCTAAAACATTTTTACTCTTATTGGCGTTTTCCCATATGAGTTTTATTGGTTCGCCATACTCGTGTACCCCAAAACCCCCATGGAGAAAATCATTAAATGCGTCTAAGTTATACCATGTCATCCAAGTTGAACCTTCTCCAATGGTAAGGACTCTATTTATTTCGTTTCGGAAACCATCGGCATCATTGAAATTATCTCCGTTAATTGTTATTTCTTTTCTCTTCATGTAATCACATCCCGATGATATAATCATTAACCTTCGAATGCAGTCCAACACCAAGGTGGCCAGCATCATTTACACTGAAGGGTTTAAGAAAAATGTTCATAACATTAAGCGTTATCAATACAGCTTTTATATATTCAAAGTTCCAGGACAAAGAGAAGTATTTTTGTTAATTCGAAAGAGCATCAGTATCATAATATCTTAATGGCATGGTTTTCCACCTGTTTTGGGCTACCGAGGAATTATTCTGTTTTAAATACCGACATTGCCTTCATTTTATCTATTGTATGAAGTAATCTTTCTTCAGAAATATTGGCAAACTTCATTGTTAAAGGGATTTTAATTGTAGTTGTTTTTATAAATAATTTATCTATTGGTTCTATTCCAGTAATCTTAAAAAATGTCCACCCTCTATAACCAGCAACCCTTTCAGCATGTTCAATTTTATCCCAATCATAGACTTTTTCTTTCTTAAATATAACCTTTATTTTTATTGAATTTTCATTCAGTTCGATATACTCATTCTTAAGAAATGGGCCTATTATAAATAAATAATGAGATAATACTAGAAGGATAAAAAGTCCCCCAAAAAATATTAAGTCTTGAGTTTCAAAATGAATATTTTCGTAGTTTCCAAGTTTTGGAATAGTAATTGATAAAAGTAAAATATCTAAATCCAAAAAAATAATAAATCCTATTATAATCTTACTTGATTTAGCAAAAAAAATAGAAGGTATAGGGTATGGTCCACCTTCATTTTTGCCTTTCATTCAGACCATCTCCTTTGGAGCAAAGATACGAATTTTTTAACCTCAATCCTTTTACTTTAACCTTTATAATTAAGCTTCATCCTTTGTTTATTCCACATTGGTCCCGAATAAGAATTAGTGGACGTTGGGTGATTATTCTATGTACTTTTAGTCATCTTTCCAACGTATGATTACTTGCTTAGTCCTCTTTTAATTTGTGTATTAACTTTTTCTACACGTTTTATCGCTTGTTCTTTGATATAATTCAGATTTTTGCTCCATTTTTTTATCTTGTTTGTTTCATGGTTCCATACAAAAATCTCCGTGTCAGTGGTTGAACCAGATTTCTTTATTACTAGTTGATTACCTGTATCATTTCCTGCTATTGAAATAAACTCGTCAGACATATAGGGCCAACGACCTTTTGTATTTTCGTAAACTATATGATTTGAGGTTTTTCGCGGGTTCGATTTGTCAAACACAGGATAAAACAGCCATCCCCCTGGTAATTCTATGCCATTTGAGATTTGCCAAATACTTGTCAATTGTTCCTGGAACTTAATCCCCATTGCATCAGCAGCAACTCCTATTTGCTCTATGCTAATGCCAAGGTTAGGATAAAGCTGACTGTTTGTATTTTCCATTTCCTATTCCAATCCTTCCAAAAAGCCTTAATGAGATTAAGTGAGGAGACAGTTTAAGAATAACTGGAAGTTAAAAAAACTCAAATTCTTATATTATCATAAATAGGGAGAATAAAGTGCCTTCCTTAACCAATGTTATTCTATTATTTGACTTAACAATTGCCTCTTTTACATACAATAATTGGTTACATAGCTTTATAAAAAGTGGTGGATAATACATCAGATTTAAATTGTTAAAACGGAGGGGTAAAAATGAAATTCATAAAATCTATTCAAATGATATTAAACTTGTACCAGAAAATCCCTCGTATCAAAGACACAACTATTTTAGGATTGATAAGTGGAACTCTAGGTGTTTTAGCAATGGATACATTCGATATTATTGCATGGCTAAAAGGAAAACATGAAATGCTTTATGGACATTTGTCTGGCTCGATGATTTTTCACCCTATTAGAACGCACCGCAGAGAGAATTTTATCATTGGAAAGTTCATGCATGTAATAACAGGGGGTGCACTAGGTTGTTTAGTCACTTGGTATTTGCAGAAAACAGGAAAAGACCATCATTTAATTAAAGGTTCAATGATTGGATTAGGTTCTTGGTTGATTCTCTACGAGTTTGGTCAAAATAGAGGATGGTTTGCTTTGAAGGCTCGAAAATCAAGCAGTTTCTACATTTCAATTTTAGCAAATATAATATATGGAGCAACAACAGCTCAAGCCATTGTATCGTTAGCAGATTCTTCTGTCTTCGACAGAAATCCTAACACAGCTAATAAAACAATAACAAATAAGTCAATCTATAATACTCCCGAACCGACTTATTCGGAATTTGAACATAACGTACAAATGTATTCTCAGTAAGCCATGCTCAATTCTTTGAATGTATCATCCAACTTCGTGTGAATAATCTGTCACAAGGACTGAGAAATTAGTTCTTTTTTATTTATTGTTACGGTGTAAGTTCCCTAATTTCAAGTGGCTCATTAACCAGAATCGATGGCTCTTGCAGAACATATTATTCAGCCTTATAAAAAGATGCGTGAGTTATCATTATTGAAGCCACCTCATTCCGATTGGGATAAGGTGGCTCTCGTTATTCAAGTTATAACTCTTAAATTACAGAAGTATTAAACGTTAATTGTATTATTGCTGGCGAATCACCTTCGCATTATCCTACTAATGGTATTACAGTATAATCATAGGAATTAAGGCACATAGAAACATAACTGCTATTAAAAATCCGTATATTAAGATATTCCTTATTAACCTTTCTCTCGAAGTCATAGCCTCTAATCTTTTGTTTTCCTTCTCGATTTGTATTTGAACATCTCCCAACTTACTAGCTGTTCCAAAATAGACCAAAGCTGGAGAAATGATTAGAATAACTAACCCAAAATAGTCTCTATTACCTTTAAAAAACTCAAGTATCCCCCAGATTGTAAATGGAATAAGCGCCAGACCAAAGGGTATTGCTATAATCCTCGTCCGAACTCCTTTCCGAAGTGCTTTCATACAACCCCATGACACTATAATTACCAACAAGAAAATCAACGCTGAGATAATGCTAGCCTTCTGGACTTGGTTAAAACTATCGAAAATCATTATTGGCTCCTTTAAAAATAATAATAACTAAAACATGCCCCATGGGGGGCACATTATGCTAAAGATCCAATTGCTGGATTCCAAAAGAAGGTCTCAGCTTTTGAACTCAGTTATCGACATCGCGTTAAAACCTAACCTCAACTCTTCTCCCAGCAAGGAAAATCACTTCTACCGTGCTATCGTTTCCTACTAATATATGATCCAGTGTCTTGAGCATCAGTTCATATGAGAACCCTTCAATCCGGCCTATTTCCTCAACCAAATGTCTAAGTTCTTTTACCCGATACCTAATCAATGCATCGCTTCCATGTATATCTTCATAAAGTATCCGGTTTTCCACCAGCTCGTTCCAAGCCTTAATGAAGGCACGTTCCGATAGATCCCCATCAATCCTTACTTCAAATTGGCAATCGTCCAGTCCCAGCGGTTTATACCGACCTGCTCTAAATCCTAAGCAGCGCCAATATTGCCTACCCAGGTCCTTGGTACGTGCTGACTCTCGCATGACATATGTACGCCCACAGTGCTTACAGATTACTTTTCCTACAAAGCCATACTTCTGGCTCTGATTATAATGGTACTTGCTCATAAAATGAGCCTTCTTATACTGCTCCTGCCGCTCAAATTCCAGCTGCACACACTCCCAGGTATCTTTGTCAATAATCGCCGGATGGGTGTCTTCATAATAATACTGCGGCAGTTCTCCCTTGTTCTTAACCCTCTTCTTGGTTAAAGGCTCAGCGTTAAAGGTCTTCTGAAACAATGTATCTCCCTTGATCTTCTCATTGGTGAGTATTTTCTTAATCACACTACTGCTCCACTCCTTGTTACCACGCTCCGTGAGAACCCCATCTTCCGTAAGTCGCCTTGCGATGGTGTGGTAGCCATACCCATCCAAGAATTCCTGGTAGATTCGACGCACGATGGCAGCCTGAGCTTCATTAATAACAAGATTCCCTCGATTGTCTTTGTCATAGCCTAAGAACTTGCCGCACGGGACGCTCTGGATAAGTCCACGCTCATATTTGCGATGGATTCCCCACTTAACATTCCCGGATAACACCAGGCTTTCGTTTTGTGCCACTGCTGAGATTAGCGTCAGCAACAATTCGCCTTCACTTTTCATGGTGTGTATCTTTTCTCGTTCAAAATACACATCGACCCCAATAGCCCTTAACGCCCGGATACTGTTCAGTGCATCTAAAGTATTCCGGCCAAAGCGGGAGACACTTTTGGTGATAATCCTATCGACGGCCCCTTCTCTACAGTCCTCCATTAGCCTCATAAAGGCATCTCGCTTGCGCATATCTGTGCCGGAAATGCCTTGATCTGTATAAATACCTACTAATGTATAGCCGGGATTTTCGTTGATGTACTTCTCGTAGTACTGGATCTGGTTGTTAATGCTTAACAGTTGCTCTTCACTGTTCGTAGAAACCCTGCAGTACGCTGCTACCCTCAGTTTCTTCGTTTCATCATCAGCGGCCTTTTCCTCTGCTGTTCTCGACAGCGGGTATAAGACGGAAATTCTTTTGGGACCTCTTTTTTGGGCTTTCACTTCTTATCTCCTCCACAACCATGGCCTCTGTAATCGGCATGTCCTTCATTAGCTCCTGCAGTGTTTTATCTGGTATCCGCATCCCGCGGCAAACGGACTTCCCCTTCTGCATATAGGTTGCGCAGATCCAACTGACCCATCGACCTTCATGGACAACGCGGATCAGACTGGCGCTGCAGTACGGGCACTTAAGCATTCCCGTTAGCGGGGAGAACTTTGTCTTGCGGCCCTCCCGTATGGCCTGAGCTGCCTCCCAGTCTTGGCGGCTGACAATGCCGGGATGGTTATCTCGAACATAGTACTGCTCTTTTTGTCCCCGATTGATCCGTTGCCTACCGTTCTCCGCGATATAGCTCTTTTGCAGGAGGCAATCTCCTTGATACTTCTCGTTGGAGATAATACTGATGACTCGGCTTGACTTCCACTCCTTTTGGGCATAAGTTGGGACACTCTGTTCATTGAGTACTTGGGCAATGCGATAGGCCGACATCCCCTCCAGATAAAGCCGGTAAATCTGGAGGACGATGTCGGCCTGTTCTTCGTTGATGACTAGGTTGCCCTGTTCGTCTTTATCGTAGCCGAGCAGACGGTTGGTATCGACCATCACCTCCCCGGCTTTGAATTTACTGCGCATGGCCCACTGCACATTGCTGCAGACCGATTTGCGTTCTTCTTCAGCGATGGCTCCCAAGACACTTAGCATTAGTTCTCCTTCAGCGCTTAGAGTATGAATTGATTGTTCTTCGAAGATCACAGCCACCCCGGCCTCTTTAAGCTCTCTGATAGATTGAAGGAGTGTCACGGTATCTCGGGAAAAGCGGGAGATGGACTTCGTTAGAATCAAGTCAAGGTCTCCCGCCTTAGCTGCCTTCAGCATGGCCTGAAACCCAGGACGCTCCTCCTTGGCACCGGATATTCCAGAGTCTGAGTATATGCCGCTGTATTCATAGTCTGGGTTAGAGCGAATCCGGTGCTCATAATAGTCCGTCTGATTCTGAAGCGAATTGAGTTGACCGACGTGTTCCGTTGAGACCCGGACATATGCGCAGGTCCTCAGTTTTAGAGGCTTGAGAAATGGGTTTCGTTGACGAGGGATTTCGATGACCTTTCTTGTACTCATAGTATTACCTCGCTTACGACTCAATGGTCCAAGGGAGTTCTGTTCCATCTTTAAATTGAAAGACCACTTCGTGCTCTGATTTAATCACCATTGTACTCAGAGTTGCACACCATAGGCTTTCATCAAACACAGCCAGCAGTTGCTCCTGCTTTTTCAGTTCCTTTATAAAGGCTTTCATCTGGTTCCGCTTGGCAGTACACATGGCGATCTCGTTATTCAATTCCTGCCGACGTTTTTGCAGTTCGTTATAGCGGTTGGCGTAGGCGTTGTATTTACGATGATATTCCTGCTGCTCGATGGCTTTACGGGCGTTTTCGGCTATCAACTTTTCAATCACCGCCTCAATCGCTGCACACTCTTCGTCGATTTGAGCGCCTTCTTTTTCTTGTGCCTTGCAGTTGGTCAATTCAGCGATGATAACCGTGTAGCCTTCTAATAAGGTGTTCTTATTTACAATCATGCTGTTAAACGCTTTAATAAAGGCTTGCTTAATGATTTCTTCTTTTAGATGCGGCGTAGAACAGAATTCCTTCTTTCTAAACTTTTTATTGCACTGCCAGATTGTTGAGGCATATTTGCTGCCCGAGTGCCATACTTTTCGCCCGTAGAAACCACCGCAGTCCCCACAAACGATCCGGCTGGCAAAGCCATTGATCGCACTGGTATAGGTCCCGGCACTTTTCCTCCGCTTGAACTCTTCCTGGACCAACTCAAAGGTCTCGGGAGGAATAATGGCCGGGTGAGAGTTTTCCACATAATACTGAGGCACTTCTCCTTCATTAACCTTCTTCTTTTTGGTCAGAAAATCGACAGTATAGGATTTCTGTAGCATCGCATCGCCTTTGTACTTTTCGTTCGTAAGGATACTTTGGACTGTGCTCACCTGCCACTTTGCTTTCCCTGAGGGTGTTGGAATACCGCTTTGAGTGAGAAACTTGGCGATGCCGTTCGGTGTTTTCCCTTCAAGGAAGAGCTTATAAATCAAGCGGACGGTTTTTGCTTCCGACTCCACAATCTTCGGCATACCATCCTCTCCTTTTTCGTAGCCAAGGAATTGCCTATAAGGGAGGCTCACTTTACCATCTGCAAAACGCTTGCGCTGGCCCCATGTAACGTTTTCTGAAATTGACCGGGACTCTTCTTGTCTAATGACTCAATCTTTGATACAAATTAACGATGCACCCACTCTTTTTTCAAAGGGGGTGCATTTGCTTTTAGGGGGGTGCAAAATTGAAAAGGGGGTGCATTTTAATTTAGGAAGCAATTTCTTCAGAAGTGCGAATCCGTTCTGACTTCTTGCCATCCCCCTCAGCCATTTCAATTTAGTTTCAAGGCAAATCCAAAAGCGACGTAGCGTAGCACTATGGGGGGCCACAATTTAACTGTTGGGTTTAAGAATAATGGGAAGACCTAAGTTTCATTTAGTTATCCCAATTAAGAGGTTTCCATTCTAAGTCTTTTTCGTCATCTTGATTCGGTTTTCGAACAAACTTTAACGAACCCTCATCATAAGCACCTATTGTCTGGAAGTTTCTTTGAGCTTCTCTCAAAGAGGGGTCATTTGCTCCCCCTTTGTAATCGGGGTCATCAAATTGCACCCAATCGTCTTCCCAAAAACAGATTGGACATATATCGTATGTCCCAGGTGGTTTATTATCAAGGGTCTTATAACCACAGCAAGGGCAAGTATATTTTCTCATTCATATTCCCCTTGACCTAACAACGTTACGAAATTAAGACTGTTCTAAAACGGGTAAATATTCATTTTCTACCCATTCTCTAAACTTTAATAAACCTTCATCATGATTTCTAACTGTAAACAAAAGCATCCCTAAAACACTGTCTCTTTCTGCTGGGAAGAACTTTAATAAATCTTTATCCTTTTCATCAGTTGGATAATATACATCCCAACTCTCATTATCATTTTCAAATCCTATGGCTTCGATACAATAACCGTTATCATAATATCCAATATGCCAATGAGAAATTTCTGACATTAAACTGCCCCCATTCTATCATTAACAAACCGTCACTATAAAGAATGAATTGTATCGCCAATTTTTAGGGCCACCTAGAACAAATCTCTCTGTATGTACGTTTCAACAGATGTGGAAGGAGAAAATCTAATGCAATATTGATTACCTAGCTCACTCTCAACTTTGAGAAACAACCTAAAGCCCCACTCGTTATGTTCTCTCTGAAGTTCAAACGCACGGTTTACTAATTTGTCAGTATTCAAATCTAACCATTTACCATATTCCAATATCCACTTCATCAACTCATTCTTTAGCTCAAAGGATAAAGGTAACTTAGGTAAATCAAGATTAAAGTTACAAATATCACACCATATTGGGTCGGCCGAAAAGTCTGCCTCCATCCTTAAAAGTTTTGTCGGCTTTTCACATCTACATCCTGTATCAACCATCTTGACTTTTCCTCCATTTGAATTGTGGTCAATTTCCTTACTAGGACAAAATGTCGTGAGTACCGTCCACTTATTAGAGGTGGGATGGCATCTTCACTGTAGAGTTTAAGAACAATGCGAAGTTCGGTGCTTGTGGAGGGTTGCGACGTCGGTTTATTACATTCATATTTCTCTCCGATGTCGCAACCCCTCTATATATGTGAAGCAGTGATTAATACCTACGTGCATTATCTTGCTTATTAACTAACTTATTTTAATAGTAAATCTCACCGTGCCAATACTTCTTAATCTCACTAATTACGGGTTCTCTATAGTTCATCATAATAAATGCTGGAGCAGTCTTCATTCCTGATATATTGTCTATGCGTTTATCTTGTTCCGAAAAGTATATCCAAGAGGCTCTACTAGCTAAAAAACTGAAATCAGCAACTCCGACCGCTTTAATATCCTTCCATATTAATTCATAACTTGTAAATGGGGTTTTATACTTCACACCTTGACTGCTTATTGTTACTTTCTGAAATAAAAGTTTGTAGCTAAAATATAAAAAAGATGCACATGTTCCTAAAAGTAGAACAAGAAAAATGAAATCTGGTATAAGTATGTAAAATAATACAGACATAACAAATAAACCAAAATAAGCAAAAGCAAAAAAGCTACCCGTAATAGGTTTAATTACATTGAATTTTTTCAAATTAGTTCACCTGACTTACTATATATACTGCTCTTACACTTATACTTATACTATCTAAACATTAAACACCCTAATACAAGTTTTCAGACCTAACGGTTTAACATAACGGTCTGTGGGATTCCCCACGCGCCCCAAACTCTTTCATCTATTCCAAGTTTAGAAAACTCTGTTTGTGATGCGACCCTCCCACAAATATTTAATCAATTAAGAACGCTGGTTGAAAATAGATATATTTGATTTTGTTTTGGATAAGTACCTTATACATTTTGTTAGAAACTATTAGACATTTTCCCTGTGAACGTGGTGGCCCACCAAACCAATCCCGTGTAAAACAAATGTCCTTACCTTGCCACGAGTCCCGTTTAAAGTATAGCAATGTCTTACAAAAATAATTTTCATAGAATCCACATTTATCACATAGATTTTTCTTCTCTACAATAGACGGTTCAACTACTGGGCCTATTCCTTCTTGTAGTTTCAAATGATAGAAACCTTCAATCGGTGAACGGTCAGTTCCAAGCTGAAACACAGGACCATAGTCAACTCCACTTATCGCTTCCTGCTGGAGAATCCTTTTCATTCTTTCAGACACAATTATCTCAACGCCGTGGCTATTATATGGCGTGGTAATGTCTAATTTTCTTATACGTTTGTATTCAACATGAAGTGATGACCGTTCTTTAAGAGTTACATTGTGATTACACGCATCACACCTTCGATACGTTGGGTCTAAATTCTCCGCATCTTTTGCATCCTCATCCAAGTTCATTACCAAAATCTCAGCTTCTTCAATCTCTATTTTTGTAAATCTGTACACCCTTCTGAAGATATTAAAGCTGATTTGATTTATTTGGAGAAAGTTCATTAACGAATGGTACTCTGATGTGTGGGTAAAAAAACTATAGGCTACACAATTGCCCAATTCAAGGTCAACTGTGTCATATGCATAGTTAGTTGACCAGGATTCAAGGAGGTTCCTATTAGTTTCTGGAACATAAACCCAAACCTTTTCTTTCACCTAAAGTTCCCTCCTGATAGGTTGTTTCACATAACGTCTCTACGGTAGCCCGTAGCTGGTTCATCTAAACTCCAATTTAGCAGAATAGACGAACTAAGTGTTGATTGTCAATGAAAATT
>NZ_JMGA01000052.1 GCF_000765145.1 Desulfosporosinus sp. HMP52 | reverse complement strand
AATAAGCTTTTTGACGGTATTTTTGGACATCCCCAACTGTCTTGAAATAGCCTTGATTTTCATGCCGCTCCGATATAGTCGTTTTACTGCGATCCAGTCTTGCACATCTTTCATTCTCCCCCTAGATATCCTTTCTCTATGTAATTCCTGCTGACCGAGAAAGGATATCTTTTTATTGCGAGGGGGTCAATATTGAATGAAAGAGTGGGGTCAGGTTTCAGTATAAATCAATACCTTAGTCGCTTTTATGTTAACTCTTAAAGCTATGCCGTTCCGTGGACCAAATCTTTTACATAATAAATAACACATTCAGAGATAATATGTCGAAAGCGAGTGACTAAAAGTGACGTGGTACTAGGTTCTGTATGAAATTTGAGTTATGGGCTAAGGCATCTCCACCTCAAAAGGAGGGTATTGGATATTGTTCAAAGGACGAAGAATAATTGCGGGGCTTATATTCGCTGTTGCTTTACTGAGCATTCCTCTCTTTTATAATTTAGGGAAATCTAACAAGGGGCCTGTCATAGATTTGGATACTCCAGCTATCCGGCAACTAGAGGTTAAGGAGTGTATCGAGTCAACGGATTATATGAAGGCTAATCATATGAAACTTCTGTACCAATGGAGAGAAGAAGGCGTGCGTGAGGGCAAAACGGAGTATATTAATAGTAAAGGGAAAGAATACAGACTTAGCTTTCAAACGTGCTTGAACTGTCATTATAAACCAGGAGTAAAAAAGTCGGAGCAATTTTGTGTTTCATGTCATAATTACGCTGCTGTAAAACCGAATTGCTGGGAGTGTCATTTGCTCCCCGACCCTCATATTGAATAAGCTCCTCATTTACTAATGTTTTTTAATTTTAAAATAGGAGATGCTTTAATGAAGAAAATTCTTTTATCATTTACTTTACTTGCCTTAACTATGTTTTCGACAACGGCATGCAGTGGGCAACAGAGTGATACACCTGAGTCCAAGGAACCTGCGAAAGTTCAGAGTACAAAAGCCTACGTATATACAGCAGATGAAGGCGGAAGTATTTCGAAGGTTGATGTTAATACAAACAAAGTAGTAGAAACTATTAAGCAAGAAGGTTCAGTTCATAATGTTCAAGTATCGCCTAATGGTAAGATTTTAGGGGCGACCCTAGTCCCTGAGGGCCGTATGAGCAGTATGCAAGGTGATGCTCACATGGAAATGAATGGGATTGCCTTGTTTTTAGATACTTCTAACGATCAATTAATAAAAAAAGTAGAAGTAGGGAAACACCCTGCACATATAGATTTTACGAACGATGGAAAATATGCACTGGTTACTAACAATGAAAGTAACAACGTCTCCGTAATAGAACTGAGTAGCTATCAAGTGATAAAGACCATAGGAACTGGAAATGGCCCTCATGGTTTTAGAATTTCTAAGGATAGTAAATTTGCTTATGTGGCAAATTTGGGTTCGGATACAATAAGTATTCTGGATCTGATCGAATTTAAGGAAGTTACTAAAATCAAAGTAGGGAAAACCCCGGTTACCACAGCAGTAACAAGCGATGGAAAGACTATGTTTGCATCAGTAAATGCTGAAAACTCTTTAGCAATGGTCGATTTGGCGACTAAGAAAATTGATAAGATAGCTGTAGGTACAGGACCAGCTCAGATTTATTTGCAATCAGACGATAAATACATATTTGTTGCTAACCAGGGTACTGAACAAAAACCCTCAAATTCTGTTAGCAAAATTGATTTAGCAACTCGCCAAGTTGTTGCTACCATAGAGACTGGCAAAGGTGCACATGGGCTTGTGGTGAGTACGGACAACAAGTACATTTTTGTAACTAATATGTATGACGACACCATTAGTGTGATTGACAATAGCAATAACAAGGTAATCGCAACGATAAATGTTGGCAAAACACCCAACGGTATAAGCTTTTTACAATCACAATAACAATTTTGATAAAACGTACGAACAGTAATGGTCACGTCGGCATTTTATAGGCATCTAGCATGTGGCAATTAGAAAAGGGCACTAGCCTTTGGGCGAACTGCCCTTTTAATAGTAGATAACAATTCCTCGACAGAAGCATGTTGTTGTTCTGCAGTAGCAATGGTTCGTGTATCGGTTGAGGTTGACTAAGCTTGATGCACGATCCTTGATAAGAGTTTTACAAGATACATAGTAATAAAAAATTGGAATTCATGAAATCATTTATGTTAGATCATAATACTATAGAACTTGAGGAATGTTTACATGACTGGACGGGCTAAAAAAATGTCTCAACCTAACAGTGGGATCAAATGTGTTGTAAACACATGCCATTATTATGGTTCAGGGGATCATTGCCATGCAGATAAAATTGAAGTTCAATCCCCAAATGCAAAGAGCACTGAAATGACTGACTGCGCAACGTTTCTCCCCGAGTAACTAATGAAGTAAAACAGCACTATCATGCTGCATAAGTTCAAAATATCATATAACAAGAGAAGAATGGTTTTCTTTTATTGCAAGAGAAAGCCATTCTTCTCTTTGTTGGTCTTTGTTGGAATTCATAACGATTTGTATTTTAAGCGATAATCTAAGAAAGATGGGATGTGGCGAAACTTTAAGTTTCGTTACATCCTATCTTCATGAGAAATTCATAACTTTTTCATGGGAAAATCGTTTCCCAAAGTTACACTTAGGACATGGAAGATCAGCAAAGCACTAAACAAAGATTAAATATTAGGGGGAATATATAATGAGGAAATTCAGCAAAAAAATCACCGCAGTCGTAGGAACCGCTGCATTGGCAGTTGGGCTTGTAGCTTTGCCAGCTTTAGCTGGAACGACCCAGCAACAAGGGAACGGGTGGGTCACTCAAATGCAAGGATTTATGCAACAAACGTTTTCACCGGAGCAACACCAAGAGTTAATGAATTCGAAAGAAATGCAAAACCTTCATAACTCGCAGGAGATGCAAAATGCAATGCAATCGGGAGATGTTAAGGCAATGCAATATCTCATGAATTCAGACCCAAATGTTAAGGCCCAAATGAGTCAAGATAACCTTGATAAAATGAACCAATTCATGAGTAGTTCAGGTGTAAACATGATGACCAACGGAGACGGGACTGCCACTTCAGAAAGCAAGATGATGAATGGTAGTGGAAGGACTATGATGAACTTCTAGACAATAATTACTGGATACATCGATGGATATACGTTTCCTTAATGGAGCAACGACTCTATAGGATAGTTAAGTTAAAAAAGGAGCGATACAAAATGGGTTGCTGTGGACATTCTAATAAAGACCATTCTTGTAAATACTTTGAATCCCAAGATGGGATTGTCTTGAAAATTGAAGGGATGACTTGTGGGCACTGCAAGAGTTCCGTTGAGAAAGCGTTGTTAAAAGTTCCTGGTGTTACGCATGCAGAAGTCGATTTAGCCCAAAAACAGGCAGTGGTGATCGGAGCCGTTGATCGTTCGATACTTGTCAAGGCTGTCGATGAGGCTGGTTACAGAACTATCGACCATCTATAATAAGATGCTGATGGATTCACACAACATAGTGAATTTTAGTATACAGAGATGTGAAACAGGAGATTATTGCCGAATTACCAGATAAGTCCATTAGTGAAACCCTAAGTGTTACTGTTGCAGCTACGCTAGTCGAGATAATAGAACCGACAGAAACCGAGGTGATAGCCGAAGCTACAGACGCTGAAGTAACAACTGAAGTTGAACAAGCTGAGGTAACTACTGATGAAGAAGCTCGGTAGAGTTAATAGCGGAAATTATAAATTAAATAAAAAGGGTCAGCCTTCAAATTTCGCTGACCCTTTTTTATCGCTCGCCCAGTGTCTTAACATTGAGCTAGATATTTTTACTGAATCTGAGTTTGAACACTCAGAACGGGGGATTTTATTTCGGGGTGAATCACGTTAGCTTTTTCGTTTAGGGCTTACACCCTTTAGTCCGAACCCGTCAACTGAGAATATATATCGGAGGCGGACGAACAATCGGTTCTGGCCGCGAAGGGGTGGGCATCCATAGTCTTTCTGATAACTATTGGTCCAAGCGTTATATTGGAGCACGCAGGGTTTTATGATCTTAGTCGTTGCTTACCTTGAGAGCCATCAGTGTTATACCCACTAAGATGTCCGAAAAAGTATAAGTAAAGGAGAGTCACAAAATGAAGAATAAGGGAAACCATAAATCACATGGTTTATTAATGTTACTATGCTGTTTAGTTCCGATTATACTTCTAGGAGTACTATCATCGTTAAATTTGCCAAGTTCAGGTATAAAAAATGTATTATCGGTTCTATTAGTTTTGGCTTGTCCAATAGGGCATTTATTAATGATGAAATTAATGGTTAATAATCATAAACATCAAAAGAAGGAGATGGGAGAAAAACGAAAAGAAATTTTGAATTACTAGCACTCAATAAATTAGACGTGGAATTAAATTGAATGTATAAATCAGATACTGGGCATGATATATCTCATCCAGTTCGTTTGCTCTCATCATCTTGATGGGGGCCTTTTGTTTGATAAATCTGTATATTGATGTCAGTATCTGCTTAGTTTCTATTATTCCCAGAGCTCTCATTGTTTAAGATTCATTTGTTTCACTTGACGACAGTTTAATGGAGTGCAATTCAGCGGATGAATGATGACCAGAGCATTCTTCTCCAAAACTTGAACTTTACAGGAATTTCTTTGTTTATCTAACTGAATTCTAACATTTAGTACAAAATAAAATTATCGACATCTACGGCGTTATTATTAATACCAATTAAAAACCGCTTGAGAAAGAGATTTCATCTTGCTTTTCCACTGTAAGTTGACCTGTAGTCCTTCCCAAACGAAATCATGATACGACTCTCGAAAATGTCTTTTAGAAAAGTTGATAGAGTCCTCATGCAGCGGCCCAGGTTTGCGAACCTGGGCTTGCATTATCTTTCCCCCTTCTCATGAGTCCGGGATTTATCCGCACAAAAATCATTCGAGTATTCAAAGGGAGTTTGAAACCATCAGCTTCTCGACTACATTTCTGCTAAACAATGTGAACTCTAATCTAATAATCGTTTCCCTCTTTGTCTAGTAGTAAAGTTTGCTGAATCGTTTTGTTTTGAAACACTTAAACCTCTCCATTTAATGGTTTTCGTATAAGTATGGGAAATTTCAGGGGGTACCCACTGAAAAAAGTTTATCATAAAATTTCTTAACCTACCCCTCAATAATTAAACAGGTGCACGAATACATTGGTGATCCAGGTGGTGATCGCTAGATTGAAAAATCTCAAATTGGTTCCGTATTAGATCTATCAAGCTAACACCAATAGATGTATTTTGAAAGGATTTGAATGAATTATGATGAAGAACAAAGCTTTAATGGTTACACTATCAATGGCTATGGTAATGGGATTAGCGGGGGTAGTAAACGCTACTACAATTGGCAGCAATACAACGAATATGCGGGTAAAGACTACGTACGCGCAGGTCTATATGGATAACAATGATGTAACAAGTAATCCAAACAATTCTAATGCTTCTCAACAGCCTGCCCAAAAATCAAGCGGCCAGAATAGGATGGAGTCCATGGGAGGAATGGGAATGGGAATGTAAATCTTCATGAAGCTGAATAATCTTAGCTTAGGCTAATACAAGGCTTCAGACCATATAAAAGGTCTGGGCATTGTAGTACTATCAGAAAGTATAAACTTACGTTTTATACTTTCTAAGCATAAGGGCAACTAAGACTGCCGCCGCGCCTGCGGCTTTTACGATAAGCTATCCCGTGCGAAGACAGTGTCTTCGGGCGCCAGCCAAGTTTTCTTTAACATTAGGGATATCCCCCTATAGCAATTTCATTGGTCTTTTCGACTTATCCGGACGATGGGCGATATATTCATGAGAAATTCACAACTTTTTCATGGGATCCTCGAATCAGAGAGTTACACTGAGGATGCAGAAGTTGCTAAGGAGGGTCACATATGAGTAAAAGTGAAGTAGTTCAGGACGTAAAAAAGAATAGAGGCATAATCAAAGCAGTTGGTTCAGTTCTGTTTGCAATTATAGCGTCTTCGCACCACTGGGTTCATACTCTTTTGATCGCATTAGGTCTAACCACCCTAAGCTCGGGTCTATTATCTCTATCTCCGTTAACCAAGATTATCTTTTTACTGGTTTCCCTTGTTATTTCAGCGTGGTTTATACGCTTTGCTAAACGTAAGTGGAGTTATGACCGTCCTGCTGCGTGGGTGTATATTATATCTTCGATTATCTCGATTATTTTAGTTATTACATCCTTGCCGCAAGCGATATCAGATGCCATACCACCATCTCAGCAACAGACTCAACAACAGAAAGATATCCACGGACATTAATGTGCTTTAGGTTTAAACGTCCGATCATAGGATCATCTGTCAAATATGGGCTCTTCACAACTAATTCATGAGTTTATCGTATTTAGGGATTATTGTAAGACATAAGATTTATCCAAGAGTGAGTTTGCGTATTTTTTTTGTTAAAGTAAATAGGGTAGCCCCCTATACTATATTTAAATTGGTGGTGAGTGAATGAACAATCCGGTAAAAGATATTCCTACTGATTGCCAGGATCTGAACCAAGAGGGAGGCAAACCTAGGAGTCATCATGACGAAAAGACAATCCAACAGCTTATAGCCCGGATGAACCGAATCGAGGGTCAAATACGAGGCATTAAAGGGATGATAGAGCGTCAAACTTATTGTGATGACGTTCTGAATCAGATATCCTCTGCCCAATCTGCCCTGGACGGGGTCTCGAAGTTGCTTTTGGAAAAGCACATGAAATCATGCGTGAGGGAACAGTTGGAAAGTGGTGACACTGAGGTAGTGGATGAAGTCTTAAAAACGGTGTTTCGGATGTTGAGATAATCTTTGGTAGATAATATACAGCGAAAAGAAATCTGAGATCAGATGTTGATTGGAGGTACAAGTCTGAAATAATTGGTTGAGGTAACAGCACAATAACGTGGGCACAGCAAAGCAAGCCATCGGTTGATGACTAAAAGAGATCCGGACTTGCAAGAAATTAAGACGCTGCGCGAATATGGTAACCTTGGGTTCGGACCAGGATAATTGCTTGTTCTACCGTGATTTCACGGTTTACTGGAAGAACATCTGACTTTCTATATAGCTCAGCATTATACGATTCTTTCTTTTTCAGGATGTTGTAGATAGCAGTAAGAAGCATTCTTGCAATAGCAATAATCGCTTTTTTATGACCACGACGTTGCTTAAGTCTCAAATAGCGGTTGCGGATTTCAGGATGCTTCTCGCTTTTAACTACAGCGGTTGCACACTGTACCAGAAGCGGCTTAATATAGCAGCCAGCTCTTGAAATCCTTACTGACTTTTTCTTTCCAGCACTTTCGTTATTTGTAGGTGTGAGCCCTGCCCAGGAACAAAGATGCTTAGCTGTCGGGAACACGTCCAAATTAACACCTATTTCGGAGATTACTGCGATGGCTGAAAAGATGTTCTTAAAGGACGGAACAGTTAAGATCAGATTAATTTCTTCTGCGTAGGGCTCGGAAAGAGAAAGGATAATTCTTTCTAGATCAGCCTTTCGTGACTCAAGATCTTTGTAGTGCTGCTTGATTACCTTAAGTTTTTCGGCTTGTTCAGGCGTGATAAAACCGTCAATGGCGAGTTTTAATTCCGGAAGTTTGTCCTTCATAGAGCCGTGAACGAGTGGTTCTATGTCGAAATTATTGTCTAAAGGATTCTCCAAAAGCTTGTTAATGATGTTCATAGAACTTTTGCCAAAGGTATCTGAAACAACATTTCCAAGCTGAATATTGGATACGGTTAAACAATTTTGCAGACGGTTTTTCTCGCTTGACATAAAGTTAGTCAGTTTAAAGCGGTAACGCATAAGGTCACGAAGCTGCCTGATTGCAAGAGGGGGCATAAAGCTTCCGGCTATAAGGTCATGCTTGAATAGGTCAGCAATCCATTTAGCGTCTTTTTTGTCAGTCTTCTTACCACGTATAGCTTTGACGTATTTAGGATGTGCTAGAACGATGTTACAGGAATCTTCAAGTACATTAAACACGGGAATCCAGTACTTCCCGGTAGATTCCATACAAACATCTTTACAGTTGTTTTCACAAAGCCACTGTGACAGCTCTTTAAGCCCTTTGGTAAAGGTAGAAAAGCGATGGCTTTTGTAAGTAGTAACCCCTTTGTTGGTAGTAGCAATACAAGCGACTACGAAGGTTTTGTGGACATCAATACCACAACAGACTTGGTAAACGATCTTTAAAGCCATAAGGAAACTCCTTTCAAAAGGATTGCAGGGATAACGCATTGACTGATTGCCTGGCAATAAACGAGTAATGTTTAAACAAAGATAAGTCTGCGTGCTCGAAGACACACTTATTTGTGCTTGGAAAGGCAATCTACACATATAGTTATGCGGTCACTCCAGGTTGGAGCAGCCCACTCACCTCCCCGTGATTTGTAGTTAACTGTTATCCCTAGGAGTTTAGAGTAATAAAAAATTCGCTCAAAGCCAACGTATTTCATTACGTTTTGTGCCTTGAGCGAAGCGAAAGGAATGAATTATAGTTATGAGTGAAACGACAAGAAACGAACATCTTGCACAGGTGAGTTTACCGGTACAGGGTATGAGTTGTGCAGCTTGTGTGGCAAAAGTTGAAAAGACCTTAAAAACCATGACCGGTGTGCAAGAAGTTCATGTTAATTTGCTATCAGGCAAAGCTGCTGTGACTTATGAGAGTAATCAGGCAGGTGTACCCCAGATGGTGAAAATGATTCAAGACATCGGTTACGAAGTGCCGGAGGAAGAAGTTTTGCTCAATGTGCGGGGTATGAGTTGTGCAGCTTGTGTTGCTAAAGTCGAGAAGGCTGTCAAGGGAATGCCAGGAGTAACCTCTGTTGTCGTTAACTTACCGGCCGAGTCAGCTAAGGTGAAATTTTATCCTGGTGCCGTGGATAAAGCCCGGATCAAAAAAGAAATTCAAGCTTTAGGTTATGAGGCTAGCGAAAAGATGATCGGTCAGGAAGCTTTGGACCGAGAGAAAGAGGCGCGGCAAAAAGAATTACTGTTTCAAACACGCAATATGTGGATCGCCTGGCCCTTATCCATTTTGGTGATGATTGGCATGTTCCGAGATATGTGGATCTTTCCTTATTTTGTCCCGGAGTTTTTGGGTAACGTTTATGTCCTTTGGGCTTTGACCACGCCCATTGCCTTTATTCCCGGTTGGCAGTTTTTTAAACAGAGTTGGAATGGACTAAAACGTGGCGCAACGGATATGAACTTACTCTATGCCACTGGGATTGGTGCTGCCTATATTATTGCGACAATCAATACCTTCTGGCCCGATGCCGGCTTCGGCGGACGGGGAGCTGCCTTTTTCGAGTCAGCTGCATTGCTTACAGCATTCATCGTTTTAGGTCGCTATTTGGAAGCTCTTACCCGGGGCCGAACTTCGGAGGCCATCCGAAATCTAATGAGTTTGCAAGCTAAAACGGCACGGGTGATTCGTAATGGTGAAGAAGTCGAGATTGCTGCCGATGAGGTGGAGATCGGTGATATCGTGGTTGTGCGGCCAGGGGAAAGTATACCTGTTGACGGGGAAGTTACGGAGGGTTATTCGGCAGTCGACGAAGCAATGATTACCGGAGAAAGTATGCCGGTAGAAAAACGAGCAGGTTCTCAGGTCACGGGCGCCACTATCAATAAGACGGGTTCTTTCAAATTTAGGGCAACGAGAGTTGGTAGCGAAACTGCCCTAGCCCAAATTATTAAAATGGTTGAAGACGCTCAGGCTTCCAAGGCGCCCATCCAAAAATTAGCCGATTTTGTGGCAGGCCATTTCATCGCGGGGGTCCATGTCTTGGCTTTAATTGTCTTCTTCTTCTGGTTCTTTATCGGGTACGCCTCTTTCTTCTCACCGGCAAGCACGTTTATTCTCTCGCCCTATAATCTGGCCGAAGTTGGTGTCTTTGGCTTTGCCTTGCTCTTGTCTGTGACGACCTTAATCATTTCTTGCCCGTGCGCTCTCGGCTTGGCTACACCCAGTGCTATTATGGCTGGTACGGGTAAGGGTGCGGAAAACGGTATTCTGTTCAAAGGGGCGGATGCCGTGGAAGCGAGCAGCAAACTTAATGCCGTTGTTTTCGATAAGACCGGTACCTTAACCAAAGGTGAACCCTCTGTAACTGACGTCTATGCGACGGAAGGCTTTATTCGAGAGGATGTTCTTAGGCTTGCAGCGATCACTGAAAAACCCTCTGAGCACCCCCTAGGTGAAGCTATCGTACGAGGGGCCAAGGAGGAAGGATTGTCAGTTGGAGATACCGATGATTTTGAGGCTATACCCGGTCACGGTGTTCGGGCGATCTATCAAGGGCAGACAATTTTGTTAGGAAACCGTCGTTTGATGCAGCAACAAACTATTGATATCGGAAACCTAAGTAAGAAGATGGAGCAGCTTGAGGAAGAAGGAAAGACAGCCATGTTGATGGCTATTGATAATAAGGCTGCGGGGATCATTGCAGTGGCTGATATCCTAAAGGAAAATGCGAAAGTGGCCGTGGAGCGCTTGCAACAGATGGGTGTACAAGTAGCCATGATTACCGGGGACAACCGTCGGACGGCTGAAGCCATAGCTCGACAGGTGGGGATTAAAACAGTACTGGCAGAAGTGCTGCCCCAAGATAAGGCGGCCGAAGTGATCAAGCTTCAGGAGAAGGGTCTAAACGTAGCCATGGTTGGGGATGGGATCAACGATGCTCCCGCCTTAGCTCAGGCCAACGTGGGGATTGCCATTGGTTCAGGTACAGACGTTGCCAAAGAAACAGGCGACATTATCCTGATTAAGGACGATATCCGCGATGTGGTAGGAGCCATCGAAATTGGGCGGGCTACTATGCGCAAGATTAAGCAGAATTTGGTATGGGCTTTCGTTTACAACATCACAGGAATTCCCTTAGCAGCCGGTATCCTATATCCTTTCACTGGACTTCTGGTCAGCCCCGAACTTGCTTCCTTCTTTATGGCTATGAGTTCGGTATCTGTAACGATGAACACGCTTCTCTTAAAACGTTACCAACCCTCATTCCGGAGGGACCAAATGAAAACTAGTATGCATCCAACACCTCAACCACAAACAGCACGCTAGGAGGAGGTCTTACTATGAACGATTTAGAAGCAAAAGCCGCTAGGCAGGCTTCCGTGGTTTACACGGTACTTTCGCTAGCAATAACCTTTATTTTTCTCGTCATCACATGGGTGGACGGAAATACCTATACTGCTGTTGCCCGGGTCGGCGGTATGGTTTGGGTTTTCATCCTAAGTATGATTGTCTTCATGCCGATCGTCATTCCTGTGGTGAAGAAGAGGATCATGGGATAAGAACGAGGCTAATTGAGTTACAGTTATTCATGAGCGCGTCTGGATTTTTAGTAAAGAAATGAGTCGTATAATAATCCAATTGATATTTAGTAAGCTACTTTATTGTTAGAAAACTGTTCTAAAGGAGGAACACAAATTTGCTACAAACCTTATTCAGCATTGGGGGATTTTCTCTAGGGTCTTACGGTGTAGTCGTTGCCATCTCACTATTAATTGGTTTAGGGGTAGCTTATCATTTAGCACCTTCTGAAAAGGAATACCGCCAGCATCTTATAGACTTGTTAATCTATGCAGTGATAGGGGCCATTATTGGAGCACGTCTTTGGCAAGTCTTCTTCTACGAATGGGATTATTACTCCCTGCATCTCTCCGAAATCTTTATGATATGGCACGGTGGGATGGCAATTCAAGGAGCTTTGGTTGGGGCTTTTATTGTGGGATGGATCTATACTCGTAAACACCAACTTGATTTTTGGAAAATGGCTGATATTGCTGCCCCAGGAATTATCTTAGGGCAGGGACTGGGGAGAATTGCTTGCTTTCTCAATGGTGACGCCTATGGTAGCCCAACCAACCAGGGTTTTGGCTTGGTTTATCCTTCGGGAACTCCAGCTTATGAAGCTTATGGCAGTCAACCCCTATGGCCTGCAGAAGTATGGGAAGGGCAATGGGACATGGTTGTCTTTGCTCTGATCATAATCCTTTCGCGTTGGCGCAAATGGCCGAGGGGTATCATCTTTTTAACCTATATTGTGCTCTATTCACTAGGACGGTTTGCGTTAGAATTTTTACGAGGGGATGGCGCCCGCTATCTGTTTAATTTGACGTCAGCACAGTGGAGTAGTGTGGGAATGATTCTTATAGCTCTTGTTTCTGCTGCTGTGCTAATTATACCAAGGAATGGGACGAGAAATTAATTACTAGATTTAAAGGAGGTCTCTGATTATGTGGGAATTCTTAAATCAATATGGGTGGTATTTCTTTATATTTGGGATGATGTTCTTTATGCATAGGCGGGGTATGGGCTGCTGTGGAGGGCATCAGCATGACCAAAAGAATTGTCAGGATCAACATGAAACTAAAAATTTAATACCCATTGAAGAAAAGAAGTAATTCTAAAGATGGCTTCACGAAAGGACGAATATTTATGCTTATCTTGAAGGGAAAGAAAACAAATGGCATTGTAGGAAAATACAAAAGTATTATTGATGCTCGAAAGATCTTTTCCGATGCTCAAAGGTATCTTACGCAGAATCAAGTAGATCATGAGCTTGTCTTGGTGGAGGGTAATCATGTTGTAATGACTTGTATGCTGAGGATGTTTAATAACCATACTACGCTTTCTCTAATTTGACTGCTCACCCGGTGCAATGTAAAAGGAATTAGCCTTAAAAGCAACAAAAAAGGGTAGTGGCTCCTCGTGGGAGAAACTACCTTTTTTGCGTTCGCAGGAAATTCATATTTAAGGAGTATAATTTGAGGTGTTAACTAGGAGATTTGAGATTGTTCCTGCAAGTGATAGAAAGGAGGGATTTTCTAGGTGCCGATTGCAGGGCTTTTATTCTTAAATTACCTCTGTACGAAATAAAGAACATAATAATCAAAGTGCTTAATCTGATCTCCAGGAGACTCAGAACGGGGGATTTCATGTGGGGTGAATCATGGTTAGACCATGTAGGGCTTACACCTTCTGCCCGAATCCGTCAACTAACCTCGTAAGCTATGAAAGGTGGACCAATTTAGTGTTAATTCTCAATAAAACGTGGGTTAGTGGGGTAGCCCTTGCCGGTATTCTTTTGACAAGTAGTTTACCGGGGGCTCAGGCTGCTATTCTAGATTCTCAAGCTACTCCAAAGTCTCCTACTGTGCAGAGTACTGTACTCAAGGCTTCTCCTTTAGCTGTCTCTAAATCAGACGTATATTCTCAAAAAATGCGTGAAGCATTTAATTGGACCTCCGCAATTGAGGTCAAAACCAACGTGGCACAAATACCTGAAAGTAATAATGTTCCTAAGGAAAAGAAAACATCAACTCCTGTTGAAAAGAAAACTCCAGCTTCAGAAGGTAAGACGTCTCAATCGCCTCAGATCTCTAAAAAACCCAGCACTCCTTCACAGAAAGTTGTAAATTCGAAGCCTAAACAGGTTTCGGTATCCCAAGTGTCAAGGGGTAGTTCAGATATGGACAAGCTTATTAGCAATGCCCTAAGTTTACAAGGTATCCCTTACGTTTGGGGTGGAACGAGTCGGAAAGGGTTCGATTGCTCAGGGTTTGTGCAGTATGTATTTAAGGCCTCTGGTATTTCATTACCGAGAACTGCAGCTGAACAGTATAAACTTGGCGTACCTGTCAGTCGTGATGAGTTGAGACCAGGAGATCTCGTGTTCTTTCAAACCTATGCCCCAGGAGCTACCGATGTGCGTATTTATATTGGTGGAGGACGTACGCTTGGAGCAGCTAGTGAAGGAGTAGGTATTCATAGTTTGACAGAAAGTTATTGGTCAAAACGTTACCTCGGCGCGCGACGAATTTAATATGCATATAGCAACCAATCAAAGAACTGAATGGACTGAGGTAAAACTTCAGTTCATTCAGTTCTTTGATAATTACTTCACCTTACTGTAGCGGATTTTTGTGAATTTAGCGAGAAATAGTTATGTATTCTTGGCTGTCTCATATTAGATCAAATCTACGCCAATTCTCAACTTTTTATGACAAATTCATAGGTTATTCACAATTTAGGATGGATTAACTGCTATACTAAAGTTATCCACTATGAATGAATTACTTCGTTGAAAACGAGGATAAACAATTAATTTTCTCAATCCCAGGCGCGACTTAGATGTAAATAGAAGAAGATTTTTGAGGCAGAAGACATACGAGTCTAAACTTGCACCAAATTTAGGTAAGTTAGAGGTAGAAGCCATTTTCTTAAGGGATACTTTGGTTACATATAAATCCCTAGCATAGGAGGTGTCTGCTTATCGGAAATTTTAAAATAATTGGGCTAATTTCCTAGCGTTAGGATTAAGAGAAATTTCTTTAAGTTTAGGTCCTTGGTTTTATCTTGTTATCTGGCTTTACCTAATTCAATGCCCTTTGCCTATGGTTTAAGTATTTTTATTAGTAACGGACTTATTAAAAAGTGATTTAAGAGTTGGAGATGATAGTTGTGAATAAGAAAATAAAATCAATAGTGTTTATAGGCCTGACTTCTATTGCCATATTAAGTCTAACCGGATGTGGCAGTCAAACAAAAGATATGATGAATTCTAGCAACATGACCCAGTATATGACCAGCAATCCCACGGCTATGATGGATATTTTAAGTTCACCTGATGCACGCCAGTCCATGGTTAAAGTAATGGGGTCTCCAAAAATGATGCCTGTAATGGTGGATATGATGAAAAATAGCGATGTTCAAAAGAATATGATTAGTATAATGGGGAGTAGTGAAAATAAAGATAGCATGGTCGGTATTATGGCTAATCCGTCAATGTTTAAGCCTATGGTAGAGATCATGGCCGATCCAAAAATGAAAGCTACGTTCGAAGCAATGCTAAAAGATCCAGCCCTGCAGCCCTTGGTTAAGGAAGCCCTAGGTGTGAAATAAACTTTATATGATGAAGAAAGGACTCTGATTCTCAATCAGGGTCCTTTCTTCATGAGAAATTCATTACATTTTCATGAGAAAATCGCACATGAAGTTTAAAATAAAGACATGAAGATCAGCGAGGCAAAAAATCAAAGCTAACAAAGATGAGATTAAATTAGGGGGAATATAGGATGAGAAAAATCAGTAAAAAGATTACGGCAATTGCAGGAACTGCAACATTGGCAGTTGGGCTTTTGGCTTTACCAGCTTTAGCTGGAACGACTCAAAGCAACGGATGGATGAGTCAAATGCAAGGCTTCATGCAGCAGACTTTTTCACCAGGTCAACATCAAAGGTTAATGAATTCGAACGCTATGCAAAATCTCCATAATTCGGCGGGGATGCAGAAGGCCATGGAAACAGGGGATGTTAAGGCTATGCAAGATCTGATGAATTCAGACCCAAATGTAAAGGACCTTATGGGACAAGATAACCTTGATAAAATGAGCCAATTCATGAGTCAGTCTGGAGGAAATATGATGACCAACCGAAATAGTGCTGCCAGTTCCGGAAGTTCGATGATGAACGGAATTGGAACAGAAGACGGGAAGTAGCATGATGAATTTCTAAGATCACTTTTTACTAGATCTTCGATCGTAGGCAATGCTTAGTTTGAACATGCTCATCACAAGTGCTTGATGGGGTTTAGTTCCCAAAAACGTTCATAACTTGATGTTCGCAATAGTAAAAGTGGCGAGGATTAACCCTTGGCCACTTTTATTTCTTTGGGAACGCTAGACCAATTCCTGTTCCTCCTGTCTCATGAGTTCGGGATTTATCTGCACGGTAAAATCGCTCGAATATTAAAGGAAGATCGTCTTCAGAAATGCCCATTCCTGTGTTCTTGATTTTAAGGTTAGTAAAATTGATGTTTGTGTAAGCATGTGAGTTGTATTTTGAGGAAGATGACGTGAATATATTCATCCACTCTTTGAACATTCGTGGGACCAGCGAGTAGCTCATTTCTATGACTTAGATAAGCACATTATTGAAGTAGGGGAAAACATGGTTATTGTTGTTAAGAGATTTATAGAAACTGGACTTTCGATTGAAGAAACGGCTAATCGTATGGATGTACCAGTTGATTATGTAAGGTCGTGCTCATCGTAAAAGGTAAGCATGCTGGGATATTCGGAAACTATCAATTAAGGTAGCATTATCGGTTTAAGTTGACGAAAGGCTGGGTAATATATTGGAGATAACTCCGAAAACGGATAGCCCTGCTCCGATCACAGGGAATATTCCTTGGTCCCAAAGTAGAACTGGAGAATTTGATAACAACTTTGACAGAGTCGGATCTCCTATAAAGGTGTTTATAGATGAGGTTACACTATCGGAGGCAATAGAATTCTGGGCTCCAGCTGAATCGCTGTTTGATACGCAGAATACTTCGTGGTCATCCACCAGGGTTGAGCAAATCCTGCCCCCAGAAGCAATTGAAGCAATCCGAAGTTTCCTGGAAAAAGCTAAAGGGAGCGAATCCGGTTTCTTCTTCCTGAACTCCGGAGGCGCAATGAACCGGGTACCTCCTCAGGATACAGCTTTTTTCTCAGCCCCTTCCTTCACCCTTAAAGCGCATGGAGAACGCACTATTTCTCTAAGTGATTTCAAGGGAAAGAAAAATGTTTTCTTAGCTTTCTATCCTCTTAATTGGACTCCAATCTGAAGTTCCCAATTGCCTTCCTACGAGAAAGAAATATCTCGTTTCGAAGCGCTCAATACCCAAGTTTTGGGTATAAGTGTAGACAGTATCCCTAGCCATGAGGCCTGGCAGAAATCCATAGGTGGCATAAGCTATCCATTATGTTCAGATTTCTATCCCCATGGGGAAGTAGCAAAGAATTATGGAGTATTTCGTGAGGGAGATCCGATCCCTGGTATTGCAGAAAGGGCTTTATTCATCATCGACAAAGAGGGTAAGATACAATTTATTGATGTTCACCCAATCGAGAGCCAACCAGATAATGAGGAGATATTTCAAATACTTTCAACTCTGAATTAAAATGGGATAATTGAACTTTATTGATAAAGGGAGTGTTGCAAAACTACTTACGAAGTATGCGACACTCCCTTTAAACCTTGACTGGACAGCAGGATGTTAGACGGCTAATCCGGTCTTAAAGGCCTTCACATTGGCCTCAAGAACCTTTTCTGGGATAAGGTCCTTCATCACTTGAACCCAATCGAGCTGTTCTAGGCCTAGAGCCTTGACTAGCACACCTAAAAGTACAATATTGTGGGTTCGGATATTGCCCAGTTGCTCTGCGAGTTTCACAGCCTGTAGAACGATGGTCCGCTCAACCGCCTGGGTTAGGCTCTCTATAATCTCCTGGGGGTAGTCCTCCGTTCCGGAAAGTACAGATTGAGAGTAAATCTCATGGTCGCTGACAATCAGGATTCCGCCTGCCTTCAGATGGCAGAGGTATCTCAAGGCTTCCACTTTCTCGAAAGCGATCAGTACGTCGGCTTCCCCTTTATTGATAATAGGGGAATTGACCTTTTCGCCGTACTTGATGTGTGTGGTCACGCTTCCGCCCCTCTGGGCCATGCCGTGAATTTCGGACATTTTTACATCATAACCCGCTCCGAGGAGACCTTCGGCCAGTATTTTCGAGGTGAGGATCGTCCCTTGGCCGCCCACACCAACCAACATTACGCTTTTATTCATCTTATTCACCTACCTTCGCGATGGCATCGAATTTACACACCTGTTGGCACAAAGTGCACCCGTTACACTGGGCCTTATCTATGTGGATCGTTCCATTTTTCATGGCAATAGCCGGGCATCCGGTTCTGAGGCAGGCTTTGCACTTTTTACATGTTTCGGCCTCGCTGTAGCAGTAGAGACCTTCCCGTTTTTTCTGTACGTCCTTCATCAGGGCACAGGGCTGTTTGGTGACGACCACAAAGAGCTCCTGGGAAGCATAGGCCTCCTGCACGGCTTTTTCGGTTTCTGCGAGGTCGTAAGGGTCGACGATACGGATATTTTCCGGCTTGACGCCGACGGCTTTTACTACGTTGACTAGATCGATCACCGGTGCCGGCTGTCCCATTAAGTTGACACCGGTGCCCGGGTTCTCTTGGTGACCGGTCATGGCGGTTGTGCTGTTGTCCAGCAGGATGATCGCCATATTACTGTTGCTGTAAACGGCATCGATCAGGCTGGTGATGCCGGAATGGAAAAAGGTGGAGTCGCCCATGATTCCGAAGATTTTTTCCTTGCGGCCCGCCATCCTGTTGACCTTTTCGAACCCAATGCCGGAGGAAATTCCGGCACCCATGCAGATGACCGTATCCAACATGCTTAGGGGTGGCACCATGCCCAGTGTGTAGCAGCCGATATCGCCAGTGACAACGATGTTTTTGAGTTTTTTAAGGGCCACGTATAGGGGGCGGTGTGGACAACCGGCACAAAGGACCGGGGGGCGTGCCGTTGGTTTTTGGGACACCTGATAGGTTTTGGGTTCAGTTTCCCCAAGCAGGGCCCGGCGGACGATCTCTGCATTCAGCTCGCCGCAAATGGGGATCCGTTCCTTGCCAATGCATGAGATGCCTAGGGACCGGACCTGTTGCTCCAGGTAAGGATCATTCTCCTCGATGATATACAGGGTATCGACTTGGGCGGCAAAATCCCTGATCTTTTGCTCCGGCAAAGGGTAGGTCATGCCCAGCTTGAGATAGGAGGCCTGATCTCCAAAAACCTCTTTGGCGTGCTGATAGGAAATCCCACTGGTGATGATGCCGATTTTTCGGTTCCCCCATTCGATTCGGTTGAAGGGGCATGTTTCGGAGTAATCCTTGGCCCGTAGTAGTTTTTCTTCCACCACCGGATGCCGTTTGAGGGCGTTCCCGGGGGACATTACGTACTTGGCAGGGTCTTTGACGTAAGGTTTTACGCCGGCTTCTACCCGTTCTCCGGTCTCCACGATGCTTTTGCTGTGGCAGACCCGGGTAGTCACCCGGAAGAGCACCGGGGAGTCGAACTCCTCGCTTAAAGCAAAGGCTGCTTTGACAAAATCCAAGCACTCTTGGCCGTCGGAAGGCTCTAGCATGAGCACTTTGGCATGAGGGGCAACCAGTCGGTTGTCTTGTTCATTCTGAGAGCTGTGGAGTCCGGGGTCGTCCGCATTAACGACGACAAGGCCGCCGTTGACACCCGTATAAGCCATAGTGAACATCGGGTCTGAGGCCACATTCAAGCCCACGTGCTTCATTGCAGCTAAGGCCCTGCTGCCGGCGATGGAGGCCCCGCTAGCAACCTCCAAGGCCACCTTTTCGTTGGGAGACCACTCGGAATAGATTTCAGAGTACTGGGAGATATTTTCCAGGATTTCCGTGCTGGGCGTACCTGGATAAGCGGCTGCTAGGAGACAGCCCGCTTCATAAGCACCACGAGCAATGGCTTCGTTGCCAGTCAAGAATTTTTTCACATTTCCACTTCCTTTTCATTCACGTTGAGGCAAGGGCGATTCAAGGGTTTTAGAGTATGGCCTACTTACCTGTCGAGAGAGTTAGTGAATCTTTTCCAGGGGACTGAGGTTTTCGGTTTGATAAGGGAACCTGTTTAATGGCAATTAGTGCTCCTGCTAAGCAAAGGGCCAGTACCAAATAGAAAACAACCTGATAGCTCCCGAGCCTGTCAAGGAGAAACCCGGACCCCAGCACCCCGGCAATGGCTCCGATACCGTAGGCAGTAAAAACGATGCCGTAGTTACGACTGTAGTTAAGGGCACCAAAAAGGGATAGGGTCGACGTGGGGGCAATTGCCAGCCAACCACCGAGGTTAAACCAGAAGATCGAAAAGGCGACGCCAAACAGGAGGGGTTGACCTTCCCGGGCAAAGAGCATCAGCAAGGCGGCAAAGGCGATCATACAGTAGGAGAGGGTAGCGGCCTTGGGGTAAGAAAGCCGATCGGTGAGCCAACCGAAGACAGGGCGTCCGAGACCGTTGAATATTGCGAAGAGAGACATCCAAAAGGCGATACTTCTAGAGGAGAGGCCCATGTACTCGATACCGATCTTTCCCGTCATACCGATGAGCATGAGGCCAATCATGGCGCCGATCAGGAAATTCAGATACAGTCCTTTGAAGGATCGGGTTTTTAGCATTTGGTCAGAGGGAATATCCTTAGGCTTCCGATCCTTTGTATCCGGCAGCAAATTCGACTCACTGCCGCTTTCCTTGGGATAACGGAAGGCGAGGGTTAAAACTGGGAGCAATACGCCAAAGGCAATTCCCAAGATCATAAACGTAAAGGAAATGCCGTACATTTCAATGAACATCCGGGCCAGAGGTGCGGTAATAAGGGGGGAAAGGCCGAAGCCGATCAGAACAAGCCCAACTGCAAGCCCTTTTTTGTCCGGAAACCATTTGGCAACAACAGCCAGCGGTACACCATAAGCGATCCCAACCCCCGCACCGATGAGTACCCCGTAGGTCAGAGTCAGGATATAGATATTCGGAGCGTAGGCGGAGAGTATCCAGCCAAGGGCGATGAGAAAGACTCCCGTGGTCATGATGGCCCGCGGGCTGTAACGGTTATAAAAATATCCGGAGATCATCATGAACAGGGCATAGAAAGCCAGAGAGACCATATAGGGCAGCCCGCTTTGAGTGGCACCGATCCCGAAGGTCTTCTCCACCGGGATCCGGAAGACGCTCCAGGCATACACCGTGCCCAGGCACATCATCACGAGATTACCGAGCACCACGTAAACCCAGCGCCAGCCGCTGATGAAGGCTTTATTTTGAACGGTAGTTTGAATCATAAGTTGTCCTCCTTCAAGTTCAATCTGTCCGTTAAGTCATAGGGGATGTTTTCCCAGGACTTAGCTATAAAACCCTCAAGGTTTTCCCGGAACCAAGGATACTTGATTCCCAAGATGCGGGCAGCCAGGATACCGGCGTTTTTGGCATTGTTGATACCCATGGTAGCCACTGGTACGCCGCCTGGCATTTGGACGATGGATAATAAGGAATCTAGACCTTCCAGGGTTTTCAACTGGACGGGAACCCCAATCACCGGCAGAGATGTCATGGAAGCGACCATGCCTGGCAAATGGGCGGCACCCCCCGCACCGGCGATGATCACTTCGAGGCCTCGCTGGATGGCGCTTTTGGCGTAATCCATCATCCGCTCCGGCGTCCGGTGGGCGGAGACGACCTTTATTTCAAAAGGGATGTCGCAGGCTTTTAAGACGATGGCTGCTTGTTTCAGCACCGGCAAATCGGATTCGCTGCCCATGATGATGCCAACTAAAGGCAGGGGGGGTTCGCTCATTTTCTGGTTTAGCATAAGGCTTTCCTCCTCGGTTTTTCAATGGTAATATGGCTGATGGCCTGTCGTGCTTTGGCCTCGGCCATTTCAACGGTCTCTCCCAGCACGGTGATGTGACCAAGCTTACGCAGATGGCCCGCATCGGGTTTGCCGTACAAATGGAGATGGCTGTCCTCCAGTTCCATCAGGGCTTCGGCACCCTCTAGACGGTAATCGCCGGTCACCCGCTCCTGTCCGAGGATGTTGTACATAACGCTGGGGGACTTCAGCTTAGCCGAACCGAGGGGCATACCGGTGATCACCCTGACCAACTGTTCGAACTGGGAGGTGACGCAGCCTTCGATGCTGTAGTGACCAGAGTTATGAGGTCTTGGGGCAATTTCATTGACAAGGACGTTATATTGGGCATCCACGAAAAACTCGATGCAGAAAACGCCGTAGTCATCTAGAGCTTCAATGATACACTTGGTGATGTTTCGGATTTGCTCTGAGGTTTGTTCCGGCAATGTGGCTGGGATGATGGATTTAATGAGGATGCTCTCCTTGTGGATGTTTTCCGCAATCGGATAATGGATTAGCCCGTCACGGTTTCTCGCTACCACGATAGAGACTTCCATGCAATAATTTACGAGGGCCTCGGCCATCATCTCCATTCCGGTAAAGGCTGCGTAGGCGCTTTCTAGTTGGCCGGGTTCTTTGATAATCCGGTTTCCTTTGCCGTCATATCCCCCCGTACACGATTTGAGAACGAGTTGACCGTTCAAGGTACGGTAGGCTGCCTTTAAGGCATCAAAGCTATATATCTTATAAAACTTGGGTACCGGCACGCTAAGCTCGGCGAGCAGCTTTTTTTGCTCGTATTTATTCTGAATGCGCTGGAGTGTGCGGGGTGACGGGTAGATCCGGTGGCTCTGCATTTCAAGCTTAATCAGGTGCTTCGCGTCGATGTGCTCGAATTCATAAGTCAGGACGTCGGAATGATTGGCAAGTTCCCTTAGTGCCGCTTCGTCGGAAAAGGGGGCGACGATCTGGGCATCAGCCACTTGCCCTGCTGGGGACTGGGGCTTCGGGTCAAGAACGGTAACGTAGTAACCCATTCGTTTGGCTTCTAGGGTCAGCATTCGTCCCAGTTGTCCTCCACCCACAATCCCGATTCGCGAAGGTGGGCTTAGTCGAGGAATATCTTTTTTAGACATGAGTTAACCTCCTTCTGGCAAATAAAAAAAGCCAACAACAAAACGCCGTTTACACGGGTTAAATGTTGTTGGCTTACAAATTGACTGGTCAAAAAGACCTTTCAATGTGTCTTCCAAAAATATAAATACTATTTTTTGAACATTTCCTCGAGATCCCGGTCGACCACGATACCAATAAGTTTCTCGCCGGTTCTAGTACTAACATCGGAATAGGTGCTAATGACATTGACATCGAGAATGGAGTGGATGGCTTCTTCTAAGCTTTTCCGGGAATTCTCAAAAAGAGCAACTCTGAGCTTTTTGATGAGGTCGACGCCTTCTTTGTTAATGGCAAGGTTAGTCTCCGCTTTGCTCAGAAAACCTTTGACCCGGACAATAACTAGATCTTGAAAAATGATGGTTCGAATACTGGCCGGACCTCTACCCATATGCTCTATTTCAAATTTGCTAATGACTTCGCTGATTTTAGCTTCTACTTGTCCTTTAGTCATGGGTCACACCTTTTCAATTCTTAAGCTTTATTACCTATTTGATAGAACTTAAGAGTTTTCAACTTCGAATAGTTTATCATGGACGGCTGACAATAGTCAATGTGACATTAATCATAGTATCAGGTATAACTATTCCTTTGGGAACCTTCATACGGAAAACCCTAAAATGGTCATGAAATTCGCTAATATTTATGAGAAAAGACAATCACCACCACAGTTTAAAATTACCATTGACCAAACTAAATAGTAATGCTAAAATTCGCTTTGCATAGGTGATATTGAATATCAATTGCACTAATTAGTAGGAACATTAACTAGTTTTCTATCAGAAGTGGCTTGGTTCACAGTTGTTATATAAAGGAAGGAGATGTAAATGGAGTAATTTAACATTTAGTTAAGTAATTAGAATCCTTAAAAAGAGAGAGAGTATTAAGTTATCAAAATACATATTATTAATAATATAGAACAAAGGGTCCTGTTTAAATCGTAAGATGGGGAAGGTGTATGTGAATTTCAATATTAGAGGACAAGGGAACTATCTAAACAACTGAATGGGATATGTACTTCACAAAAACCTTACTATGAATGCTATTTAATTCTTTTTGGACCTAATTGGCTCCCATGGTGGGCGTAAAACCAGTTGAATTGCTCAAGATTCCTATAAGCGAAGGTGAAAGAGAAAACTTGGCTTTGGAAAGGTCTGTCGTGCTCCTGAACAAGTAGGAGCAATTTTTGGGCCATTTATAGAGAATGATTATCATCGTCAGCCTTGAGTTGTACTTAGAAATTAAGTAGACATACAGGTTTCCATAGATTAAGGAGGGACAGGACATAATGCAAATCAGCAGAAGAGAATTTCTAAAATGGTCCGTCGCAGCAGCAGTTGCCCTAGGTATAGAAGTCAGTCTTGGCAGTGTTACCAATGTTCTCGCAGCTGAATCAGATCCACCGCTTATTTGGCTTCAAGGATCAGGGTGTTCAGGTTGTACAATATCGACGTTAAATGTAACTAATCCTACCACTATTGATAATGTGCTCTTAAACAAAATCAATATGAAGTATAACAGCACCCTGATGACCGCTTCCGGTGACCTAGCGATGCAAACCTTGGACCAAAGTGCAACTCAACACAAGGGGCAGTTTATTTTAGTAATTGAAGGTGCAGTGCCAACGGGTGCCAATGGAAACTATTGTGTCATTGGAGAAGTTAACGGTACTCACCTAACCATGGAACAAGCTGTCTTGAAGTATGGACCGATGGCTAAATATGTGGTTGCTGCAGGAACTTGTGCTGCCTTTGGAGGAGTTTCGGCAGCAGGAGTCAATACAACAGGTTGTGCAACAGCCACCTCTATACTTAATGGAAAGACTGTAAACCCGGTGGTTAATTTACCTGGGTGCCCGGTCCACCCAACAGTTCTTATTCAAACACTTCTAGATTTAATTCTCATTGGCATGCCTTCCCTGGATAGTTATAAACGACCAAGTAACTATTTTGGTTCAAAGATCCATAGTAATTGTCCGCGAAAAGGAACCCCTGTTGTAAAACAACTGGGTCAATATGGTTGTTATAAAAATGTAGGCTGTAAAGGACCCAGTTGTCAGAATGTATGTCCTTCAATGAAGTGGAATAACGGACAAGCATGGTGCATTGGGGTTAACCATCCTTGCATAGGATGTGCGAATCCTGATTTCCCATCCAATCCTCTATTAAAGGCATAATAGTAGTTTCTAAAGGGAAGGGAAGAAATAAATTGAGTAAAATCGTATTAGATCCGATTACTAGGCTTGAAGGTCATTTAAAAGTGTCTGTAACTCTTGATGCCAATAATGTTGTAACAGCTGCTCAAGCAACGGGCAACTTATATAGGGATTTTGAAAATATGCTGATCGGCAGGGATCCAAAGGAGGCTGCATTTCTTACCCAACGAATTTGTGGAGTTTGCCCAGTTTCTCACGCTATTGCTTCCTCAAAGGCCGTGGAGAAAGCAGCAGGGTTTACGCCAAGTCTCCAGAGCTTATTATTAAGAAACTTGATTCAGGGAGCTAACTTCATCTCAAGTAATGTTTTGCACTTTTACCAACTAGCTTTAATGGACTATGTTCAAGGCCCGCAAATGCACCCGTGGACGCCTGGATATACGCAGGATTTCAGATTTAATGCGACTGACAGTCAAGCCTTAATTAATAACTATGTTGCAGCATTATCCATCAGAAGACAGGCCCATGAAATGGGAGCCATCTTTGGTGGAAAGCTTCCCCATGTCGGCAACGTAGTTCCTGGTGGAGTTACCGCAATCCCCTCCGCAACAGACATTACAAACTTCCGTAATTATTTAAATGATATAACTACGTTCATCCAAACTACGTATGCAACGGACGTCAACAAATTAGCGTCGACTTATAGCGACTATTATACGGTAGGCAAAGGCTATGGCAATCTAATATCCTTTGGGGTCTTTGATACCAATACGTCTGGGAATAAGCTATATCCGGCAGGAACGGTAACTAATGGCACCATCGGGAGCTTTACACAGACAAATATCAAAGAATATGTAGGACATTCTTGGTACTCTTCACCATCAGGTTATAATCCGGCCTCCGAGACCACGACTCCAAGCTTTGGTAAAGCAGGAGCTTACACTTGGTTAAAGGCACCGAGATATAATGGAGCTGCTTATGAAGCGGGTAGCATAGCTAGGACTTGGCTTACGGGAGAGTATCGGCGCGGTGTTTCTGTCATGGACAGGCACTTAGCGCGACACACAGAAACAAATACAATTGCGATTAATATGCAAACATGGTTGAATCAACTGGTTGTCGGTCAAAACCAGTTTACTAATTTAGGAACTCCTGTTTCCGGCTCTGGAATAGGGTTAACTGAAGCACCCAGAGGTGCACTCGGTCACTGGTTATCCGTAGCAAGTTCAAAAATCACAAGATACCAAATTGTTACTCCAACTTGCTGGAACGCTTCACCTATGGATGATGCCGGCATTGTAGGGCCGATGGAAAAGGCTTTAATTGGAACTAAGGTCGCAAATTCGGCTCAACCGGTGGAGCTTTTAAGAATCGTTCACTCCTTCGATCCCTGCACAGGTTGTTCCGTTCATGTGATGTCTCCTGAGGGAATGGAAATGTCTAAATTCGTTGTACAACCCCTATGAGTTTAGAGATGAAGGACACGGTCATTATCGGAATTGGTAACATTCTCCTGCAGGATGATGGCGTGGGAGTTCATGTTGTAAATCAACTGAAAAGTGAAATCCTTCCATCGACAATTGAGTTAGTCGATGGAGGTACTTCCACCTTAGATACACTTGGCTACTTTTTGGATTATAGAAAGGTTATTGTGGTTGATTGTTTGAAAGCCGGTTTAGAACCAGGCACAATCTATAAAATAAAACCGGAAGACATTAAGAATTATCAAAAAGAAAACCTTTCTATTCATGATGTTCAAATCTTGGATGTTGTGAAAATGGCCAATATGATGGGGCAATATCCTGAGGTTGTTATCTTTGGTATAGAGCCGAAAACAATCGCTGTAGATTTAGAAATGACAGATTTGATGAAAGCTAAAATCCCTGAAGTGATTGCTAATATTAAGAAAGAGCTACTCTTAGATGCAGAAGTAGGATTAGGTGAACCTAATGCATGAAGTTTCCATTATCCAAAGCGTGATTGACATAGTCACCAAGCAAGCCCTTGAGAATAATTTAACAAAAATTAATAACCTTTCTTTAAGAATAGGAGAGCTATCCGGTGTCATGCCTGAATCCTTAGAGTTTGCTTTCGACAGTTGTATTAAAGGTACGATGCTGGAAGAGTCCACATTGAACATAGAAATAGTAAGTGCACTAGGTGAGTGTAAAGATTGTAATCTTGAATTTCCGATTGAACACTTCAATAAGCTATGTCCCAGTTGCAACAAGTTCTGTACTAACATCATTCGTGGATATGAGCTTAATATAAATACCATTGAAGGAGACTAAACGATGAGTGAGATAAAGGTAGTTGCAAACATCCTCCACACCAATGAGGAGATAACCTCTCAAAACAAACGGTTGCTCAATGAAAAAGGGATCTATGTTATTAACCTGATGAGTTCTCCAGGTTCTGGTAAGACATCCCTGCTGGAAAAGATCATCACAAAACTTAAAGATAAAATCAGAATTGCAGTTATTGAAGGGGACTTGTACACAACGAAGGACGCTGAAAGAATCGAGGCCCAAGGAGTCCCGGTGGTTCAGATCAACACTGGGGGAGCTTGTCATTTGGATGGAAAGATGATCAAAGGGGCCTTAGATTCTTTAAACCTGGATAATGTGGATTTGCTTGTGATAGAAAATGTCGGCAATTTAGTCTGCCCAGCGGCCTTTGAGCTGGGTGAAGACATAAAAATCACGGTATTGAGTACCACGGAAGGCAATGACAAACCATTGAAATATCCGCGAATGTTTGAGAACAGTGGGGCAATTATTTTAAACAAAATGGATTTATTAGAACTGACTAATTTCGATAAAGCTGAGTTCTACAAAGACATTAACTCTCTTAATGCCCTAGCCACTATTTTCGAAACGTCCTGTGTTAGAGACCAAGACCAGGGTATTGATGTATTATGCACATGGTTACGTCAGCAAATACAATTTATGAAGCATGAATCCTGATTAGAATATACTTTTATGGACTCAAAAAAGGGAGAGATTAGTGTGTGTCTTGCCGTTCCAGGAAGAGTGTTGAGCATTAAAGGGAAGATGGGGATTATCGAAGTTGGAAGTATCAAAAGAAAGGTCTTTTTGCATCTAGTACCGGAGGTATCCGTCGATGATTATGTACTTACCCATGCAGGGTGCGCTATTCAAAAGATTGATGAAGCAGAGGCAAAAATTACTATTGATATATTAAAGGAGTTATCCGAAAGTGAAGTTTGTCGATGAATTTAGATCGAGGGACTATTCCAAACTATTAGTAGAAACTCTGCAAAATTCTTCTCGGGATAAGATTAATATCATGGAAGTCTGCGGCACTCATACTATGGCAATCTTTAGGTATGGTATTAGAGACGTTCTTCCAGCCAATGTAACGTTAATATCGGGACCGGGCTGTCCTGTTTGCGTTACTCCTCAGAGCTATATCGATACTGCTTTAGACCTTTCAAGTCGAGAGGATGTCATTATAGCAACTTTTGGGGATATGATGAAAGTTCCGGGCAGAAAAAGCTCGCTCCTTAAGAAAAAGGCGGAAGGCTCGGATATAAGACTGGTGTACTCCCCTATGGATTGCCTCACCCTTGCTGCGGACAATCCTGCGAAAAAGATTGTTTTTTTGGCAGTTGGCTTTGAAACAACCGCGCCGATGACTGCGGTAACGGCTATGGAGGCAAGAAAAAACGGCTTAAGCAATCTTTTTTTCTTTACAGCCCATAAAATTGTGCCCCCTGTTATGGAAGCACTGGTAACTGATAAAGAACTGAACTTGGACGGCTTTTTATTACCGGGAAATGTTAGTGCAATTATTGGAACTGAACCTTACGAATTTCTAAGCAAGGATTTTAATATTCCTGGAGTAGTGACGGGTTTTGAACCCGTAGACATACTTCAGGGATTAAATACTTTAATAAATTTAATAAGCAAAAAGGACTGTAGCATTGCTAATGACTATAAACGAATCGTAAGAACTACCGGCAATTCCGAAGCTAAAGAGTACATGAACAAAGCCTTTAATGTTGTTGATTCTAATTGGCGAGGAATCGGCAAGGTTCCGAAAAGTGGCTTGGAGTTTAATCGTGATTTTGAAGAGTTTGATGCCCTTAAGCATTTTAAAATTAGTTATGAAGAGTATGATGGCAGCTCAGGATGTCGATGTGGCGAGATCCTAAAAGGGAAAATGAATCCAACCCAGTGTTCTCTTTTTAAGCAAATTTGTACACCGGAAAATCCCATTGGATCTTGTATGGTATCGTCAGAAGGCACTTGTGCAGCTTATTTTAGATATTACAAATAACCCGGGAAATGGAGGAGTAAAATTGAGTACCATAACCCTAAGTCACGGAAGTGGCGGTACCCAAACCAACCAATTAATTAACGATGTATTTTTTAAATACTTCGGTAACGATATATTAATCCAGATGAACGATGCTGCTCACTTAGCCATAGATTTTAAGAAACTGGCGTTCACCACAGATTCTTTTGTGGTGAATCCTCTTTTCTTTAAGGGAGGAAATATCGGTAAACTAGCTGTTTGTGGAACGGTCAATGATTTAGCCGTCAGCGGAGCAAAACCACTTTATTTAACCTGCGCCTTTATTATTGAAGAGGGTTTTTCTATGGCCGACTTAGAGACTATTGTTAAGACCATGGCAGAAGAGGCGGAGAATTCTGGGGTAAAAATTGTGGCCGGAGATACAAAGGTAGTCGAAAAGGGCAAAGTCGATGGGGTATATGTCAATACTTCAGGTATTGGGGTCATTTATGAAGATGTCAATATAAATTGCGCCAATGCTAAGCCAGGAGATGTAATCATAGTCAATGGCACTATAGGAGACCACGGAATGACGATATTATGTGAAAGAAACAACTTCGGATTTGAGGGGGATTTGAGCAGTGATTGTGCCTCTTTGAATACATTGGTTGATTGCATGTTTGAGGTCTACAACGGAATTCATGTGATCCGCGACGCTACAAGAGGGGGAATAGCTGCGGTTCTTAATGAAATTAGTGTCTCAAGTAATGTATCCATAGTACTCGAAGAAAATCTCCTTCCAATAAAAGAAGAAGTAAAAGGAGCCGCAGAAATGTTAGGCTTTGATCCACTTTATATTGCTAATGAAGGAAAGCTCTGTGCCTTTGTACCAGAAGCTCAGGCGGAGCAGGTGCTTTCGGCCATGAGAACACACCCTTTAGGTACGAATGCCGCAATCATCGGCAGAGTCACTGAAGAAATGGGTAAAAGAGTGTATATGAAAACCGTTGTTGGAGGAAAGAGACTCGTAGACATGCCATCAGGAATTCTACTTCCCAGGATATGCTAAAACGGTAAAACGGGATTAAATCTGCAAACATTCTTAAGTCCTCCACCTTGGTTTAGGTTGGAGGACTTAAGAACATAAATGACCGAATACAAATCAGGCGCGAAGACCCATAAAACTATCGCCGATACATTTCAGGAACTACTGATAGTACTTGTCCAACTGGCCAGACTTGGTGTCAATCTAGCTAGACCAGATTTGTGTATGTTGAACCTGGTCTAATTTTTATTATCCATACAAATCAAACTTCCTTTAAGCATAATGGCATTGATAAATTCTCGAACGTGCTTCGCATCATTAATATTCCAGTTAGATAATAATTGGAAGTGCTAGTACACCTAGGTTTAAAGAATATTGGTAGGATAACACTAAACCGCTGGCGATAGCATTGTGAGTATAATGACTAATCGGTCAATGTTTAAGACCATGGTAGAGGTCATGTCCGATCCTAAAATGAAAGCAAAGCCATGTTAAAAGACCCAGCCCTCGCGAACCCTTGGTTAAGGAAGTTCTAGGTACAAAATAAACTTTATACGTTGAAGAAAGGCCCCTGATTAACCTCGGGGCCTCAGCCTGTAGACAAAAGAGGAAACATCCTTGTCCAAATGATATAATCCTTCGTTCTCAGTGTACCGAGAGTAAATCCCGTCAAAAGGTTGTAGTCCGCCATGTCTGGGAACCTTATATGGAACTTGCAGAAGATTACCGCCATACAGTGAATACAGAGATATTTACAGTTAAGAAGCGAAACCATTGAGCGGGTGTTTGCTGGTGCAAAAGAACTGTTGTCGCTACTTGCGTTTTTTGTTCAGTGCCAGTTCCCATACGAGGACTCAAAGAAATTAAACGAGTCTGTAAACCTCAAGGTAGGGTTATTCTCTTGGAACATGTCCGGAGCGATAATCCAGTGCTTGGAATAATCATGGATATCTTAGATCCACTGATTGTCAGGATGATGGGTCCTCATATTAATCGGCGAACAATAGAAAATATTGATAGAGCGGGCCTCCGAATCAAAAGTGTTGAGGATCAACACCTTAAAATTTTAAAACTTATAATAGCAGAATCATAAAAAATACGGGAGATGGTATTTTCCATTCTCAAGTCTTAGATCATAGCATGGTATTTGTGATTAGCGGATGGCCTTGATCGTTCAATATTCTAACTAGTCACTACTATTTCTTTAGGAAGACAAACGATAAATTCGGTCTCATGCCCAACTTTACTTTGTACGGTTATCGTACCTTGATGAAGGTTTGTAACCTGGCGTACCAGCGCTAGACCAATTCCTGTTCCTCCTGTCTCACGAGTTCGGGATTTATCTGCACGGTAAAATCGCTCGAATATTAAAGGAAGATCGTCTTCAGAAATGCCCATTCCAGTGTTCTTGATTTTAATGTTAGTAGAAATAGATGTTTGTGTAAGTTCTATGGTAACCTGACCGCCAGGGTTAGAGTATCGATAGGCATTGTGTACTATATTATAGAAGAGTCTGGTCAGAAGATGCTCGTCTCCAGAGGTAGTCACGGATTCTACTGGGGCATTCCAATTTAGAGTTAATTCCTTCTCCTGAATAAGAGGATATAGGCTGCGAATAATCTTTTCAAGAAGATGCTTTATGTCCACAGGTTCAACGTTTAGCTGTAACCCGCCGATCTCAGCCACATTTAAGTCTTTTAGATCACTAGACAAGTCAACTAGACGGTCAATTTCCTCATGAATAGAGGAAAGGTTTTCTTGATCTGCAGGAAGAACCCCGTCTTGAAAGGCTTCAATATAACTTTTGATTGAGGTCAAGGGAGTCCGTAGTTCGTGGGCGATATCGGCCGTAAACTGTTTCCGGAGAGTCTCTTGTCGATCCAAATTGTCGGCCATCGCGTTAAAAGCGTTGGCTAGTTGTCCCACCTCGTCTTGGGAGCGAATGGAAACGCGTTCATCAAGGTGTCCATGCCCAATACGATCGGCTGCTCGGGTTAATCGTCGGAGTGGAGCGACGAGTTGACGGCTTGTAAAGAAACTTAGAAGAATCCCAAATAGAAGGGCCATTCCTCCAGCGAAAAGCAAAGAGCTAAAGACTGCGGATTGGAAGCGGATATCTTGAGGGTTAAGAATTTGTGCCGTTGCAGGGTAGTGGACCTCGGCAGTTGCTAAAGTACCTTGTGGTCCCGACACCGCAAACGTTTTTGTTTTCCAACTTGTCGTGGAGTAGGAGGACATACCCATACTCATATCCATGCCCATTCCGCCTTGCCCATGCATCATACTATCCATAGGGTTATCTAATGTAGCGATAAGTTTACCGGTTGGATCTGTCAGAGTAACAACTGTACCAAGCGGGAGAGAATGACTTATTTCGTTCAGAGCAGCAGAATCCCAAGTACCCTTGGTTTTATATAGTTCACTCAGACGAGAGGGCAACTCTTCTAAGGTTTTTTCACTCACCTGAGTTAAGTAATCACTAAACTGTTGTTTGAAGACAAAGTTCACTGAAAGCATGCTGAACGATAAGGTAATAAGCGCAATGATCAACGTAGAAAGAAATAATTTAGTGCGCATATTATTCCACCGAATTCGGGTTAAACTTGTAACCCATACCGTAAACAGTCAAAATTATCTGGGGGTTGCTGGGAGTCGTTTCAATCTTTTGGCGAATCTTCTTAATGTGGGCATCAATCACTCGGTCATCTCCGTCAAAGTTATGCCCTTGAACAATCTCTACCAACTGACCTCGTGATAACACCCGTCCAGGGTGTTTAGCTAAGGCACCTAAAATCTTAAATTCGGTAGGGGTCAATGAGATTTCCTGATCGTGTAGCCTAATTTCATACTGAATATTATCAATGGTGAGGCCATTGTCATAGGAGATCACGTCTGCAAGGGGGGTGGTTTCATTATTTACTCGACGTAGTACAGCACGGACACGGGCGACCACTTCACGAGGGCTAAATGGTTTAGTAATGTAATCATCTGCGCCAATACTTAATCCTTCGATGCGATCTTCTTCTTCTAATTTAGCGGTGAGCATAATAATGGGTACGGAGGATATTTTGCGAATCTCCCTGCAAATCTCTGTTCCGGACATGCCAGGGAGCATTAAATCAAGAATTAGCAGGTCAAAAGGGTTTTCTTTAAACATGGTTAAAGCGACAATGCCGTTAATAGCAGTGCTAACCTGAAAACCTTCTTGCTGAAGATAAGCTTTGAGTACGGTCGTAATCTTTTTTTCATCATCAACTAATAAAATCCTCATGAACGGCATCTCCTTCTGCAATTAGCTCTAGGTTTCAAGCATCTTAATAAGCAAATCCTAGCAAGTAGGATTATTTCTACATTTAATCCTAAGTCTAACGGGCTTGATGTGTATTCATCAAGCCCGTTAATAGTATTACTTTACATGCGCATTGCCATTGGGAGAATAAATAGATAGATGTTAATAACCCCTAATATTAGGCTCAAGACTGCAAAAGGCATAAAGCTGGATATAGTTTTTCCTTCAGCTCCGAAGTTATTCTTCGAGATTCTATAAGCAGCATAGATAGAACCAAAGGTACCAAGGGCAATTAGACCAAACTGAAGTAATTGAATGGTAGAATTACTTAGAATAGCAGCTGACGCGCCATGAGTATCAACACCGAATAATGCTACGAAAGTATAAATGACAGATTTACCCTCAGCTAATAAATGGAACAGATTGTGAGCAATGTGGCCTGCCAAGTCTAAAGGAATTAAAGCATATCCGAACATTGCAAAATTTTGTAAAGTGCTTTTCTTATTTGATATTTTTGCAAAGTAGCTACTAATGAACAAAGCTAATACTGGGATTGCCATAGCAATAATAAAGGTAATGGTAAAGGTTACAAAGTAATTTGTTGTTCCCACAAAATTCTCAAGCTTCTTAAGCATTTCCTGCCATACTTCAAGCATGGTAATGTTCTGAACAAAGACGATTCCCATGATGATGATGGCCAAGAAGGATTCCTCGAATTTCGGTTTCCTTATAGACCATAAGCCTTTGGAAGGAACTCGGGTCGTTAATTGAATGGAGTCATTTGGACAGGTTTTAATACAGTTCGCACACAGGTTACAACTCGCCATACTTTCCATAGTTCTTGGGAATTCAAACATCGGACAACCCGGCGTTTTTGCGTCCCCTTTGTAACAGGACTGGGTTTTACATTTTGCACATTTTTCTGGAGTAGCCTTTAATTCTAGAGAACCGGACCTAGCGTAGTTCCCTGACAACCCGCCTAGGAAACACAAATAACGACACCACGTTCTGCGCTCAAAGAACGCACCGCTAACAATAACTCCTGTTGTAATAATTAGGAGTAAAACGCCTGATCCCCTAGGGCTTTCAACAACACCAAACGTATGATCAGCCCATGTGATTAAGATGAAGAAAGCGTCGATTAGCCATATTCCATATTTCTTTAGGAACTTGGGCACGGGTCGATTGTTTCCTACGATTTTCTGTATCCAGTCACTTACTGTTGCAAAAGGACAAATCGCGCACCAGAATCGGCCAAGCAATACGAAAATGATGGGAATAAGAGGCCACCATAAAACCCAAGTACCAGCCGTTCCAAAGTTATCATGAGCTGAACCAGGCCCAGCCATCAATTCGAAAACAATCAGTGCAAAAACGGCTAGAACAGGTAACTGAATAATACCTGGAAACCAACGGCTTTTAAGGATACCTTTTATGGTTTTATTTTCAAGTAAATTCTTCCTTTGAGATTCCTTTTGTGTATCAGGATTAATCTTCTTCGCTACTGACATTTATAGTTTCACTCCTTTACTGCTGATGTGGTATTGTTATTCATAAATTTGAGAATCCCAGCTATCACCACTACTAAGGCGTTGATTCCTGCGAATCCCCAAACTACCGGCCAATTAACCCCTTCTGGGTCGGAAGCTCCTTCGCCATGTCCACCACTGCTTTCGCCATGACTCTCGCTACCACTCTCTTCACTGTGTTCGTCACTGTTTTGCTCGCCTAGACTACTTGCTTCACCATGTCCAGGCATGTTAGGGTCCATATCTGGTGTTGCTTCATGGCCTGACTGCGGGCTGGAATTATTGGCTTCAGGTTGCAAAGTCGTTATTTCATTAGCATTATCATTTGTTTTGGGTTCAACCTGGGTCGTCGTACTTCCCCCCATGTCCATTCCTGCATGCCCACCAGAGTTATCACCCTCACCAGCGAAGCTCATGCTGGCAGAGCTTAATAATAAGCTGATACCTATGATTCCTATGGATAATCCTTTTTTAAACGACGACATTCTATTAGGCATCCTTTTTTCACTCCTTTTAATTTCTACGTATTATCTATGTAGCAATTTCCGTGCCAAGTCTCCTCAGTCATATTTTGTGCTCTTAGGCTTCTTAAGCGTTAAAATCCACAGTTGGATTGAGTCATTTCACACAGCATTGTGAGTGATTTACCACAGCTACTCTAAAATATATTAATAACTGATGAATTTCTTGTGAATAACTTAAAAATAATGAAAAGGGCCCGGCTCGGCCCTTTAGTACTGCCTCCGGAAGGGTTTCACTCGAAGAAGTTGAGAAATCCTTCCTACATCTGGCGGATGCTGTATTTCGTTCATCGTTTCTTCAGAAATAGTGGGGTGCGTTTTAGTTTGGAGGGACAGTCAATGATGAAGAATATCCAATGATGTCGAGTATTCTATAGGTGGGATTGGGAATACATCGATAGACAGTTTTCTCTACATGTATCTCAGTGCGATAAAAGGAATAACACTGTTACGGATAATAGCCAAATGGATATCTCCGGAAGAGTCAATCTATTGGGCTATTTTTCTACTATGCCCTAATACGTTTTTGTCGTTCTGGCTATTATTTTCTGATAATAATAATAGCCGGCAGGAATATTTAGGAAAGTGATAGAACTCTAAGTTGAAAGAAATTAAATTCGAAAGCTATTTTACAATATGAAAAAGCCACTCTTTGGGGTGGTAAGCTTTCCAGTTAGCTCTAAGCATCTCAAGATTGGTTTGAGAAGGTAGAGCACAGCGATCTTTACTTCCTTTGGCATTGCGGATGAAAAAAGTGTATATCTGGGAACGTTTTGGTCACTACTTTCATCACAACAAATAGCCAATCTGACCCAAGATGTAATCAACTGATTTACGATGCTTTAAAAAGTACCGGAAAGATTAACGAGTAAAAGAATGAAAGTAAAATTTGAAGGTTGGCGCGTATCACTTAAACACAGAATTTAGCACTACTTAGCTAATCTTATATGGCATAAATGATTGTGGCATATTCGTAAGACGTACTGAAAAAAAGTAAATTTGTTTTGAGAATGGGGATATCTCCGAAATTAACTTCGGGTATTTCCCAAAATAGTAGGAATACCCGAACTAAATATTCGGGAATCCCGTAGTTAAGTGTCATGCACATTTCGGGGTAGGTTTGCCAGATGAGAATTATAGGACGAAGAGGAGGTTCCGTTAAATGGACGAGCTTAAATATCCCATTGGTCAATTTAATTTTTCTGAAGAGGTCAGTGACGTGCAAATTCCAGGCTTAGTTGCACACTTAGAGGCACTGCCAGATTTACTTTCAAAATCCATTGGAGGTTTGTCTGAAGATCAATTGAACTGTTCATATAGACCAGATGGATGGACAATTAGACAGGTGATTCATCATATTGCTGATAGCCATATGAACGGGTACGTTAGGTTTAGATTGGCACTTACGGAAGATTGTCCCACAATCAAACCATACGACGAGGCACAATGGGCAGAACTAGAGGATGCTGTGAATATGTCGGTTGATGTTTCTCTAAGGCTTGTCGAATCGTTACACAAAAGATGGGTTCGATTAATAAGATCATTGACCAGTACCAAACTTAATTCTGAATTTCGTCACCCTGATATCGGAAACGTAAGTCTCAAAAAGGCTATAAGTCTTTATGCGTGGCATGGTAATCATCATCTAGGACACATAAACACCTTCAAATAGAAGATCGGGCTAGAAAAATAGAGTGGGCACAACACATAACTTCTAGAGATTTATGAGGGTGCAAGACAAAGAAAAAGCCATTGATCAACTTCAATAGCTAAACGGGAATAAACTTGAAGCTCATAAAGCACACCCTCATGAATCTCATGTTGTACTAAACCGACTGCCGAGCAAGGATGATTCTATATGGGGATTCAATCTTTTCTACTTAGATGGAAACTTGGCTGGAAAGCACAATATATAGGAGGATTTACCGTCTGCATCAAAGATGCCATACAAAAACATCAAAAAAAGGCAGATTTCCCCCTCCCCAAAACGGGTAGTTTTCCGTGGGTTTTTAGTTTCACCGCGATCATGGACTTGCGACAGAAGTTGAATAACGAGGAACAAGAATCGTCGTAACATGAGTACTACCACAGGTACGACAAGATCCTAGAGTTGCTAATCGCGACTCTGTGAGTATAACGCCCCAGATAGCGAAGCACATGAGCAGGTGATTTAAACGGCTTCTTGCAGAAGACAACTATCTATTTTATCACTGGCAGATGGCCTTCGCCCTTCGGTTGTGAGATTTACCTGTACCCGAATTTTGTCCCAGTTGTCAACAGAATCGCCACTTGCGTTAAGAAACAATTTCCTTGCTCTGGTCAAACCTTTATCGCCGAATGAAAGGAGACTTTCACGTTGGGTTCTGTGAGAAGCTCAGGGTGAAATTCCCTGAGTTTTTGTGCCTTGAGCGCAGCGAAAGGAATGGTTATAAATATGGAAATCAGAAAAGCAACGCTTCACGATGTCAAACATATCAGTCGTATTCACGCGTTAAGCTGGAAGTCGGCCTATAAGGGAATTATTCCACAAGCTTACTTGGATGATCTTAAAGAAGATTTTTGGGTATCAGCTTTAGAAAATTGGATAAAAGATGATGTATTAACAGCTCAGATTATTTTTGAAAACGACAGAACTATTGGCTGTGTTGCTTATGGAAAATCCAGAGATAAATCTCTGCCAGATTGGGGCGAAATTGTTTCTATTTATCTTTTGCCTGAATATTTCGGTAAAGGATGTGGTAATAAGCTGTTAGAAACCGCTTTATTAGATTTAAAACAATCTGACTATCAAAACATTTACTTATGGGTACTTAAAGAAAATCTAAGAGCAAGACATTTCTACGAAAAGAATAAGTTGCAATGTAATAAGGATGAATGCATTTGCGAAATTATGGGAAAACAATTTACTGATATACGGTACATTTATTCTTTTGAGAATTACACCCAATGACATGATCTCCGTAAAACAAGTCGTATTTTTCTGATTAAGCGTAGGGCACTCCGAATAAATTTTCTGGTTCCTATTATCCATATACTAACATAGAGCTAGTGGCTTACCTCCTGATAGTAATGTTGTAGAGAAAAACTACGGATGCAGTAGCAAAGTATCTGGGATTAAACTCTTCCTAATTATATAGGGCAATAATTGAAGCAGTTCGATTAAACTGCTTTTTCGTTTTGGTGGAGTGAATAACCAATAACATTCAAAGAACCACATAATGAAAAACAACCAGTTTTGGTTGCGTTAAATGGAGCTGGTGATGGGAATCGAACCCTCAAGCTGGTGATGGGAATCGAACCCTCAAGCTGATAACGAATCAACTACTCTTCCAATCGAGCTGCACCAGCGTGTATTTTATCAAGAGTTAAAAAATTCCTTCCTACTATAAATGCAAAATGTTACAGGTCGCAAGGCCTGCTTTTCATCTTAAGGAGGATTGTTATGGTTAACGTTTTCATAGATCCTAAAGTCTTAACGACAGTTATGAACTGCTTTAGGTTTAGTCTTACTTGATTTATTTCTGGGTATCCTGCTTTCAGTCAAGCAGGGCAATTTCGACGTTCGGAAACTGCCCCAGTTTTTGACGAGTGGTGGTTTACCTTATTTAGGGTCGTTGATATTGCTAGCTATATTTGCTAAAAGCATCCCCGCTATGCAGCCGTTTTTATACATCTGCTGCGACGGTAGTGGCAAAGTTTATGGTTGATATCAAGGATAAATTGACTAAACTGAGCAATGGGCTGGATTTTGAAGAGCTAAAGAAATAGATGTTAAATCTTCATCAGCTTTATTAACTTTAATTTGAGGTTCACAAGGATTACTTAGTAAGCTAGGTAATATAAGACTCAAATTATCTAGGTCAAAAGGTTTCGTTAAAACGTGCTTGACAAGACCATTCTGAACAGCCGACGTTAAAGCATTATCTTGGGTATAACCACTCATTACAACCACTTGCGTCTTTGGACTTATTTGTTGCAATTTGTTCAGGGTTTCCATTCCACTTAGACCAGGCATTTTCAAATCTAAGAATGTTAGTTTGGGTTTCTCCTCACTAGCTATTTGTAAAGCAGTATGGCCATCGGCTGCTTCTTTAACGCAAAAATCCTCCCGAGATAAAAATTCGCGCATAAGTTGACGTACACCAAAATGATCATCTACGACCAAAAGGTAATCGTTACTCAAAGATAACCATCTCTTTTCTTTATAGAATGAGAAAGACCTATACTTAGAGAAGCAACATTTAAGTGGAACTCAGTAGCTTACTACAAAGAATACTTCGTTTTATACTATATAAAGTCCTCTAAAAATTCAGACAATTTGCGCAAGTATTCTGAATACTTTATGACGTTCTTAATCATGGCAAACTATTACATTGATATTCTCGTAAAATGCACATATAATAAGAACACTAGTTCGGTATAATACCAAATTCATGTACTGTGAGGCGAGTTATATGAATGATGTATGTGCAGATTGTAATCGAAAGTTGCATTGTATGGAGCCTTGTGAAGCCTGGTTAATTGCCCAGAACCAATGTCCAGTGTGTGGAAATAAACTTATTCATGTTGGAGGATGCGCCGAATGCATCACCAGAGATTGGGCAAGGTGTGGTTAATATGAAAGTTGTTATGAAACCGATCGAGGTCGTTACAACTCACTCCAAAGAAGGAGTTATACGTCCTGAGAAATATAGAATCATCGACGGTGAGGAAACAATCGCGGCTGTCGTGAGCTCATCTTTAATTGCCAGGGAGTGATCAATGGTTACATGAAGAACTTTGAGTTGAAATACAGAGTCGCAGAATGTAAATGGTTTTTGTATCGCATGTAATTTGGATGTCCACCTAGGACGGACACCAATCGATAAAATTTATATTTTAGAGACTTAGTAGCATAGATAATCGAAGCAATAACGAGTAATCGAGAGATCATGGTTATTTTTGAAAACATAAAATGCTGCAACAATGAAAACGCCCAGATCGGCCGTGAAGCCTGATTATGGCGTTTTTTAAGGTTTGGGTATGTTATTTACTTGACATAGTGCCCTTTATCGGACTCAGGCGGTTTTTATGAAGGTTCGGTTTCGTATTTGTAGAGGGGTTACTATGAAAAATGGGAGTTTAGTGATCCAAATAACTTTCCGATCACTTCAACTGCTACGGTAAAATAAAGCTATCATGGAGGAATTAAGAGAATAATGTCGAACTAATTATAACGTCGATTTAATATAAAGAAAATAATAAGTCAAAGAGGCATTGGATATTTTCTTTTGTAAAATGATCAAAGATAAATACGAAAGGATGTAATAATGGATGGGATTCAATGAAAGAATTGAACCACCTATATATATGATTTGCCAAGCTAGCTTTATGATAGTCCATTGGTAAAATTAACGAGAGGCTCATACTTCTTTTAGCACTTCGGTTATGGAATATAAGTAGAATAGAACCCAATACCTGAAAGCATGGGGAGGAATAACAATGCGCTGGTTCAATAACTTAAAAATCCTTACAAATCTCATAGGAGGTTTTCTTATTGTTCTAATCATCTTAGCTGCTGTCGGCTTTTTTGGCATTACGAGTATTGAAAAAGTATCCCAGCAAAGTGATAAGATGTACGGAAAAATGCTGGTGCCTCTTAATGAAATGGGTGAGATATCGACCAAATTTCAAAGGGTCCGTGTCAACACGAGGGATATCATACTTGCTACAACACCTGAAGAGATTAAGAAGAATGAGGACTTGATCAATCAATATCGTAAAGAAATAGGAGCTTTGGCGGATCAATATGAAAAGGAAATTGTTTCTGATGAAATGAGGCAGATGTTTAATGAATTTAAAGAGGCTCGTGTTGAATATGGGGACCACTTGACTGCTTTAATAGGGTTAGCTAAAGCAAATAAGGATATTGAAGCCTTTGCATACCTCAATGGAGACATGCGGACCTCTGCCAATAAAGAAATGGAATTAATCGATAAAATGGAAGCAAAAAAAGTTATTGATGCTGATAATCTAGCTATAAGCAACGAAAGTATCTCTAGAAATACATATATCATGATGCTGGTAGCTATTTTTGGTGGGATTTTCCTGGGCATATTGATCAGTATTCTAACCGCTTTATCAATCACTAGACCACTAAAAAAGATTACTAATGAAGTTAAAAGTTTGGCAGAGAACGGCGGCGATTTGACTCAAGTTATACCAATTGATACGAAGAACGAAATAGGTGATCTGGCCCGAGCCACTAACAAGTTCTTATCGAATCTTAGAAACATCATGATCCAAGTAATGGAAGGGTCAAAGCTAGTAGCTATATCATCCCAACAGTTGACAATAAGCTCTGAACAAACCGCTTTGGCTACAAATCAGGTTGCTGGGGTTGTAAGTAGCGTGTCCCAAGGGGCGGAAGAACAGGTTAGTTCCGTTGACGAGGCATCTGCTGCGGTAGAGCAAATCTCCGCTGCTATTCAAGAATCTGCAAGCAACGCTGACAGTGTGGCAGCTTTGGCAGACGCGACAGCAAGTGCCACGGAAAAAGGACTGAAAGCTGTAGGAAATACAATTGTCCAAATGAATAATATTAGACAAGCAACCGGTCAGACTCAAGAGGCAATTACCAAACTTGCGGAAAGTTCTAACCAAATTACAGACATAGTAAATATTATATCAGGCATAGCCGCTCAGACCAACCTGCTTGCCCTTAATGCGGCTATAGAAGCAGCTAGGGCCGGAGAGCAAGGACGTGGTTTTGCGGTTGTTGCTGAAGAAGTGCGAAAGCTTTCTGAACAATCTCAAGTAGCGGCCAAGCAAATAACGGATCTTATAGCACTGAATCATACAAATATTAATAACGCTGTATCCTCAATGAATAACGGCGTAGCTAATGTGCGGAACGGTATCGAGGTGGTCAACACCGCCAATGATGCATTTGAAGATATCACCAATCTTGTTAGTAAGGTAACAGTCCAGATTCAAGAGGTTTCTATAGGAATTCAACAGATGGCAGAGTCTAGCCGCAATATTGTAGTTTCTATGGAGGGAATATCTCAAGTCAGCAAAGAGACTTCAGTTCAAATGGAAACTGTATCGGCATCTACCCAGGAACAATCAGCTGCAATAGAGGAAATTGCAGCATCAAGTCAAAGTATGGCACAGATAGCGGAAGAGTTGAAAAATACTGTTGGTAAATTTAAGGTATAAATATTGGAATACCAAAAAAACCGAACTGATCTGACTGTGGGACCTGCAGAGTAACATCTGCGGGTCTCACTTTTTTGCAAAGGAGTGAGCATTATGACCTTGTTTCAAAAGGAACACGTACAACGTATGCGTAGTGAGGGAAAAAGCTACTCGAAAATTGCAGATTGCCTTGGTATCTCAGAAAATACCATAAAATCTTATTGCCAGAGAAATAAGCTCAGCAGTATACCTACTACTAGGAAAGAGGATGTCGAGAAGGAGTCTCTTGATTTCTGTAAAAATTGCGGCAAGTCTATCCAGCAGCGACCAGGTATAAAACTGCGAAAATTCTGCTCTGATGAATGTCGAACAACTTGGTGGAAAAGTCATATGGACCAGGTCTGTAAAAAATCAATCTACCATCTAGAATGTGCGGGATGCAGAAAGCCGTTTGACAGCTATGGAAATAAGAACCGGAAATACTGCTCGCATGCTTGTTATATTAATGATCGGTTCAAGAAACAGGTAGTGCTGGAAGCGAGGAATGTCAGATGACGACGGAACAATTCGACCGTGAGAAATCTTATCGTGTAATGCTGTCTATTGCTAAAACTATGCTTCAAAAAGGATTAATTACTGAACAAGACTATAAAAGAATCGATAGAATGATGCTTGAAAAATACCGCCCATTATTAGTGGTTGTCTAGCACAGTATAACTTGCTATACATAGGTAGTAGAGCTAACATGTGATACTGAAAGGAGGGTTTTTAATGGAACGAATCATCAAGAAAGTGCCGCCAACAAAACCAATTGTGCCAAAGAAAAAACGTGTGGCGGCCTACGCCAGAGTATCCAGCGGCAAAGATGCCATGATCCATTCGCTCTCAGCTCAGGTTAGCTACTACAGCGACTATATTCAGAAGCGTCGGGACTGGCAATATGTTGGCGTCTATGCCGATGAAGCATCGACCGGAACCAAAGACGACCGAGAACAATTCCAAAAACTTCTCGCAGATTGCCGGGCAGGTCTTATTGATATGGTTATTACGAAATCCATATCGCGGTTTGCTCGAAACACTGTGACAATGCTCGAAGTGATCAGAGAATTGAAAGGGATCAATGTGGACGTGTTTTTTGAAAAGGAGAATATTCATTCTCTTAGCGGGGATGGCGAGCTGATGCTTACCATCCTCGCTTCTTTTGCTCAGGAGGAAAGTCGCTCGGTCAGCGAAAACTGCAAATGGCGGATACGAAAGCAATTTGAGGAGGGGGAAATTGTTAATTGGCGATTTATGTTCGGATACCGTAGTGTGGATGGCAGAATGGAAATCGAGCCGAAGGAAGCGGAGGTTGTACGTTTGGTTTTCAGCGACTACATAAACGGCGAAAGCACGGTATCCATTGCCCGCAGGCTTCAAAGCGAGGGTATCCCCACAAGGTTTGGCGGTCAATGGTCGGTCAGACGGATCATTGATATGATTCGGAACGAGAAGTACACAGGAAACGCACTCCTGCAAAAGAAATATGTAACAAATCATCTGACGAAAGTTCTTACCTTAAATCGTGGTCAGCTTCCCAAGTATTTCGCCGAGGATACCCATGAAGCCATTATTAATGAAGAAATCTTTCGGCAGGCGCAAGTTATCTATGAGCGCAACAAGATAGACGCAGCTACAAAAACTTCCACGACTCAGCGGTACTCATTTTCGGGGTTGATCCGTTGCCCGCACTGTGGCAAGAACTACAAACGCAAGATTAATCACGGGAAAGTGTTATGGAATTGTGCAACTTTTCTTAAAGAAGATAAAGCTATCTGCCACACCAAGCAAATCCCAGAAGAAACACTCTTTGCAATAACATCCGAGGTTATAGGGCTTTCGGAGTTTGATGAGACGGTTTTCAAAAAGGTTATAAGAGAAATCATTGTTCCAGAGTTTAACACTCTGGTTTTTGTTTATAATGACGGACAGCATATCAAACGCGTTTGGCAAGATCGCCCACGTGGTGAACGGTGGAGCGAGGATTTAAAACAGAAAGCTCGAGAGCGAGAAATTCAAAGACGGGGGGAAAGTAAATGAGAGCAGCAAGAGCAGTTACAGTTATTCCGGCAACAACCGCCCTTTTTTCTCCGCTACAGGTTGGGGTGGCAGCCAAGAAACGAGTTGCAGCTTATGCCCGAGTTTCGACGGATACCGAAGAACAGCTCTCAAGCTATGAAGCCCAAGTTGATTATTACACCCGCTATATTCAAGAAAAAGAGAACTGGGAGTTTATTGATGTGTACACGGATGAGGGTATTTCGGCCACCAACACCAAGAGGCGGGGCGGCTTTAATCGGATGATTTCCGATGCCTTAAACGGCAAAATCGATATGATTATTACTAAGTCAGTTTCTCGTTTTGCTCGCAATACAGTGGATACCTTGACCACTGTTCGACAGCTCAAGGAAAAAGGAGTTGAGGTCTTTTTCGAAAAAGAAAACATCTATACCCTGGATAGTAAGGGTGAACTGCTTATTACTATAATGTCAAGTTTGGCTCAAATAAGTACTCAATCTTTGATACAATTAATGAACATACGAAGCCCAGCATTGCTGGGCTTTTCGGCTGTTTAGGGTAAGTTGAGCACCGTTTAGGACGGTGCTTTTGGTGTTTCTTGCATCTTCTTCGTTAGGGATGCACCCTACTCTGGAACGATTGCTAGCTTTCGTTAAAAAGTTTGAGGAAACGTTATAAAGTATCAGCATAATATGTTTTCGTGAACGATAGAAATCAACATATTTTAGACCCGTGGGGGTACAATTTTATGCAAATATGATACGGGGCGGGGTACATGGGTGACAAGTAATGGATGAGTTAATTCAGAAGGTTGTTGAGTTTAGAGATTCTCGAAATTGGGGGCAGTTCCACAATCCAAAGGATCTAGCCATATCATTGAGTATAGAGGCCAGTGAGTTATTAGAAAACTTTCAATGGAAAACTAGTGATGAGAGCGTAACCGCTAATTTCGATAGAATTCAAGATGAATTAGCAGATGTATTAATTTATGCCTTGTTGCTGTCAAATGAATTAAACATTAATCCTCAACAAGCCATTATCGAAAAGATGAAAAAGAACGGAGAAAAGTATCCTGTTGAAAAAGCATATGGATCTAATAAAAAATACAACGAACTCTAGATATAAGTAGGTGGCATTGAATGTTTATCACTTTCCCTGCAGACGAAAAAGTGAAGGCAAGGCTTGATGCAGTCTGTAAATCGCTCAATATTACCTATGAAGAGTGGTTCGAGACAGCTTTACTCGAATCTGAGCATGACGTATTAACGACACTGCTAAGCAGCAATTCCGAAGATCTAACTGGATGGAAGTGGGATGCTAACCTTTGTCGGTTTGTTCGAAGTAGTGACGATGAATGAAAGATGGAGAGGAATATGTTGAGATCAAGAGATAAAGCAATCATCATCAGTTTTATAGTATTCTTAATCCTAAGTCTACTGGATGCCACTCTAACACTTTGGGGACTAGGACAAGGCGCAATTGAAGAAGTGAATCCTGTGATGCGATGGCTAATTGAAGAAAATACAATAGCATTTATGATCGTCAAGTTGTCGCTGCCAGTAATGTTAGGTTTTGTGCTTTGGGAGATACGGGATAGATCTCGTCAGTTGTGTTTCTTGCTCGTTGTGGCTTGTTTTGGTTGTTTACTCTGTTGTGATGATGCTTCATGGTTATTGGATGATAATATCTTTTGAACGAAAAGGAGCTCTTTCTCACCAAATGAAGTGAAAAGGAGCTCCCTTTATTAATTATATTGCAAAGACATATTGCCATGTTACTTAACTTCAAATCAATAAATGAAGGCAACCTTTATAGCTCATTAGATTATTGGGCTATAAAACTATGCCCTCACACGTTTTGTCGTTATGTTAATTATTTTCTGATAATAGAACTATCTGGCAGGAATATATAGGGAATTAGTTGAATTCTAGATCAGAGTGAAAAAAGCCATTTCATACACGGATGATGGGAGATGGCTTGTAGCCATTTTGTCTAGCAGATTATCCGAAGTTAGGGGTAAAAAAGCTCAAACTCCGAATCTGAGCTTGAGTAAATAGAAGGTGGTTCATTTGGTGAAGCTGTTACCTAACTTTGGATAATTACAATGCACGAAACCGCGACGGTTAAGGAAAATGCTATGGGGATTGAATTTCTAATCTCCGTCTAATTCATATGACATTTATGTAAAACTCAGAAGGAATTGTATCGAAGTAGCGTTAATTATGCTAAAACAGATATAGTTTCCCCCTCCCCATAACCGGGCATTTTTTATTAAGTACATGCAGTTTGGACAGCGATTGGGGGAGATTTACCCAAGCTCATAAACCGTTTGGGTTTATCTGATCCGCAATTAGGGCATTTAGATAAATCTAATCCTGTAAGCTTCTGGATGAGTTGGAGGGTTGTAGCTTTCTCTCCAATTTATAAAGGGGTATGGGTAAGTTGTTTGCAAATCTTAAGTTTGGTTGTCTTGTTACGATTACCAAGTAAGCCGTAGTGCCTAATTTTCATAAAGCGACTCGGCAAGATGTGGATAAGAAATCTTCGGATAAACTCCTCTGAGGAAAGAGTCATCACCTTATGCTTACTGTCGTCTTTGTAGTCCCGCCATTTGAAGGAAACTGTATCCTTTTCCATGCTAACGATGCGCTTGTTGGATATAGCCACTCGGTGAGTATATCGCCCCAAGTATTCAACAACACATGCAGCATTTTTAAACGGTGGTTTGCAGTAGACAATCCACTCTTTACCATAGAGAGAGGTGAGCAACTTTTCGAATTCTTTATCGTCGAAAAGATATTTTTGACTTCCGTGGAATTCAAGCTTGTTTTGGTAGTAGAGCTGTTTAAGGTAATACAGGAATTTGCCTCTGAACTTCCGGGAGAGAACTTTAACTGGAATGAAGAATTTCTTTCTGCTGTTTACCCATTTTCCAATGGAGGATAATCCGCCGCCGGGTACAATGCAGTGAATATGCGGGTGGTGCATGAGATTTTGTCCCCAAGTATGGAGAACTGATGTAAAGCCAATCTTTGCACCGAGATATTTTTTGTCAGAAGCTAAATCGGCAAGAGTTTCAGCAACGGTCTTAAACATAAGGGTATACACTGCTTTTTGATTTTGGTAGACCATTGAATTGAGAGTATCCGGGATGGTAAATACCACATGGAAGTATCCGATGTCGAGCAGATTGCTTTTCTGGTTTTCAATCCAACGCTCTTTGGCCAGAGCTTGGCATTTAGGGCAGTGCCTGTTGCGGCATGAATTATAGGAAATACGGGTATGCCCACAACTGTCACAAACCTCCTTATGGCCACCTAACTCTGACGTTCTACATTTTTGAATGGCAGACATCGCCTTATGTTGTGCGATAGTGAGCTTATGGTCAGTACGATAGTTTTTGCCGTATTTTATGAAGATATCTTGGACCTCAGCCATTGTCTTTGTCCGATTCAACCATCTGATCAAGGGGACTTGTTACGTTCAAAGATTCAATCTTAACCAAATGTAAGTAAACGCAGGTCGTGTTGATATTTGAGTGACCGAGTAGTTGCTTGATGCGGTAAATGCTTGTTCCGGATTCCAGCAGGTGAGTCGCGAAACTATGTCGTTTATGGGGAGCTCTCCATAAGAGGCATGGTGTAGCATCGATTCTTATTGATCAGGGTTATCCCATTACAATGGTTGCATCAGCTCTTGGACAAACTCCCTTGACTTGCGCAAACACATATAGTCATGCCATGAGAAGAGGAAAAAGCATTGCCTCTTTGGTAGAGAGGTAAAGGTAATGTTGCCTGGGGTTATGTAAGTACTGCGTCTAGCCAGAAGGTGAAGTAACTACCTTCTCAGGTTTAGGCGTCTGTAAACATTATTCGGGACTTGCTCGTAACTTATCTGCTGGAGATATTACCACGAAAAATAATCCTAGAGGGTACAAGGAAATGAACCGTTGTAAACTCGCTGTTACTAAATAAAAGCTAAGGGCTAATGAATGTTGAGACCTGTCTGGCCACCACACTGATATGTACCAGGTTTACCGAAGCATCCTTTGAGGCACTAGCTAAGGGGGTTGGTTGCATATTACGACATCCGGGAATGGTCGTCGGACCATCCTAAAATCGGTAAGGGTATCACGGAAGTAATGAGATGAAAAAGTCGGAACCTTATTCTTGTGTTCCGGCTTTTGTCCTATTCTGAAATTTGCAATTACAGAAGGAATATTAAGGAAACATGGAGAAGGATAGATGAGGTTAGTTTAGCTTCGCAGCCAATAATGATAAATGGCAGCATTTTCATACGTGGAATCTGCTTAAGTTTGGGACATATGAGGTGAACTAAGATGAATTTATATGAGAGAGATTATACAAAAATACTAAATCAGGATGAATTAAAAGCCGCTGAAGCATACAAAGAGTACCATGCCAAAAAAGGGATTAAATGTACAGCAGATGCTCCTGAAAGATCAAACCCTAATGAAGAGGTCAGAAGGTTTTTATGGCATTTCCATTCACTTTTTCCCAATAATTATTTATATCATTTAGAACCGATGAAAATATTAGATTTGGAAAAGGAATCAAGAGAATTTAAAAAAGTGATTTACAGTGCCAAGAATGAGAACGAAATCCAAAGTTACATTAAAACTAATAGAAAATGGTTTATACCTGCATCACTTTATAAGGAATACAACTTTGCTCATCACGGAGCATTTTTATTCCCTGAATTATCTTTTGGAGCTGAGTATGTATCAGATTATTGTTTGTTGGGGCGTAGTTCTGACGGTTTCAGTATTGTTCTTGTAGAGTTTGAAAAAGCCAATGTACCATTTATGATGCAAACTCAAAACTCTGAGAGTGAAAGTGTAAGAAAGGGAATTACTCAGATTAGAGACTGGAAACGCTGGCTTGACGATAATCGTGAGTACTTTATTCGAAGCATGGGATTGGAAGCGAAGGGAATAAAAATACCAACAAGTCGGATTTATTATTGTTTGGTTGTAAGTAGACGAGATCTAATGGATCAGACCGCGGCAGATCTAAGGAGTCAATTAATTTGTGAAATGCAAAATTTTAAAATAGTATCTTACGACAGATTAGTCGATAACATACTTGCGATTGCTAATGGTTATTAATGACCATCTCGTTGTAATAAGTAATGATATTTGGCGCCAGGATCATTCCCAGATAACAGGAGGGCATACCGGGCATGGTAACGAAGTGCTGTGGCGGGTTGGGTGATTTTATGGGTGGGCTTTTAGTTTGTCATATTAGTTTTGGTACAAACAAAATAACAGGGGTTTTGAAATAGAAAATCGCAAGTTTATATAAAAATGATTGAGGTCAATATATTGCAAAATATAATGCTTGATTGAATCTGATGAAAGCTGAGATCACTTTGTTAAAGCAGATTTGAAACTAGAGTACCTTAATCAAATGGATAACCTTGAAAGAAAAAGTGATGATTTTATGCCAAATATGAACAGCTCAAAGAAACCAGCGAAATTGACTGGGAAGATATTAAAGAAGGAACCGAAAAATCGTGGAATGAGTTGAAAGATTCAATCGAGAGGGCGATCTCGCGATTTAAGTAATTAGGAGGTTGGCTATGGAAAACGCACTGTGGAACGGACAGTTGGTGATTGCTACTGACATTGCAAAGGGCTATCTGTTGGAAAAAGAAATCCGCAAAGCCAGTAGTCGAAAAGAACTGCACTGTCCTGATCCTGAATGCCAACATCCGATCCTCCGCTATTGTCACGGTGAGATAAAAGGTGCTTTCTTTGCTCATCTCAACAATGAGCAATGCGATTATGCTGTCTTTGATAAAGAGAACACACTGATCATGCGTACAGTCAGACGAAACATTTATGAAAGTTTCAAGAATAAAGGCTATAACGTATGCCCCGAAGTTAAAATCCTAGTTCATCACTATACGCATCTTCTTTTTGATATGGCAGAGGGAAGTAAAATTGCTGTGGAAATTGGAACACAGCGGCTTTCGGCTAACCGAATTGATTCATTGACAGATGAATATCGCAAAGTAGGCATCCCTGTTAAGTGGATTGTGCTCGGTAATACAGACACACCGGTACGAGAGAACCAGACCTTCTTCCTGAAGCGTTATCTTCTCAACGAATCAATAAATAAGGATTTATTAGTTGTAAACTGGGACGGCACTGAAGTGGCACAATATAAAGCCGATCCAAATAAGTATGAATACAATGGGCGAATTTTCTCATCAGATAACTATCCGGATACATACACGGAATATGCAACATTAAGCGATTTAACCTTTGAAGATAATGAGTTGTCATTTGCAGGATATCATGAAAGATATCAAGAATGGGTTGCTAAGAAGCGTGCTGCTTTCAATAAAAAGATAAAACTGCTTGAAGAAGAAAACCGGAAACGCTTGGAGGAAATCCATCGTCAAGCAAAAGAGAAAAGCGAATTGTTTAGGGAGAAGCAAGAGCGGCTACGAAGAAATAAATCACATCAGTCGCTTATTGCACCGCCGGTTTCCATTGCGGATGTTCAAAAAAAGCAAGCCTCTTCAACCGTTGTAACGATGGACATTACCTATGAACAACTTAGGCAAGAAGTTCTTCCTCGCATGGTTCAACAGGAAATACAAATACGCGATTCTCTTGGAAGACGATGGATCAAGTGTGAAATCTGCGGTGATGTCGAAACCGAGGATAAGTTTGGTTCCTACGGGGGGATTAATCATGTTAACCTTGGTGTTTGTTATAATTGCAGCAGAAAAAATAGAAAATTTGAGCATTAATCGCTTTTGCAATAAACTCAAGAATTCATATTATGAATCTCACATACAAAGCTACATATCCAATATTTATAGCTTGAAGATTCGATTAAGCTAGTATAGCCATCAAAGAAACACCACTTTGAATAATTGCCATGCCTATCAAATAAGTCTCCCCGCCCATTCCCAGATTAGGGCGTTACGCTGCTTGGAAAAGAGGCACTGTAGCTGTTAAGGGATGTGCTTGGGTAGGTAAGTTTCTAGAGTTAGAGTAGAGCATAAATTATTCTTGACGCTGAAATAGGCGTCTTTCTTAATCTTATATTCTATGTGAGAGGAAATTATAGATTCTTGGAGAATAATTTAGACATGTAGTGGATTTGGATAATTCTTCACCGTAAAGAAAATATTTGTTAGCCCAATGCCGATAAATGCTGTTCGGATGTACCATAATTGGAGTCCGGATATGTCCAAAATATGAAAAAAATAGGAGTTTTATATGCTCCCTGACGTAATGAAAAATGATTTGAAAATTGTATTTTGTGGTACAGCTGTTGGGAACAAATCAGCAGCTAATAACGCATATTACGCCAATCCCGGAAACAAGTTTTGGACGGTACTAAACCAAATCGAATTGACTCCATTAAAAATCAATCCGCACGAGTATAAATTGCTTTTTGAATACGGTTTAGGTATAACGGATTTGGTAAAATCAAAACATGGTGTTGATAATGTATTAAACTCTTCTGATTTTGATTGTGATGGTTTGACCCAGAGGATCATTCATTATTCGCCAAAAGTTCTATGTTTTAATGGTAAGAAAGCAGCTCAGGAGTATTTTAGAAGAAAGGACATTATCTATGGGTTTCAGAATGAAGTTATTGGACGAACAAAGATTTTTGTAGCCCCTTCGACATCCGGAAGCGCAAATAGATTTTGGAACATAAATTATTGGTTCGAGCTTGCAAAGAGCATTCGTTAATTTGATTCTAGCGACTTAACCTATGGGAGTGTATTATGATTAGCTATAATCACTTAGTGAACAAAGCAATCACACAATTCCTTCAAGACTACGAAACAGTAAGGTACGCCCCTTGAACCGAAGCAGATATCCAGGGTACTTATTCTCGCTTTGCCTAAAAGAATTAAGTGAGTGCCAAGCTGACTTAGATAAACATTTGAGCTACCCAACCATCTACTTGGATGATAAAAAACATAAGAAGATTGACATTGTACTAGGTTCTGAAGTTGCAATTGAAATTAAGTTTGAAGCAAATTATCCAGGTGTAAGCAAACCCGTCGTTTTCCCTAGTGATCCCATAGCTGAGTGGTTAAGGTTAAAGTCCATGAAGACACAGGGTATGAAGCATTGCCACTTTATCTTTTTGATAAAGGGCGGTACTCATTTCAGGAACCTTCAAAAGTATACGGAAAATAAATTAAACTGGTTAAAAATTACAGTCAGGTACTAACAAATGCTTTCTACATTTGGAACTGTGAATTAAGTGCGATGTAACCTGACTAGAAGAATCAGTACTATGGGGATCGTTTAGAAGTAGCACGAGGTATCGTAGTAGAGGAAACTTAGAACATTGCAGAAAATATCGTTAAATATGGACTAAGGCTGTTATACTTATAGACAAGTAACATAGCAGGAGCTGAATCATATTGAATGATAATAGAAAGCTCATATCGTATGCGATAGACAAACTATCAAAATCCTTAGTACATATTTCTACAGTGAAAAGTGGATTAGATTGCGGATGCGTTTGTCCATCTTGTGGTGGAGCATTAGTAGCTAAAAAAGGTAACTACAGAGCGGATCATTTTTCGCATTATAACTGCTCTGAATGTAATGGAGGGGCTGAAACTGCACTCCACCTTGCTGCCAAGAAAATCCTACTTGAATCCAAAGAGCTTACTTTACCTACTTTATCATTAAGAGATGGTCTATTTTCAAAGCTAGAAGAAGAGTTTAATCATAGGCTTGATGAGCTTAACCTCCAAAACTTTTACGTTGGCTTAGATAGTAGAATCATATCAGAACCCATCAAGATTTCGGTAGATAGTGTTGAGTCCGAAAAACGCTTATATCTTGATGATTTAACATATATAATCCCCGATTTAATACTTACCTCACATAATAGACAATTGATTATTGAGATTGTTGTAACAAATGGGGTAGATATAGTAAAAAGGGAAAAACTTCGGAAGATCAACATATCCGCAATGAAAATCAACTTAAGCGCAATAGACTATTCGATAACACCAGATGAATTAAAGAGTATTATTATAGATGGTTCTTCATATAAGAGTTGGATCTTTAACAAGAAAGCTCACGATAGATTTAAATACTACTACTCTAATTCAACTCAGGTCAACTATCGCTTCAAAAATGGTGACCCAATTTCAAAAAACAAATGTAAGAAAGACGGTCAAATCAATAAGAGTTGCGCCCACTGTTCCAGTCAATTAATGTATGATGGGAAAGTTGAATGGTGTTGTTACCCAATAAAAATCGAAGAAACATATAGATGAAGTTCTCGATATGTAGAACCTTCATCTATTTTTTATCTCGCACTAGACAAGCCAGTATGTTACTTGCTCTGGATTGGGGTATTATGTGAGATTTTCAAATACTGATATTAAGCAGAGTGGTAACACTTTTGGTAATTGAAAAACCAGCAAATGACCAGACAATAGCAAGTCCATACCAAATTGCCGCGATTACCGAATAATAAAACCGATTGCAAGAAGTGGAACTATAGATTGAGTAATAGGGTAACCATAGAGAGGCTACAACTGGTAAAGAAATATAAACTACACCATACCGTACCCTCGTAAATAAGCATACAAACAAGAAGGTTTTAACCTAATATAAAATACGACACTTTGCCAAAACTAGTGGGTAATAAATTAACCCCCTAACAGGTAAACCGTAGTTTTTCTTATTTTTAGGAAAGTTAATGCCTTAGAGGTCTGGACTCTCGCAAGAATTCTAACATAATTTGGAGACTGTAATTTCTTTGCACCGAACATATGGTAAGCGGTGGAACAAACACCGTCGTGTAGCCCAACCTCCCATTTGATACACTAAGGACAAGTGATCAGATGGGAGGTTTTTAGATTGAAATTCACAGCTGAAACTCTGCAGCTCTGGGAACAGCGAATAAAAGAAAGAGTCCAAAATGGCATGACGATCGGTGAATGGTGTGAAAAGAATGGCATAAGCAAGTACCGGTACAATTATTGGAATAAGCGGGTACGCGAAAAACTAAAAGCAGGTGAAGAACCGACCTTCGCCGAGATTACCCCCATCCTTTCACCTGTCGATACAGCCAGTCAGAATTCGGTTTTATCTTCCGACTTCCAGATCTCTTTCAAAAGCATCCAGGTAACCGTTCCTAGTAATTTCAATCCAGCCGCATTGGCGGGACTAATGAAGGTCCTGCAGGAATTATGATGCAGCATATCGCGGATGAGGCGGACCATATTTACTTAGCCCTGGGAGCCACCGATTTTCGCAAACAGCAAAATGGCCTAGCCTCCTTGGTGGCCTTGAAATTTAAACTGGATCCCCATGCGGGAACAAACGTCTTCCTGTTCTGCAATAAACGTCACAATGCCTTGCGAGCTTTACGCTGGGACGGCAACGGCTTTATCCTGGTTACCAAAGCGCTCTCCGACGAAATGAAATTCCAATGGCCGAAGAATCAGGGCGAAGTAAGGGACATTACCAAACGGCAACTGGCGTGGCTCTTGGAAGGATTGCAGGTTGACCAGAAAAAAGCGCACCAAGACATGGTTGACACGACGGGCATTATTTACTGAAAATGCTCTAAAATGCTGAGAAAATGGAGCTTTTTTGGTATAATGGACGTAAGAAATTTTAATTAGGAAGAAAGCGGCCATGCACGACGAAAAAGATCTGCGTATAGAACAACTTAAAATGGAAAACCAAAAACTGCATGAGAAAATTCACAGGTTAGAACACAATGTCGAAGCTCTCACGCAGGCCGTTTTGCATGCAGCAAAGCAGCGTTTCGGAGCATCCAGTGAGAAAACGCCGTCAATAGCAGGACAGGCATCCCTGTTCGGCGAGGAAGACGCAGATAACATTCCTTTACCTTATGCACCCGTCATTCCAATCAAGGAACACAAACGACCTGTACGAAAAAAAGGCGATCGTGAGAAACTCACGCTAGGGCTTTCCAGAGAAACCGTGGAATGTGTTCTAAATCCTGATGAATCTGCATGTGGGATCTGTGGCAGTCAACTAAACGTCATTGGGAAGAAAAAAGTGCGTTCTGAGATGGAATATATCCCAGCAAAGCTGGTTATGAAAGACTATGTCCAACTTGTTTATAAATGTGTGGATTGCGGGAAGAACGACGAGAATCCCTACGATGCGATATACAGCGCGCCGGTGCCGGCGCCTGTACTGACGCACTCTATAGCCTCCCCGTCCAGCGCGGCTTGGATTCTGTACCAAAAATATGTACTTTCGGTACCTTTATACCGGCAGGAACGGGATTTTAAAAGGATGGGTGCAGCACTGAAAAGAGATACCATGGCCAACTGGGCCATACGATGCGCTGAAGATTGGCTGAGACCGCTGTATGACCGAATGCACGAACAATTGCTGAAATGCGGCATCATCATGAGTGATGAGACGACATGGCAGGTCAACCGCGAGCCAGGGAAAAAGGCTTCAAGCAAATCGTATATCTGGATCCACCGGAGTGGCAGTTGCGAGGGTCCGCCCATTATTCTCTACGAATACACGCGAACCCGCTCGGGAGACCATGCCAAGGAATTTCTCGCAGGATTTAGCGGTTTTCATGTCAGCGACGCTTACGCGGGCTATGAAAAGGTGGAAGGCATCACACGGTGCCTCTGCTATAGTCACTTGCGGCGTTATTATCTGGAAGCCATCCCCTTAGATTCTGGAAGAAAGAGATCCCTGGTTCCGGCGGGGCGATCGGACGAGCTTACTGTGATAAACTTTTCCGGTTGGAACGCAAGTGGAAGGAATTATCCCCGGCGGAGAGGAAAAAGCACCGGCTTATTTACAGCGTCCCTGTGTTGGAGGCCTTTTTCGCGTGGGCGGAAACGACAAGGACCCAGCAGGAGAATCTGAGAAAAGCTTTGAATTATACCTTGAATCACAAGAAATACTTCACTAACTTCTTGTTGGATGGAAGAATCCCCTTATCCAATAATTTGTCGGAGATAGCTGTCAAACCTGTAGCTATAACGAGGAAGAACTCCCTGTTTTCGGATTCAGTGGCAGGGGCCAAAGCTTCCGCCATCATATTCAGCATCGTAGGAACGGCAAGCGCCAATAATCTGGATCCCTATAAATATTTGGAGTATATTTTCCGCCGGTTACCGAATCTGGAGTTTACATTGGATCATACGATATTGGATGAATATCTGCCATGGTCCGAGAAGGTGCAGCTTGAATGTCGGATGAAAAATGCAAAAACGGAAGTTAAAGAGAAGGATGACCTAAGAGATGAAACTGCCTAACATTGATTTCTTAATGAACATGACTAAGGAGTATCTAGACGGGAAGATTGACAGCATGACCTACTACCTGGATTTTCCCCACGAGCTTGATCAGCGATACAAAAAAGCGCATCGTGAGGATGATGATTACTGTGAACTGATTTATGAGTGTCTTTATGAAGAAGGAATAGTCATGTATAATGAGCTATCCGATGGGGAATTCAAAAAGCTGATACGGAAACAGTATAACTACATCAAAAAAATTGCCCGAGAAGGATTTTATTAAAAACAGCTCCACTTCAAACAGTGGGGCTATTTTTATCCCATACGGTATGTGTTCCACCGCTTACGAACATATGTTTTGTTAAAATGAAAACAAACATTTCACATAAGGTAGTGAAGAAAGAAATGAGCCAACGTATCATTTTCCACATAGATGTGAATAGTGCATATCTCTCTTGGGAAGCAGTACATCGCCTACAACACGGCGACCCTCTTGATTTAAGAACTGTACCTGCAGTCATAGGCGGTAACCCTGAAACGCGCCACGGCATAGTCCTAACAAAATCGATCCCAGCCAAAAAGTTTGACATCCAGACCGGGGAAAGTGTCTTCAGTGCCAAAGCCAAGTGCCCCAAGTTAATAATAGTACCACCTAACTACGGCCTATACATGCAATGCTCTAAAGCATTCGGTGACATCCTGAGAGAATACTCTCCATTAATTGAGCAGTACTCCATAGATGAGTATTTCATGGACTTTTCGAATATGGGACGGATATTTAAAGACCCTGTAGAAGCAGCGTATACTATTAAAGACCATATAAAGAATGAGCTAGGCTTTACCGTAAATATTGGGGTAAGCACGAACAAAATCCTAGCTAAAATGGCATCCGAACTGAAGAAACCAGACAAAGTCCACACCATCTTTCCAGACGAGATCCCAACCAAAATGTGGGTGCTCCCAATTGAAGAATTATTTATGGTAGGACGAGCGACTGCAAAAAAACTTCGTAGCAGGGGTATCAAGACAATCGGTGACCTAGCCCATTACGACCCAAAGCTTATAAAGCTCTTCCTAAAAAGCCACGGCATATTAGTATGGAACTACGCCAACGGAATTGAAGGCAACCCAGTCCGAGAAAATCGCAGACCACTAATAAAAGGCATAGGTAACTCCACGACAATCCCTTTTGACGTGGAGGATAGGAAAACTGCACATTTGGTACTGTTATCACTAACAGAGACAGTAGCCGCTAGACTAAGGCAAGCAGGTTACTATGCCAGACTTGTATCTGTCTCTCTAAGAACCAACGAATTCTACAATTGCTCCCACCAAAGAAAGATCTACTCAGCGATAGACTGTACAAACGCGATCCATGAGATCGCATGTGAACTCTTCGACGAACTCTGGAAAGGACAACCAGTTCGACACTTAGGGGTTCGCGTATCCGAGTTCTGCCAAAATAGCTACAAACAATTAACTCTCTTTGAGAAGGACTACGCTAAAGAAAGTGCGGTAGACAAAGCTGTAGATTCCATACGCGCAAGGTTCGGAAACGGCTCCGTGTTCAGATCCTCCTTTATAAACAGCGGAGTTCGATTCAGCAGTGGTGGAACAATCGACGATGAAGAGTATCCGATGATGTCTAGTTTGCTATAGGTGTGGGTGGGGTGGGGTTGCGTAGCCAGTCCGGAAGTATGGAAAAGCAATTATGTAGGTGTTGAATCCTAAGTGAATTAACTACGTAACTTACAGCCACCCAGGGGTACCGTTACTTCGGTTACGCGGTTGATTTTCCTGAACAATAAAACTAACCTATAAAACAATGAACCTGCCTTGAGCAGGTTCATTGTCGTCGAGTTAACTTTGTTCATAAAGGAATGAAATTGACCTTTTGTAAGCAATGAGGCTCTTATGTATTTTCAAAGGATTCCAGAGAAAAGCGAAGGATTTACCAAATAGGTAATATGCGTTAACTTATTTGGAGGATAACTATTATGGATATATTTATCGTTAGAGACATGAAGCTCCTTTAGGTTATAAATAAATAAAGAGTGCAAGGGAGCACGTCATATTTAAAGATATGTCAGAACAAGAGGTAAGGGCGCTACTTGAGAGAGTTTTAGAGCATTATAATATAGAGAGAAATTTTAGAAAAAGAAATAGCCTACAGCTAACCACAAGCTGTAGGTTTTGTTATAAAAATTTGTTGAATTTGGAAGGAATGAACAGGAAAGATGTGGAATTGAATAAGAAATGAAAATTACATTTACAGAATGCGTTTTAAAAATGGGACACTTGGGGTAAATGGTAGGCCAAGATAGCTAATGGTGATAGAATGAGGATTTATCTTTACTAAGATATATTATCAAAGAGGCTATGCCAACGGAAAAATAGTATAAGTTTGGTTATAGGATAAGCCATTAAGCTAAAATGGAAAGCTAAATATGAGTAGCCATGGTCAATCTGAGCACTTAATGATTTAGAGAGGTGCGGGAATAAAATGAATCAGTACTCATTTGGAAACTTGGATAAACTAAAAGATATTGGTTCTCAACCGTCTAGGACAGCTTTTATTGATGAGTGTGGAGGCTTTGGCTTTGATTTTACCACACCTGGTACTTCAAAGTACTACATTATTTGTGCTGTCTGTGTGCAAGACAATAAGCTTGATGACTTGCAGCAAGCAGTAGAAAAAGTACGTAGTAACAATTTTGGAAAAGGAGAGATGAAATCCAATAACATAGGTAAAGACTATAAACGTCGCAGTAAAATTATTGCTGACCTCTTGCCATTAGAATTTAGAATAATTGTATTGGTCGCTAATAAGCAGGCGTTTATTGCTGATTCTCCGCTAACTTCATATAAAAAGTCCTTTGTTAAGTTTCTTCATCAGCTTCTGTATAATGTCCTGTATCATGTATATCCAAAGTTAAAAATAGTTGAAGATCAGACTGGAACCTCAGAATTTCAAGCTGGATTTAAAAAATATGTGCAGAATAACAGACCACAGAGTAATCTATTTGATGAATATGAATATGATTTTGATTATAGTGATAGTAAAGATAGTGTTTTAGTGCAATTGGCTGATATAATCGGTGGAACAATAAGTAAATGTTACACCGATTCGGCTGCGCCAAATTATCTCGAAATGCTTAAGGGGAAAATCATTCGCATTGAGAATTTCCCTAACAACACAACACCATATTTTGCAATCAGTAATCCATATCTTGATAAATTTAGTAAAGATATTTTTGATTTGTCTATCAGATGTTCAAATAACTTCATAGCCAAGAACGATTGCAATCAGGACTATGAAAAAAGGATGCAAGTAGCATTTTTGAAATATCTTCTCTTTCAAGTATACAATGTAAGTGCAGAAAAGTTTGTTTCTTCATCTCAGATAATATCTATACTTACAGAATACGCGAATAGCCGTATAAGAAAGGATTTTTTATACCGTAGAATAATTGCCCAACTTAGAGATGCGGGGGTTATCATAGCAAGTTGCGCACAGGGGTATAAAATCCCTACTTCTATTGATGATATTACTACTTACCTTAACCAAACAAATTCTCTCGTTTCACCAATGCTTCATAGGGTTGAGATTTGTAGAAAACTAATATTCCAACAAACAGATAGGCAGTTGGATATCCTGGAAAACGATGCTTTTGTCAAATACAAAAAATATTTTGATGAGTAGTTTTGGGCCGTTTAAAAGTACATAATCACATATATCAATTACAAGTCCCATTATCCATATAATTGTTAGGCTAAAAGTGGCTGAGGGCATCCCAACAGTCACTGGTGCACAGTGGAATGAATCGAGCATCTTAGATATTCTTAGAAACGAAAAGTATAAAGGCGATGGGTTAAACTCCAAAAAACCTTTACCCAGAATCATATCAGCAAACTGAAGAAGAAAAATAAAGGAAGAGATGGATAGCTTCTATGAAGTGAAAGGTATTTTTAAAATATCTAAACCTCCTCCCCCTTATCAGGAATGCTTTATGCAGCAAAGTCGGAGAACCTGGAACAGTAAACACGCCTGCCGAAATATCGTCTGGCAGTGTAGTAACTATATTAAAGACGGAAAAGAAGCCTGCGTAGGTACGACGATTGAAGATAGCCTGCAAGAGTTAACATAATGGGCCCCACATTATGAGAGCATCCGCAATGACTTCTATAACGTACTCAGTAAGTTCGGTAAATATATGGGCATCGCCCTGGAATTAGAGCATGTCTATAATGCTCTTGGTGAAAAGGATATCACCTTATACAAAAAGGAACTTAAATTTTATCAAGAGCTCAGAGCTTCAGTCAAGCTTAGATATTCTGATACGATCGATCATAAAGAGTATGAGGCCAAAATGCAATCTTATGGATACCTATATCGCCGCGGGAGGAAGTTGAAATTGCCAATATCAAATTAGAAATCAAAGAAACAATCGGTGTCCTTTCCGAATCACCCAAAGGCTGGAAGAAGGAACTAAACTTTATAAGACGATAAAGACCCCAAGTACGATATCCTGGAATGTCGCCCGATCATTCCCAGATGGGGAAGGGTTACATTGACTTTGGAGGAGCTGGTTAAGTTTGAGTAATGTGCTGGGTGGACTAAACTTATAAACATTTTCTTGATATCCATGCAATTTCTATTAGAAAACTAGTTTTTCCCCTATACTTATGACCGTATAGGGGTATTTTTTGTCTATAATCCATTTTTCGCCACGTTTCGCTGTTAATCTGTAATATAGTTGTTTTTACAAGTAAAGCTTTTTGATAAGTGGTATAAGCGTACTGGATAAGACAATTCAACTTGGTTGAAGTGTAAAAGTGGAACATATTTTCGTCCAACGCTATGGTACCATAGGTAAGATTTTCAGTGTCTAAACTTCTGTATTAAATTAGATCTAAAGAGGTGGTTATGTTGTCTCCAGATGAATACGTTAGAAACATTATTTCAAAGTATAAAGTGGTTGGAGATATCGGCTTATACACACAGTTATTAGTTCTTAATCCTCTAATTGAAACGATCAAAGAATGGGCGGGTGATTGTTTAAATGAAATAAAGATTTCTGGTTCAAGAGCAAAAGGAACCGCTATAAATATTTCTTCAGATATAGATCTGTTTATTTCATTAAAATCTAAAACAGACAACACTTTAAAAGAGATCTATGATTCTCTTTATGATTATGTAAAAAGCAAAGGCATTGATTGCAGAAAACAAAATGTTTCAATCGGAATAAATTACAAGACCCATAGTATTGATTTGGTTCCTGGAAAGAAACATACTGGAAATACTAATGATCATAGCTTATATAGAAGCAAAAAAAATACTTGGACACAAACAAACATAAATAAACATATTAAGTTAGTAAAGGATTCAGGGAGACTTGAAGAAATTGTATTAATGAAAGTGTGGAGGAAGTTACATAATTTGGACTTCCCTTCAATTTACTTAGAACTAATTGTCATAGATGCACTGACCAATAAAAATAAGAATCAGCCCTCAAAAAATTTTTTAACTGTCTTGGATTTCCTAGTTTCTAGTATTGTTGAAAAAAAGGTATTCGATCCTGCTAACACAAATAATGAAATATCGGATGACTTATATAAATACGAGAAGGAAATAATTGCCAAGAAGGCTAAGGAAAGTAGAAATCAAAAACATTGGGAAGACATTATTTGGTAGAGGGTTGGTGGACTCATGGGCAAAGTAGACATTAAAAGTCTTTTTTACTCCTTACAGTCTCAGATGATTACTAAATTATCAACAAATAGACAACACATTAGTCATCCTGGAATAAAAGGAGATTCTTCTGAATTGAATTGGGTAGAGTGGTTAAAAACATATTTGCCAAAGAGATATTGCGTAGATAAAGCTCTAATAATTGACTGTGAAGGAAATACCAGTGACCAAATTGATGTTGTAATTTACGATCAGCAATACTCACCCTTTGTATTTAATCAAGATAATGCCTTTTACATTCCAGCTGAAAGTATTTACGCAATATTTGAAGTTAAGCAAGAAATCAATAAAGAATACGTTGAATATGCAGGTGAAAAAACAAAAAGCGTCCGATCTTTAATTAGAACTTCTGCAATAATACCTCATGCAGGAGGTTTCTATGAGCCAAAGCAACATAAAGGAATTCTATCCGGTTTATTAACTCTATCAAGTAGTTGGTCACCACCTTTAGGTGATAGTTTTGAAAAAGCTATATACAATTTAGATGCTGAAAGCAGATTGGATATGGGGTGTGTTCTTGAAGAAGGTGCTTTTTTAGTGGATTATGAAAAGACAAGAGTTCAGAAAAGTACAAAGGAAGAATCATTAATTTTCTTTTTCTTAAAATTACTGATTGAGTTGCAAAAATTAGGCACTGTACCGGCAATAGATATTGATTGTTATGGCAGTTCATTAGACTCCATTTAGTCACAAGATATCATGGCATAGGCTTAATGAAATCTACCCATGGGTCATTAGGCGGAACTACTGCTTTTTTTAAAATAAAAAACTCATATCAAAAAATTAGAAAAAGTCAGATGAGGGGTCTAATAAAAAATTGGTTATACACCACCTGAAGATTGAGACAAATGAAAAAAACAAATCAAATTTCGAAGTTGAAACTATTCCAACATGTCCTCAGTGCGGTTTCAAAACCGAGAATAAAAAGCTCAGAGTCGCCGCCTATTGCAGGGTTACAGTGAAGTCTTTGATGAGATAAAAAAGATAGCATTGAATTATGAAAGGGTATTATTATGTCAAAATTATATAGATATTTACCTAATGAAATAATACGAATTTTCCAATATTTTATTATCATGCTATATAATAAAATAAGTGAGGGTTTTTATTATAGTCGACGACTTTAGTGCAGCGTCTGAGGAAAAACAAAGACAAAAATATCAATACACTCATATCCTTATGTTGATTGTCAATGAAAAT
>NZ_JMGA01000051.1 GCF_000765145.1 Desulfosporosinus sp. HMP52 | reverse complement strand
TTCGGAAGCACAGATGGTTCCGTTGTCAAAGGTTTTGCCCATGACGATATATTCGGCGGCTTTGGCCAGGTCGGCACTGCGTTCCACGAAGGCCGGTACGTTTCCCGGTCCCACGCCAAGGGCTGGTTTTCCGCTGCTGTAGGCGGCTTTAACTAGGGCGCTTCCGCCGGTGGCCAGGATCATGGCTACATCAGGGTGTTTCATCACTTCATTGGTGGCTCCCATGGAGACATTCAGGATACATCCGATGACACCTTCCGGCGCTCCCGCTGCTGCGGCGGCTTGTTGCATGATTTTGGCCGCTTCATTGGTACAGCGTACGGCACTTGGGTGGGGAGAAAAAACGATGGCATTCCGGGATTTCAGGGCGATCATGGCTTTGTAGATGACCGTTGAGGTGGGGTTCGTCGTCGGGACGATCCCGGCGATGACGCCCACGGGTTCTGCGATTTCCCAAAGCTTTTGCTCCTGATCTTCTCGGATGATTCCCACAGTCTTCATGGGTTTGATAAATTCGTAGAGGGTTCGTGAAGCAAAATAGTTCTTAAAGCATTTATCGTTATAATTGCCCATCCCCGTTTCGGAGACGGCCATCATGGCTAATCTGGCTGCATTAGCTTCCCCGGCTTCCCGCATCATATCGATGATATGATCCACTTGCTCTTGCGTGAAGTCTTTCAGGGCTTCTTGGGCTTTGCGCGCAGCTCGGACTAAATTTCGGGCTTCCTGTAAGGAACATAAATCTCGGTCAAGTTCCATCACGAAGCTGCACCTCCCTGTTTCCTAGAATTTTAATCCGTTTTCACAGACGTCGATAACGGCTCTTTGGAAGGCTTCGCAGGCGGATTTGCAGGCACTTTGGGAGCCGGTTAAGAGTCCGCCGCCAAAGTTAGTTTCCGTCGGTGGGCCGTAGAAGGCTTTCATGCTGACTTCGGCAGCTTTTAAGGCGGCGTCTAAGCCATACATGGCTTCGATGGGCGGCGCGATAAGGTAGGACAAGGGCTGGCCTTCTTCAATGCCGGCAATTTTGGAAAGGTAACTTCCGGTTCGTGAGATGGTGTGCGGAAAAAATGCAGTTTTTCCCCCGTCACAAGTGTAGAACCAGCATTCATTTTCCAGGTGTTCGATGCAGGCATCCACTCCCGCCCGGACTTCCGCCGGATTAGGACCGGCTAAGATGCCGATGATTTCTCCGGATAGCGGGCCGGAGGCTCGGGCTGCCCCGCAATAGAAGCTTTTGGCATAGACAACTTCAACCTCGGCCTTTTTCGTCGCCTCATCTAAGGCTACATAGGTGGAATCATCAATGTCGGCGGTGATCATACCGATGGAACGCTGATAGCCAGTCAATCCCAGCTGCTCTGCAAAATCCGGGGCCACATTAGGGATTAATCGGACGGCTAATACTTTGGGCTTTAGAGGCTCTATCATAGTTATCCTCCCTATTCCTGCCGGACGCTTTTCTTAAGATCCGACGATTTATTTATTCTCAACGTTTTTGGTTTTCGGCTTTTCTTCAAAGACGGGTAATTTAGGCAGGATGGCTTCGAGTTCGGGATGAGGACGTGGTATGACATGACAACTGACCAGCTCTCCAACTCGTTCGGCGGCGGCAGCTCCGGCATCTACGGAAGCTTTTACCGCTCCCACATCTCCTCGAACCATGACCGTCACTAAGGCGCCTCCGACTTTTACTTTCCCGATCAGAGTGACATTGGCTGCTTTGACCATGGCATCAGCCGCTTCTATGGCTCCTACGATTCCACGGGTTTCTACCATTCCTAGTGCTACGAGATCTTCTCTTATAGCCATTTGTGTTTTCTCCTCTCACTCAATCAATTATCTTGGAATACATCGTTGCTAACTATAGCGACCTAATTTGTAACTTTTTAAAACTAGTAATTTTAATCTATAAGCCGTTGAGACAGCGGCTGTATTCCCACTAATATGTCTAGTTTTTTATACCATTGCAAAATCAATGCCATTGCTTACAATCCTAAAAATCAATAAGATTAGGGGCTAAAATACTAAGAGATGATATTTACTCAAGTCACACATGACTCAACAAGCTAAATTTACTTAATTACATCACTATCTCGACAATTATCGCGTCCATTTTCAGAAAGGCACCATGCCCATTATTTATGTGTAAAACCCATAAATATCAATTAATGTAGATTAGATTAAAAAATTATTTAAAAAACCTCTGAATAGTCTAAATCTACTACATAGTTCGCGTTATAACAATCATAACTTTCCCAATAATCTATCAGATACAAGTCTGTGATGACTCAATAAGTCAATTGAGACAACAATTCATGAAGATTAAACTTTTACAATTAGAAAATCCTCACAATCCATTTAGCGTTCCCATGGGATTGTGAGGATTACATTCTATAATAAAAAAAGCTGTCCTTCTGTTCGTACTTGAAATTACTTTGCTTGCCACTCTTTTGGCAAATAACTTAATCTTCCTGTTCCATAATCAGTAATCTGATACTCATGCACTAGTTTCCCACTAGCATCTTCTGAAACCTTCTTAATAGAAATGAGACCAACAGCTAACATAGATTGGAAGTGGTTGTCAATACTAGATTCTTTAAACTGGCCTTCCTGACCATACTCGGGTCTTAATGCTTCTTGCATGGTGATTTCAGAAAGACTCTCATTTTTCGAAAGCAAATGTAACATTCGAAAACGCATCGGTAGTTTCATCAATAATCCCCCTCTTACACCTTTCTCAATTTCAAGAGCTCTTTGGGATTTGCTGTGACCAAGATAGTTCCCAGGGTGATGATTACAGCCCCAACGACAAGAGTTGCTGTAAGTTCAAAGCCAGGAATTAACAACCAACTAAAGAAGACTGCCCATAAGGCGTATGTGACATTCAGCGCCATCGCCCGACCAACACCCGTCATATTCAGAGCTCTATACCAACAAACATAGGACAATGCTCCTAAGGCACCTGCAACTGCGATATAATATAGGCTGACCTCTTTGAAGGCATCCCAAAAAACAATGACTCCAGCGGCAATGGGTAAAATTCCTATGAGATAAACGAAAAATGATGTTGCTTCACGAATACCAATTGCAATATCCGGATCTGCCATGTCCATTCCGTAAGTTGAAAGAACTCCTTCCATCCCCCAGCCTAAAGTAGCAAGTAAGGAGAATGCTAGTCCTAAATAAAAATCCGGAAAATCTCCTGAGGGTGGAACATATCCCACTACAACAGCCCCACCAATACAGAGGATAATCCCCGCCCAAACTCTGGGAATTATTTTTTCTTTTAAGACAAAGACCGCAAGAATTGCCCCAACCGCAGGGTACATTGCTGTTATTGCTAAGGCGTAGGATGCCCCGGCCATATTTATTCCTAGCAGATAACCGGACATAGCAATAGGTCCACCAAAAAGTGCAGCTAATACAACCACTAATCCTGGTCTTGTACGCAAAGTCCGGAAGTATTCTCTTGATCTTCCTGTAAATAGGTTATAGAAAAATAGCCAAAAACCTGCGAAGCCATCGTGCATTGCTGCCCCAGCTAACGGCCCGGCATAAAGAGTGGCCCCCCCTGTAAATGGTGCCATCGCCAATGCCATTCCAAGAATAACTCCATCAAGGCCCCACGTAGCACCGGAAACTACTCCATAGATAAGTCCTTTTTTGGCATGACCTAGTTCCTGAGCTGTTTGCATTACTTGGACATTTTTCGCTGTATTGACCCCCATAAGTTCCCTCCTCACACATATTGAAATCTATTGGGAAGGATCATAATGGAATATGCCCTCCCATCCCTTGATAACGAGCAAGAATTTTTTCCGATCCTTCACCTCGCCTCCAGCCTTTTGTTTCACCTGACTCCCAATGATAATTATGAATAATGCAAAAATTATGCCATTCCTTATCTATGTTTTTTATCTCTTAGAAAGCTCTTAACCATCTGACTTTTAATCATATTCCATAATTTGTAACGAGTCAGGGTTGACTCGTTTAAGTCAAATCTATATTTTTTAAGGTACAAGCCATAGGACCTTTTATAGTATAATGGTATTATATTTTATTACTTTGTGAATCCAAAAGGGTATTCTTCATGCAATGACGAAAACAATATTCAGAATGTTAGAAATCGATACCAAGAGGCTGGGGTTTTAAGGAGGTCATTAGTATGGATTCAGACAAGATTAATCTAGATTTTGCGACATTAAAGAAAATTTTAGACAATTCCCATGATGAAATTTATGTAACCAATGCTAAAGGTATCGTAATTTATGTTAACAATGTCTGTGAGAAACATTATGGCGTAAAAGCATCTGAAATAATCGGTAAAAAGTCTCGAGAAATATCCGAAAAGAAATATTGGGGTCCCCGGGTCAGTCCTATTGCTATTGATAAAAAAATGAGCATAACCCTCGAACAAAAAACATGCACCGGAAAAACATTATTAACTACAGCTACCCCTGTTTTCGACTCAGAAGGCAACATTGAACTAATCATAGAAAACTCCAGAGATGTTACCGAGTCTGAAGGGATGAAGCATGAACTGGATAAAAGCATTGAGTTGCTAAAGCGCTATAAAATGGAAGTTGAAGTCCTTCGCAAAAAGGAGATGAATATTCCGGACTATATATGCCAAAGTCCAAAAATGGAAGCCCTTCTAAAGCTGGTTCGGAGGATTTCGGCAGTAAATTCTACTGTACTTCTCCTTGGTGAGTCAGGTTCCGGAAAAGGCCACATGGCCAAGTATATACACAACCAAAGCCCCTACAAAGATGGTCCCTTTATAACCGTTAACTGTGCCTCTATCCCTTCAGAACTAATGGAAGCAGAGATGTTTGGATACTCCAAAGGGGCATTCACCGGAGCCAATGTTAAAGGAAATATTGGTTTAATAGAATTAGCTAATGAAGGAACTCTTTTCTTGGATGAAATCGCTGAACTGTCCCCTCGGATGCAAGCAAAGCTCCTGCAGGTTCTTCATGAAAACCAATACTTTAAGGTAGGCGGCCGTGAGATTCAGCATGTTAATTGCCGAATAATTGCCGCAACAAATCGCAATTTACAAGATATGATTAAAAAGGAATCCTTCCGTGAAGATTTATATTATCGGCTAAACATATTTGAACTTACAATTCCTCCCCTAAGGGAACGCAAAGAGGAAATTATACCTTTAGCCCAATTTATCCTGGCGAAATTCAATAAGAAATACAAACTCGATCATGAATTTAGTCCGGGTTGTTACGAACTCTTTAAAGAATATTTATGGCCAGGAAATGTTCGAGAACTTGAAAATATTATTGAACGATTAACTGTCGTAACTCAAGATAGAATTATTGATGAATGTGACCTTCCACAGTCTTTTCATACAAAACTTGAACCTCAAATCGAAACTTTTACTCAGGAACATAGTAACCCTCATTCCCTAGATGATGCTCTTATTAATGTTGAGAAGAACCTAATCCTACAAGCCTACAAAAAATTAGGGAGTTCTTACGAAGTAGCTAAGTTTTTAGATATAAGTCAAAGTAAAGCTAATCGTCTGATTCGCAAATATTTCCCATCTGAAGCCTAATAAATTAACGATTAACGATAGTATTGTAAAGGAGCTGGTATTTACCAGCTCCTTTACAATACTAAGTATTATCTAAAATTTTGGTTTTCGTGGTCTTCTTC
>NZ_JMGA01000050.1 GCF_000765145.1 Desulfosporosinus sp. HMP52 | reverse complement strand
CCTCTCCATGCAATGGGTTCGCTCCTGTGGACGAATCTGCCTTCTTGCGGGGCTAGGGATACTTCTGCACATTATTCGGGTCAATTTTTTAGAGTAGAGTTGAAGTTCGTTTGTTTTAGTTATAAAGACTCAAGGATAAATAAATAAATCAAAAAATAGCGGTTCCGAGAGGTGCCTCTATTTTTTTGAATAGGTGGTGAAATTGTGGAGACAGCTTTTTTTGAACTTAGGGGGATCAGTAAATACTTTGCCAAAGTTATAGCTAATCAAGATGTTTCTTTCTCCATTCAAAGAGGGGAAGTTTTAGCTTTGTTGGGAGAAAACGGAGCAGGTAAAAGTACGATTATGAAGATCCTCTACGGATTATATAAGGCTGACGAAGGGAAGCTATTTAAAGATGGCAAGGAGATAAAAATAGATTCGCCCAAGGAAGCCATGGAGCTGGGGATTTCCATGATCCAACAGCATTTTTCTCTGGTGCCTGCTCACACAGTGACCGAAAATATTATCTTAGGCAATGTTAAGGGAATAATTGAGCAGAAGTTGCTTGGCGAAGAAATCAAAAGGTTGGCCAAGCTTTATGGCTTCGAGCTTAATCCTGATGACTATATCCGCGACTTGGCCGTGGGTGTTCAACAAAAGGTAGAAATTTTAAAGGCCCTGTATCAAAAAACCAATCTGTTAATTATGGATGAACCAACGGCAGTTCTCACCCCTCAAGAGGCTGAAAACCTTATGAGCTTTGTCAGGGATTTTACCGCCCAAGGGAATTCGGTTATTTTTATTACCCACAAGTTAAAAGAGGTCATGAGTGTTGCGGATCGGATTATTGTCATGAGGGCAGGAAGGGTCTATGGAGACATAAAACGGGCTGAGACCAATGAACTGGAATTATCCAAATTGATGATCGGCCGAGATTTAAATTGGGTAACTAAAGATGAGCGGCAGGAATCTCTTGATCAGGAAGTGCGCTTGGAACTCCAACAGGTTACCCTGCAGGAGAAAACCGGGGTTCCGGCCTTGAAGGATATTTCGTTGACCTTGCACAAAGGAGAAATTCTGGGGATTGCAGGGGTTAGCGGCAATGGTCAGCAGGAACTCTGCGAAATAGTGAGTGGTGCTCTTTTGCCCACAAAGGGAAGAGTCTTTTTAGATGGGGAGGATATTACTGAACGGAAAATCAGAGACAGGATTGATTTGGGAATTGGCTATGTTCCTGCGGACAGAAGCAGTGACGGCATGATTATGGATATGTCCATTGCCGAGAATATGCTGCTGAAGAGTAGTTATGATAAAAAATGGCAAAAGCGTGGGTTTATTGACAAGCAAAAGCTTAATCAATACGCCTTACAGGAGATCCAAGACTATTCAATTAAGGCTCCTTCCCCGGAGACCATTGCTCGGGGTTTATCAGGGGGCAATCAACAAAAAGTAGTTTTAGCCAGGGAAGTGGATAATGGAGAGAAGGTAATCGTCTTCGATCAACCGACCAGAGGGTTAGATCTGGGTGCGGTTAACCACATTCACCAAGTTATTCTTAAGGAACGTGCCAAAGGAAAAAGTATTTTACTGGTTTCTACTGAGCTTTCGGAGATTTTTGCCCTTTCTGACAGGATTGCGATCTTGTATAAGGGCGAAATACAAGGGGTATTTAACAGTGCGGAGCTTACCACGGAAAAGATTGGTCTGTTAATGGCCGGATTTCGCGAAGGAGAGGTGAGCAATGATGCAGGCTAAGCTAAGAGATCTCCTGATTACCAATATACTGGCCATTGTCTTAGGACTCGTTGCCAGTGGGTTGATGCTACTTTTTCTGGGCAAAAATCCTGTTAACGCCTATAGCGTATTAATCACCTCGGTGGTGCGCGACGGCTATACCTTTGCTGACATCTTTGTGAAAGCAACCCCCTTAATGTTCACTGCTTTAGCCTTTGCTTTTACCTACAAAGCTAATTTATACAATATCGGTGCCCAGGGGCAGTTTTACATTGGTGCGGTAATTGCCGCCGCCGGATCCTTGTTTCTTCAGAACATCCTACCAGGTTGGCTTGTTCTGATTATTACCTTGCTCCTAACCATTGTTGGCGGAGGCCTCTGGGGGGCATTTGTCGGTTTTGTCAAGGCTAGGTACAATTCCAATGAATTTTTAGTTAGCATGATGTCCACATATGTGGCTTTGGCCATTATGAATTATTTGTTGCGAACCTTTCTCATAGAAGGGAAAGCTGAATACCCTCAAACGGATGCCCTGTCTGCGGCTGTTTGGCTGCCTCGTCTCATTCCCGGTACCAGGCTGCACATTGGTTTTGTTTTGGCAGTGCTGACCTGTGTTGGGGTTTGGGTTCTGCTATACAAGACAACCTTGGGTTATCGCATCCGGGCTGTAGGTTATAATGCGGGAGCAGCAGAGATGTCAGGCATCAATGCCAAGAAACTTTATATCCTGGCCTTTTTTATCAGTGGAGCCTTAGCAGGAGTGGCAGGATTTACGGAAGTTAACGGGGTGCAGCATATGTTGGTTCAGGGCTTTAATCCAGACCTGGGAGCAGCTGGGATTGGCATTGCAATTTTAGCCAATGGCAACCCCATAGGCATAATTTTTGCCGCTACTTTATTTGGTGCGCTGAAGGTTGGTGGTACTATTATGGGGCAAATGTCAGGGATCCCCTCAAGTATCATTGAATTGATGCAAGGCTTTGTGATGGTATTTGTCATTCTTTCGTATTTTGTTCGGACCTGGTTGGAAAATAACCGGGAAAAACGCAAATTACAAAAGGCGGTGGCAAAATGATCTTTTTGTTAAGTACAACAATCATGATGGGGACGCCATTGCTGTTTGGAGCTCTAGCAGAAGTCATTGCCGAACGAACAGGGATGATGGTAACGGCTATTGAAGGGATCTTTTTAATGGGAGCTTGGGCTGGTTTTGTGGGAGGGTATTTAAGCGGTAGTTTGACCCTGGGATTTTTATCGGCCATGCTGGCCGGTTTATTGGTAGCAGCTTTATATGGCTGGATTTGCATCTATTTAAAGCAGCATCAAGTGGTTACAGGGGTGGCCATCAATCTTTTGGCAGTGGGCCTTTGTTCATTTTTGTACCGGGTCATTTTTGGAGTTCCTATAACTCCGCTAACCGTTAATCCTTTAGCAACGATTCCAATTCCTCTACTTTCAGATATTCCTCTGCTTGGGCCAATACTGTTTAATCAAACTATATTGACCTACATTATCTATTTGTTGGCACCCCTCTCTTATTTCATGCTCTATAAAACTTCTATCGGTTTAACCATCCGGTCCGCCGGGGAAAATCCTGAAGCGGTGGATGTGGCAGGCATCAATGTTCTTAGGGTTCGCTTTCTTACGGTGCTGTTAGCAGGGGTTATGGGTGGAGTAGCCGGTGCTTTTTATTCCATTGGTTTTCTGGGCATGTTTACGACGAATATTATTGGTGGTCGTGGCTGGATTGCTTTTGCCATTTGCTTCTTAGGTAATTGGAATCCCAAAGGAGCAGTTATTGGTACCCTGGCTTTCGGATTTGCCGAAGCAATTGCTATTTATATGCAGTCTACAGGGAACAGTGCTTTATTTCCCAACGAATTATTTATTGCTCTGCCCTATATTATGACGATTGTTTTAACGGTTTCCAGAAAATCTTTTAGTGTACCTGCTAAATTGGGAGTTCCTTATGTGAAAGAAAATTAACTCCCTAGTGGCCTCAGCAAGAGCGGGGCACCTCACTGAAGGTAAGCAAAAATAACCATTCAAGATATGAAAGCGGTGGTCTGGATATTCCTGGTACCTCCTTAATCGCGATAAGAAAGCCTGTCCCGGAACGTATTAGTTTCCGGGACAGGCTTTCTTATACTTTCCTTTTATTTGTCGAAAAATAAATATATAGGAGAACGAATAATCGCATTTATATTTAATAGATATTCGAAATAAAGTATATGCTTAATATTTAAAAATACGTTTGTCAAATAATTGGTTAGGGGCTTAACCGGTATCTCAAAAAGCACGACCTGTCCCTCGATGATCTAAAGCCGGCCTGCTATATGGATAGCACACAAGGAGTTATGCAGGCAGTCTCCTGCGGGATGGGGATTTCCTTCCTTTCGAAGGCAGCAACTGCTCCTTATGTGCAAATGGGTCTGGTGAAAACCATCGAGGTTGACCACCAGTTTTTCCTGCGCTGGTTCAACTGTTAAAGAAGGATATGGTGTTATCTCCGGTGCAGAAGCTATTTGTAGATTTTATCGCACAATATTACTACGGAATAAAGGAACCAGCATAGCTTTGTGCGCGTATTTTCCTATATCCTGTCTTTATCTCCGCACTGTGCACAGCTATATAGAGGCAGTTGAACAAAACGGGAGCTGCAATAGTCAGTAACGATAATGCTGCGATGGAATGCACTCTGCATATTCATCGCTTTTTTAGGTCAATATTGGATCGTCCAACATTGAACCATTTAATAATTTAGAAGGATTTTAGCTTTTTTAGCGAATAAAGAGATAGTTATTTAATGATTACTCAGTAAGACTGGAGGAGGACAATAATCTGAAAACTGATAGTAAAACAAATAGCTTTAGGCGGGGAAGAATTCGATTCAAATTTGTAAGCGCTTTAACATTACTGGCATTTATTGTTTCCGTTTGTATGTCTAGTATCATAGTTCTTCCCCAAACGGTCAGTGCTACAGATACTAGGATTACTGCAATTAGTGCGTACCTTACTTATACCTTAGCTTTAAAAAGCGACGGTACTGTTTGGGGATGGGGGTATGGGCCATTAGGAGATGATGATGCGCATTCGGACTCCTTAATTCCGTTTAAGGTTGACAATTTGACAGGAGTAAAAGCTATTAGTGCCGGTGGAGGTGTAGCTCTCGCACTCAAAACTGATGGCACTGTTTGGAGCTGGGGATACAATCTCAATGGCTCCTTGGGGGATGGCACTACAACCTATAGGAATTTGCCAGGTAAAGTTTTAAATTTAAGTGGAATTACAGCCATTTCTGCTGGTTTAGACCATGGTTTGGCTCTGAAAAACGACGGTACTGTATGGGCTTGGGGATCAAATCATTATGGTTCGTTAGGGGATGGCACTACTATTGATCGATGGCTACCAATTCAGGTTCCGGGACTAAGGAATGTGGTAAGCATTGAAACTTATGACCATTCCAGTTATGCGATTAAAGCTGATGGTTCCGTATGGGCCTGGGGGTTAAATCAAGATGGTCAACTAGGAGATGGAACTCGAAACGATCAATGGTCACCAATAAATACAGGAATTACGAATGTGAAAACCGTTATTGCGAGAGGACACTCTGCTGCAGCACTCAAGCTGGACGGGTCGGTTTGGCAGTGGGGTTACGGCGTAAAAGACCAGGGAATAACTCAACAAACCCCGGTTCAAGTCCCCGGACTCAGTCACGTTATAGCAGTCTCAGGAGGAGGAAGCAGTTTTATTGCAATTCTCCAGGATCAAACTGTCTGGACTTGGGGAGCAAATGCGCTGGCCGGGGATGGGACTATGAAGTTTATTCCTGAGCCTGTGAAGGTTCAGGGCCTCAGTGGAAAGTATTCTGATATTGCTGGTATTGGAGGGTTTAACCTAGCGCTCAAAACAGACGGTACGGTCTGGGCTTGGGGAAATAACCAGTCGGGGGAATTGGGAGATGGGACAAGGCTCAGTAAGTTTGTGCCTATTAAGAATTTAGTAGATCAGACTCCGATTGCACCAAGTGTAGGCAGTGTTAACTTCGAGAAGGAACTTTATACTCAACCCTATGAAATCAGCGTCACTTTTACGAAACCTATGCTCGATTCCAGCTTTAATGCCGATAATATCAGACTGACTGGTGATGATGGATTGGAGGTAGCTTTAAACTTAGAGCAAGATATCAATAACTTAAATATGATGAGGGCTGTCATTAAGACCCTGACTCCTTTATCGCTTGGAAAGCATTATACTCTGCAGCTCATTAACCTTATGGATATTGATGGACTAAGATTGCAGGCTTATTCGTATGATTTCTCTGTGACACTCCCATTTGATCCCTACCAAAATGGAGTTAGCGCGGGAGGAATGCACAGTTTATATTCTGTTGATGGTCGTGCATTGGCATGGGGGGATAATTCCTCCGGACAGTTAGGTGACGGTACCAATATCCTAAGATCAACTCCAGTCCAAATCCAAGGGCTGAAAACCCGAACATCCAATGTCGCTGCCGGAGAAACACATAGTCTGGCCTTGCTGGAGGATCAAAGTGTCGCTGCTTGGGGCAGCAATAATCACGGTCAGGTAGGAGATGGTACGCTCACAAACCAGACTACGGCAGTTGAAGTTCAAAATTTAGTCGACATTGTGGCAATAGCCGCAGGTAGTCAGCACAGCCTAGCTCTCAAAGGAGATGGCACAGTTTGGGCTTGGGGAGATAACAGCTCTGGGCAACTGGGGGACGGTACCCAAACGGAGCGCCTGACGCCTATACAAATAAATGGGTTAAATTCGGTAATCAGCATCGCCGCAGGCGGAGATATTAGTATGGCCCTTACTAAGGACGGTAAAGTCTGGACTTGGGGTAGTAATCTATATGGTCAACTTGGTAACGGAACGACAAATAACCAGACGACACCGGTTCTCCTACCCAGCCTAACGGATATTACGGCCGTTTCAGCTGGATGGACACACAGTTTAGCCCTAAAAAAGGATGGCAGTGTCTGGGCATGGGGGGACAACCGTGATGGAATTCTTGGTACGGGAAGTACGAGTGATTATAGTTCAGTCCCCCTTCAGGTTCAGAGCTTATCCAGTATTACTGCAATTTCTGCAGGAAAGCAATTTAGCTTAGCAAATACCAATCAGCAAACTCTATGGGCATGGGGCCGCAACGAATACAATCAATTGGGGGATGGCAGCCCGGCGAAAGTTAAATCGACCCCTGTTAAAGTTGAATCCATTACCGACCAACCCCTTTCTCAGAGCATTTCCGCGGGTGGTTATCACGCTTTATTCGGAACCAGCGATCTATTAGCATGGGGTTACAATGCTTTTGGGCAATTAGGTAAGGGTATTACTGAGCACGTTTCAACTCCAGAGGACACATTTGTCCAGAATTATCCATCTCATTTTCGCGAATCAGGTCAAGAAGCACCGGATACCGCTATACGAATCTCCAAGGCAGGATGGTCCTATGGTACTGAGGCAGTAGTATTAGTGAATCAGAATGCTTATGCTGATGCTCTCCCGGGGACAGTTTTGGCAACGTCAGTGAAGGCCCCTATTCTGCTCACGGATGCTAAGACTTTAACGGCCTCAACGTCTATAGAGCTTCAGCGGCTGCAGCCCAAAACCGTCTTTATCCTTGGAGGAACCTCGGTTGTATCTCAGCAAATTGAGCAAGAGTTAAAAGGCCGTAATCTAAACGTCCTTAGAATTAGTGGGTACGATCAGTACGAAACATCTTCCAAAATTGCCCGGTATTTGCTTGACCATCGGCTTATATCACAGGGGAAAGCAGTTTTAGCTTATGGCGAAAACTTTCCGGATGCCTTAGCAGTGTCATCGTTAGCAGCTTACCAGGGCATGCCGATTCTCCTTACCAGAACACACAGTTTACCGAGTTACACCCAGAAGGTCTTAAAGGAGTTACAAGCATCAGAGACCATTGTTGTCGGAGGTACGGCTGTCATAGGGGCGGAGGTGGCAAATCAGCTGCCAGGCATGAAGCGTTATGCGGGAAATGATAAATACGATACTGCTGTTGCAATAGCTGAAAGTATGCAGGCTGATCTTAATACGATTTTTGTAGCTACAGGTGAGCAATTTCCGGATGCTTTGGCTGGATCTGTCTTGGCAGCCAGAACAAACAGTCCGATCATCCTAGTTAATAAGAATCTCCCAACCGTAAGCGCTTACTTCATTGAATCCCATAAAGATGAAATCAAGAAGACGATGCTCTTAGGGGGCATGGCTGTCGTACCAGGAACGATATTGGATAAAATATCATATATTCTGAATCCGTGGCAAACGTCCCCAGAACCTTCAAATCCCGAATCCGCTCCAACGAATACCCAGTCGCCCTCTCCTGATGTCCCAAGTCTGACTGAGCCGCAAATCTTAGTTGCTTCAGATTCAAGTCGAAAAGTATATGAACCTGTGAATATCAGGCTTGATAAAATGAGTGATGGCAACATTTATCCGAAGAAGGATTTGACCCTAAAATGGAGCGAGGTAGAAGCGCCTAATTATCTTATTAAAGTCCAAACTAAATCCACTGATTCCTCGGAGTACAAGGTAATCTTTTGGGCTTTTGTTGGTCCAGTGTATTCATACACCTTACCGGCGTCGATGCTCACTGAGGGAAACGATTATCGGATTACAGTAGCAGCAACCACAGGTACTAACCGCCGAGCCCCTGACTACAAAGAGTGGTATGCCGAAGGGGGGTATTATCCATCAATGGGGGTTAAGATTTCGATTCACACGTTAATGCCGGCAACATTTGTCTACCCTTCCAGCGGTGCAAATGTACCAAAGGGAGACACAATAATCCAATGGAATACCTTTGATTGGAAAGATAAAGATGGGAATTATGAGGTCGATTACGCTGTGGAGCTTAGAGACTTAACAACAAATCAATGGCTGACTAGTTCTATTGATCCAAATCTAGGCAGGAACCGCCATTTAATTAGCAAGTCTATGCTTACGACCGGCCACACCTATCGGTTTATTGTTAAAGCAGGGATTGATGGGTGGAATTTTTTTCCTGATAATCACAAAGTATCATTTACTACGTTTACTGTAAGATAGCCTTTGACATCCATTCATTGAAAGGGAAAATGATACAGTCTGATTTATCCTACCTGCTGGACATGAGACCGCAATCCTTAGGAGAACTTCTTTCTAAGCTGGAGAGAAAAGCGGGTATATTACTCGCGAACAATCGGAAACCGACCGCCGGGTTATGAATATTAAGCTTACAAAAGAGGGAATTGAGGCAACTGAATCAACGGAGCAAGAATTTAGCTTTGATAAGGTGATTCACGGTTAAGTGAATCACCTTAGGCTTTAGCATATGATATCAGTTTGATCTTGGATTGCCCGGAACAATTTATTGGATGTATATATCCTTTTCAACTAAATACATCCAGTGAGGAAACGAGTCCTGCATAAAGAAGAATAACCTACCCCGCCAAGGAAAGCCTACTCAATCCGAGCTGCAATTGGCATCCAGGTTTCTTTGGTTAGAAAGCTCTCATCCACTTGCGCTTCTAACTCTAAAAACCGTTTATAGGGGATACTGAATGAAAGGATGTCTTTGTCGATAAATTTACGTGCTGAGGGATCAGTTAACCCTACTATGCACTTGGAATTATCATTCTCTACTTGCTCTAGAGCATAGAGTACGGACTGATGACAGCCGGCACCAAAATCAATTTTGACATTGTCTTGAGTCGATTTATCATAATTAGCGAACTGTACCAGTGCAGATATTTGGTCTGCATTCACTAGGAAGATAACGATTTCCGGTGTTTCGCCCTCAGCCAACTCTAGTAAAGGTTTAAAGACAATATAAGTTTTGGGGGTAACTTCCGGTAATCCGGTAGCAAATTTTGCTGCAAGCTCAGGGCTTTTCTTATAGAATTCTCCTTCTCTATTACCGACACCGCCGGTGGACAAAAAATGTTCAATAAAGCCTAATTGAAAGCGGTTAAAACCAAGGCCCACTTTGCCCCCTACACAGGTGGTTGATTTCTCGTCAAAAACAGCGACACGGCCTTTGGCAGCAGCACTTAACATAGAAATCACGCAGCCCCATTTTCCTTCCTTAAACTGTAAGGCCCCTTCGGGTTTGAGATCTGTACGGAATACTGCAACGGGTTGGGTTTTAAGTTTTATGGAATCGGCAATCTTGCTTTTCATACTTACACCTCTTATTCTTCTTTTCCCTTATTAATCTGTAATAACAGGGCGGAATTTATTGAGTATTAAACTAACAATAACGGTGGTGAATGAGTGTAATTTATAAGCAGTTTGTCATATGAATTGCCTCCTTTTATCATCGTTCCAATCTAGTCTGATCTACTTCAGTACTATAGTTGTCAGAACAACTATAAAGATAAAATAAAACTAGCTGATATTATCGTAGATTTGATTTAACAGTTTGATCATTTCTGCGACTTTTTGTTGTTCGATTCCTTTTGTAGCTTCCTCTAATAATTCAACAGCCTTAGGAACTAATTCATCTTTTAATGCCCAACCACTATCAGTTAGAAAAATTTGATAAGATCTTCTATCTATTGGATGAGGCTTACGGACAATTAATTCTTTGGCCTGTAATTTTTCAAGAATGCGATTAGTATTTGGTTTATCTTTAAAGATCATATCAGCCAACTCTTTAGGGGTAAGACCTTCTTGTGTCCATAAACAGTTAAGTACAGACCATTGTTCTGGTGTTACATTATATTCATTGAATCGTTGAAATAACTTATTTTTAAGCTTTGTATTTGTCTTACTTAGGATAAATCCCAATGAATCCTCTAATTTAAACTCCATTAATTATCACCTCAGTTGTCTTAACAACTATATTATAAATGCGTTGTATTATTCAGTCAATATCGAGATATAATCCAACTTTTGAGTTATAATATGTCAGAAAGAAGATTCATTGATTTGCTGCGCAATTAAGCAATACTTATCCAATCAAGAACCGAAGTGGTTGCTTGAGGTTTATGGAACTAAGATAGATGAATCATATCATAGTCTCCTAAAGGAGTAATTAACTTATAAAAGAGAAGATAACATGATTGTGAATGCCAATTAATCATGTTATTATTTTCATAAACTAGGTTATACTGAGATAATCTATGCTAAAGGAGATGTTGTAATGAGTAAAAAGGTACTCATTGTTGGCGGAGTTGCAGGGGGAGCCAGTGCTGCAGCACGCTTGCGCCGGTTGGATGAAGAGGCGGAAATCATTATCTTTGAGCGGGGAGAACATATATCATATGCTAACTGCGGCTTACCCTATTATGTCAGTGGAGTTATTAATGAGCGGGAAGCTCTCTTAGTTTCAAAGCCGGAAGCTATGAGAAACCGCTTTCGTATTGATGTAAGAATCTTTAGTGAGGTTACCCGTATATTTCCTGAGGAGAAGGCTATTGAAGTCCAAGAACAGAATGGCAAGGTCTATCGAGAATCTTATGATCAATTGATCCTTTCTCCCGGGGCAGCTCCGCTGCGTCCGCCGATTCCCGGGATCAATGACATCGAGGCTCTTGTTGTACGTAATGTTACAGATATTGATCAGATTAAACGATTCATCGATGAGCAGAATCCTAAAACGGCAGCAGTCGTAGGCGGGGGCTTTATTGGTTTGGAAATGGCTGAAAATCTTCATGCCAGAGGAGTAGAGACAACGATTATAGAAATGAGCGATCAGGTCATGGCTCCGCTGGATTTTGAAATGGCTGCAATTCTCCATGAGCACATTTTTAATAAAGGAATCAATCTCATTTTGGAAGATGGGGTGAAATCCTTTGCTAAAAAGGATAATGGGACTGTTATTACACTCCAAAGCGGTGGGGAAGTACAAGCTGATTTGACAATCATGGCTATTGGGGTAAAACCGGAAATTAAATTAGCGAAGGAAGCCGGGCTAACTATCGGAGAGTTAGGCGGCATTAAAGTTAATGAACGACTCCAGACCTCAGACCCTAATATTTACGCCGTTGGGGATGTCATTGAAGTAAAACACTTAGTCACAGGACAAGCTGCTCTCTTACCCCTTGCCGGTCCTGCCAATAAACAAGGCCGCATTGTTGCCGACATTATCGCAGGACGGGATAGCCGGTATAAGGGTACCCAAGGGACTGCCATCGCCAAGGTCTTTGATTTAGTGGCAGCGTCGACTGGGGCAAATGAAAAAATGCTTAAGAAATTAGGAATTCCTCATGAGGTGTTGTTTACGCACTCCAATTCTCACGCCGGGTATTATCCCGGAGCAACAAGATTATCCATGAAACTTGTCTTTGATAAAAACAATGGCCGAGTCCTGGGTGCCCAAGCTGTGGGAGCTCAGGGTGTCGATAAACGGATCGATGATATCGCCGGGGTAATCCGTAACCAAGGGACTATCTATGATTTGCAGGACCTGGAACTGGCCTACGCCCCGCCTTTTTCATCGGCTAAAGATCCTGTGAACATGGCCGGTTATGTGGCTGAAAACATCATTAATGGTGATGTTAAAATGATTCATTGGCAGGAACTTAGTAAACTTAATGCAAAAGATATATGTATTATTGATGTACGGGACGAAGAAGAACGTAAAGCTAAATTTATCCGCGGTTCACTGCATATACCTGTCAATGACCTGCGCAGCAAATTATCGGAACTTCCTAAAGATAAGGAAATCGTAGTTTACTGCGAGATAGGGCTCAGAGGCTACGTTGCTTATCGAATCTTGACTCAGCACGGATTTACTCAAGTTAGGAATTTGTGCGGAGGTTGGGTTACGTATTATCCGGCTGTGTTTGGATAAGTTCCACTGAATTACGAGAAAGAATCCTGCCCCGTTGACGTATAGAGGGTATTTGAGACAACCTGTTGTTACTGTGAATTAATGCAAATATAACCTGGCAATCATGATCGTGCCGGGTTTATTTGCGTTAACCTATTAGGCGCGGATGTAAATAACACTATGGGAAGCAAATCTGACAAATAGAAATAACTAATACAACTTATACTAAGTTCCAATTTCACTTCTGGCATCCTTGGTATTATGATAGAGACACTAAGACATCGGCGAAGATAAGGGATGCAGGAGGAGTTAGTATGTACGAGTATTCAAAAGAGGAGATCCAACGTATCAAGGATTCTATCAGAGTTACAACGAATGACGCTGGACAGATTTCCGTAGATTATCAACCGGCAGCGATCAAGGAGGATCATTCATCAATGAGTGCTATTTTGGATTGCGCCTATCAACAGATGTATTCCTTTTCGCTGATCAAAACAATCTATAATGCCCTGTTTAAGAAAACGAAGATTGCTTACTCAACTCCTTGTACAGCTTTCGCTGATTAGATGAGTGAAATTGATCATGCTGTTAGGGTAAAAATAATATGACTCCGCCTTTCTTAATTGAGGGGTGGAGTCTTTCAACTTTCAATCAGCTGTTTAAAATGCTATTATGATTACAGAAAATGGCGTTTTAGAACAATGATTGAGGTGGGCAATGCGCATAGAACAGCTCCAGCATATTATTGAAATTGACGATAAAAAATCCATATCCGAAGCAGCCAAAACTTTTTTTATGAGTCAGCCCCAGCTTAGTCACTCTGTTAAGAATCTGGAAGCTCAATTAGGCTATAAGATTTTTCGGCGTAATAAAGCGGGTCTGATTCCGACCGCTCAGGGTAAAGAAGTTTTGGGACTGGCTCGTGAAATCATCAATAATGTCGAAGAAATGAAAACGATTGGAAGCAGAGAAGCAGAACTCACGGGAAATTTGAGTTTGTCCCTTGGACCAGCTGTTTTTAATGCTTTTGGTTCCCAAATCATTGAAAGCTTTTATCAGATGTATCCGAATGTTAACCTAATGATTACAGAAGATGTAGCTCTAGAAGTCATTGAGAAAGTGGCAAACAGGACTTGTTTATTGGGTGTTACGGGCTGGCCTGATGAACAGGATGATACTAGAAAGATGCTCCTTGATGCTAGCAATATTGCCTATCAAGAAGTGATTAAGGACTATTTTGGCTTGATTGTTGGAAATCAGCATCCTTTAGCTAAAAAGGAAGTCGTCACATTGGCGGATCTTGAAGAAATGACCTTTGTTGATTATTACGGCTTCACGGAAGGCTTTTTAAGAATGTTTGGGATTAAACCAAAGAATCAATCCATTTTTGTTTATAACCGTGAGGTTTTAAAATCGGTTATCGCTGCGAATGAAGGAATTGCAATTTTCCCACGGTTTTTCTTGTTAAATGATATTTATTTTGATCAAGGGCTGCTTAACATACAAGGGATAGAAAATGTTATGGATCGAATGAAAGTGACGATGTATCTTATATATTCTAGGGTTGAACCCTTATCGCCCTTAGCAAAACAATTGATCAAAATGATTATCGAGACCATTCGGGAAACTATGCATAGGAGTCTAACTTACAATGCGCATCGAACAGTTTAAACAAATTGTCAAGATTCAAGAGCAACAGTCCATATCCAAAGCGTCCAGTGACTTGTTTATCAGCCAACCATCGTTAAGTATATCCGTCAATAATCTTGAAGAGGAACTTGGCCTTAAAATATTCGATCGAAGCAATGCAGGAGTTATTGCCACGGAGCAAGGGAAAGAAATATTAAGGCTAGCTGAAAATATACTGAACTTGAGTGATAAGATGGCTGGAATTATGGAGGGATCTAAGGTCTCGATTCGAAATCTCCAGATGGCACTTCCGGCTTCCTTTGCCAAGGCCATTGTTCCAGGGCTTCTTAGACAATTCCGAGAACTTTATCCTAATGTTAATCTTCATATACATGAGGCGTCTTATTATGAAATTGTAGATCTAATGGACAAAGGGATATATTCCATTGGGATTATAAGCTGTAGAGTGGATCTTGAATACAATTTTACCCAACAGCTTAAAGAAAGAGATATCGCCTGGGAGGTTATACCAGGTGGGGAGAGTTTAAGATTGTCCCTTTTTATAAGCAGTAAGAATCCTTTGGCTGCTAAGGAATGGGTCAGTAAGACCGAACTAAAGAATATGAGGATGATTTCGTATAAGGAAAATTATTCCAAGATCTCTAAAGACTTAGAACGCTCCTCGCATAAACCTGTCATTGTTGAAGATGTTGAACTTTTGAAAAAACTGATCAGTAATGACTTTGGTTTTTCAGTCTTTCCCGAAATCTTAGCCTATGATGATTTGTATGTAAAAAGTGGTATGATCAAGGTTATTCCTATTAAAGAGTTAAGTGAGCCCTCGAATCTTTATATACTTTACTCTAACAAGGAGTCCTTGTCGTTTATTGAAAGGGAGTTGCTGACGATCGTCAAAGAGTTGATTACGGATACACTATGATGTTCCGGAAGGGCTTGCGAAACAAGTGATTCTTTGCCCTTCTCCCACTTATAGAAGATGGGGGTCTTACCCATCGGATAAAAGGTTTTTCCATATACTCACGAGGGTGAAAACCCGTGAGTATATTTTTTTTGACATAATACCTATAAGAAAACCTATATTATGCAGATCAATCATTCTAATCTACAATAGAAAAAGATAATCGTTTTATACAGATTGGATTATACCAAATCATGCGAAATTGTGCACAATCACTGATTAGGGAGAGCTAATCCGTAAGCCCATCATTAAACGAAGGGTTGGTGAAGGGGACTTAGATCCTTTGCAGAAAAATGATAGGAGGAGAGGTTTGACAATGGCAGTTAAATTAAAAGAGCAACCAAGCAACGCGCAACCGACAAATAATCAACTGAAAAGTATCGATGCGAAATCAGGCATGAATAAAGAATTATTGAAAGTCTTTGGATTTTTTGTGATTGCAGGTTTAGGCTGGATTTTACCGGCTCCGGCACCTATTACACCCATCGGAATGAAAGTGTTTTTAGTCTTTCTGGCAACGATTTATGGCTGGACGGTAACCAAGCATGTTTGGCCTAGTTTATTAGCTTGTTTAATGTTCCCGCTATCGGGTGTTGTCAATATGAAGCAATTCATCGCCATGGGCTGGGGCAGCGATTCCTTTTATTTTATGATACTCACTTTTGCTCTAATAAAATTCTTAGAGGAAGCAGGAGTCAGCCAATTCTTAGCTTCTTGGCTTATGAGCCGTAAGTTTATCCAGGGGCACCCTTGGCGTTTGATTTTCATGATCTTAGTGACCGCTTATGTCGTTTGCAGCTTAGTCAACACCTTTATCGGTATTTTCTTAGTCTGGGAAATCGTTTACACCATTACTAAAACCATCAAGCAAAAACCTTTTGACAAATTCCCAACCCTAATGATCTTCGGGGTTGCCATGATGGGGGCTTTGAGCCTTTCGGCAATGCCTTGGGGTAATAATGCTATTGTAAACTTAGGGGTTTATGCTAACTTGATGGGTGAACCAGGTAACATGATTCGATATATTATCTACACCGTCCCGGTAGGGATCCTTTCCATAATTGCTTATCTTCTACTTTGTAAGTATGTCTTTAAATTAGATATCACACCCCTCAAAGAACTAACGGGTGACATGATTGACCCAGAGGGTCTCCAATTAACTAAAGTGAAAAAAATTGCTTTAGTTGCTTTGGGAAGTTTTATTGTCCTCTTGCTTTTGCCTAGCCTGTTGCCAACAGGCACGCCGCTCTGGTATCTGCTCAATAACATGGGTATTGTTGGGGTTATGGTATTCCTCTTTGCCGTTCTTTCGTTAATCAAAGTCGATGGAAAGAACATCTTCGACTTTGTCGCCCTCGCTCGTAATGGGGTACCTTGGAATATGATGGTTATGGTTTTGGTAATCTTAGCCATCGGTGGCTGCTTAATGAGCCCTTCCACTGGGATTAATGACTTCCTTCTACAAAACATGGCCCCCCTCCTCACTAGCTTGTCTCCGGTCATGTTTGTGATTGCCATCACGACAATCACACTTGTGCTGACCAACTTCATGATTAATATGGTGATTGTGGCTATCTTCTTACCCGTAGCAATCAGTATGTCTGCAACTATTGGCATCCATCCGGAACAAATTTCCTATTTAATTATGGTGGTTAGTACCATTGCGATTTTGACCCCCGCCGCCTCTGCAGCATCGGTTCTCTTGTTCCCAAATACTCAATGGATTCGTGCGAAGGATATTTATCAGTATGGTGGAATTACAGTGCTTGTGGTCACGGTTATCGCTGTTGCGGTTAATTACCTCTTCATGGGTTTCTTCTATTAAAAGGATCTTTCAGAGCATCCAATATCCACTTACAAGAAGTGGGTAAACGTAGATAAAGTGTTAACGGCTTTTACCCATTACACTTTTCCGAGGAAGTAGGGGGAATTTATGAAATACAAGGCATGGTTGGTGACAATAATTGTATTTCTGGCTGGAGTATTGTTTGCTGCTGGGAATTTTAAAGTTCCTCCGACAATGGTCGCTGTTTTAGGAGAAATGAAGGTAAGTATAATCATGGGGGGCTGGCTAATGTCATCGTCAGCCCTGGCTGGAATCGTACTGGCGTTACCGGCTGGCGGGATTATGTCGAAAATAGGACCGAAAAAGCTAGGGCTTTTTGCTTTGTTCTGTGCCTTGATCGGTAATATTGTCGGGGCGTTAGCCGCAAATTTCATGATGTTGATGGTTGGGCGATTGATCGAGGGAATAGGATTTGGTTTGATCGGTGTCGTCGCCCCAGCCATTATTGCCCTTTGCTTTCCTGCTGAAAAACGTGGGTTACCCATGGCGATCTGGTCAGTCTGGGTAGGTACTGGTATGTTGCTCATCTTTTCTGCGACCAATGTTATTATGCCGCTCTTTAGCTGGCGTGGTGTTTGGTGGTTTGTAGCCATCTTGGCTGCCATAATGCTGGTGCTATTCGCAGGGGGGGTTCAAGTTCCTGTTCAGGTTGCCAAGGCTGAATCTGTAGTTTTAAAGCAGGAAACAGCAGCTTTGAAGCCCGATTTGCCCTATGAAGGCTTCAAATCTCCTGCTTCCTGGCTGCTCAGCCTAATTTTTCTAATGTTTGGTTTTGGGGTTGGGGCCATGTTGACTTTTGCGCCGACGTTCATGGTTGAAGAAGTGGGGATGGATGTGGTAAACGCCAATATGAACACTAGCGTGATGACCTTTGGTATGATTAGTGGCGGCATCCTTATGGGCTTTGTTTTGAACAAGGTGAAAAACCGTTCATTGCTGTTGATTGTCAGTATGGCTTTATCGGCGATCTTCATGGGTCTAACTTTCGAGGTGACCTCTCCGAACTTGATATTACCCTTTATGCTGATAATGGGCTTAACCTACTCCATGGTTCCCGCAGTAATATTTACTATTTCTCCTGAAGCGGCGGTTTCGCCAGCTACGGTGGGGATCACCATGGGTATTATCGTTTTGGGACAAAATTTATCCGGTTTCATCGGGCCTGTTTTTATTGGGGCGATAGTGGAAAGGGGTGGAGGAGCATGGAGTGCGGCAACCCTGCCCTTTGTTGTGGCTGGCATCATTGGAGTGATTGCCTCTGTATTGTATGGTCTGGTGATGAAGCAAAGAGCATCTGACCAGAGCTCGCAGTTAAGCGGTCTCCTCAATAAGAAGACGGGTGCTGCATAAGTTAATAAGATTGTCAGACTCCGGCTTCTTCGAGGGAGTGGGTCCCGTTCTTTTGTAAGGAGATATATTTTTCGCATATCAATAATGACAAAACCTATATTACGCCCTGAGAGTGGTTTTGGGCTACTATTACAATAGCTAATAGAAGCACACAGTTTTTTGAATTTTAATTCTTATGTACCTAGTAATTATTCCATACTTTGTGACTTTCCTAAACCTTGTGTCAACTATAATACTCTGCTCATCAAGCGGAAGTGGAACCGCGAATCACGTAAATTTGAAAGGGGTTAAACAATGACAAATCAAATTAAACATGAACAAATTGCCCATATTATCACGAAGCAAAATAACTTAGAGCAAGCAATGCTAGCAGAATTTGAAGCCGGTAACTATACCATCGATAACCCTCTGGTTAAATTAAACCCTTATGGGGTTTGCCCTTTGACGGCTATGGTTTTATTCGAAACTCCAGTCATGACGGAAGCTGCTATCGTTGTTAAAGGTAAAGAACACCCTGGAGATATCCGCCATACCTTCCCGGCTGGCAAGACGCATATCCTGCCTGTTTACGGCCTTTATGCTGATTATGAAAACACCGTTGAAATTGTGATGGCTAATGGTGAGAAAAACTCGATTCGCATTCAAACAGGTCCTATCCACCCTGATGTACCCTTGGCAACCTCGATTAAGACCACGTCTGAGTATATGGGACATAATATGATGTTTCTGACAGCTGCTATGCGATCTATGCCTGCAGGCTACGACTATGCAGGGGATGTTCGCTGGTATGCCAGCGAGAATTTTGCCTTCGATCTGAAGCGCATGCCGAATGGACATATATTGATTGGAACTGAACGATTGGTTAAAATGCCTTATTTTACAACAGGACTTTACGAAATGGCCTTTAGCGGTAAGATCTTTAAAGAATACCGTACACCCAGTGGTTATCACCACGACCAATTTGTCATGGACGATGGCAATATCCTGGTGCTGTCCTTTGATTTTTATTCAGGTACGGTTGAAGACGTGTGCTTACTCATCGATCCCAACACGGGTGAAGTCCTAAAGTCATGGGATTACAAAAACGTCCTGCCTCAGAATGTCGCAGGTTCGGGGAGTCAAGATGAGCATGACTGGTTTCATAACAATGCCGTTTGGTATGATAAGAAAACCCACAGCCTGACTTTCTCCGGTCGTCATCAGGACGCCGTGATTAACCTTGATTTCGAAACCGGAGAGTTAAACTGGATTCTTGGTGACCCTGAGGGGTGGCCCCAGGAAATGGTTGAGAAATATTTCTTTACACCGGTTGGCGATGGAGAGTTTGACTGGCAATATGAACAGCATGCTTGTGTTATTTTGCCAGACGGGGATGTTATGCTCTTTGACAACGGGCATTTTAGATCAAAGAATAAAGAGAACTACCTGGCCAACAGCAAAAACTTCTCCCGTGGCGTCCGATATCGCATTGATACGGAAAAAATGACCATCCAACAAATTTGGCAATACGGTAAAGAGCGGGGCGCTGAATTTTTCTCTCCTTATATCTGCAATGTAGAGTATTATAATGAAGGCCATTACATGGTTCATTCCGGAGGAATCGGCTACGAGAACGGTGAAACCTGCGAGGGAATGGCTGTTATGAAAGTAATGCAGCCGGAATTTAAGGATAGTATTACCTTCAACTCCATTACCTGTGAACTTAAAGATGATGTCTTAATGTATGAATTACAAGTACCTGCCAATTGCTATCGTGCAGAAAAGCTGCCCCTTTACTATGCTAATGAGACCGCTGAGTTAGGTGCCGGAAAAGTTCTTGGCAGTTTAATCGAGACCCAAACCACGAAAATGAAGATTAAAGCTCAAGAAACCGGTCAATTAGTACCCGATCATTACGAGGCATCCATCATCGAGGAAGAGGACCGCATGACCTTTAATGCCATCTTTGAATCAGGGGAAATGGCTCAATTACTCTTGGTAGACGAGGCCGGCGAGGTAAGACGTTATCCGATTAATACCGTCGCTCAGAACTTCCAGGCTATGTGTGTAGGTACCTTCCAGAAGGCTGATCCCAGGAATGTCGACGTCTTCATCAACAAAACAGGTCTATCCGGGAAATATCAAGTCAAATTGGTTGCCGAAGAAAAAATTTACGAAACCGGCGTGACGATCTCTGCCTAAAATTTGAGGAGTTGAGTGGGGGCTAACCTCCACGCAATGGGAAAGGATTCTGGCCAGTATGATCGTCCTCAGTTAAAAATCGTGGTAAGAGATGAAAACTAGTATAGGTGAGCTGCATGACAACCTAAATTAGCGACTGAGAAGTAACAATCGAGGATATTTACTTCTCAGTTGCTTTCAATGTTTCATATGAAGGAGTTGGAGACTATGTCATTAAAACAATTAAGAACTGCAGGTTTTGAGGAAGTTATCTATGATAATGGTGAACCATGTTTAGTCATATTTTCAAGAAAAGACTGCCATGTCTGTAAAGAAGTTGTACCAGTCTTAGAAGAATTACAACCGAAATACGAAAACAAGTTTGGTTTCTATTATGTTGACGTCGAAGAAGATAAGGCCTTATTCCAACGGTTCTCCTTAAAAGGGGTTCCCCAGCTTCTGTTCTTTAAAGATGGTGAGTACCTTGGTAAACAAGCCGGCAAAGTTGAGGAAGACCAAGTGGAAGAAAGAATCGCCGATATCCTCGAGTAGGAATTGTATGACCTCCACACAATGGGAAAAGATCTGATAATTAAAAAGAGGAAGTGACAGGTATGGCAAATAGCTATGATTTAATTATAATTGGTGGGGGTCCTGGGGGACTCTCTGCTGCGATCTATGGGGGAAGGGCTAAGCTTAAGACCCTGGTCATCAACAAAGGGGCTATTGGGGGCTTAGTTAATACGACTCGGGAAATCGTCAATTATCCGGGATATGGGCAAATCAGCGGACCGGATCTGATGAAGGATTTTAAGAAACATGCAGAGACCTTTGGAGTTGAATTTATAAAAGGCGAGGTTACCCAGACGGATTTTTCGCAAGCGGAAAAGAAGGTTGTGACTAAAAAGGGCCAGGAGTTTTTAGCGAAAGCGGTAATCGTGGCCTGTGGCAGCGAGCCTAGGTTGCTCAATATCCCGGGTGAAAAGCGACTAAGGGGGATGGGTGTAGCCTATTGCGCGACTTGTGATGCCGAGTTCTTCGAAGGGGAAGATGTTGTTGTCGTGGGAAGCGGTGACCAGGCTATTGAAGAAGGCATGTTTATTACCAAGTTTGCCCGTAAGGTCACGGTTGTCGTTTTACATGATGAAGGAATTCTGGATTGCAATAAGGTCAGTGCAGAAAGAGCCTTAAATCATGAGAAAATGGAGTTTATCTGGAACTCGACCATTGAGGAAGTTGTAGGTAAGGAGAATGTCGAAGGGGTAAAAATCAAGAATTTGAAAACTGGTTCGACGTCAGAGCTTAGCTGCCAGGGGGTCTTTTTCTTCGTGGGTATGGTCCCCTCGACGGGCTATCTTAAAGACAGTGGTATAGAAATGGATAAACGAGGGTATATCCCCGTCAACGAGCTGATGGAAACCAACCTTGAAGGGGTCTATGCAGTGGGAGACAACCGAGTAAAATATCTCAGACAGGTTATCTCCGCCGCTGGGGACGGTGCGACTGCCGCCGTTGCAGCAGAGCGCTATATAGAAGAAGTTAATGACTTTAACAGCAATGTTTTGCAAAGCGATAAAAAGGTTCTGTTATTATTCTTTAATGCCCAGGACAATGAAAGCCTTAAGTATCGCACAGCTTTGGAAGAACTGAACGAGAAATTGGGTACGGACTATAAAATCCTCAGCGTCGATATGGCAACGAAAAAAAACCTTGCTGAAAAATATGCCATAAAAACCATCCCCTCAGTCGTTGTGCTTGATAAGGGGACGGAGATCAACCGCCTTGAAGGATTAGAGGAGAGCCTAGAGAGGCTGATCTAATGGACAATGAACTGTGCAGCAAATTATCTTGAGATTAACCTGTTGTTACTGTGAATAACGCAAAAAGACCCCGGCAATCGCGATCATAACGGGGGTTTTTTGCGTTAACAAAACATTCAGTCCTTAGGGGAGGTTCACTTCTTTGGAGAAATCAACTTAGTAAAGCTTTCCAGACTAAGAAGTGCTATTATATTAGTAGTATTTCAGGAATGGAGATAATTACAATGCCAACAGGAAAGAAGCTAATTTATCCGATATTATTGTCTGTTGTCCTATTATGGGGCCTAAATGTTGTAATGATTAAATTTTTAACCCAGCAAATGTCCCCGATCTTGGTAGCTGCAGTACGAATGCCCCTGGCTGGAATTGTATTGCTGTTGTTCGTTTTTAAGAAATATGGGTTGTACAATCCAAGTAAAAAACAATGGGGATTGCTTTTTTGTATAGGACTAATCTCTGTTTGCCTGCATCAATTGCTTTTAGGGTACGGAGTTTCTGTGACATCATCCACCAATGCTTCACTTATCCTGGCCTTAAATCCTCTGACTACCGCGCTTCTGGCGTCCATATTTGTTCAGGAGAAATTTACTAGGAATCTAGGGCTTGGCATACTACTAGGATTTGCGGGGGTTGTGTTGGTTGTGTTTTCAAAATCCCCGGAGGGTAGTATCCAATTTTCCTTAATCGGAGATGTTGCGATGGTATTAGCCATGTTGACCTATGTTATTGGGGGATTGCTTATTAAAAAGCTGTTAGAAAACCCGATTCCAACCTTAGTAGTGACTGCCTATTCTACCTTAATAGGGGGGCTTTTGTTAAATTTGGGGACGCTGGTTTCCTTTGGACCTGCGGTTTATGGACAGATTCACTTATCATCTACAGCAATAATTGTCTTATTAATATCAGCCTGGGGAGCTACTGCTTTAGGTACCTTAGGATGGAATGACGGTATTAAACAGTTGGGGGCCAACAGAACGGCTATGTTTTTAAATGGTATGCCTTTTGCGAGCATGTTCGGTGGGTTTGTCTTTTTAAACGAGAAGATCGCCGGGATACATATCTTAGCACTTATCCTCACTACGTTAGGGATTGTGATTGGGAGTATTCCAAAAAAGAAGGTTATTCTTTTGGAGTCCTGCAAACAGTAGATAGCAGCTGCTCTTTGTGGCCCCACTGATGGTAAATTCGTGAGCGTATTTACCTTACAGAACAATAAGCGCTATGGACGGCCAGCTGTTTATTCAGATGAAGAAAAAATAACCGTGAGCGCCTTACCGGACTTGATAATTGATCTTAATCCGGTTTTTGCTGCTCTGTAAAAGGGACTTTGATATGCCAGATTTTAATGAAGAAAAAGTTGAAAGTCTGCCATAATCTTATGCTAAAGCCTAAAGTGATTCACGCTTAAGTGGATCACTTTAGGCTCTTCAACTTGCCCCGATGGGGTATAGAGGGTATATTGAGGCTAGACCTGTGGTCCCTCAGTCAATGGGGAGCACGCAAAGACCGGATAAGTAAAGCGAAGTCCTTTATGATTGAATCAGAAGGGAGAGGTACAATGGAATGGCTTAGAGCAATGAATAGGGCAATTGACTATTTAGAAGCAAACATGACCCAAAAGCTGGATATCGAAGAGGTGGCAAAGCTGGCCTTTTCTTCCCAATTTCACTTTCAGCGGATGTATCATATGCTTACGGGTGTAACAGTGGCCGAATATGTGCGTAGACGACGACTAACTTTGGCCGCCCAAGAAATCATGTCTGGAGATAAAGTGATTGATGTTGCCTTAAAGTATGGTTATGAAACCCCCGAAGCCTTTTCTAAAGCATTCCGGAAAATGCATGGTATGAGCCCTTCCGCCGCTCGAGAGCCGGGGACAAATCTTAAAGCATTTCCAAGGCTTTCCTTTCATATTTCAATCAAAGGAGATAAGGATATGGATTACAAATTAATTGAAAAAGGCTCGTTTAGAGTCATCGGTAAGACTAAAAGAATAACAACTCAGGATGGAGAAAATTTAAATCTAGTGCCACTTTTTTGGAACGAATGCCAGGCAGACGGATCCTATGAAAAGATTTGCTCAATGACAGGCGGCATGGGGGTTTTGGGTATCTGTATGGATTTTGAACCCAACTATGAAGCTTTTACGTATATGATTGCTGTTGAGGACAATGGGGAACCTCCGGAAGATTTTTCTTCTGCTGAGATACCTGGTGCCAGGTGGGCCGTTTTTGAGTCAGTTGGTCCTATGCCGGGTGCCATACAGAAGGTATGGGAACGGATTTATTCCGAGTGGATTCCGGCAACGGGTTATCAGCAAGAGGAAGGACCACAACTGGAGGTTTATCCCCTGGGAGATATAGCTGCTCCGGATTATAAGTGTGAGGTTTGGATTCCGATAAAAAAGTAAGGTTTATGACACCTTAACGTGCTCACCGCGATTACGCAGTTTTTTCATTTCCTGTTTATTGGTGCTGTTAAGCGCTAAAGATCTAATTTATGTTATTGTGATAAGGAAAACCACTGAACAGTTTCAGTGGTTTTCGTCTTGCCGGGCGGGCTTGATTATCGGTAACTTTAATCTTACTTGAAATTGAAAATTATCGGAAAGAAAATGGTAACGATCAGAGCCCACAGTGAATAAATCGGCAAATATCGCGTAATGGCAGCTTCAATCATCTCCACATTAACTTTTCCCAGAATAAACCGAAAATAATTAACCGTAATCCTCACTAAGTGAACAAATACAATAAGATTCATACCTAAAACGGCCAAGCGGTTCGGAGTTATGCCATATGAAGTTAATCTGAATAAGATAGCCGATAATGCTACGCAGTCAATTACTATAGCAACTGTTAACAATGCGAAGATTATTCGGTCATTGAAAGTTATTTTGGGGCCGGTTTCTCTTCCTGCGACTGAAAAAATCGTGATCGCTAAGACTAAGATTAGCATTAAGTTAAATATTAATAAGAATTCTCTATCAGTATAAGGATTCTTCTGGGTTACGATCATTGTAGCTAAATAGACACCTAAGGTTATTAAAACTAAAGGACTAAAAACCTTTGCTAAGTAAGGCGCAATATTTTTAGTTATGCCTCTGGCCCTCGCTAAATAAGTGCCAACAAAGGGTGCAGCAGCAACTCCATAAATTGCAATGTTGTTCATATAAAAATCTTCTATTTTAACTTGAATTGCCGCAAATAAACCAATGGTCAAAGCTGTTAAAACGACACCACAAATAAGTAACAGACCGGCACTAATTAAAAGCTCACCGTTGTACTTCAGGTATTCCAATACTTTTCCTGGTTGCAGGCGATAGTCTCCCGTGAAAGATATGGCAACTAACGACCATAAGAAAAAGGGTAAATGCAGATTTGCCAAAATAATACTGTCTGTGAATTTTACAGGTAGAAAGTTTAGGTAAATCAATGCCACCAGGTAGAATAGGCTAATTGACAGAATAAGCTTTTTCGAAGGGCGGTTCTTTAAAAGAAAATAGACTGAAAGCAAAGGAAAAATCGAAAAAACAATGTTTGCCGGATTAATTAATTCTTTTTCAATGGATGGTAACAAAAACCTGGCAATTGTTCCCGCCAGCAACGAAATCACAATTACTAGCAGAAGGTCTTTCCACCTAGTATCAGTTTCCATCTGTTCATCCCTTGGCATATCAAAATTTAGCCTTTCCTGCCAAACTTTCAGGATGGTTAGATTCTGATTTTCTCTAAGTACCTCGGGAAAGGCTTTAATAAATTTCTCGGGCTCCTGCCGATAATACCTTTCCAACTCAGCTGGCTGTTCAAGATTTTCAGAAATGAAGTTTTTCATAATTCCTCCAATAAATTTAATGATTCTTGCTATATTAAACGTTAACGTATTTAAGTGAATTGTAATACATTATTTATTGAATATCAATAAATAAATATTGGTATTTGTTATTTTATCATTGTAATACGATAATTATATATAGACGCAATTGAGGGCGATTTTTGGTTAGACTTACTTGAAAGACGAGAGGCCACTTTGTAAACCAAGAAGCATTTTTTGTAACCGACAACTGAATATTTGTAAACGAAACGCAGTTTTTGTATCCGAAAAGCCAGTTTTGAAAACGAAAAGCAGCTTTTGTAACCCAAATGCAGTTTGATTTATTCGTTTTTCTGGCGTATCATGAAAAAAATGGGCATGCCAAAGGGAGATCGACTCCCTCTCGATTTAATTGTAATCGGAGAATCCACCCCTATTTATGGATGTGCATGGAGGGTTGCCGGCAACCGGCGAACATCCGAGTTTGTGCAAAACCTCTTCTCCATGGTAAAAGCTGAACGTTTCGTAAGGGCTACGATTGTTCAGCTTTTTTCTTTTAAAAGATATAAGATGCCACTATCTCATTTTAATGAGGTAGTTTTTTAGTTAGTAAGTTCTTGTTATTTATTTCCCGTTGACCCCCATAACCCCGGGGGGTATAATATGATTAAAAGCGAGTAAGCTTGCTGTTGATACTCGAAATGGAATCGGAAATAAACTTAGTATTTAAATGTCAGACTATATATTAGCAATCTTTGATGGAGGGATATTCTATGACAAAAAAAGTACTCATAGTCGGGGGTGTAGCTGGGGGAGCTTCCGCTGCTGCACGTCTTAGAAGACTAGATGAACAAGCTCAGATCATCTTGTTTGAAAGAGATGACTATATTTCTTTCGCCAACTGCGGTCTGCCCTATTACATCGGTGAAACGATCAAGGAACGGGAGAAACTTCTCGTCCAAACTCCTGAAGCTATGAAAGCCAGGTTTAACATTGATGTGAGAATTAATAGTGAAGTGGTTGGCATTGACACAGAAAAGAAAATCGTAACAGTCAGAAGTAAGGATCAACGGATCTACGAAGAGTCCTATGATGCTCTTGTATTATCACCGGGGGCCAAAGCTCTTCGGCCCATTATCCCGGGGATAGACAGTTCGAAAATATTTACTTTGAGAAACATTCCGGACACAGATAGAGTCAAGGCCTATGTTGATCAAAAGGGTACCAATAGCGCTATAGTTATTGGCGGAGGTTTTGTGGGTGTTGAAATGGCTGAAAATCTGATCGAAAGAGGTTTGAAAGTTACGTTAGTCGAAGCCGCTCCTCACATTTTAGCTCCTTTTGATTCAGACATGGTGGTTATGGCTGAAAAGGAATTAGCTGAAAATGGCGTGGATCTTATCTTGGGTGACGGAGTTAAAGCCTTTAAAGAGGTTGGCAGTCAAATCGAAGTAACCTTGAGCAGCGAAAAAATAATGACTGCTGATCTGGTGATTCTGGCCATCGGGGTAGCCCCTGACACTGCTTTTTTGAAAGACTCGGGAATAGGGTTAGGCCCGAAAGGGCATATCATCGTTGATGAAAGAATGCAGACCAATGTGAATGATGTTTACGCAGTAGGAGATGCCATAGAGGTTGTCGACTTTATTACCGGGGAAAAGACAGCTGTCCCTTTGGCAGGACCCGCCAATAAGCAGGGACGAATCGCTGCGGATAATATTGCGGGTTTGAATTCCATTTATAAGGGTACTCAAGGAACCTCGATCCTTAAAGTTTTCAGCTTGACGGCTGCCAGCACAGGGGCCAATGAGCGCAGTCTGCAAAAAGCCAATCTGCCTTATCGGGTTGTCCACGTTCACCCTGTGGCTCATGCCTCCTATTACCCGGCAGCTTTACAGCTGACTTTGAAACTGATTTTTAATGATGAAGGCCGAGTGTTGGGAGCACAGGGAATCGGTTACGATGGTGTTGACAAACGAATTGATGTTATTGCTGCTGTCATTCGCTTAAAAGGTACGGTAGACGACTTAGCTGAATTAGAATTGGCCTACGCTCCGCCATTCTCATCGGCCAAAGACCCGGTAAATATGGCTGGGTTTTCAGCTCAAAACGTGCTGTCCGGAAGAACTCGTGTAACAGCCTGGAAGGATGTGGAGTCGTCTGAACTTAAGGATTCAATCCTTCTGGATGTGCGAACGGAAGAGGAATATAACAATGGACACTTGCCCGATTCCATCAACATTCCCTTGGACAGCTTAAGAGACAGGATGGACGAGTTAGACAGGAATAAACAGATAATAGAGTACTGTCAAGTAGGCTTAAGGGGCTATATAGCAGACAGGATCTTAAGTCAAAATGGTTATAACGTCTTAAATATTACCGGCGGGTATAAAACTATTTCCCTGCAAGAATTCCAGCCGCAAAGCCCAGGCACTGAGAGCCCCTATTCAGATCCGGGAATCAATGAAGTTGATAGCCCTCATGGGCATTATGATAAAAGCATTGATGCTTGCGGTCTGTGTTGCCCCGGGCCATTAATGCAGGTTAAGGCTGCTATGGATCCGTTGAAACATGGGCAAATCCTGAAAATTTTGGCCTCTGATCCGGGCTTTTATGAGGATATTAAAGCTTGGAGTAAAAGAACTAATAATCAACTGATAGACGTGGCCAAGGCCGGAGGAGTTATTACGGCCTTCATTAAAAAAGGTGCGCCAAGGGACTCAGTTCAGCAAGAACCGGCAGCAGCAGCTTTAAAGGATAATAAGACAATAGTGGTTTTTAGCGGAGATTTGGATAAAGCTATAGCCTCCTTCATCATTGCCAATGGAGCTGCGTCCATGGGCAAGAAAGTTACGATGTTTTTCACCTTTTGGGGATTAAATGTGTTGCGTAAACATGAAAAGGTCAGCACTCAAAAGGGCTTTATGGATAAGATGTTCAGCATGATGATGCCAAGGGGAAGTAAACGTCTTAAGTTGTCAAACATGAATATGCTGGGCATGGGCGGAAAAATGATCAGAAAAGTTATGAAGGACAAAAATGTTTCTTCCCTGGAAGATCTTATCAGTGCCGCAATGTGCAATGGAGTAGAGGTTGTAGCCTGCCAAATGTCAATGGATGTCATGGGCTTAAAACAAGAGGAATTGCTGGACGGCGTTAAAATTGGCGGGGTAGGTTATTATTTAGGAGAAGCAGAGGATTCGAATGTTAATTTATTTATCTAAACTCGTCAAAGCCTACTAGTCATTATTTGTCAAAAGCTAAGCCTGGAGATTTTTATCTCTGGGCTATGTTAATTCAACTGGCTTATGAGATGACCAAGTATGCTTTGATTGACCCGGATGTGTATGCAAAAAGATTTATTTATTATCAAAGAGGTTGCGGTCGGGTTTTGTGTTTATCTGGGACTATTTTCAATGATCTCGGGAGGAAAACGTTGAAAAATGTGGAAGGTGTAAAGTACCTATCAGGGGAACTCGTTGGGGTGAAAGGAATTTGCTTGCTTTTGATGCAGCCAAGGTTACCGAAAATTAAACAAAAATAGTAAGAGGAGAGGTTGGAAATGGAAGTAGTCCTACGAAAATATCAGGATACGGATATACCTGCAATGGTGGAGATTTGGAATCACGTTGTTCAAGAGGCCAATTCATTTCCCCAAATAGAACAACTAAGTGAAGAGGGGGCTAAAATTCTTTTTGACGCTCAAACCTTTACTGGAGTGGCAACAGTCGAGAATCAAGTTTTGGGGTTGTATATTTTACACCCCAACAACATAGGAAGATGCGGACATATTGCTAACGCCTCTTATGCAGTTAGTGAAAATTATCGAGGACTTCATATCGGAGAAAAGCTGGTGCGTCACTCCATGAAAGTAGCGCGAGAATCTGGATTCTTGTTATTGCAATTTAATGCGGTGGTCAGTACGAATGTCGGAGCTATTCATCTTTATGAGCAAATGGGATTTCATAGATTAGGTGTCATCCCGAAGGGTTATTTGCTTGGCAACGGAAAGTATGAGAATATTATCCTTTACTATATTGAATTGTAGGATCATTGAGGAGTAATCTCCTTAAGATGGATATAAGCGGAAGAGTGATAGATAACATTAAGATGGGACTTCATAAGGGTAAACAACGAAGAGTGACCGGCCTTGGGGTAGGGCGGTCACTCTTCTCGTCTGTGATCTAGTTATTCGGCGAAAGATCCTGGGTTATCAAGAATGAATATTAGAGATATTGCCATAATATCTGAATATATTTAAAATTCTTTTTATAAATGATAAAATACAGTTGGTTGCAGTATGCTTAAGAACCATGTTGTACTCAAAGACATTACAATTGAGGTGTGCTATGATGCTCCTTAAAGATGGAACTAATCCTCGGATTTCATACCTGAACCTCGGCGACAGTATCGGTAAAGCAGTAAGAATTTTCATGGAGCTGAAGATTGCTATTATTCCAGTGTTAAATGGAGAGGGCGGACTTTTAAGTATTTTTAGCAGGAGTAGTCTTTATCGGGCAATCTTAGATGGTGCAACCCATAAGGATATCATTGATCCTTACCTGATACACGAAGTGATCAGTATCTCGGACGATATCCCAGATGATCAGTTAGCTAATTTTGTGAAGATGAGTCAAGTAGGCTCCGTTCCGGTTGTTAACAGAGAGGGAAAGGTCGTTGGTCTGTTATGTAAAGCCAATATGGTTATGACTCTATTCAGACATTCGGAGTTATTAAACGTACAGTTGAAAGCCATTTTGGATTCCATGCATAATGGTGTGATTGCTGTCGACAGCCAGGGGAACGTCACACATCTTAACATCGGGGCTAGTCGAATATTAGGCTTGAAAGCGGATACATCTCTTAATCAACCCTTTCAGCAATTACTGCCTAAATTAGATTTAACCCCAGCATTAGTTAAAGGTGAGGTTAAAATCGGGCTAAGGTACAGACATCGTAATGTTACAATGGTTGTCAATATTACGCCCTTAAAAATTGGCGGAAATATTGCTGGAGGAATTGTTATTTTTCAAGACCTCACTGACTTAGAACAAGCAGCAAAAGAGTTGGAAACTGTTAAAGCCCTCAACAAAACCTTCGATACAGTTCTCAATATTATTCATGACGGAATCATTGTGGTGGATGAGACGGGAAAAACTACACTTATAAACCAAGCAATGGCGGATTTTTTAACAATAACTCCCCAAGAAGTGATTGGTAAACATATTACAGACATTATTGAGTCAAGCAGGTTACACATTGTGGCAAGCTCCGGCATTTTGGAAACAAGTGAGGTGCTTACAATACGAGGCAAACCGTTAATTGTATCACGCTTGCCCATCATCAAAGAAGGAGAAGTGGTGGGAGCCGTGGGGAAAGCGGTATTTCCTCAACTTGCTGAAGTACGGGAGCTGGCTGAAAAGATTAGGCTATTAGAAAATAAGGTGAATTTTTTCCAGGAAGAATTACAGAAAAACAAAACGGCGCAAGAGATTATCAAAGATATTGTTGGCGAGAGTACTGAAATGAAGAAGCTTAAAGAGGAGATAACCCTTGTTGCCTCGAGTCGTTCAACAGTGTTAATCACTGGGGAGAGCGGTACTGGAAAGGAAGGTGTGGCTCATGCGGTTCATCTTTGCAGCGACCGCTGCCAAGGCCCCTTCATAAAAGTAAACTGTGCGGCAATTCCAGAAAATTTAATTGAGGCAGAAATGTTTGGTTATGTTGGTGGTGCCTTCACCGGTGCGGCTAAGGCCGGCAAACCGGGGCGTCTGGAGATAGCAGATGGAGGAACCCTCTTTCTGGATGAAATAGGGGATATGCCTCTGGCTTTACAATCCAAGTTATTGAGGGTATTGCAAGACCGTGAATTCGAACGGTTAGGTAGTACGAAGACGATTAAGGTGAATGTCCGCATTTTAGCTGCTACTAATAAAAACCTTTATCAAGGGATTTCTGAAGGAGAGTTCCGCGCGGATCTTTACTATCGGTTAAATGTGATCAATTTGCATTTGCCGCCTCTACGTGAACGTCCGGACGATATTCAGCCCTTAACCCATTTTTTTATTACAAAATTTAATAAGATTCTGAAACTAAACGTCAGTGGTATTGCTGATAATGCCATGAAGACTTTGTTGAACTACTCCTGGCCGGGGAATATTCGTGAACTGGAAAATGTCATCGAAAGGGCTGTGAACTATTCACGCAGTGGTTTGCTTCTGTTAGAGCATTTACCCGGTCAATTACGGAACTGCAGTTCTTGTGAAAACCCTCTATCCTCCGGAAATATTCGTCACCAAGAGAAAATTGCCGGGATTGAAAGAAATATGATTGTTCAAGCCCTAGAAAAGGCGGGAGGGAATAAGACGAAGGCCGCAAAACTACTAAATCTTAGTCGGTCAAGGCTATACGATAAATTAGATAAATACGATCTCAAATATTGAAAATAGAGTAAACAAACGTCCCGGAAGCGGACACATTTAGAACAAATGTGTCCGCTTCCGGGACGTTTTTCTTGTTTCAAGACTTAGTTGGATTAGAAACTACGAAAAAAATTAAACAACAATGAATTTTCCTGAGTGGTGAGTAACAAGGCGTAGGGCTTAACAAATGCTGTAAACCCTAGTGAGTCATGAATTTTTACGCAGAAAGAAGTCTGTTAAAAGTTAGTTGGCACATTAATTGCAAAATAGTTATATTATTCAGAATTAACAAATAACGCAAACTGAATTAATCACTTTTCAAACATTATTGTTTCTGGAGTCTGATCAACTAACAAACTGGAGGGGTTAATTATGAAAAACAGTCTGGGTCAAGGCTTCAACGAATAGTAAGGAGGAAACATTAAATGTCCAAAGTAATTCAAAAGCTTGAATTAACCAGAAAAACCTATTATAAGGGTGCAAAAATAAGCGCCTTTGGTGAAAGAGTACCAGATTATTCAACCATGGGCAGAAAAATTGGCAATACCTTTGCTAAACAACGAGAAGTTGTTTGTGTGGAAGCCTGTAGAACTCCTTATGGGAAATCCTTAGGAGCTTTAGTTGAGTTTGATGCTGCCCAATTAGGAGCATTGGCTATCAAGGAAGTCATTCGCAGGACAGAGGGCAAAGTTGCTCCCGGCGATGTGGATTATGTAATCATGGGTCACGTGGTTCAGGCCGGCTGTGGTCAAGTTCCAAGTCGGCAAGCTACTCTTTTGGCGGGACTTCCTGAATATGTGCCTTCCATTACGGTTAACAAGGTTTGTTCCTCTGGGGTTAAAACCATCGACTTAGGAGCCCAGATGATCGCTTTGGGAAGAGCTGAGATCGTCATAGCAGGGGGACAAGAAAGCATGAGCAACATTCCCTTCGCCCTTCCTGATATGAGACGGGGAAAAAAGATGGGCTTTCTTAATGCTGATTGCGAAGACCTGATGGTTAAAGATGGACTCTGGGACTCTATCTACAACCGTCATATGGCTATTCATGGTTCAGAAGTGGCGGATGAATTTGGGTATAGCCGTGAAGAACAGGATGAATGGGCCTTACATTCTCAATGGGCCGCGGCAGAGGCCATGGCGGCTGGAAAACTTGATGACGAAATATTCCCTATTGCAGTCCATAAAGGAAAAGATATTTTTGAGCAAGATGAAGGGCCACGGGGCAACTCCACAATGGAAGGTCTAGCTAAGCTGGGACCGGTTTTCAATCACTCAAGCGCCGTTACGGGAGAACTAGGCAGTGTAACCGCCGGAAACGCGCCAGGAACTAATGATGGCGGAGATGTTTGCCTGCTCATGAGCCGGGCTAAGGCAGAAGAATTAGGTATTAAGCCTCTATTTACCATCGTGGATTACGCAGAAGTATCCCAACCTACCAAAGATATTGCCACGGTTCCGGGACTTTCCATTAAGAAGGTTTTGGAACAAAACCAGATGACCTTGGATGACGTTAAACTTATTGAGATTAATGAAGCCTTTGCAGCTGTAGCCCTGGTTAGTGCGCGAAGCATCTTAGGAATGACGAAGGATGAGATGTTGAAAAAGGTTAATGTAAATGGCGGTGCAATTGCCTATGGTCACCCCATTGGAGCAACGGGAGCCAGGATTGTTATGACTTTAGCTTATGAGCTAAAACGTCGCGGGGGCGGATATGGAGTCTGTGGAATCTGTGCCGGTCATGCCCAAGGGGATGCCATGCTTATTCGTGTCGATGCTGACTAAGAGAGATTTTTGATAACTATTAAGATTGGAGTGGAGTTAAATGGAATTTCGACTTAGTGAGGAAACCCTTATGGTTAAAGAGATGGTCAGGAAATTTGCCAAGAGCCAAGTTGAACCCATGGCTGAAAAAATTGATAAAAGTCATGAGTTTCCCGTGGAAACCTGGAATAAGATGAGAGAGCTAGGGCTGACAGGTTTTCCTATTCCCGAAGAATGGGGTGGGGGTGGAGGTACTTACCTAGACTTTGCTATTATCGTTGAAGAATTGGCCAAAGCTTGTGCCTCAACGGCGGTTATCACCAGTGTACACACTGGTTTAGGATGTATGAGTATTTACCTTTATGGCAGTCAGAGATTAAAAGAGAAATATCTGAGAAAGCTCTCCACCGGTGAAATTATTGGGGCCTATGCCTTGACTGAGCCTAACGCTGGATCTGACGCCGCTGCTCTAAAAACAAGGGCGGAGGATAAAGGGGATCATTTCTTAGTCAACGGCAGCAAAATATTTATTACCAATGGCGGGCATGCCACCACCTACTGTACCTTTGTTAAAACAGATCCTTCTCAGCCAAAAGGCAAAGGAATAACCTGTTTGATCATTGAAAAAGACACCCCTGGCTTTACCATTGGTAAACCCGTTGCCAAGATGGGGATGAATGCTGATCCCACTTGTGAACTATATTTTGAAAATGTAAAAGTACCGAAAGAGAATGTCTTGGGCGAAGTCAATAATGGCTTTTCCGTTGCTATGGGATTACTGACCGGTGGCCGCATTACCATTGGAGCTCAAGGGTTAGGGATCGCCGAAGGGGCTTTGGATTATACAAACCATTATATTAAGGAACGACAGCAATTTGATAAGCCCTTGGCAGCGAACCAGGGAGTTCAGTTTATGATGGCAGACATGGCAACAAAAATAGATGCCGCCCAAATGCTTATTTACCGGGCTGCATGGCTGAAGGATAATCATCTGCCCCATAACAAAGAAGCTTCGATGGCTAAGCTCTTTGCTACAGATACGGCTATGGAGGTAACGACGAACTGCGTGCAGTTAATGGGTGGATATGGCTATTGTTCAGAGTTTCCCGTTGAGCGTATGATGAGGGATGCAAAAATCACCCAGATTTATGAAGGGTCTAATCAAATCCAACGGATGATTATTGGACGTGAAGTCATCGGACGGTTTTAGTAATCCTGAAAACTATGCTTGATAAATCGCATTAAGCTCTTATGGTCTGATGAATAAATTACTATCTTTAAAGGGGGTTTTAGGAATGGCTAGGCCTAAAATTGTGAGTCTTACTGAAGCAGTAGGACAGATTAAGGACGGAGATATGTTAACCTTTGGAGGGTTTACGGTTTGGCGTCGACCTATGGCAGCTATTTACGAGTTAATTCGCCAGAAAAAGCGCAATTTGCATCTCGTCGAAGTTAATGGCGGAACTCATGATGACATGCTCGTAGGGGCCGGATGTGTGGGAATATGGGAATCGAGTTGGTGCGGACATGAGCTTTATGGGAAATTCGGCAGTAATCTGGCTCGTAAAATAGAAAAAGGAGAGATTCTCTACGAAGACTGGGCACATATTCATATCTTAAACAGGCTGACTGCCGGATCGAAAGGACTGCCCTTTTTGCCCACCTATGCTGCAATGGGGAGTGATATGTTAAATCCCGAGAACGATAACCTTGGTAAGGCCGGACTCCGTGACGGATCAAACCCTCATATCGGTAAATTGAAATATGCCATGTACCAAGAGCCTTTTACGAATTCGGAAATTGTTTTAGTTCCGGCTGCTAATCCGGATTGGTGTATTACTCACGTTCAGATGGTCGGCGCGGAAGGCACGGTTCGAGTGGATGGCCTAAAATTCAGCGATCAAGAAGTTATCAAGGCGTCTAAGCACAACATTATTATTGCTGAACAAGTGGTTCCGGAAGAATATTTGCGTCGAGAACCTACCCGCAACATGATTGGGGGTTATCTGGTAGATTATATTGTCGAGCAGCCTTGGGGTGCTCACCCAACAGGTTTGTATGGCGTACACGAACCAGACGGAGAATTTATCTCTAACTTCTTTAAGGCAACCCGCACACAAGAGGGTTTTGATCAGTGGGCTGAAGAATGGATCTTTGGGGTCAAAGACTTCCAAGAATATCTGAGCAAACTGGGAATTACTCGTTTGGAATCTCTCAAAGCCAATCCGGCTCTAGGCTATTCTTCCACCATGAAAAGGGGGTCAAGATAATGGAAAGCAAAAAAGGCCATTCTAAACCCGGTGAGTTTAAGCCCATGGATCTTTTGGCTTGTGCTGCAGCTCGAGAAGTAAAGGATGGAGAGATCGTCTTTGCGGGAACAGGCCTCCCAATGTTAGCCATCATGGTAGCTCAGCATACCCAGGCACCTACCGCGGTCTGTATCTATGAATCAGGCTCCATTGACGGTAGACCTATAGATCTGCCAACCTCCGTTGCCGATGCCCGCTGTAGTTATCAGGCAGCAGTTGGCGATGGCCTGACTGACGTTTTCGGTCAGCTCCAGTCCGGTAAAGTGGACTTAGCCTATTTGGGTGGTGCAGAAGTGGATCTCTATGGCAATGTCAATTGTACCTTTATGGGCGGTCCTACAGGGAAAAGGCTGACAGGCAGCGGTGGTAACTCTGATATTCATTCCCTTGCTAAGCGCAGCGTTTTAATCATGCCTCAATTCGGTCAAAAACGTCGTTTTGTTGAGAGAGTCAGCTATATTACCTCGCCTGGCTGGAAAATCCCACATTGGCCGGATAAAGAATGGGTTCCCAAACAGCAGGTCTATGGACCGGCGTTCAATGGCGGGCCGGCTGCTGTTATTTCTGATATGGGTGTCTATCGTTTTGATGAAAAGGGCGAAATGTATCTGGATACAGTACACCCCGGATTTACACCGGAAGAATGCCGGGAAAACTGTAGTTTTGATCTGAATATTTCTAAGTGTAAAGGTGAAACTCTAACACCTACTTATGAGGAATTAGAACTGCTCTATAAAGTCATTGATCCCGAGGGAATTATTATGAAGTAATGATAAAAAACCATTGACGTCAGTAAGATTTTGTAATAGGCTTGATCTAAATCAATAAATGAAATGCTATAACTTTTGCTGTTTCTGATATCAAACAGCCAGGAGTTATAGCATTTTTTATGTGGGAGGAAGAGATAGCTTGAAACTTAAAAACTTTGCCGAGATGGCCTATCTGTTGGGGCTGATTATTCTGGCCCTAGGCGTGGCACTTATGGAAAAAGCCGATCTCGGCATATCTATGGTAGTTGCCCCGGCCTATTTGATATCCTTGAAAGTTGATTTTCTCACATTTGGCATGGCTGAATATACTCTCCAGGCCGTTCTGCTAATTTTTGTCTGTCTGTTGTTGGGCCAGTTTAAGCTGTCCTACTGTTTTTCTTTTGTCACGGCTGTTATTTATGGCTTGGTATTGGATGGTTGGATCTGGATGCTGAATGATGTAACCGCTGCTACGCTGAGTATCCGCATCCCGCTATATTTAGTAGGTATGCTCTTCTGCGCCATGGGTATCTCTCTGCTCTTTCACACCTATCTTTCTCCCGAAGTTTATGAGTTGTTCGTAAAAGAAGTGTCTAAAAAGTATCGGATAGATATTAATAAGTTTAAAATTGGCTATGACTGCACCAGCTGTGCCGTTGCCGTAGCCATGTCTTACCTTTTCTTTAATAGCCTGCGTGGTGTTGGTATCGGCACGGTAATCTGTGCTCTGGTCAACGGCCTCATAATTGCTCAATGCAGCAAGTTTTTTGAAAAACATATTGATTTCTCTCCAAAATTACCTTCTGTGCAAAAGTATTTTTGAGTAGGCTTTTTTCAGTAATTAAACGTGTTTTCCTCTGCTACAATTGACATTTGCTACAGAAATGTAATAAACTAGGGTATACCTAAAAATGAGAGGATGGTTTTTTTGTTAAATGTGTCTGTAATGGTGATTTTCAACTAAACAGTTGAGAGAGGTTACTTCATAAAACGTGGGTGTTAAACCTGCTTTTTTAAGTGCACCTTTCTGAAAGCGCAACCTTTGCGTTTTTGGATAACGCCTTACAGATTACGTCCTACAATAACCATTTGAGTTATAAACAGTGTCACCTTGTCGACCCTTTGTTGTAAGGTCAAAAAGGCTGATATTGTAACTATGGCGATTATTATCGTATAGTTTTGTAGAGTGTAACAGGCATGTCCTGTTGCACTCTATTTATTTTTTCTCAATAGTGTTAGGTGATTTTATACGTCAGTTAAAATCATTGCCCACAGGAGTATTCTGCGTATTTTTAGGAATTAAATGATCCTGAAAATAAGGTAATCTCTCTTGTGGGCATTTTAATTGTATAAGGAGGATCTTTGATGAATGCCAACAATACATTGGAATTTAATATTATACTTGAAACTTTAGCTGAGCATGCACTTTCCCAAAAGGCAAGAGAAAAATTGCTCTCCCTAAAGCCATTTTTAAATGAGCGAGAGTGTAAAGCCAAAATGCAGGAAACAACAGAGGCACGCAATATTTTAGAGGGTATAGGCACACCGCCCCTGGCCTCAATGAAAGAGCTGGATAAAATTCTGGATTTAACAGAGAAAGGCTCAATGCTGACCCCTGAACAGCTCACAGGTATCTGTGGTTTTATTGCTTCCTGCAAAAGAATGAAGAAATATCTTAAAAAGGCTGAAGCCTTCAATACGGATATAGGGTTTTATGGTCATTCTTTAAGTCCACTGGATATGCTTTTTGAGGAAATTGAACGCTGTATCAGAAATGAAGGGGTTGACGATGGTGCTTCTTCTGTCCTTCGTGATATCCGCAGAAAAATAGAAAACACAAAATCTGCGGTAAAGATAAAGCTTGAAGGTATACTGCGCAGTAAAAAGGAATGGTTCGCAGATGGATATGTCACCATCCGAAATGGGCGGTTTGTCTTGCCGGTCAAAAAAGGCTATAAGAATCAGTTGAGCGGAACAGTCATTGATACTTCAAGCACTGGCAGCACCTGCTTTATTGAACCGACAGCAGTGAGAAAGCTGCAGGAGGAATTGGCGGTTTTACAAATTGATGAAGATAATGAAATTAGAAAAATATTGTACACCCTTACCGTGCTTGTTGAAGAGCATATTAATGAGTTGAGAATCAACAAGGACTGCATGGAAACCTTGGACTTTATATTTGCCAAGGCAAAGCTGTCTATCGAGATGAAAGCAGTTTCTGTTTCCATTACAACAGAACGAAAAATCATCATAAAGCAGGGGAGACACCCTCTATTGAAGCCGGATCTCTGTGTTCCTCTTGATTTTGAGATTCGAGGGGGTATGAGTGCTGATGCTATTAACGGTGTTGTGATTACCGGGCCGAATACAGGGGGAAAAACCGTTGCCTTAAAAACCATTGGCTTACTGTCAATTATGGCTCAAAGTGGACTTCATGTTCCTGTGTCCCCAGGCAGCGTATTTTGTATGCACAACAGTGTTTTCTGCGATATCGGGGATGGGCAAAGCATTTCCGAGAATCTATCTACTTTTTCATCTCATATCCAAAATATTGTAGCTATTCTCCAGGAGGTATCAAGGGAAAGTCTGGTTTTGCTGGATGAGTTAGGCTCCGGTACAGACCCTGCTGAGGGAATGGGACTGGCAATTGCAATTTTAGCGGAATTAAATCAGAGAGGCTGTCTTTTTGTGGCCACCACCCATTACCCGGAAATAAAGGATTTTGCCAAGAACACAAAAGGACTTATGAATGCCCGAATGGAGTTTGATCGGGAAAACTTACAGCCCTTATACAAACTGCAAATTGGCGAGGCCGGGGAAAGCTGCGCCTTATACATTGCTCAAAGATTAGGCTTTCCGGGGCATATGCTGAAGCGAGCACAAAAAGAAGCTTATGGCGGTAGATCTTCTGAGTCAAGGGATAGACCCACGATTATGTTTGATGAGGATAACACTAATGATGAGGACAACAATAAAATTGACACTATTTCCCACAACAAAATTCAAAAGGAAGTTCCGAAGGAAAAAACACCCTCACGGAGCGAAAGCTTTAATATAGGCGACTGTGTTAGGGTTTACCCTCAAAAATACCTAGGGATTGTTTACAAGAGAACCAATGAAAAAGGCGAGCTTGGCGTGCAGATCAAAGATAAGAAGCAACTGATTAATCACAAGCGGCTTAAGCTTTTCCTTCCCGCCAGCGAACTCTATCCGGAAGATTATGATTTCTCAATTATTTTCGATTCGGTGGCAATTCGCAAGGCCAGACACCAGTTAGAAAAAGGGCACGATGTAATAATAGAATATGAGGAGCGTGATTAAGAGGCAAACAGAGATAGAACTGGGTAATATATTTAAACCTGCTCAAGCTAAACAGTCATTTAGTCAAAAGTAAAACAGTATAGCCCGGAGATTTTGTCTCCGGGCTATACTGTCTTTTAGTTTCCTAGGGCATTTTCAACACAAGTGTATAAGTTATCCTACATATAGTTTCGAGAAGGAAAAATAGAGATTAATAGAGAAAGTTTATAAATGGCGAAATAAACACCTTTAGCTTTATAGAGTAAAATGGAGGAAAATTTTATGAATTTGGAAAGGAAGATTATTAAGATTTTGGTATTAACCCTGATCTTAAATTTAACAATGGTCACAGCCGTAATGGCTAAGCTGCCCAAAACAACAACCTCTCCGCCCACACCTCAAACGCTGCCCGGAGTGAAACCGATTTTCAGCAGTTCTTTTATCCAGTATTGGTATGCTCAAGATTGGGATTTGAACCGCTGGACCCAGGAATTAAGTATGCTTCACAACACAGGGATTAACGAGATTATTTTGCAAGATATTGCAGATACAAAAGCGATGTATGCAGCATACCCCACGCAGATTCCTGGATATACATTTAATGAAGTGGATATGGTCGGTAATGCTTTAACCGCTGCCGATTCCCTAAACATGAAAGTGCGAATTGGATTAGGATTTAACGGGGATTGGTGGAAGGTTAATGCCAGCAACATGAATTGGCTCAATGTTGAAGCCTCAAAGAATAAGCTGATCGTGGACGAGATTGTAGATGTTTATGGAACGCATCCATCCTTGGGGGGCTGGTATATTCCCTATGAATTCTCGCAATTAAGTGCTCGAAGCATGATCTACCAAAACAATCTTAATAATTTTTATAAGCAGGTTGCCGCCGAAATTCAGCTTAAAAGCACTTTGAATATCATGATTGCACCTTTTTATAATTCTAAATACTCCTATTTAGTTTCGTTATCTGGCTGGCCAAAAATGCTTAAAAACATTTTAAACGGTACTGGAATCCAGATTGTTGCCCTTCAAGACAGTGTAGGTGCGGGTTACAATACTTTATCTCAAGCCAAAAACCTCTTTAAGTATACTAAAAAGGCAACGGATGACATGGGTATGACGCTTTATGCGGATAATGAAACCTATACCTCGAAATCATCCGGTAATGTTACAGCAACCCAATCTGATATTCAAGGGAGAATTTCCGCCGCTGCCCCCTATGTTCAAGGGTTTATTGCATTTAGTATTGACCACTACCAAAACAAAAATGAGACTTCTCAAGTTTCTAACTATAATTATTACTACAATTATTATCTAAGATATAAATAATTCTGTTTGATTTGAAATCGTATAATCAGTAGCATGGTGTCCATATAGGATTAGCCGTTACAGAAATTGTAGCGGCTTTTAATATTAGGTAAAGATTAGGAAGGACTTTCGCAAAAAATGTTGAATTCTAGTAATTTATGTTAATAAGAATCACTTTGCATAGTAAAAGAGTCTCGAAAAAGTTTAGGGTGTGGTTTCATGAAGTTTACCCAACGAGCATTAAATATCTCAACGGCAATTTCTGAAAATCTTATTGTAAAATCAATTAACAAAGGGTTAATACTAATCATCCCATTAATTATTGCTGGATCCGTAGCTCTAGTTATTAATAATTTTCCCCTTGTACAGTACCAGGATCTAATGACCTCGCTGTTTGGACCTGATTGGAAAACCTTTGGCCAAAGTGTTTGGAATTTGACATTTGGCTTGATGGGGCTGGCCCTTTCTGTCACAATATCCTATTCTCTTGCCGTAGCTGATCCTCAGATGTCTAAGGACAAGGTCAATCCCATCATAACTTCCCTTGTCGCTCTTATCTCTCTGTTAACTATTATTAACACAGGAAGCTCAGGAATACATACAAGCAATGCTGGAGTAACAGGTATATTCTTATCTATTATAGTGACAGTTCTCTCTACAGAATTATTTATTCATCTTAATAGGTGTTTGGATAAGTATTATCTATCGTTTATGGTAGATGCCGATCCGGTTATCCCTAAAGTCTTATTCTTAATTTTTCCCTTTTGCTTAACTCTCGTCGGAGTTTCCTTGTTGCGAGTCCTACTCACCTATCTGGGTATTGAAGATATTAACCAACTAATTACTGATTTAACCATGAACATTTTTTTAAACATCGAAAATCAGTTTGCAGCTTCTATACTCTTTGTTTTCTTGAATCAGGTCTTCTGGTTTTTTGGTATTCATGGGAACAATATCTTGTATTCCGTTTCTCAAGATATCTATTTCAAAGCAATAGATCTAAATATCAGTGCCCTATCCACAGGAGGGGAACCGGTACATATTCTAACTAAACCTTTTCTCGATGTGTTTGTCCTGATAGGCGGCTCAGGTTCAACATTATGCTTGTTGATAGCAATTTTTCTGGCTGGAAAAAACAGCAGTACTTTAAAATTAGCCAAGATAGCTTTTCTAACCTCAATTTTTAATATTAACGAGATAATTGTTTTTGGTTTGCCTGTTGTCCTTAATCCACTATTTTTGATCCCCTATATACTAGTTCCCCTTATCCTAACTATTATTGCTTATTTAACAACATATATAGGCCTTGTCCCTGTAACCATAGCACCGGTTGACTGGACGACACCGCCCCTTCTGGGTGGTTGGCTGGCGACCTCTTCATGGAGGGGCATGGCCTTGCAAATTTTAAACATAATAATTGGTACCTGTTTGTATTACCCCTTTGTTAGGCTCTATGAGCTTCAAAAACGAAAAGCAATTATTAATAACTATGAACAATTAGTTCAAACAGTTCTCAGCGAAGATTATAGTACAAAAAAGAGAATTTTAACCAGAAGTGATCAGATAGGGAATACGGCCAATGCTCTAAGTTACGACATTCAAGTAGCACTTGAAAAGAGAGAGTTTTTCCTTGAGTATCAGCCCCAGGTTGATGAAAAGGGAGAAGTTATTGGTGTAGAGGCCTTGCTTCGGTGGAATCATTTCTTGTATGGAAAGGTGAACCCACAGGTAGTTGTTGCTATAGCCGAAGAGGCTGGAATTATTAATAAACTAGGTCGATGGGTTATAGAAGCAGCATGTTTTCAACTGGGGGAATGGAATAAGCAGGGTATTGTTGATATTCGAATGGCCATCAATATTTCGCCGACCCAATTGAATGATCAACTATTAGATATACTAGTCAATATCTTTAGGATTACTCAACTAAATCCCAGAGACATTGAATTAGAAATTACTGAAACAGTTGCCTTTGGAACCAACACTCAAACCGTAGATTTATTAGAAAAGATTAAAGGTCTGGGTGTAAGTATAGCAATGGATGATTTCGGAGCGGGCCACGCCTCTCTTTATTATATGAAGTATTTTAACTTGGATAAGATCAAAATAGATGGTTCCATCACGAAGGATGTTATCGACAATAAAAGTTGCCAGGATATTATTTCCTCAATCACTTACCTAGCTGAATCAATGGAAATCACGGTTCTTGCCGAATACGTAGAAACATTAGAGCAAGCAGAGGTTTTGAAAAAACTCCGTTGCCAGCAATTTCAAGGTTATTATTTCAGCAGGCCCCTTAGTGTATCTCAATGTGTGAAAGTCATTGGAAACTGTAGGCAGGAAATTGAGGGCGATAATGGAATATTTAATAAGGACTAATACTTCTGATACGATAACCTTAAGTTTAAGGAGGAATAAATGATGGAAAATTTTCGCGCCCCCGAACTTCTTATTGATCAGGATGGGCTATGGTATGCTGACGGAGTACTTATGATTAATAAAGAAATCATTAAGCTATTTGCTTCCCATCTAAAAAAAGATGATAATAAACAATTTTATATTGACTGGCAGGATCATTTGTACCCTGTGAGGGTGGAGGACGTACCTTTTTTCGTTCCATCGTTAACTGGGCAGGATGGTCAGTTTATGGTGCAGCTTTATGATGGCCGAATATTCCCCATGCCCCTTGGAAATATTCTCATAGAAAACAATATCCCCTACATTTCTCTGTTCTGGGAGCGTGATACGAAACTGTCTCGACCCGCCTATGCTGAGTTGTGTAAAAGCCTGATCGAGCGAGAGGGTCAGTTTTTTATCAAATACGGAGATGATGAATGGCTCGTTGAAGAGATTGAAGAGAGAGATGATATAAATAAAGGCTGATTTCCATTCTTGTAAAGGAAATCAGCTTTTAACGGTTTGCGAGCAATATAATAGTTTATAATTTAATGTGCAAGTCTATTCTTGAATATTTCCTTTGGTCTTTCATGGTCGTTACGGTAGTGAACAGAGTAGCTAATGTTATTCTCTACCTCCGTAAAGAGTCTTCAATTCTTCTTCTTTCATCGTAAAACTATGTTGATCGTTAGGAAAAAGTTCACTTCTTACTTCGCTTACATATTCACGTAAGGCATTAGTCATTTGTTCATCTGCATTTGTGTATGATTTAACGAATTTTGGAGCTCGATTCACTCCATAAGTAAGAATGTCATGGTACACCAGAACTTGTCCGTCAGTATGGACGCCTGCTCCTATTCCAATGGTAGGGATTGCCAGGGATCTTGAAATTTCCTTGGCTAGCTGTTGCGGAATACATTCAAGAACAATTGCAAAGGCTCCGGCTTCCTGGCAGAGTTTTACGTCTGCTAGCATTTTTCTTGCGGCTTCAGCATCTTTGCCTTGTACTTTAAATCCACCAAGAACTGCGGCGGATTGCGGGGTAAGCCCCAGATGGGCAACAACAGGTATGCCTGCTTTTACAAGCGCTTTTATATGGGGGAGTACATCATCAGCTCCCTCTAGTTTCACTGCATGAGCACCTGTTTCCTGAATAAGCCTTGCGCCGTTTATTAATGTATCTCTGACAGACAGGTGGTAGCTCATAAAGGGCATATCTACTACTATGAAAGTGTTAGGGGCCCCGCGCTTGACAGCTTTAGCATGATGAAGCATATCTTCCATTGTTACATAGATTGTTGAGTCATAGCCCAGCACAACATTGCCAAGAGAATCACCTACAAGAATCACGTCCGCCTGAGCTTGCTCAACTTGCTTGGCCGAAGGATAATCGTAGGCTGTAACCATTACAATCTTTTTTCCCTGGCTTTTTTGTACCCAGAAGTCTTTTGTTGATTTCATTCTTCTTCCTCCTTTTTTAGGAGAGGTGATAAAACAACTTTGCAGCAAAAAAAGTCCCTATCAGAAGGGACTTTTAAAACATGAAAATGTTTTATCCCTCTGTCCCGGTCCGCAACGGATACAGGCAGTATAATTTAAATGGTTTTCCCGAGGTGCAGTTCTATGGATACTGCCCAACTTAAGTATATCAGATCAATTCTAACTGGGCTACACTAAGGTATTCGTGCTTGAAAGAATAACGCGAGGCAACTTTTGCTGTTTCGCGTTATTTTCGGCCAATCTTAGCTTTTAGCTTCTATTATTCTAGTTATCCAGTCCAGACGGTACATGATATTAGGTTATCTGTCAATTGTTAAATGGTTATAATATTGTGGAAAGAAATAGTACTGAAAATGAGTTGAAGCAGGAAAATTCAGCGGATATGTGGAAGGTTTAAAGGTATCGTTCACTAGAAAACAGGAGGGTAAGACTTTGAAAAAGAACTTTTTCATGTTGGATTCATATCATACTGCCGAGAATACGCCGCGTTTCCTGCTAGATAGATTACTGATCAATACACGTCTTTTTTTTATGCTTAACTTCTTTAAAATTGTTCTTAAATCCCGAAGTGCTGCCGTAAAGGGCCACTACGATACAGAGGCCTGGATATTATCTTCCTATGATATTTTTAAGTTGATAGAGGGCTGTGGGGGGAGGTTCCATATCACAGGGCTTGATAATCTGCAAAAGTGTAAAGGGCCTGTGGTTTTTATCAGTAACCACATGAGTACTCTCGAAACGATGATTTTTCCTTGTCTGATTGCTCCACTTATGGATGTAACCTTTGTGGTAAAGGACAGCCTGGTTGAACATCCTTTCTTTGGCCCTATCATCAGTGCTCAAAATCCAATTGTCGTAAGCAGGAAGAATTCAAGAGCTGATCTTCAAATTGTCATGAAAAAGGGACAAGAATTATTAGCCAATGGAATATCGATCGTTGTGTTTCCGCAAAACACCAGGACAGTAAGTTTCGTGCCAAAGGAATTTAATTCACTGGGAGTAAAGCTGGCCAGCAAAGCCAAGGTTGAGGTGGTTCCCATTGCAATAAAAACGGATTTTTGGGGGAATGGTAAATACTTAAAGGATTTAGGTCCCATCAATCGTAAGCAACCCATTCATATGGCTTTTGGAGAACCATTGTCCATCAATGGTTTAGGGAAAGAGGAAAATAGCCAGATTATTGAATTCATTGCTGCTCATTTAGAGGAATGGAACAAAGGATAACAGATCAGCTGCCGTTATTAATTTAGCCGATAGGGTTTTTTATATAGATCTTTTTTCTTCAGGCCGTTTTTTCGAGCTAATGTAATCCAGCCTCTGCCGCCCATGAAATAATAGATGCGTCTTAATAAAGGATAATTAACCCCAATATAAATAGCATCCATCGGTGTTGAATTCTCAGCTTGAATATCTGCTGCTATGGAGGTAAAAGCAGAGTTGAGCTTTTGGACAGCTTTTTTCATAAAAGGTGCTTCTTTGGCGGCAATCATCATGGGACCTCCGCCGATGAGAACGCCGAACCGGAACTCGGCGTTTAGGTGTTGACTAAAACTCTTGATAACTCTGACAGCCTCTAGGTTTATTTCTGGTTCGGGAAACCCACAATTAACCATAGCATATACTTTGACATGTTTTTTAACCTTCCCGCTGGCCGTGTAATAATTATGATAATCAACTAAAAATCGTGTTAACATCCCTGGCAGGCAAAAATAGTAAAGAGGAAATGAAATGATTATGGCATCGGCCTTGGCAAGGTTTTCAAAATCTTCTGTAAGGTTATAACTTGAAAAGCTTTTCCTGACATCAATAAATGTTTTACTCAATAACTGAGCATTGATTTGGCTTCCCAACATTTCTAAGAATTCCTTAGAGACGGATTGTTCGTTTATCTTAGGGCTGGCGCTGACTAAAACAACATTTTTCACAGTAATCCACCTACCCTTACAAGTTCCAGCTTGTTTAAGGCCTCGATGGTGTTCTCCTTTGGTTCCTGAAAGATCAGGACTTCAATACTTCTCCGATGTTTTTTGGTGACATCAATGAACAGTTGTTTATCCTCATCTGAAATTTCATCTCCGTAACCGACGATAATCTGACTGGGGTAGGTATCATAACGGGGTGGGTGCATTGTAGAGCCATCCGGTCGTTTTTCGAAAAATGGCAGCATATTAGGTAAGCCCTTATCTATGACATTTTTGATAGTTGGGCTAAACTGTCCAAAGACGATCGGACTGAGATAAATAACTACGTCGCTGTTCATAACCCTGCGGTTGATCTGGGCCATCCCGTCGTTGATAATGCATTCCCCCGGCTTTTTGATCCAGCAACCAAAGCAACCCCTACAAAAGGTCAGATCTTTCTCCCTTAGTTCCGTCATCTCTATCTCATATCCCTTTTGTTTCAAGAACTTGCCTATCAAATCTTTTAGACCTTGATAGGTTTTGGTCAGATACTCCTGATCTGAAATCAACAAGGCTATCATTCAATTCACTCCTTATCGAATTATGTTTACAGTGTCAACATAATAATAGCACGGTATGTTTACGGTGTAAACATTTTATTAACTTGTGGTATAATATATTTATCCGATGACTACCAGCCGTAAGACTCCCATCTTCTATAAGTACGAAAGCATCCAGTGACGAAACCCGGGTGAGGGTTTCGCCCAAGCCGCCTACTCCAAAGAAAAGCATAACGGCGCAGGTTGCTTTCGCCGAACCGCAAACTACACAGAACAACTTTAGCGGTGAGGATGAGATAACGGCTGCTACGTCCCTGGATAAGTTCTTCTAAGCTTCAGATGGAGTAAGTATTCCTCTTAGGCAAACTCCATCTGAAGCTAAGAATCACTTGATGCTTGTTGAGAGGAAGTATGGTTGAGTGTCAAACGAAAATTACCATCATGAAAATTTAAAGGCTGATTTGATTAGTAAAGGTTTGAAGCTGCTAGATGAAGAAGGATACGAAAACTTTTCCTTGCGCAAAGTGGCAAAAGCATGCAGTGTAAGCCACACGGCACCCTATAGGCATTTTGATAGTAAAGAGGATCTAATCCTGGCAATTGCTATCGAAGCCCACCATAAATTCAACCAGTGCCTAGAGGAAGCAGTTAATAAACATCCAAAGGACAATAAGAGCCAGCTTAAAGAAATGGGTTATGCCTATGTTAAGTTCTTTGTGGAAAATCCTGAATACTTACGGCTGTTTTTCCTAAGCGACTTTGCTAATAATCTTAAAAAGATGAATCACGAAACTTTGCTGAATGGGGAGCAACCTTTCAATACTTTTTATCAGGCCATAGAACGCTGCCAAGGGGAGATCCAAAACAGGGAAGGTGAAAGTGTTGACCCAAATGCCTTGGCCTTGTCCTGCTGGGGTTTGGTGCATGGAATGGCCATTTTAATCGCCAAAAAGGATTTTTCTTATGACGGTGATTATCTGGAACTGGTTCGAAAGGTACTTTGGGGTGGAACATTTCTAGATTTATAGGATGATTGTTTTGCTCTAACAGGCCAACTTGAAGGGCAAAAATTTTATTGCTTTACTTTGGTTAAGATAGTTTTTAAAATAGAGAAACAACCTAAAGCTAAGGCGCAATTAGGAGGAAAGACATGAATTGGAACTATGAAAAGGGACGTATCTATAGCACTGATGAAAAAGGGGAATTGCTCAGTGAGACTACTTTTATTAGCAAAGAAAATGGAGAGGTGAATATAGATCATACTTATGTAAATCCTGTTTTAAGAGGTCAGGGGGTTGCTGGACAGATGATGGAAGTAGTGGCTGAGTATTTTAGGAAAGAAGGATTTAAAGCTACAGCGACCTGTTCCTATGCCAATATTTGGCTAAGACGACATCAGAAGCAGTATCCGGATATCCTTTCTGAGGATACCCTAGATCAAGCTGTGGCCTGCAAGATTGACGGAAAACATTAAAGGGAAGAAGTTCTTTAAGATGGAGTTTTCTTCTTTTGGCATCAATTTATTGATAAGAAAAATGAACTAGTGTGTTTTCCGCTAGCTGATATGCAAGAATCAACTAGCGGATATTTACTGTGTCGGTTCAATACTGGGAATGTACATCAGGACTTGGGTTGGTGAAGCATATATCCGGTGTGATATACTTATTGCATGTACTATTTGGGTAATTAAGCATGCTAGGAGTTCTGTCAATCATGAAGTTAAATGAACTGAGGGAAATTCCGCTTTTTTGGGCTTTAAGCGATGACCAATTGGAAATTCTTCAAGGCAATGCTCAGAAAAGAGATTTTAAAAAGAATAAACGTATTTTTGAACCAGACAGCAAAGATAATTTCATCATGATCGTGCTGGAAGGTAAAGTCCGGATTTATCTGGCCTATCCGGATGGAAAAGAGTTCACCATCTCTTTTTTGGAACCAGGGGATATTTATAGCAGTCATTCAAAGACCTTCGCCGAAGCGAGAGAAGCTACCAAGATTTTGGCAATAAATGCTCAGGCTTTTCATCTTTTTATGCTTAATAACCCTACCATACTCATCAGTATGGTTAAGGCTTTAGGAGATAGCTTAGGAAATACACTTCGGATTATTGAAAATCTGGCCTTCCTTGATATCGATAAACGACTTGCTCGCTTTTTACTGGATGCGGCCAAGGAAAAGGGAGTTGTTAGACAAGAGGGCACGTTTATTAATCTGGGTTTATCGGTGGAGGACCTTGCCTTGGCCGTTGGGAGTTCGCGGCAGACCGCTTCTATGCTATTGAACCGCTGGGAAAGGGATGGAGTTATCAGACGAAACCGCAAAACCGTGTTCTTACTGGATATGCTTAAGTTGCAAGAATTGGGAGGAAGAATAGAATAAATTAATATTGTCGAAAGAGTATGAAAACCGTCAGATATTTGATGGTTTTTTTATTTGTGATGACCTAAGATATTGTCAGAGAAGAGAAACTTTTTCGACAAGGAGAGGATAAGATGTCAAGACAAGTATTAATTACTGATCTTACTATGGATACTGGGGTACAGGAATTATTAGTAAAAGCAGAACAGGAAAATATTGAAACAGCTTTTCAAAGGGCTAAGGAGCAAGAACCCCATTGTAAATTTGGCTTAACGGGTGTTTGCTGCCGCCGTTGCCTGCAAGGGCCCTGTAAAGTAACTTTTAATGGAAATAAAGGGATAAAACGTGGAGTGTGTGGAGCTACAGCGGACCAGATTGTGGCACGAAACTTACTGTCTTTAATCGTGGAAGGCACCACCCCCCACGTAGAACATGCCCGGGAGATTCTCCATACCCTTTTGGAAACCGCCGAAGGAAAAGCTCCTTATGAAATTAAGGGCAAAGAAAAGCTTATAAGTATTGGCAAGAAACTGGGGTTAACGGTTGATGGAGTAGAGTTGGATAAATTAGCCCATGAAGTTGCTTTAATTGCTTTACAAGATTTCCAGCAGCAATCCGGAGTTTCCCACTGGCTGCGTCTTCGGGCCCAGGATAAATCCATTGAAACCTGGGAAAAACTGAATATTTTACCCTCCAACGCTCACCTGGAAATAGCCAATGCCATCAATAAAACAGCTATGGGCTGTGAGAGCGATCCCGTTAGTCTTTTGCTGGGGATTATGAAGATGGGATTAGTCGAAGGATATGATGGACTGCATCTTTCCACAGATCTCCAGGATATTTTGTTTGGAACTCCACGGCTTGTCAAAACCCAATACAGAATGGGCGTTATCAAAGAAGATTATGTCAATATTGCCGTTCACGGTCATATTCCCATGGTCTCTGAAAAAGTCCTGGAGTGGAGCCGAAAATTAAATAATGAGGCCAAGGCTTTAGGGGCTAAAGGGATTAACATTGTGGGGATTTGTTGCAGCGCCAATGAACTGTTAATGCGCCAAGGAGTTTCCGTAGCCACAAACTATGCCAGTCAGGAATTAGCGATTATTACCGGTGCTCTGGAAGCCATGGTGGTAGATGCTCAATGTATCATGCCTGGTCTGGCTCAAGTAGCAGATTGCTATCACACAGAACTTATTTCCACCTTGCCAAATATTAAGATCGAAGGAGCTAGTCATATAGATTGGACCCCGGAAGAGGCGGATAAAATGGGAGAGGAGATTGTCCGTCGTGCTCTGGCCCACTATCCGGAGAGAGACCAATCTAAAGTCCAGATTCCAGAGGGTACAGTAGAAGCCTATGCTGGTTTTTCCGTTGAGCAGATTGTGGAGCTTTTGGCTGCGTTAAACGGGTCAGACCCTTTACTTCCCTTGATAGAAGCCATTGCTAAAGGTGACATCTTAGGTGTTGTTGCTATTGTCGGATGCACAAATCCTAAAGTGAAACAAGACTGGGCTAATACGGAAGTGGCTAAAGAACTAATGAGAAATAACGTTTTAATCGTTGCTACCGGATGTTCAGCTCACTCCTTAGGGAAGAATGGCTTATTGTCACCTGCTGGTTTAGAGTATTGCGGAGAAAAACTAGCCAGTGTGCTGACAGCCATTGGGCAAGCAAACGGTTTACCGGCCTTGCCTCCTGCTCTGCACATGGGAAGTTGTGTGGATAATTCCAGAATTGACGATTTGCTGGTTGCCCTAGCCAATAGATTGGGTGTAGGGGTGAGAGAATTACCCGTGGCAGGCTCCAGTCCTGAAAATCATAGTCCTAAAGCCTTATCCATTGGAACTTTCTTTATTGCTCAGGGAGTGGATGTTCACATCGGGGTTAATGCCCCTATCACCGGTTCACCGCTGGTGGAACAAGCTCTCACCGCAAATAAAGGCGAGTTCCCCGTGACTACTGATGAGCTTTTTGGGGGAAAACTAATTTACGAAGCAGATCCCCTTCAGGCCGCCCAAACAATGATTGCTCGAATTATTCAGAAACGTAAGGCTTTAGGACTTGTCTGTCCGGAAACCACAGAAAGTGCCGCAGAATAGGAACATCCACTTATAAAAGAGGGAGTTTCAGAGTTGATGAACTCATTAATAATTGACGAAACAGACTAACGGGGCTCTCACCTCCCAGAAGTAGAAGTGGGAGCCTACTATTCATAAAGGACGGGGTGAGTATATGAGGGAAAAAAGCCTTAAGATTGCCATTTCCGGTAAAGGTGGCGTGGGTAAAACGACGTTGTCGTCACTACTATGCTATCTTTACTCTCGAGATGGACAGAGAGTTCTGGCGGTAGATGCAGACCCGGATGCCAATTTGGGAACGGCTTTAGGCTTTCCTCCAGAAATGTTGGCAAAGCTAACCCCTATTTCTGAAGAGCGGAAACTAATCAAAGAACGTACCGGAGCTGAACCGGGAACGATTGGAGCTATTTACAGCCTTAATCCCCAGGTGGAGGACATTCCGGATACCTATGTTGCCGAATATCGGGGAATTAAACTTTTGCGGATGGGGTCAATTACCCAAGGAGGAACCGGCTGTGCCTGCCCGGAAAATACTCTCTTAAAAAGTCTCTTGGATCATATTGTCCTGGAAAGAAATGAAATTGCGATTTTAGATATGGAAGCAGGACTTGAGCATTTTGGACGGGGGACAGCCAGAGGTGTGGATGCCTTTATTGTTGTGGTGGAACCAGGACGACGCAGTATTGAGACAGCTCAGGCGGTAGTAAAACTTGCCAATGACCTAGGGGTACAAAATGTTTACGCCGTCGTTAACAAAGTGCATGAAGGGCAATTGGCAGAGCTAGAACAAGAGATTAACTTTCTGCCGATTTTAGGGCATTTTCCCTATGATCCTGTTGTTGTAGAAGCTGATTTTCGTGGCAAAAACCTCTTTGATCTAAGCGAAAGCTTTGTGCAAGAAGCTGAAAAGATCAAAGAGAAAATTGATTCGTTGCTTAGGTAGAAAAAAACCTTAAAAGCAAGGCCTCCATCTGCAGATTTAAGATAACTGCAGAAGGAGGCCTTGATAATTTAATTTAATTTAATTTGAAACCACTACAAAATCGTCAATGGCCTTTATGTTCTAATATTGAATAACTTATAGAATTGCTTGAATGATGATAGGAGAAAATAGTTCCATTAAAGTAGATATCGTGGTTGGATAGAAGTTGTTTTTGATCTCATGATATAATGTAAGATAGTTTGATAAAACTTAGGAGGATTTAGCATGGACAATAATGATATCCTAATTAGATTAAGATATGCTCTAAATTTAAGGGATAAGGAAATGGTAGAGATATTTAAACTTGGTGGAGTGGAACTGGACGAAGAAACAGTGAGAAAGCTGCTCATAAAATCAAAAGATGTTTATCGTTACTATAACGAAGTTGACGAATCTAACGACATAGAAGATGAGGAAGAAAACATAAAATGCAGAAACAGTACGCTAGAGTCATTCCTGAATGGTTTTATTATTTATAAAAGAGGAAAGCAAGAGCCTAAACCAGATCAAGCGGAACGGCCGGGGCTGAAAAATAATGACAATCCTAATAATATGTTGCTTAAGAAATTGAAAATTGCCCTATCACTTACCAGTGAAGACATGATCGACATCTTAAAAGAAACTGGAGTCATCGTAACCAAAGGAGAATTAGGCGCACTCTTACGAAAGGAAGGTCATAAGAATTTCAAAGAGTGTGGAGATAAATACGCCAGAAATTTCTTAAAAGGACTAGCTAAAAAATACAGGGGATAGACACCCTTTAGATTTTCTGGAGAGAAAAGGTTCAGATCATTATTGTGGGGAAGAGAGGGATCGTTTAACAGAAATGATCTCTGCCAGAATACTTATGGCAATTTCGGATGGGGTTTGAGCATTTATATCTAAACCGATCGGCGCCTTTAAGCTTGTCAAAGCTTGAGAAGAATACCCTTTCTCTTGCAAGAAGCTTACAATGGCGGCGATCTTTTTTGTGCTGCCCAGCATACCCACATATTTAGTCGGAAATTTGAGGATCTCCTTAAGGCATTCCGCATCCGTAGGATGGCTTCTCGTCGCAATGACCACATAAGTATCCCTGTTAGGTTCATATTTCTTGATCCCGGCAGCAAAATCACTGCAGATAACTGAATGGGCACCGGAGAAAAACTCAGGCAGGGCAAATGTGGGACGATCGTCAATTATCGATACCTGGAAATCCAGTGCCTGGGCATAAAAAGCAACTTGTCTGGCCACGTGGCCTGCTCCTAAGATTAATAAACGCTCTGTTTTTTTGACCGGATCCACGAACCAGCGATACTCTTCACTGTTTCCAATCACTTCCGCTGGCTTGCCGGAGAGGATTTCTTGCCTTTTTATTGCTGAGAGAACCAAATTGTTTTGAGGTTGCCCTAAGAGAAGATTGCCATTTGTATCAAAGATACTCTTGGAATATGGAGGAACCAGAGCAGTTAGCAACACCGCATCTTTTCCCCATTTCAGAAAATCCTGAAGGAATTGCCAGAAATTCTTATCTTGGATGGGTTCTAATAAAACATCGATAGTAGCTCCGCAAACTGAAAACTTATCAGTGTGGGCCTTCGGATTTATGGCTTGGTGAAAAATTTCAGCGTTAGTTTCTTCGGTGGACGTTAAGAGTGCTAAGGCTCTGTTGGTGATAAGCTTTTCCGCAGTTCCTCCTCCAATAGTACCAATTGTTTGGCCGGTGTCCATAACCAACATTTGCGTACCTAAATCACGGGGTGTAGAGCCCTCAGTACGAATAATAGTGGCCAGTATTGCTTTTGCTGGCGTAGCTTGCGCCTTTACAATAGCATTTAGAATAATTTCCTCCATAGAGCACCCCCATATTGTTGTTTCCGATATCAAACGGCGTTGGATTTATAGCATTTTTATTTGAAGAGAAATGAAAACTTTGAGACTTATCGATTCTCTAGTATCATAATCGGTTATTGTTCTGCTATTCATTAAGAAAGAATATATTCCAAGAGTTCTTTTACTTCAGTTGGAAGTAGAATTCCCGTACCGTTACATTCCTCACAAACAATGAGGGGTGGATCATCTTGTTTTCCTGGTAATTTCTTTTCAACAACGATTAATTTCTTGTGTGTCGGGTTCGCGGTTTTTCCGAGGCCAAAACACTTGGGGCATTTCTTATCAAGAACATAACTTTCAGTCATAGTTAACTTCCTCCCTCTTGATTGATATTATTAATAGCATCATATTCAAAGGGGCTATGAAAGAATCTTAATCGTGGTATTGAATTATTATATGGTGAAGCTGAGCTTTTCGATGGGATATAATATCTATTATTGCAATTCTAAAATGAAATCTGATGATTGTTTAAATCACATTGATACCCTCATGTATAATAATAAAAAACAAGAACTCCAGTTGGTAGAGGTGAGCTTTGATGTCGGAGGAATTAGAGAGCCAATTTGAGACATTTTATCACGAGTACTATGAAAAGTTGTTTAGGACGGCCTTTCGTCTAACGGGTAATAGGGAAGATGCCCAAGATGTCATTCAAGAAGCTTATATCAATGCCTATCGATCCTTTTCGAAGTTTAACCACGCTAGTTCCTTTGGAACTTGGATCTATAAAATACTGCTGAATTGTACCTATCGCTATATGACGAAACGTGATAAAGTTCCAATTCATATTATAACGGCTGAAAGAGGTATATCTGAAACAGAGTTTTGGGAATCGATGAAATCCAAGGAGTCTGTTGAAGAGCATGCTATAGTTGAAGACATCCGCGAAACCTGCCTGCAGCTGTTTCTGAACTGTATCCCTAAGAAACAGCGGATTGCCTTCACTTTGAAAATTCTAATGGAGTTATCAATTGAGGAAGTCGCCGATATTATGGATATATCTGAGAGTGCGGTTAAAATAAATGTCTATCGAGCAAAACAGCATTTGAAAGACAACATGGAAGACAAATGTTCGTTTATTGATCCGGAAAATCCTTGCCAATGTGGAAACTGGGTGAAGTATCTGATCGATAACGGAAAGATAGACCTTATTTCTTCCTATAACCCAGTAAGAAGGAGAAGTACTGCAGAAATGTCTTCGATCTGGACGGAAATAGATTTTTTGAGAAAAACAATTCGGCTGTATGATCAACAGCCGGGCCATACATCCTATCAAGAATTTAGGGAGAAAATCAGGGAAATCATTGCTCAACAGACTCTAAAAATACTTACATAATTATAAGTTGTTTGTAACTTTTCTCCTCTCTTTGTATCTAAGTAAGTAGAGCAAGAATTTGAGGAGGAAATGGAATGAGTAACAATCAACTGGAAGTGAATCTAAGACTAGTCAATCAAAAAGTTCAATTTATCGGAGTATCTGAATCTAACCCTGACTACCCACTTACCTTAGACTATTTACCGCCTCTTGGCGACGGGCAAGGGTTTCGAGGCTTAGAGTTATTTCTGATGAGTTTTACTGGGTGTGTCAGCACGGCAATGGTGGGTTTATTGCGAAAAATGGGAAAAAAGATTTCTGGGTTTCATGTTAAGGCCAGCGGGATACCAGGGGAAAACCCTTTATCACTCCAAGGGATCCATTTAAAAGTGATTCTTGAATCGCTAGATGCAGTGGATTCAGACCTTCAAAATGTTATAAAGCTAGCAGAGGAAATATCTCCAGTGTGGTTAGTGCTAAACAAGAATGTTGAAGTTAAGACTGAATATGAAATTGTCAGGATGGATCCGATTAAAATGACTTCGGCAGTCTGCGGACTATTTTGTCCATCTTGCACGGTATTCATTGCGACAAAAGAGGAACCAGAACGATTAAAAAAAATTGCTGTAACTCTAAATCAAACCATTGAAGAAACTCATTGTGAAGGCTGTCGTTCCATACCCAAAACAGCATATTGCAGTAACTGTAGGATGATAGAATGTGCTAGGCAAAAAGGAATCGAGTTTTGTGGTGAATGTGAAGAGTTTCCCTGTAAAGAAATTAAAACCTTCCAAGCTCTTAAACCCCATCGACTTGATTTATGGCAATCACACCAAAGAATCAAGGATGTCGGGTATGAACAATGGGCAAGAGAAATGAGTGAGCATTATTCCTGTCCAAAATGTCACACACTAAACTCTGCTTATGATTTGGTTTGCCGAAAATGTGGAAATGACCCAAGTTGTGCTTATGTGGGAATGAACAAGGAGGCTATTGTTAGTCATATTTCCAAAGTCGAGTAATCTTAAAGCTAGACAGAAACCAAGAACCTGGAAAGGGGTTAAACGCTTTTTCCGAGAGAAGGCAGATAAGTAAATTAAGCTAGGCTGGCTCAGGGTAACTCTGAACCTAGCCTAGCTTTAACATGTCTAATAGGTTAAATTGCTTATAATTTGTACTCTATTTGGGTGTTATCGGATTCTATACCAAGGAGCTTGAAACCAAATGAATTAGAAGATGAGCTATTGTTAAGAAGGAATTCTTCGCATGGTTAGCAATTCGAAATTAATAATCACTATGGCAAAAAGAGTTATTAAGCCACCGATAAGCTGAATAGGCAGAACGCTTTCCTTCAAAAAGAGGTAACCGCTGAGCACTCCAACAACGGGGATGAGATTTAAATAGATGGTGGTTAGAGCCACATCCAAACGCTTTAGAGCATATATGTACAATAAATAGCCGACAACGGAGCAGAAAACTGCCAGAAACAGAAGATTACTCAAAGCGGTAAGAGAAAAGGGTTTCCATTCTTGATACTCTAAAAGTGACAAAGGAATAAAGAATAAGGTTCCAAAGATAGTTTGGTAAGTAGTTAAAAATAAGCCGGAATATTTTCCTTGCAGGGACTTATTAACCAAAGTGAAAAATGCCCAGGATAGCATTGCAAGAATCATTAATAGATTGCCAAGAAAATGGCTGGAATTCAGTTCAACGCTGCCATTGCCTGTAACAGCCAGGTAAGAGCCCACGACAGCTATCACTACTCCCAGTAGTTTCAGTAACGATAATCTGCCTTTAAAAAACAGTACATCTAATACAATTGTAATAACTGGAACAACAGAGACAATCAGTGAAGCATTTGTTGCTGTAGAGAATTTGACTCCGATGTTCTCAAAGATGAAATAAAGGGTGATGCCAAAAATTCCGCCTAAAACCATTTTAGGCAGATCCGATTTATGTAGCTTCGCCTGGGGTTCAACCCTCTGAATGATAATCCAGAGCATCAAGGAAGCCATCGCAAAACGGATAAGTGCCATTGTTATGGGGGGGATTTCAACAACCGCTACTTTAATACTAACATAGGAAATTCCCCAAACTATTATTACCGCAAGCATCGCCAAATTGGCCATAAATTGTCCTCTTGAAAGAAGAGCAGAGATTCTCCCGCTTCCTTGCAGCTCTTTGTTTAAAACGCTTTTCATCATATTACCTCTGTTCTTGTGGTCGCAACCATTGATTCTGCTATTAATTAGATACCCTTAGTTAGTGATGTGTTTTCGAGTACGTATAATACTACCATAATTGGTGCTTCATTGGTAGCAAAAAGGAGATTCTACACAGGACCTGAATGTTCAGAGTAAAAAAAAGCTCTTACTGTATATACTACAAATATCAACTAATTGTCTCCTAATATTAAACAGAAAGCTAAGGGAATCCTATGAATGACTTGAACTTTAAAGCCTTTGCAGTAACCAATGAAATCGATCTGAACAAAATTGCCGTGGAATGTAATATTCGAAAAAAATATACTTGGGAGGAGCCTCTTCTGCTCCAAGACCAGGTGTTAAAAGTAATCCTGGGAGAGGAGCCAGGTAAAGACGAAAAGATCTTAGTTTTTTCTTTTGGGAGTATTGTTTTTATTAACTCGACTCAACAACATATCGAGATATTGATGCGCTACCTAAAAACAATAAAACCGGACGTAGATATAGGGCGTTATGATAGGTTTCAAGACGTCTATGTACTTCATCCGGTTGCGGGTGAAGAGATTGAATTTACAGATCGCTTTGTTCAGATTCCCAATATGGAGTTGTTTTATCCGGAATTGATTTCAATCGTGATTGCCAAATCTGTAGCCCTGGAAAAGATTGAAGAACAACTGGGTAAAATTCTGGATGATCTGGAAAGTAAGATTGATAACCTAGAAAAGGGAAAACTTAATATTGGACACAAAGAACTGGCTAAGACAACTTCAAGGATTGTCAGGCATGAATACAATACCATTGCCTATATTATGATTCTTGATAAACCCGATATTACCTGGATTAACAGTGATGCTGCAGACTTCTACGAGAAGATGGCAGAATTTTTTGAGTTGAACGATCGGTACGAAGTGATCAAAAGTAAGACTGAGATATTGAAAAGCATCATTGACGGGTTTGGAACGATAAGCCATTCCATACGCGGATTGTTCGTGGAGTGGGTAATTGTGCTGTTGATTGTTATTGAAGTTGTACTTATGTTATTTGATTTAATAAGGTAAAGACAGACGGGTGGAATATGGAAAAAATAGTATTCAATACTTATAAAGTAGCAGTAAGGCTACCTCTCCTGCGGATAGCCTCCTTTATTAATCTGAAGAAGGATGCTAGCTGGAAGGAATATATTAAACTTGATGGGGCAGAGGTAGAAAAAATCTTAAAATATGCTTCAGTCAACAAATCAGTCTACATATATAGATACGGCTGTATGACCTTTCTAAATTGTAACCAAGACGAGATCTCGATTGTTCTTGAGTATTTGAGAACTTTGTATATTGATATTGATTATGAATTGTTACATAAGTTTAATGAAACCCATGAGATCCCTGGTTCCAGGGATAACTTTGTAAGCCTGTGGCCAGAAAGTGAGCTAAACTTTCATTATCAACCCTTCGTGGATGATATAGTGGCTGGTGTCTTAGCAAAGTCCGTCGAGCTTTACAATATTGAAACCGAGCTTTCAGAGGTACTGGATGCAGCGGGTCATTTCATAAGTCATCTTAATAAGGGATATCTAAGGGCTAATACTAAAAAGGTGGTTTCAGTCCTTACCAAAAGTATCCGGTTTAAGTACAGGAGCATAGAAAGCGTAAAGCTTCTGGATCGACCTTCAGAATTTAACAAAACTATAGAATCAAGGCAGATATTTGACAGGCTCAGTGAGTACTTCGAAGTTAATAAACGTTATATTGTTCTAGCCAATCAAATCAATATATTAGATTCTATAACGCGAGAATATTTCAGTTTTAGAACCAAACAATCAGAGAGGAGGCTGCTGCTCTTTGAGATATTGCTCCTTGCCAGCTTTCCGCTTCTGCATATCCTGTCGTGAGTAACGGCTAAAGCCGAGTGCTCAGATAATTGTGTTCCCTTTCTATAGAGGGGTGGTTAAAGAGGGGTTTGAGTAATTTTAGGATATTTGCAAATAATGCTAAAGAATAGACTGCATTCAGCTTTAACAACCTAATAGATCTGAAAGGGTGAAGATAATGAGTCAACCAGTCCTAGACTTAACTCGGTCCTTATATGATTTAACTGAGGATTATCCCGAACTGATCCCAATTCTTCATGAAATGGGCTTAGAGGGAGCCGCGAACTCCATTCTTAGAAAAACTGTAGGGCGAAAACTACCCGTTGCGGAAGGTCTGAAACGTCACGGTATATCATTAGAAGAGGCAAAAAGCAAGTTAGAAGCTAAGGGCTTCTGCGTAGTTAGTGAAGATGATCCGTCGAAAAATCGCAAAGAACGCAGGGAGCAGCTTAAAGAAATTATTCGAGATATTCATCGTCAAGAAGATCCAGTAGAATTGCGGGAAAGATTTAAAGACTTATTGAGGGATGTAGGGGCTACAGAAATAGCCCAATTGGAACAAGAATTAATCCAAGAAGGATTACACGAGACGGAGATCAAATCTTTGTGTGATGTCCATGTAGCGGTCTTCGAGGAAGGTCTAAATAACCAAGTTGTGGAAGAGGTGCAAGGCAGGCATCCCGTTCATACCTTTAAAAAGGAAAATAGAGAGATCGAAAAGATAGTCATCGAACTTGGTAAGCTTTTTGACCTATTAAGCCAAAATGAAAAGACACCTGCTAAACATGATATAGTTGAATGGCAGCAACTTCATGAACGATTATGCGAAATCGAGAAACACTATAGCCGCAAAGAAAACATCTTATTCGCTTACCTTGAGAAACATGGTGTTAACGCTCCTCCAAAAGTAATGTGGGCAATACATGATGATATTCGTGCCCTTCTTAAAGAAGTCAGTAAGTTTTTGCAGGATCACCAGCCAAACAATCAAGAGGTTAAGCAGATGATCGAAAGAACTGCTCGCCCGGCTTTAAAAATGATCACAGATATGATTTACAAAGAAGAAAATATTATGTTTCCCATGTGCCTGGACACGTTAACGGATGTAGAATGGGCAGAGATCGTGGAGCAAAGTGCGGAGATAGGATATCTGGTTCATCCAGATATTGGCTGGAAACCCGTTGAAGTACCAGAAGGAGCAGCTGCATTGAAACAGCCCCACATAGCGGGCGGGGCACTCGGAGGTTCTGAGGCGGAGATATCTTTTGAGACAGGGGTACTCACTCAGAAACAATTAAATCTTCTTCTTAATAACTTACCTGTGGACATTACCTTTGTGGATGAACAGGACAGAGTGAAGTATTTTACATTTGGCAAAGAACGTATTTTCCAACGCAGCAAGGCTATCATTGGTCGTCAAGTACAAAACTGCCACCCGCCGGATAGTGTACATATCGTGGAAGAAATTTTAGAAGATTTCCGCAGCGGTAAAAACGATGATGCTAAGTTCTGGTTGCACCTAGGAGATAAATATGTTTATATCCAGTATTTCGCACTGCGTGATGAACAGGGCAATTACGCCGGAACTATCGAGGTTTCTCAGGATATTCAGGGGATTCAACAGATTCAGGGTGAAAAAAGGATCTTATAATTGAAGAGGCAGTATTAAAGATTATTTAAGTCTTGAACCAAAAATTTAATATTATTGAAATCAACAAAAGTAGCGCCAGTCAGATTAAAAAGTCTGATTGGTGTCTTTATTTGTATTAAAACAGAAATAAAAGAAGGAAAAACAAATAAAATGTTGAATTTCAATGAAGTAAGAAAGGTACCAAACACCCATTTCTCTGTGTTTTGATTAATAGGGGATTTTTGTTTCCAGTATCCTGGAACCGGCTTATAAATTTTAACATATTATGGGGGGTAGAAAATGTCCAGATCTGATGAGCAAAAGACAGAAAAACAAGTATTTGAGAACTTTTTTACAATAAGCCAAGATATGTTGGGAATAGCTGATATGCAAGGGATTTTTATTAAACTCAACAATTCATGGAAGAATATACTAGGAAATACAGATGTTCTCGAAGGTAAGAATTTTCTAGAATTCGTTCATCCGGATGATATAAATATTACAGTTGCAGCTTTCAAAGTTCTTAAAGAGAAACATGAGTTAAATTTTATGAGTCGATATCAAAGTAAAAACAACTGCTTTAAAGATATTGAATGGCATATGCAGATTTATAAGAAAGTTATTTATATTACAGCAAGAGAAATTTCCAAGCAGAAAAAGTTAGAATTAGAAATGGAAAATGCCAATAAATTCTTAAACTCAATTATTGATGCTATTCCGGATGTGATTTTTTTCAAGGATAGAGACAGTAAGTATTTAGGGTGTAATAAATCTTTTGCCGAAAAGGTCGCAAACGCTAGTAAGAATTCGGTGATTGGCAAAGGGGATTTTGACTACGTAGATGATTTAGTGGCAACTCGAAATATATTACAAGACAAGGAAGTTATGGATTCGCAACAGAGCCGATTTAATTACATAACCTTGAAAACACCACAAGGGATTGGATATTTTGAAACAATTAAAAGTCCTTTGTATAACGAAAACGGAGAAGTTATAGGGGTCTTAGGTATTTCACGGGATATTTCTGCTAGAAAAAGCATTGAAGAAAAGCTTCGAGTAAGTGAGGAGAAAAAAAGTCAATTCTTAGCCAACATGTCCCATGAAATAAGGACACCCTTGAATGGAATTGTAGGATTCATAGAACTCCTCTCCGATATGCAACTGGAGAGTGAACAAGCTACTTACGTAGGTGAGGTCAAAGCTTCTTCGGACGCCTTGCTTTTGTTAATTAATAATATCTTAGATTTCTCAAAAATCGAAGCAGGGATGTTGTTAATAGACAAAATTCCCTTTAATTTACACAACCTTGTGGAAGAAGCAGTTTCTCTATTCTCGCCCAAGGCTTATAAAAAAGGAATCGAAATCGGTTCATATATTGCAACTGGAGTCCCTCGTGGAGTTCAAGGAGATCCAAGCAGATTGAGGCAAGTATTAAATAACATTATCGGGAATGCTGTAAAGTTCACCGATGAGGGTGAGGTTGTTGTTAAAGTAACCGCGTTAAAGGAATGCGCTGAAAAGGTACTCTTGCAAATAGAAGTTCAGGATACAGGCATCGGCATGTCAGAAGAAACAAAGAAAAAGTTATTCCAGATCTTTATGCAAGCGGATGCTTCAACAACCCGAAAATATGAGGGGACTGGTCTGGGGCTTTCGATCTCCAAAAAGATACTAGAATTGCTTGGCGGAGATATTGAAGTAGTCAGTGAGTTGAACAAAGGCAGCAGATTTATCATGACTCTTGAGCTGGAGAAAGGGATACCTGAAGATGAGCACCAAAGAATGTCTTCTTATACCTACAACAACTTGGACAAACTGACGGTGATGATTGTCGATGATAATCAGAGCAATAGGATGATCTTCCAAGAATATCTACGCATGTCAGGTTGTAAGGTAATTAATGCACAAGATGGGCAGGACGGACTTGCAATACTAAGAGATTTGCCCCCTGAAAGTTTGCCTCAAATAGTACTTGTGGACTATATGATGCCCGGAATGAGTGGGTATGAATTTGGAAGGCAGGTCTTTGAAGATGAGCAATTTAGAGATATCCGGTTAATTTTGATCACCTCTACAGCTCAAAAAGGAGAAGCCAGGTCAGCTAAAGACGCGGGGTTTTCCGGCTATATTTCCAAGCCTGTCCGAAAGATGGAATTAATTAAGATGATCTCGGATGTTGCCGCTTTAGAGACACGGGATGCAGTAAAAAATTGGGTGACAAGACATTCAATAAAAGAGCGACTGCAGTTAAAAAATGTTCGGATATTATTAGTAGAAGATATGATTGCAAATCAGAGATTAGAAAAGACTATGTTGAAAAAGCTTGGTTATTCTGTAGAATTAGCTATCAACGGTCAACAGGCTCTTGAAAAGTGTGATTCTGAAAAATTCGATTTGATCTTTATGGATTGTCAAATGCCTGTAATGGATGGTTATACAGCAACGAAAGAAATTAAGAAGGGGAGTATCTTTAACCGAAAAACTCCGGTCATTGCGATGACTGCCTATGCTATGGAGGGTGACCGTGAAAAATGTCTCGCCGCTGGGATGGATGACTATATTAGCAAGCCGATCACAATCTTAGGTCTTGAAGGGATAATCCGTAAATATTTAACTCTTGAATCTTTCTAGATCGATTAAACACAAGTAGACATCAAACACCCTTGGAAGGTTTAAACTCCCAAGGGTGGTTTTGATATTACATATTAACAGCCTTAGTTTGGGACGTTATCTTGTCTGACCTGCTAATAATATGGTTTACCACTTTGACAACAGTAGCCGGTGAATAGGTTAGTATAACAACACGAAATTCTCTGGAATTTTCACCATATAATACTCTTAGAATTCCTAATACTTTAGCTTTTGTATCAATGAATCCAGCCTCATCATTCGCTATACGAGAATCAGGCATACAAAGCTGTTCGATTTTATGGGATAATTGTAAAAGTTCTGTAAGGTAATGGAAATGCATAGGAGCCTCCTTAGAGTTGATTTATCACAAATACGCACGCTGTTATTATACGCAGATCGCCTTTATTTGTGTTTAAACTAAGCAATCAATTAAAACCAAAATGGTTCGAAATACAAGGTTAAGGTTTTACCAAGGTAGTCATTGTCAATGATATATAGATAAGGTACATTAAGATAAGCTTATTAAGGCAGTAAAAAACATGGCAGTGCTATAAATAGTATTTTAATAGAGATGGGTGTGGAGGTTACAATGAAAATCGACTGGAATCGGCAATACACTACGATTGCTATGTATAGCTTCATTGTCGTTGCGTCAAGTATACTGTTCTATCTTACTATGTCAGGACTGGAATACTTCAATCGAATATTGGCAGGTTATTATTCCGCCCTCTATCCCTTTATTTATGGGTTCATAATTGCTTATCTGGTGAATTTCCTATTAAATTTCATCATAAAGCTTTTAGGGAAAATTCCGGCAATGAAAAGAATGAAAAAATCCCAGTTCCATATGCTTTCGATTCTCCTAGCATATCTGATTTCAGGTTTTTTTGTCTATCTCTTCCTAGCCTTTATTTTTCCCCAGCTTATGGCTAGTGTCATAGGGCTTGTCCGCAACATCCCAGACTATGTGCGATCTGCGGCAGAATATATCGAAACTATTTCTGACGATATTCTTCTTCCGCCGGATGTTGTAGATTTTATCAATAAACGCTTAGACGAGCTGGCGATTTTTATTAGCGAGATCGCACGGGATCTGGTTCCCATGGTACTATATTTTCTTCGCAGCACAGCTCTCTCCCTTTGGAACGTATTTCTCGGCATCATCATCTCCATTTATATGCTGGTAGAAAAAGAACGGTTCATCAGTATGGCGAAAAAAGTAAACTATGGTGTATTCAGCGTTAAGACTGCAGATAAAATCATTGAGCTCTCAAAGCGCACTCAAAAGATATTTAGCCGCTTCTTGGGTGGGAAAATAGTTGACTCTTTGATTATCGGATTCATAGCGTTTATCGTACTGACCATCGTCGATATGCCCTATACGCTATTAGTTTCATTCATTATCACAGTAACTAACGTTATCCCTTTTTTTGGTCCTTTTATTGGGGCTATTCCCTCGGTGATCATCATCTTCTTCGAGTCACCGACCATGGCTTTTTGGTTCCTGATTTTTATTTTTATCCTTCAACAGCTGGATGGGAATGTCATTGGACCGAAAATTTTAGGAGATTCTTTGGGAATCTCTTCATTCTGGATTCTCTTTGCAATTCTTTTAGGTGGCAAGTTCTTCGGATTTATCGGCCTGATCATTGGTGTGCCGCTCTTTGTCCTTATCTACTCTATTATTAAAGAGGTTATAGAAATGCGTTTACAAGCCAAAGGACTTCCAATCGACACAAAAGATTATGGTAATGAATAGTGAGTCAGAATCACTGAAATAAACTTAGGGCAACTCAATTTTGAGAAATTCTAGGATTTTATAGGAAAGATAAAGTTGAAATAATACGTCACCATCATTCAAATCTACATCCAAAAGATCTTGGATCTTTGCAACTCTATGAAACATAGTGTTGCGATGGATTTTCAAACTATTGGCTGAGTCTTTGATGTTTTTGAAATTGCAGAGATAAGTGTAAAAGGTTAGCACATAATCGGTACTGTTTTCCCTATCATATTCAATCAGTCTTAACAAAGAACGATGAATCAACCTTTTTGCTTTTTCTCCATGGGAATAGTTGCTTATAAAATCAAAAATAATATAATCTTCGTATTGGTAGAAGTGTTGTTCACTATCTATATAATTTCCTAATTTTATCCCTTCGAGTGACTCAAAGTAGTGCTCTTTGACCTCCGTTAATTTTGAAAATGGGCGACTGATGCCTGCCAGCAGATTATTGGTCTTAATAAATTCTTTTAAAGATTTTAATTCTATCTCTTTAAAATGCCTTTCATTGTCAAAACTGGCCAGTATTATTATGTTTTGCTTATAGACTATCGCTTTAGCATAAGAAAATTTATGTTCAATTTCATCCCTTATGTAAGGCAGGGTTGACCTTGATTTATCAAGATTTTGTATATCAATGCTTATAACAAACAGCTTGCTTTTGAATTTTAAGCCTAAGATTTTTATTCGTTCAAGAATTATTCCTTCGTCTTCCAACTTACTATCCAACAAATCCTGCAAAAAGCTCTGATGAGTCAGTCCCTGTGGGACATCATACTTAGCTTTTTGCAATTCAATTGAAAATGCATCGCAAAGCAAGGCGACGACTTCCTTATCCCTTTCTTCAAAATCTCTATTATGAGCGCAAACCACCATATTGGCAAAATCCCTGTTGTTAATACGTATCTTCCCGATCAACCTGGGGTATTTGCAGTAGGGATCTGACCAGTAAAAAGGAACTTCATTGCTTGCAATTTGGCTAAATAAACTACTTTTTACATAGTATGAGTAGGTCTGGAAGATAAAGTAATTATTCATCTTAAGCTCGTTCCAGACAGGGTCATCAGTCACCGTTGTATTGCCGGTTGTAGCCAGTAGCTTTACACTGAAGTCGGTGATCGTAAAAGGGTTGCCCAGAGTTTTATACCCTAGATCAACCAGGGCTTGTAGGCCAGAATCGTTACTAAGTGTTTTGATTAAGCTCAAGGAAAGTTGAGACAGAAGGGAATTTTGTTCCATAAAGACCTCCTTGTCCTAGATCGAGTGCAAAATATACAGTCCACACCTTAAATTTTGTCATATTGCCCAAAGGTAATAGTTCGAAAAGAGCGAATATTAATTCATATATACAACTATACAACTATTCAGAAAAGAAAGGGGATTAAGGTTACTAATATTTTAACATGAAACATTGGATGAACGTAATTGATTAACGCAACCGATTATTCAAAATAGGGGTGACTGAACTTTGATAATTATTGGTGAAAAGATCAACGGAGCTATTCCTTCCGTAGCAAAGGCAATTGCTGCAAAGGATGCAGACTTTATTCGAAATCTGGCTAAAGCTCAGTCAGATGCAGGATCCGCCTTCATAGATGTGTGTGCCTCGGTGGAGAACAGCATTGAACTTGAAACGATAAAGTGGCTTATTGACTTGGTACAGGAGGTTACAGATACTCCCATTGCCATTGACAGTCCTAATGTACGTATCTGTGCAGAGGCTATGAAATTCTGCAAAAAGCCAGGTCTTATAAATTCAGTCTCCATGGAAGGGGATAAAATTGAGGTTATATTTCCGTTAATAGCTGATACAAAATGGGAATGTGTCGCTCTCTTATGCGATGATACAGGTATTCCCCAAGATTTAGAAAAACGTCTTGAAGTTTTTGCAGGAATTATGAAAAAAGCTAAAGAATATAACATTGATCCCTCCCGCTTGCATATTGATCCTTTAGTTCAAATGCTTTGTACCTCTGAAGACGGAATCAATACGGTTGTTGAAGTTATTAAAGAAATTAAAAAACAGTATCCGAACATTCATGTCACAGGAGGAGCAAGCAACATTTCTTATAATCTCCCTGTAAGAAAGCTTGTAAACCAGGCATTCCTCGTGCTGGCCATCAACGCAGGAATGGACAGTGGGATTATTGACCCGATAAACAGAGATATGATGGGTATGATCTATGCCACGGAGGCACTCTTAGGACAGGACGAATACTGCATGGAATATATCGGAGCATACAGGGAAGATAAATTTGGCCCCAAGAAATTATCATAAATACAAGGAGGAATTGAAAATGACAAAGATCGCTGAAGTAAAGGCTAAGGTAGAGGCTGGAAAAGCTAAACTAGTTCCGGCTTTAGTACAGGAAGCAATTGATGAAGGAAACGCAGCAGGAGATATTCTTCAGGCTATGATTGACTCTATGAGTGTGGTAGGTGACAAATTCTCGGCAGGAGAAGTATTTGTCCCTGAAATGCTAATGGCTGCTAAAGCTATGTCCAAGGGAGTCGATGTACTCAAACCTCTTCTCACAGGGACGAGCACCTCTTCTTTAGGAACTTGTGTTATAGGTACAGTTCAAGGTGATCTTCACGATATCGGTAAAAACCTTGTTTCCATGATGATCGAAAGTGCAGGATTTAAAGTCCTGGATCTGGGTGTAGACGTTTCCGCAGAAAAGTTTATGAATGCTGTTAAAGAGAATGAAGGTGTTACCATTGTAGCATTATCGGGGCTGCTTACAACAACACTGCCGGCAATGAAAGAGACCGTTCAGGCTCTGAAGTCTAGTGGGTTAGCAGGATTCAAGGTTATTGTTGGCGGTGCGCCAGTAAGCCAGGAGATGGCGGATGCAATCGGAGCAGATGGTTTCGCTCCGGACGCGGGGAGTGCTGCTGTAAAAGCCAAAGAACTGGTAAGTGCTTGAATTGACATTTTGGCTTAAGTTATGCTTGAACTAAATTAAAGGAGGCCGAAAAGGATGTTAACTAAAAGACAGAATTTATTGGAGACCATCAAAGGTGGAAATCCGGATCGATTTGTAAATCAGTACGAATTCATGGATATTATCCTGGAAGTCCCGGTACAACTGATGTGTCCACCAGGCTCAGAGTTCAAGAATAGTTGGGGGATTACTTTCAGATGGCCGGAAGGTCAGCTTGGTCAGTTTCCGGTGCATGATGATGAACACAAAGTCTTAAAGGATATCACAGAGTGGAGAAAATACGTTAAGGCTCCTGTCATTGATAATTCTGATGAAGCTTGGGCGGCAGCTGTAGCCCATGCCAATTCAATTGATCGCAATGAACAATTTGTAACGGCTTTCGTCGCCCCTGGTGTCTTTGAAATGTGTCATCACCTTATGAGTATGGAAGATGCCTTAATGGCTCTCTATGAAGAACCGGAAGCAATGCATGAGCTTATCGATTATCTTACGGAAGCTGAGCTAAATTATGCAAAAATCCTGATCGACCGTCTCCATCCTGATGCACTTTTCCATCATGACGACTGGGGCAGCCAAAAATCTTCCTTCATTTCCCCGGCCATGTTTGAAGAGTTCTATTTGCCCGCTTACAAGAAAATCTATGCCTTTTACAAAGCCAATGGTGTCGAGTTGATCGTCCATCACAGCGATTCCTATGCAGCTAATTTGGTTCCCTATATGATCGAAATGGGAATTGATATCTGGCAGGGAGTTATGACAACTAACAACACACCTGAATTGATTAAAAAATATGGGGGTCAAATCAGCTTTATGGGAGATATCGACAGTGGCGTTGTTGATTTTCCGGGGTGGACACCAGAAATTGTGGCCAAAGAAGTGGAGAGGGCCTGCAAAAATTGTGGGAAGTTATACTTCATTCCTAATTTAACTCAAGGTTTGAATTTTAGTTCCTTCCCTGGCGTATATGACTCGGCAAGTGAAGCGATTGACAAAATGAGTAAAGAAATGTTCTAGAAAACCAAAGACCTCCGAGGTACGTCCTCGGAGGTCTTAGTTGCCCGCATAGTAAAGAATTTATGATGTTTAAACCGATGCTTTAATTCAAAAGGAGTTGAATGTATGAGCTCAGGCATAGATAATCTGATGTCTTTGCTTAAGTCTCTGGGTGTGAATCAATCAGCTATTGTAGCAGTGGAAGATGTTCAATTTAATGAAGACTTTAGAAAACAATGCGAGCAAAACTCATGTGGAAGTTATAATAAGAACTGGATGTGTCCCCCAGCGGTGGGTTCCATTGAAGAGTTAAAGCTGAAAGCCTTAAAGTTCAAAAGTGGGCTATTATTCCAGACGGTGTATCAACTCGAAGATTCTTTTGACTACGAAGGTATGCAAGAGGGCATCAAAAAGCATACAAAGATATTAAGACAGGTAATAGACAATATTAAGGGAACAGGCGTTTTCAAGGAATTCCTCCCGCTAAATGTTGGACCGTGCACTTTTTGTGGCCGCTGTTCTTTTCTTGACGGTCAGGAGTGTCGGTTTCCTGATGAAGCTGTATCCTCCGTCGAGGCCTACGGGATAGATGTCATGGCCTTGGAGAAGGGGTGTGGGATGTCCTATAATAACGGCAAAGATACTATTTCATGCATCAGCCTTATTTTCTTCAACTAGGATAATAATTAATTTCTTGAATAAAACTAAATTTATTCCTTTTAGTTAAGATGAAAAATCCTCAATTCTGAGGGTTTTCTTTTTAATAATAAGGAATATTAAAGACTGCTGTATTCCCTGCAGTGGAAGGTAATGGTTAAAAGACGGAGAATCATTATTATTACAGCAAGATTTCCTAACAGGATTCAACCTACGTTTAATCTTAATCGGCATTTTGCTGAGCCATAATACTACGGTGCGATGGGAGCAAAATGCTGATTAACAAAGTAACCATTGAAATAGCGAACACCATGATAAAGACCACATGCAGGCCTTGGGCCATACCGCTTTGGTTCATAGTATTATTGAATACAGTACCAAACACAGCAATGCCCACGGTTTGTCCCAGCGAACGCGAAAAAGTATTGGAGGCTGTAGCCGCACCGCGTAAATTCCAACCGACAGCTGACTGGACTAGAACGGTTAAAGGAGTAAAAGAGAACCCCATCCCAAAGCCTATGACAACCATGACCCCAACGAAATACCAGTAAGGGGAACCCGTGTGGACAAGTAGCAGCCAGGCTGAACCTGCCATAATTAGTACTGCACCGAATACAGCTGTAGCTTTTGAGCCGATTCTGTACATAAACTGCCCGGCTAACGTTGATGCCAGCGGCCAAGCGAATGACATGGGCATCAGGGTTAGTCCGGAACTAGTCGCGCTATGACCAAGTAGTGTCTGTATCCAGATTGGCAAATACACATTGACGCCAATCAATACACCACTGGCCACAAAGCCCACAGCATTGGACACAGCAATGACTGGTATCTTAAAGAGTGATAGTGGAAGCATGGGTTCCTGTGTCTTAGTCTCCACATAAAGAAACGCTATCAGAAAAGCAACTGCGGTAGTAAATAATAAGATAATCTCTAGAGAATACCAGGCATATAATTGTCCTCCACTGATTAAGGCGAAGAGAAGTGAGCTCATAGAAAGAGTAAACAGTGCTGCTCCCCAATAATCAATAATTTTATTTGATTTTTCAAGGGGTGTTTCGTGCAGAAAACTAAGCACCAAGAAAATCGCAACCATCCCAATCGGGACGTTAATATAAAAAATCCAACGCCATGAGATGTGATCAACAAAGAGGCCGCCTACTAAAGGTCCCAGCAATCCAGCAACGCCCCAAACTGAGCTAAAGACACCTTGCATTTTTGCGCGGGCTTCACCCGGATAAAGATCCGCAATAATTGTAAACGTCAGCGGCATCACGGCACCGGCGCCGAGACCTTGAAATCCACGAAATATAATTAGTTGATACATTGTCTGTGCCATTCCGGAAACCATGGACCCGATGACAAAAAGTACGATCCCGAAGATGAAAATGGACTTTCTGCCGAATAAATCGGCAAGTTTTCCATAAATCGGGGTGGTTACCGATGATGTAAGTAGATAAATAGCAAAAACCCAACTTAGTAGATTCAAGCCGCCTAGTTGTTCAACAATGTGCGGCATAGCGGTAGTAACGATAGTCGTATCGATAGCAACCAGTAAAATCGATACAAGCATCGCAGTTGTGACCATTTTGCGCTGTGTAGTTTTCTCCATTAGTTAAATATCTCCTCTAAAATTATTAGCTAGTGTAATTATTATTACTTTCGAAATTATACCACTTCCTATGTATGTAACATAATCTGATTTTCAGTAGAAACTTAAGTTCAGTCCCTTTACGGAGAACAACCGACTGGTTAATGGATTTAGGGTGAATATGGTTATTAGTCATTTGTGACCAGTGGTTAAGAAACCACAATTTTCAAAGTAAATTTGTCAAGAGGTAGAAAATGATCGGAACATTAAGGATGTATGGAGTCTTTACTCGTAAATCTTTTCAAAGGGCAGCAGCTTATCGATTTGATGCTTGGACAAGAATTCTGGGCAATGTAATGATGCTCTTTATGTGGGGGTTTGTTTGGTATGCACTTTATCAGGGAAAAGGGTCTGTAGAAAGTGTTTCCTTCCATTCGATGTTGAGCTATATCTTAGTAAGCCAAGCCCTTCAGGGAATTCATGGTGCAGGGACGCCTCTGTGGGAGATTCAGGAACGGGTGAGAACCGGGGATATTGCTATGGAGATGCTTAGGCCCTATGATTATCCTTTGCGTATGCTGTTTACGGATTTTGGAAGTATCTTTTTTCACTTCTTAACGGCAGTCTTACCTCTATACACAGTTATCTTTCTTGTTTTTAGTCCTGCAGTCCCTACAACCCTTGGGCAGGGAATGCTGTTCATTATTTCAGCCGTGCTGGGGTATTTCATCCGTTACTGTATAGAACTGACCTTCGGGTTGTTTACCTTTTGGTTGGTTGAGACGGGAGGGGTAGAGGATATTTTCTATTTTTCCATTTCTTTATTCTCAGGGTCAGTGGTTCCTCTGTGGTTTTTTCCGGATTGGCTGGAGCAAGTGGCTCTTTACTTACCCTTTCAAGGAATTTATTTTGTGCCGAATTCTATTTTTGTCGGACAACTAAGCGGAAAAGCCCTGTTGATAGGGCTCTTTACTCAGGTCGTCTGGCTCGTAGTGTGTTACGCAATTCTTCGCTATGTCTGGGCTAAGGCGTCCATGAAAATTGTCATTCAGGGAGGGTAGATCATGATGCAGTCTTGGCTAAGAGGAATAAAAATGTATTTTTATATGATTGGGGTCAGTATTCGAACCCAGCTGCAATATCGTTATGCCTTTGTCATGAATATTCTTGGTTGGGCCATGACCTACGCCGGAACTGCTATTACCATGTGGGTATTGCTCTACTCCTTTGGAGCTATCGAAGGTTGGAGTTTCTGGGAACTCCTTTTTCTATTTGCCCTTTCCGTATTATCATGGGGAGTTTGTGTGGTTCTCTTCTTTCATTTCCGGACTTTGGATCAATTCATTATTCAAGGAACGTTTGACCGATTTTTAGTTAGACCTATTCATCCGTTTTTCCACTTTATGGCTATGAAATTTGATATAGGAGCTTTCGGGCAGTTTCTCTTTAGTATTGTTGCTGTGGCAATGGCTTACCAACGTCTGGGGCTGCACTGGAACCTTTGGCAGTGGTTAGTTTTCCTCGGAGCTGTAATTGGAGGAACTCTTATTCAAGGAGGACTTTTGATAGCGATCTCAGCAATGGCCTTTTGGACGACTCGTTCGGAGCGTTTTTACTGGGTCGTGATGTGGCCGGCTAAAAGCCTTATGAACTATCCCCTCTCCATCTATCCTCGGATGGTGCAGATATTAGTGGCTTTTATCCTGCCCTTTGCGTTTGTTAACTATCTTCCTGCGTTGCTTTTATTGGGGAAAAAGAGTGGGATTTATCCGCCCTATTGGGGTTTCTTCAGTATCTTGGTCGGAGTACTTTTCTTCTGGCTTTGTTTTCAACTTTGGATGTTGGGTTTAAATCGTTATAAAAGTGCTGGATCATAAAAGTTAATTTAGACTTGGGGAGGACATAATTACATGAGTCTAATAGAGGTTAATCATCTCTCGAAGGAATTTCAAATTGCTAAACGTCAAGAGGGTATAGGGGGAGCGCTGCGAAGTCTATTTCATAGAGAATATACAACGAAAATGGCTGTGCAGGATATCTCTTTTGCTGTAAACTCTGGGGAGATTGTAGGGTATATCGGCCCTAATGGAGCAGGCAAGTCTACGACTATTAAGATGCTGACGGGTATTCTTGTGCCGACTTCGGGGGATATCCGGGTCAATGGGATAATACCTTTTAAAGAACGCCAAAAAAATGCACGTCAGATAGGTGTTGTCTTTGGACAGCGAACACAACTTTGGTGGGATTTGCCGACGATTGAATCCTTTGAACTCCTACGACAAGTATTTCAAATTCCCCATGAACAATACCGGAAAAATATGGCTCGATTTTCTGAAATCTTAGCGCTCAATGAGTTCCTTCAAACCCCCGTCCGACAACTATCCCTCGGGCAACGAATGAGGGCAGACATTGCCGCTTCTTTACTCCATAATCCACGGATACTCTTTCTTGACGAACCGACGATTGGCTTAGATGTGGTGGCCAAGGAACGAATGCGAAACTTTATTCGGGAGATTAACCAAGAGAGTGGGGTTACTGTCATTCTTACGACCCATGACATGTCCGACATCGAAAAGCTCTGTCAGCGAATGATTCTAATTGATGGTGGACAGGTGATGTATGATGGGGAGTTAGCGAAGATCAAAGAGCGGTTTGGTAAGAACCGGGTATTAATCATCGAGCTTGAAGAGGAGACAGGCGGTTTTTCTGTCGAGGGGGCTAAAGTGATTAAGCAAGAAGGAAATCGTCAATGGCTGCAGTTTAACCGTGACGTAATGAGTGCAGCTCAATTGATTAGCCGGATCTCGGAGAACTATGAAATTAAGGATTTATCAATCCAAGATCCAGAAATCGAGGTCATGATTCGTAACATTTATGAAACTGGAATCACTCAAATATAGGAGATGCTATATAGTACGGTTGTTAGTACATGTATGGGAATTTGCTAAAGGCCCAGAGTAATAGTTAGTCAACGAATAGTAAGAGGCGACACAAGAAAAAAACCACCTTAAGGAAGCAAGTCAGCTAGGATGACTTGCTTTTTTTACCTAAAGTGAATGATTGCTAACTTGTGATTACGATAGTTTAATAGATTTGTCCTGAAGGTTAAACTTCAAAGTACTTATCCTGAATTGACAAGCATAGGATATTTACAAGTTATTAACTGGAGGTGGATGATTTTGGAGACATATTTTCATAATGATCCCCGAATTGGAAAGTGGATTAATCAAATCATTGAGAGGATCTTTACCGTCTGTATATTAAAAGGGGTGGATTCAGAAGAAGAATTTCAAAGAGGATGTCAGATCGTTATAAAGCTTACATTATTATTAAAGAATACTCTAACCCTCCCATCCGAATTCTTAGAGGATGGTATTAAGCAACTTCTACAACAACAGCTTCCTGATGCACGTGTTATTAATAACTTTCCTGAATTTCATAACATCATGGAAAGAATGTTACGTGAGGGGATAATGAAAGCCACTGAAACTCATAACCAAGAGTCAATAGAAAGTATTAACAAAACAGTTCATGCAACAGATATTCAATCTCATCTCTTGGATCATTCCGTTGTTTCTATAACCCACACTGACATAAGGGCAACTAAAATCGAAAAACAAGCGGAAGCTGACGCCCTGGCTTTAGCAGAGGCACGAGAACAAGTTAAGGCTTATGCCCAAGCAGAAGCTAAGGCTAGATCAGAAGCAGAGACACTTAGAGAGACACTTGCGCAGGTTGAAGCCCAGGCAAGAGCGGAAGCTGAGGCACTCAATGAGACTCTTCTCCAGATTAAAACTCAAGCGAGAGCGGATATAGAAGTACTCACAGAGAGGCTTATCCAAGTCGAAGCTCAAGGGAAAGTGGATGCAGAGAAGTTAGCAGAGGCTCATGCCAAGGCCGAAAAACAAGCGGAGGCGGATGCCCAGGAGCTAGCAGAGGCACGAGCACAAATAGGGACTCACGCCCGAGGAGAAGAACAAGCAAAAGCAGCAACTGCGTCACTTAGTGAGAAACTGGCGCAGGTTGAAGCTCAAGCAAAAGCGGATGAACAGAAGTTAGCAGAGGCTCTTGCCAAGGCTGAAAAACAAGCGGAGGCAGATGCCCGGGCGCTAGAAGAGGCAGGAGCACAAATAAAGTCTCACGCCCAAGGGGAAGAACAAGCAAAAGCAGAAGTAGCGTCACTCTTAGAGAAACATGCCCAAGTCGAAGCTCAAGCGAAAGCGGATGAACAGAAGTTCGCAGAGGCTCTTGCCCAAGCCGAAAAACAAGCGGAGGCAGATGCCCAGGCGCTAGCAGAGGCACGAGCACAAATAGAGACTCACGCCCAAGGGGAAGAAGAGGCAAAAGCTGAAGTATCGTCACTCACAGAGAAACTTGCCCAAGTCGAAGCTCAAGCGAAAGCGGATGAGCAGAAGTTCGCAGAGGCTCTTGCTAAGGCCGAGAAACAAGCGGAGGCAGATGCCCAGGAGCTAGCAGAGGTACGAACACAAATAGAGATTTATGCCCAAGGGGAAGAACAAGCAAAAGCAGCAACTGCGTCACTTAGTGGGAAACTTGCCCAAGTCGAAGCTCAAGCGAAAGCGGATGAACAGAAGTTCGTAGAGGCTCTTGCTCAAGCCGAAATACAAGCGGAGGCAGATGCCCGGGCGCTAGAAGAGGCAGGAGCACAAATAAAGTCTCACGCCCAAGGGGAAGAACAAGCAAAAGCAGAAGTAGCGTCACTCTTAGAGAAACTTGCCCAAGTTGAAGCTCAAGCGAAAGCGGATGAACAGAAGTTTGCAGAGGCTCTTGCCCAAGCCGAAAAACAAGCTGAGGAAGATGCCCAGGCGTTAGCGGAGGCACGAGCACAAATAGAGACTCATGCCCAAAGGGAAGAACAAGCAAAAGCAGCAGTAGCGTCACTTAGAGAGAAACTTGCCCAAGTTGAAGTCCAAGCAAGAGCGGAAGCTGAGGCACTCAATGAGACTCTTCTCCAAGTTAAAACTCAAGCGAAAGCGGATGAACAGAAGTTCGCAGAGGCTCTTGCTCAAGCCGAAACACAAGCGGAGGCAGATGCCCGGGCGCTAGCAGAGGCAGGAGCACAAATAAAGTCTCACGCCCAAGGGGAAGAACAAGCAAAAGCTGAAGTAGCGTCACTTAGAGAGAAACTTGCCCAAGTTGAAGTCCAAGCAAGAGCGGAAGCTGAGGCACTCAATGAGACTCTTCTCCAAGTTAAAACTCAAGCGAAAGCGGATGAACAGAAGTTCGCAGAGGCTCTTGCCAAAGCCGAAAAACAAGCTGAGGCAGATGCCCGGGCGCTAGAAGAGGCAGGAGCACAAATAAAGTCTCATGCCCAAGGGGAAGAACAAGCAAAAGCAGAAGTAGCGTCACTTAGTGAGACGCTTTCGCAGGTTGAAGCTCAAGCAAGAGCGGAAGCTGAGATGCTTGCAAAGAAATTTGCCCAAGTCGAAGCCCGAGCGAAAGCAGATGCACAGAAGTTTTCGGAGGCTCTTGCTCAGATAGATACAAAGTTAGAAGCAATAAACAGGATAGAACGCTTTGGACAGAGTGAACCCATGTCTCCGTCTAAGGATTATTTCCTAGAGCCTTGTAGTAAGACTGATAAGCCTTTCGATGTTGTAAATGACCTACAATCTGGTGGAAATATTAAAGTTCCCGCATTATTCACATCCATCCACTCCAAAATTTCTCAATTATCCAGCACTTCTATAGTTCCTAAGCAGGCAGATACTCTTAGGCATGTTCTAAGCAATATCTTCCCAAAAGGGACTGTGTATTGGAATAAAAGAATAATGGGTAAGACATTTCTGGCCCAGGTTGAAGATATCTTGATATGCCTGGATGATCCAGAGCATCTAAGTGATCTTAATAAGTTAAAATCAGATGGCTGGAAGGTACTGGTTTTTAATAATGAAGATCTATCATTTCCGCGTAGGTTGGAAAGACGAATCAGACAAATTCAGCGTTTAGGAAAAATATCGATAAATGTATAGTAAAGTTTCTAGCATCTTCTGAGTTGCAGGCACAAAAAAGCAGCTAACTAAAAGGTTAGCTGCTTTAATTATCCCCGGATTAATGTTTTATGAAGGTTACCATTTGTTTCAATTGAAATGACTAGGTAGTAATTTTATTCTGTTTTGGAAAGTGGGAGCATGGCCGGAGGAGTCAGAGCAACAATAACTTTCGCAGGGGTATGAGTAGCGTTTTGGCAAAGGTGGGGATAACTTCCGTCCCAGTGAATACTATCTCCTTCTTCCAGAATTGCCGAAAAGTCCCCTTGGATAACTTTAACTTTACCAGCAAGTACCATAATCCACTCTTCTCCGTCGTGGGTATGCGCACAATTACCGGCTTGATATCCAGGAGGTAACTCTACCATTAAAATCTGTAGTTGCCTGCCAAAGGGTGCTGATAAAATTTCAAGTTCAGGTTCATCCCCGAATTTTATTTTAGGACGGGCGTTTTTGGTAACAAGTTCTGGTGGAAAAGGTTCATCGGCTAAGAAATTTCTAATTGGTACTTTTAAGGCAATAGCCATTTTTTGAAGACTTTCTAAGGAAAGGGAAACCTTGTCATTCTCCACTTGACTGATGAAACCCCGTGACAGTCCTGTCATATCTGCCAACTGTGGAATCGTTAAATTTAATTCTTGTCGGAATGCTTTAATTTTAGGCCCAATAGACATAATTACATCCTCTCGGAGTTTAGTGTAATAAAAATAATATTGACATCACTAATAAAGATTGTTAATATGTTACACAATAATGTTATTATAACAAATATATTATCTCTTTTACTAAAACACAAGTAGTTGGGGAAACTTTTCAGTATTGTACTAACAGGGAGGAGAAAAAATGGTTAGTAGCTTTCATTGGTTGCACCAAACTCTAACAACTCTGGTTCTATTAATGGTATTATGAAGGGCCTTTGTAGCTTCACTGGGACAGTGGAGAGGAAAACAGGTATGGGGACATAAAATGGTAAGTGTTACGGCGAACTCCCTCTTGGATACTCAAATATTACTAGGTGTCATTCTTTTGTTATTTGGTGGGAAACTATCTCTAAACCACATACTATTAGCGCTAGCAGCTGCTGTCATGGCTCATTATAGCTATTCTGTGGAGAAGCGCCGTGGAGGCAGTATTGCTACATTGGCAAGTGCATGGGGAGCAGCAATTCCTGTGATAATTCTTTATGTCTAGCCGATAGAAGTGAATGTAGACTTAAAAGTAGAGCGCATATTAATTATTGTTAGAGAAACCTCATTGAAATTGCTTCTCGGAGAAATTTCAATGAGGTTTTCAGCACTCAGTAAAAGATACAAAATAATTGGGCAGGAATGTGAGTCGTTAAAGGATCTTTTAGCATAGACTTTAACTTACTGGGCAAAATTGCCGTTTTTGAAGATGGGGACTTCTTTACCGTCGCAAGTCGTTCCTAAGATTTCCAGATCCCTGGTTCCAATCATAAAGTCTACGTGCACTAGGGATTCGTTGATTTCCAGTGTTGTAAAGTCTTCTTGGGTTAGCTTTTCACAATTTTTCATACAAACAGGATAAGCTTTTCCTAAAGCCAAATGGCAGGACGCATTTTCATCGAAAAGGGTATTATAAAACAAGATCTTTGAATTTGAAATTGGAGAATCAAAGGGGACTAAAGCAACCTCTCCGAGAAAATGAGAGCCCTCATCTGTTTCAATAATTGACTTTAGTGTTTCATAACCTTTTTCAGCACTAAAATCTACAATTTTGCCATTCTTAAAGGTCATTGAAAAGTTCTCTATGAGATTTCCATTATAGTTTAGAGGTAATGAACTGACGACTTTACCATTCACTCCTGTTTTTTTAGGTAAGGTAAATACCTCTTCTGTAGGCATGTTAGCTATAAACTCGATACCTTCCGGGGTATACTCAGAACCGCCGAGCCAGATATGGTCTTCAGGTAGCTCGATTGTTAAATTAGTTCCTAAAGAATTTGTGTAACGTAGTGATCTTAAGGTTAGAGAGTTCAAAAAATCCATTCTTGCTTTAAGGTTAGTTGTATGTTCTAGCCAAGAGAGAATAGGGTTTTCAGTATCGACTCGTACCGTTTGAAAAATAACCTCCCATAGTTTTTCCATCGACTCTTCTGTAGAAAGGTGTGGAAAGACCTTCTCGGCCCAAGCTGTCGTTGGTATTGAAACAACGCACCAGGTGTTTTGGTTGCTCATAAGCCGATCCCGATAATCCTTGAGGGCAATGTTGCTTGTTTTTTGAGCCTTGGTTATTCTTTCGGGGTTAACATCCTTCATCAACTCAGGATCTGAAGCGGCTATACTTAAGAAAGCCGCTCCTTGGTGTACATAAGAAAGGTAGAATTCCTTTTGCCACTCTGGAAATTCCTCGAAAATCTCTTCTGGAGCATGGAGATAGCGGATCTTTGAAAATAATTCATCTCGCCATTGGATGACAACATCTCGTGCGCCTTCTTGGTAAGCATTCTCTGCGACCATTCGTGTAAAGAGTGCACATTCAATAGGAGAAGAAATAACTAGAGTTTGATTTTTTTGGAGGTTTAAACCTGTTTTAACAATAAGTTGAGCATATTTCTTTAATGAATTTTTATTCATAGCAAGCTCCTTATATATTTTAATAAAAAATAACAAACTTGGAAAAATTATACCATATACATCTTGAAACACAAACTAGTCTTGGAGACTATCTTTTGAGAGATAACAAAGATATTTAACCTAGATTCACAAATTATGCTATAATCTTTATTAATTTAATTGTGAAGGAGTACAGATATGATTAAACATCCAGAAGAGTTAAGAACAGATTCCGTATCTAACTTTCGCGGGGGCAAAGGCGAAATTCAAATGACACATTTTCTTGAAACAGAGAAAGATGAGTTTAAAGGTAAAGGTCGGCTATTTGCTAAAAATGTGTTGAAACCTGGAACCTCCATTGGTCTGCATGAACACGTGGGTGATTTTGAAACTTATGTTATTCTAAGTGGCGAAGGTATGGTCGATGACAATGGAGAGCAGAAATCGGTTAAACCTGGAGATGTGATTATTACAAAAAATGGAGAAAAGCATTCAATTGAAAATACTGGGACAGTTGATTTAGAGGTTATGGCTTTAATTTTATTTGACTAGAAATAAGATAAATTACTACGCAATAACCGCCCGCTTAGCAAGGCGGTTATTCTCATTCTTAGTAAGAAATGCCTCCATATAAATAGTGTTCAAAGTATTAACTCTTGACCTTTTTGAGAGAACTTTATAATTCTACTGGGACTATCCTTCATCTTGGTTTCAAATTTTGTGACTACATCAGGGCTATCGGCAAAATGCATTGGGATAAAAATTCGGGGGGTAAGCTCTTGAATGAAGTACTCGGCTCCTGCACTATAGTTTAGTTCAAGTCTTGGATCAACAGGGAAAAAAGCTACATCAATTGCTTCCCCCTTGATTTTTTGAATTTCCTCTTTGAAGTTCTTTTCAGCCTTTATCATTTCCTCAGGGGTATCAATCCAATACCACCAGTTTAAATCTCCGGCATGAAAGTATCGCATTTCCTCATCTTGGACAAGGAAGGCTACACCTAGATCCGTTGAATTATAAGCCTTGATACTTAAGTTGCCTATTTCAAGAGTCTGATAGGGGGCTATGAAATTTACGTTTATATTTTTTTGTGGCACATTGATGTCATTGCTGAAGATATATTGAATGTCTGGTCTGAATTTGTGCCATTCTAGTATTATTGGATTGAAATGGTCAGGATGACTATGTGAGGAAAAGATGAAGATATTCTTATTCGGACTTTCTTTTAAGAGACTATCGACGGAACCTTGATAATAATCAAATATGAGTAGATTTGTATTTGTTTCTACTAAAAAACCACTGTGATACAAATATTTGATTCTCATTGAATTAGTCATTGTTATCACCCCGATCTAATTATACAATAATTATAAACTCTATTATTAAACTAGCAGAAGTCTTTTTCCAAATATAATAATTTAATAGTTAAAATGAGGGAGGGTAAATAATTATGAAATTTCGATTTGAGCATAACAACATTAATGTTTTGAACCTTGAAAAGAGCCTTGACTTTTATAGGGAAGCGCTTGGCTTAGTTGAGGTTAAGAGGCATGTCCAGGCTGAGGGAGAGTTTATCCTAGTTTATCTAGGAGATGGTGTTACACAGCATAGCTTGGAATTGACTTGGCTGAGAGATAGAACTGAAGCCTATAACTTAGGAGAAAATGAATTTCACATTGCTTTTAGAGTCGACGATTTTGAAGCAGCGTATGAGCATCATAAGAGAATGGGTTGTATCTGTTACGAGAACCGAGAAATGGGGATATACTTCATTAATGATCCGGATAATTACTGGCTAGAAATTCTCCCTACACGATAATGATGATCAAAGCTGCATGAAAGCAGGTTCTTTCTTATCTGATAAGAAAGAACCTGCTTTTTGTAATTGTTACAATCTAAAAGATAATCACGCGAATATTAGTAAATGAAAAAAGAAAAAACCGCTTGCAGCGGCTATTAATGAAGGATATATAAGAGCACGTAATGATCTACCTAACACCAGTATAGATCGCTGATTACCTAACTAGGATCTTCCGACCATAATCAAGCAGGTTACCACCCATACTAATGATTCGTTCGACCTTACAAGATATCTACTCAGCTATAGACAACCTCTCGGCCGAATATAACCGACTTCTTACACATGCATATATCATGGGATATATGACTGAGTAAGAAACTCAACACCCGGTAAAATCTTAGCTCGACCTATTAGGATAAGTTAAAACCCTAAAACAATCAAAAAGACTGCCATAAAGCCCTTTTCCCACCACTAAAAGATCTTCCCTCCGACTACATACAAGCGTTTTACCACCTGAATATAATCTTTGGCCGACCCATATATACCTGGTGAAAAACATATATGAATCTTGGCTCAACCATTACGTACCCTTATGATCGTATTATGGCCTGTTGAGCTTTTAATTATGCATGAAAGATTTCATAAATAATCCAAACATCATTCCTGTAATTAAGGAAATACTGTAAAGGTATTTTAAGTTGAAATTAAAAGGAGGTTACAAAACATGACTCATAAGAATGAATCAAGAAGAGAGGCTTTAGCAGATAAATTCCCTGAGATGGATGAACATTTTCAAGAATTGAAAAAACAGGATTATGAACCTAAGATTGAACGTTTAGGGCAGACCAAAAAGGACCAAAGAGCAAGAACTGAATAGTAATCGTGAGAATCTTTTACCGATAAAATTTAGACACCCTTGCGAAGTCTGAGTATTTCCGAGGGTGTCTATTTATAATACAACACTTCTTGCTGAGATTCTATTGACGAACAAATTCAATAATACGTTCATAAGTGCTTTTAGTATCCTCATACCCTTGTTGAAGTAGTCTTTGAAGTTTTTGAGGATCTTTTTCTAAGCGGTCAACTTCTAATTCTTTCGATGGCCTTATGACAATAATTTGTCCTATGTTTTCAAGGTGATCAATATAATCTAAGGTTTCATTGTAATTCTTGTAGCGATTTAACATGGTTTCGATTAATTGCGGGTAATTTCTATATTTTAATTTGAGCAGAGCCTTAAATTTTCCGGGCTGCTTTTTGTAGCCTTTATTTCTGGTTAAAACAACTATATTCTTGAGGTTGCCGTCTGCAATGGATTTTTTGAGAGGAATGGCATCGGAAATTCCACCATCTAAGAGTTCAAGTCCCTTATAGTTGATGATAGGGGATATCATTGGCAGAGAAGCAGATGCCCTTAAAGCCTGGAATTGATCGCCTAAATCATCTTTATTCAGATATATTGGCTTACCAGTTTGACAATCAGTTGCCCCCACTAAAAAATCACCTGGATATTCATAAAAGGCTTTGAAGTCAAAGGGAACATGCTTATTGGGAATTTCATCAAAAATAAAGTCCATACCAAAGTAAGATTTACTTAGAAATAAATTTCTTAGACTCATGTACCGCCAGTCCTTAACGAAACCAATGATAACCTTTTCATTTCTTTTCTGTTGCCGAGAAATATATGAGGCAGCATTGCAAGCTCCTGCTGATACACCTATCACATACGGAAAATATAAATTATTTTCCATAAAATACTCTAATACACCGCAGGTGTATAGCCCTCTCATGCCTCCGCCTTCAAGTACAAGTCCTACGTTTTTCATCGGAACACCCCACCATTTATTATCTCTACTTAAGATAAGCACTTAGTAACTAGAATAACTATAACATGGCAACTTTTAACATACAATTAAGACTAAATGCACTAATTATGTATTAGTTAGTAGTTATGGTATATTATAGGTATTAAACTTAAAGTAGTCAGTGGGTATCCTTATTATTAAGAAGCCCTAAAAATTGCGCATACTGACTTAATTAAAACTAATTAGGAGGGAAACTTTATGAACGGTAAAACTTTAGACAATTTGATGGAGGCTTTTGCAGGAGAATCACAGGCTAATCGCAAGTATCTTGCCTACGCAAAGAAAGCAGAAGCAGAAGGTAAAAAGAACGCGGCGAAGCTTTTTAAGGCTGCTTCAGATGCCGAAGCAATACATGCTCAAAAGCATTTCGAGGTTGCAGAAAAAATCAAGGAAACTGCGGAAAATCTAAATGATGCAGTGGCAGGTGAAAATCATGAATACCAAAGCATGTATCCGGAGTTTTTGAAAGTGGCTCAAGAAGAGGGTAATCAAGCTGCAATAAGGACTTTTACATATGCTTTAAAAGCTGAAGAGGTGCACGCTAGACTTTATCAAGAAGCACAAGACAATTTGGATCAGGAAGAAGAAGTGTATTATTATCTTTGTCCAATTTGCGGGAACATTGAGAAGGTTGTTCCTGAGAAATGTCCAATTTGTGGTGCTTTAGGATCGAAATTTATAAAGTATTAATTAATTTATTTCATAAAGAATGTGAGAAAACAAAAATCCTTACTATCACTGGTAAGGGTTTTTGTGTATGATTGGGAAAAAGTGTGACTTGCCAGGAATAATCTCGTAAGCTATAGTTTTTTTAAAAGAATATCTTAAATATTCTAAGTATTCTTGGGGCGAATTAAAATAAGGTTATCAGATAATTGGACAGCTAATAACCATCCTCGATAGAGTTTAGGTTAAGATAAGAAAAAATATAATGGAGGGCCTATGATTGATGATAAAGCTTATAGTCTATCAAAAATTGAGCTGCTTTCAGATTTATCATCAACTGAGTTAGCAGAACTCGCTTTTGACTTTCAATGGGAAAGTTATGGTGCTGGCGCTGAGATTATTAAACAGGGTCAAGCAGAACATTCTTTTTACATTCTGATTAAGGGAAAAGTCGATGTTATGATCAGAAAAGAAGGACAACGTGTGAGGCGAGTCAGATCGATTGAGCCGGGAGGCAGCTTTGGAGAATTTTCGTTGCTTGATGGAAAGCCTGCAGCCACAACAATTCTTTGTCAAGAAGAATGTTCAGTTCTTAAGTTGGGTGCAGAGGGTTTTGCCCGTATGCTTTTGCGCTGGCCGTTGTTGTATCAAAGGTTTATAGGTAAATTGACTCAAAATTTAAATGAGGCAAACCTTATCTTATCTGAAGCAAAGTATAAAGAAGTACTGCGCTCTGCTTTGCAGCTTACCCAATATAAAGATAAGTTTTATGGACTTTGGGGAGGTCCCCGTACAACGGCTGAGATAGAAAGAAAGCTGGAAGAATTCTCCCAAGCCAAAGGACATATACTTCTGACAGGTGAGCGAGGGACGGGTCGCCAGATGATGGCCTGGTACATTCATCAGCGCCAGGCTTTGACAGAGGCCCCATTCGTAGTAGTGGATGGAAGACGCTTTGATCAACAGTGGAGAGATTTAATCCTTGAATCTGACAACCAAGAGAATCCTTCTTCCATTTATAATTCAAATCTTTTTGATATTGCAGAAGGTGGAACCTTATTCATAAGGGAAATAAATCTTCTTTCACCCCATACTCAGCTTAAACTCGCTCAAGCCATCAACTTCCATAAAAACAAATGCATTGTTATTGGTAGTCTGAACTCGGAACCCGATGATTTAGACAGAGTTATAATTCCTGAGTTAAGAAAGTGCTTTGCCCACACCTACGAAATCGCTCCTCTTCGGAAACGCAAACGTGATATTCCAATCTTAGCCCAAGGATTCCTAGAGAAACTTGCTAAGAAAAACCAGAGAAATATCCCTGTCCTAAGTCAGGAAGCGACTCAATTGCTGTTGTCCCACCATTACCAGCAAGGTAATGTCTCGGAATTAATTCAAGTTATTGAAAGAGCTTTTCATATTGCCGAACAAGATGTTATCGGGTTAGAACAAATTTTTTTCGGACCAACTGCTGAACAAAATGGGCATACGATTAATCTTTTAGGATGGCCAACATTAAAGGGATTGCTTATGAAAGGGAGTCTTATTGGCTGGCTAAGGATATCAGTAGCAACTATGTTTATAGCGTTGATCTTACTATTGCTATTTAGGCCTGAAGTTGCAGTCTCCACAAAAATCTTTGCCTTGGTCTGGGGGTTATGGTGGCCGGCCTTGGCTCTTATTTCTCCTTTTTTAGGTAGATTATGGTGTACGGTTTGTCCCTTTTCGACCATTATGGATTTTGTGCAGAGAAGAATTCATAAAAACCACCCGATACCTCAGGTGATCATAAAGTACGATTACGTCATATTCAGTATTTTGTTTCTCACAATCTTTTGGGTTGAAGTAATTACTGACATGCGTTTTAATCCTGGTTATACTGCGATTTTATTAATATCAATCCAAGCTTGTGCGATCTTTATAGCAATTCTTTTTCCGCGCCATACATGGTGTAGACACTTTTGTCCTTTGGGAGGGTTCACCGGAACTGCTTCAGTAGGTGCAATGTTAGAGGTTCGTGCGGATACTTCAGTCTGCCTGAATAAGTGTACAACATTTGAGTGTTATGTAGGGACTAAAAGTGTTTCCGGTTGCCCAATGTCCCAACACCTTCCTTATTTAGATAATAATCTGGATTGCAAACTTTGCTTTAATTGTGTGAGGAATTGTCCAAATGGTTCTGTTCAAGTGAATTTGAGATTAGTAGGCCGCGAGGTATGGCATTTAGTTCGCGTTAACCAAGGATTTGTGGTCTTTATCGGGGTAATGCTGGGGATTTTAGTACCGCTAAACTACTTTGGAGCGTTTCAAACAAAGGAATTATCCGATGCCTGGAAGGCTTGGTTTACATTATTTTATTGGGGATCGGGTTTCATTGGTGGAATTGTTGCGTGGATAATTGCTAAACCCTTTAAGACAAAGTCAGCATCCTTGCGTGTCAAGCTGATTTTCGCCTTAACTCCTTTAGTCCTTGCAGGACATATTATTTATCAAGTGTCTTATATTCCGGGTATTCGTTCTCTTTTTTTCGCTGTTGTTTATAAGACCCAAGCGGGCTTAGAGATGTACAATATCTCAGCCGCATTTTTAGCCTATAGCATTGTCAGTGTTTTTGGTTTGGTTTTAACAGGGATAACCATTGCATTAGTGCTGTTGCGTACAAAGGTAAAGCGCTCAAGTCAATCAACCACTTAATAGACCGGTAAGATATAGAGCAATACTAAGATTAATGGCGCATTCAGGAGATTTGCTTCTGTGAGGGTTTATACACTAGGATACCTGTTAAATAATACACTTTCTATCCAATGCTTCTTGTGATAAACTCTTATTGGAAATGGATGGTTTTGAAGGATAATTTAGAGGAGGTAAGTATTATGATTGCTGAAGTAAACAAAGATGAATGCATTGGATGCGAATCTTGCCCTGCATTCTGCCCCGAGGTTTTTAAAATGGAGGATGATGGTTTAGCAGTTGCATATACTAACCCTGTCCCCGCTGAGTTCGAAGAATCTTGCAAAGAAGCTGTCGAAGGCTGCCCAGCCCATTGTATATCTCTAACCTAAAAAGTTTTTAGTTAAGACATAACCAATATATGACCTTATCCCCTAATTGTTAAGTTCTAATATCTAAGTTGCGGTGATCTACGCTTTGTAGATTACCGCTTGTTTTTTTGTTAATTTTTTCTCGTTAAATACTCTGAAACAAAATTTAAGAACCAAATTAATTTAAAGTTAAATAATAAATACAAATAAGAAAGTTCAAATAACAAGAAAAGTATAAAGTTACACAAAAAACTCAAAAAAGAAAACAATAAGAAATTAACAACATTTAAATTTCCTTATTTTGTTTAAGTTATGAGCTTGAAATATAATTATTTTTCTATAAGATTAAAGTAAAATGCTGTTTAATTCTATTGGTTTATATAATTATTAAATTGAGGAGCTCTGGACATGAATATTACTCTATTTAAGCAGATGGCACTAGACACGAGCTTTTTAGTAACTATTGCTTATCTATTAAGTCTTACTCCTTTATTTAAGAAAACTATGCGAGGGATGATTAATACACGAGAAAGAATCATTCTTATTCTGATATTCGGAATTATTGGGATAGTAGGAACCTATATGAGTCTGCCAACGAAAGGTGCTTTAGCAAATTCTAGAGTTGTGGGAGTAGTTGCCGGAGGACTTTTGGGTGGTCCGGTTATTGGTTTAGGTTCAGGTATCATTGCAGGAACCCATCGATATTTTTTAGGTGGGGCTACATCTTTAAGCTGTGCTATTGCGACCATTATTAATGGCTTAATAGCAGGACTTTTAGCAAAAAATTCTTCAAGCAAACTTTTGAGTTGGAAGCAGACTGTCTTAATCGGTTTTGGATCAGAGATATTGGAGATGTTAATGATTTTGGCAACCTTACCAGCCCCGGATGGTTGGGACGTTGTTAAAACTATGGGCCCCCCCATGATAATTATGAATGGAATAGGAATTGCAATTTTTTATGGAATCGCTCAAAATTCGATTCTGGAAGAAGAGCGGATTGGTGCTCTGCAGGCACAAAAGGCTTTATATATTGCTAATCTAACATTGCCTATCTTACGCCTGGGCTTGAATGAAGAGACCGCGGAAAAAGTGTGCGAAATAATTTTCAAACGTGCCGATTTTGCTGCGGTAGCCATCACAAGCGATCAGAGAGTTTTAGCTCATGTAGGTAAAGGGTCAGATCATCACACAGCTGGATTAGAGCTCCAAACAAAGGCGACCATCGAGGCAATTAGCACCGGGGAGATAAAGTTAGCAGTGAATAAAGAAGAAATTGGCTGCTCAGATAATTCATGTTGTTTAGGATCTGCCTTAATTGTACCTTTACGCTTTGAGAAAACTGTAGTAGGGACACTTAAAATATATCGGCAGGGGAAACGGAGTTTAACGAAAGTTGACCGTGAATTCGCTGCTGGGTTAGGACAGCTATTTTCGACTCAATTAGAACTGGCTGCTTTGGAAACTAGAGCTAGTTTAGTTAGTAAGGCAGAACTGAAGGCATTGCAAGCACAAATCAATCCTCACTTTCTTTTTAATGCTATTAATACGATTGTTTCCTTTTGCCGAACCAATCCTAAAAGAGCAAGAGATTTACTGCTAGAGCTAGGGGACTTTTTTAGGAAAAATTTGCAAAGTGGCGATCGTTTTGTTTCATTGCGCGAAGAATGTGATCATATACGTGCCTATTTAGCCATAGAGCAAGCACGTTTTTCGGATCGGTTAAATGTTATTGAAGAAATCTCTGAAGAGGTGCTGAACTGGCAGCTTCCAGGTTTGACCCTTCAACCGCTAATAGAAAATGCCATTAAACATGGAATATATCCCCTTAACTCAGGGGGGCAGATTATCGTATCTGCTGAACAAGAAAAAGGATTTTTAATTCTTAAAATCACGGATAATGGAGTAGGAATACCTCACGAAAAGCTGAAATTATTACACTCCGGTGAAACAGTTCAAAGTAAAGGATTGGGTATAGGCCTAAAAAATGTTGAGCAAAGATTAAAATATGCTTACCATGGACAAGCAGATTTTATGATTTCAAGTGTCTTTGGACGTGGAACTGTGGTAACTTTAAGGATTCCAGAAAAGCCTCATTTTGAAATAGCTTAGGAGTGGGATAGATGAGAGTTATCGTAGCAGATGATGAACAACCGGCAAGAGATGAGTTAATCTATTTGTTAGGTAAAATTCCGGAAATAGATATAATCGGAGAAGTCTCCACAAACGAGGAAGTACTGAAAAAAGTAAGTGAATTGAAGCCGGATGTGGTTTTCTTGGATATTGAAATGCCGGATGGATCCGGTATAGATACTGCCAGAAAAATTTCAAGAAACCTTGAAGATTCGCTGAGACCTGCATTCGTTTTTGCAACAGCCTACAATAATTATGCAGTTCAGGCCTTTGACTTAAATGCTGCAGATTATCTGCTAAAACCATTTAAAGAAGAACGGTTGGCAGACACTGTTCAACGATTGAAGGCTCGTCTTGATAAACAAAGCAATATAAAAGAAGCTGAAGAAGGATCAATCTCCAATGAATTCATGGATAAACTAGATAGAATCTACTCGATTCTCCATCCAAACAACGGGATGTCGAAACTCAAGGTTGAAGAGAATGAGAAGATATATCTAATTCCTTTTGAAGACATTCTTTATGCAACCATAGAAGATCGATCTGTTCGTGTATTCATAGATAAACGGAGCTATTTGACAAACTATAATTTGAACGAATTAGAAACAATTTTAGGTGAGTCTTTTTTAAGAGTTCATAAAAGTTATGTTGCCAACTTGAATAAAGTTGAAGCAGTAATTCCTTGGTTTAATAATACATGTAATTTGACAATGATCGATGGTTCAGAAATACCTGTGAGCCGAACCTATGTAAAATCCCTACGGCAACACTTGAAACTATAATACCTTTTAGGCAGGATTTGTGGCTATTCAGTCAAGGAATCCTGTTTTTTTTGTTCGATTTATGCTGAAGAATGTATTTTTTTTGTACAATCAGAATTGCAAATCTAAACATGTTTTTGTGAATTATTGAAGAAAGGGTGGTGTAAAAGGGTTTCCGGTTCTTTGAATCCTTTATTTCAAAAGAAAAGAGATGAATGAAAAAATGCCATGGAGTCAAAATTATGCGGCCTTAAACAATAGTATAGGGCTTACTGCACTTGTAGTTTCTATTCCGATTTTTTTCTTATTTTGGGCACTCGCTGTGAAACGAATGAAGGGTTATATTGCCGGATTATTAACCTTAGGAATAACCCTCGTGGATGTGGTACTTGTTTATAAAATGCCAGTAGGAACCGCCCTTTCAGCAAGTTTCTTAGGAATTCTTAATGGGTTATTCCCAATTGCCTGGATTGTTATAGCAGCCGTATTTTTGTATAACTTAACGGTGGAATCCGGACATTTTGATATTATTAAAAGTTCTATCGCTACAATTTCAGATGACCGTCGTATACAGGCCTTATTGGTAGCGTTTTCCTTTGGTGCATTCTTAGAGGGAGCGGCAGGTTTTGGTGCTCCGGTTGCAATTTCTGGCGCTATTTTAATTGGTTTAGGTTTTGAGCCTTTATATGCTGCCGGATTATGCCTGATTGCCAATACTGCTCCAGTCGCTTTTGGTGCAATTGGAAGTCCAATTATTGCTGCCGGAAGTGTAACCGGTATAAGTGATTTCGTAATTTCTCAAGCTGTAGGACGACAGCTGCCATTTTTATCTGTATTAATTCCTCTTTATCTAATTATTCTAATGGCAGGTTGGAAAGCTGCAAAAGAAGTTCTTCCTGCTATTTTAGTAACAGGCGTATCCTTTGCCGTTGCCCAATGGTGGTCTGCAAACTACCTGGGAGCTTATTTGCCGGATATTATCTCTTCCTTGAGCTCATTAGTAGCAACAACAGTGTTCTTGAAGTTTTGGAAACCTAAAACAGTTTGGCGTTTTCCAAGTGAGAAAAAGGCTACAGTTAATACGACCCATTACAGTACTGGAGAAGTCATGAAAGCTTGGTCACCCTTCGTAATCTTAACGGTTATGGTGGCAATTTGGGGAACTCCAAGTTTTAAGAATTGGGTAACTAAGGACTTACAATGGTTTGTCAATATACCTCATTGGCCTGGTCTGGATGGTTTGGTTTATAAAGTTTCACCAATCGTATCGAAGTCCACTGTTTATGCGGCATCCTATAAGTGGGATTTCTTTTCGGCTGGCGGTACTGCAATCCTTATAACCTCCATAATCTCTATGTTTATTTTAGGGGTATCTCCTGCAAAAGCGATTTCAGTTTTTGGTAAGACCCTAAAGCAACTGGTTTATCCGATTATTACTATGGGATCAGTACTTGGATTTGCTTATTTAGCAAATTATTCCGGGCTATCCTTTACCCTTGGATTATTGTTTGCTTCAACCGGAGTAGCATTCCCATTCCTTTCTCCTGTTCTGGGATGGATGGGTGTATTCCTGACAGGTTCTGATACTTCGGCCAACGCCTTGTTTGGAAAACTCCAGCAAGTTACGGCTGAACAAATTGGAGTTAATCCAGTACTAACCGTTGCGGCAAATAGCTCTGGTGGTGTTGTTGGAAAAATGATCTCGCCACAATCTATTGCCGTTGCGGCTGCAGCCACGTCCCTTGTCGGGAAAGAATCGGATCTCTTCCGCTTCACTGTTAAACATTCCCTAATATTCCTTGTGATAGTTTCGGTGATGATTGGTCTACAAGCTTATGTTGTACCGGAGATGATCCCTACAGTGGCGTCTGTACTTAAATAGTTCTGCTACATTGAAAACGGTTTAAGATCAAAACTTAATTAGAAATGAATTTATGAATGGATCAGGATAAAGATAATCTTTACCTGATCCATTTACATATATTGGTGATTTGAATTTAAGTAAAATATGCTATAATCAATAATGAACGGAGGTTCTATAATGCAATATTTGAAGGATGAGGTCAAGCAGAGGATTCTAGAATCTGCTTTAGCAGAATTCAGTTCTATGGGTTACACGGATGCTTCCATGCGTAAGATAGCGAAAAATGCCAAGGTGGCCTTAGGGAATGTCTATCACTATTGTACTAGCAAACAAGAGCTGTTTACCTCTTTGGTTGGCCCGGTCTATGATGGGTTAATGAATTCTATTCAAGAGATCAGGGAGATGGAAGGTGACGAAAGCTACTTTGGAATTAATGAATTAGTTGAAACCTTATTAGATATTTGCCAAAGGCATAATACTGAATTACTTATCTTGATGGAAAAGAGTAAAGGGTCCAAGAACAAATACGAAGATACGAAACAGGATCTTATTGACTTAATTGACGAGGTTTTGGCTGAAAAGATGCTTCCGAACTTCACCAATAGAGGCTTAGTAGTAAACAACTATCTTACGACTATACTATCTACAGCATTTATTGAAGGGTTTTGCTGTATCTTAAAAAAATATAATAATGGAATCGAAGTCAAGGTATTAGTTGATCAATTAATCGCTATCTTTTTTAAAGACATCTCTTTGAGGTTGTCTTAATTTTATAAGTTAATAATGAACAGTTGTTCTAAATAATTTCTTAGGAGTGAATTAAAGTATGAAAACAATGCTAAAAGGACGCTGGTGGATTGTACTCTTTTGGTTACTGGCTACCGCTGTTTTAACATGGTTCACACCTAATCTTGATCCCATTATTAATCAAAGAGGCAATTTATCCTTTGCTGATAAATATCCTTCTCAGACTGCCCAAGAGATGATGGATGAGATTTCAACTGCCTCAGGGGATTCGGGAATCTTTGTATTTTATGATAAGGATACTTTAACAACTCAGCATTTTGATGACATTCAGGCAACTCTTGAAAAACTGAAAACGAACAAAGAAACCCTTGGCATAACAGGATTAGTTGACGTTTTTGATTACCCTGAGGCTAAGGAAAAGCTGGTCTCTAAGGATAATACAACTATGATTGTGCAATTCACTTATGAAAAAGGCAACCGTGATACTCAAGTTATTGTTACGGAGCTTGAGAAAAGTTTTGAAGATCTTCAAGTGGAGCATTATATAACAGGTGGGGCCTTTATCACCAATGATTTCCTGAAGCAGACTAATGCAGGAGTCGAGAAAAGTGCTGTCATAACGGTGTTGTTTATCTTTATAGTGCTTGTTGTAATGTTCCGCTCCCCGGTAACTCCTCTTATATCCCTAATTACGGTAGGTATCACTTATTTGACGTCAATGGGAATCGTCGGACAGCTCATAGATAAATTCGGGTTCCCCGTAACCAGTCTAACACGAATGTTTTTAATCCTAATTCTATTCGGAATTGGAACGGATTATAATATTCTTCTATTCAACCGCTTTAAAGAAGAACTTAGTAATCATCCTAAAAATATTGATAAAGCAATCGCAACTACCTATAAGACAGCGGGAAAGACGGTCATTTATAGTGCACTAACTATTTTTATAGCCTTTCTAGCTCTCAACTTTGTAAAATTTAGTGTTTATCGTTCCGGAGTAGCTGTAGCAGTGGGGATATTTGTTCTTGTTGCACAGTTAATGACCTTGACTCCAGCTATATTGCGGATTCTCAATACCCGATTATTCTGGCCTTCAAAGAATGCGGCGGGACACAGTCAGAGTAAAACCTGGACGAAGGCAGCTGCGTTTTCGGTGAAACGTCCAGCCATTGCAATAGCTGCGATAGCAGTTTTACTAATTCCGATTTTCCTGGCGAGTTCTTATAAACTGTCCTTTGATAATCTTCAAGACATGAGTAATGAATATCCTTCAGTTATGGGATTTAACATTGTTGCCGAGCATTTTAACAAGGGAACCAGTATGCCGACTACGATTGTAATCAGCAACGCTTCTCCATTAGATAACAATACTGATCTAGCTGTTGTTGACAGCCTGACGAAAAAAATTGAAAAAATTGATGGAGTTAATGCAGTTATGGGACCAACCCAACCGCAAGGGTATGAAATTGCTGATTTTTATTCTGATAGTCAAACCAAGAAAGTTGTAAATGGCATGACCTCAGCAAATAATGGGGTTCGAGAGATAACTGATGGACTTGGTACAATCCAAGAAAAACTAACGACGCCAGATTTTTCCCAGGTGGATCAACTTGTAGAAGGTACCTCTAAACTACAAACGGGATTAGGAAGTCTGGCATCGGCGCTTAAGCAAGTGAGTTCGGGAATTGGAGAAGGTGCTTCTGGTGCTGAAGAAATTGCAGATGGAATTGAACAGATTAAGTCTAACTTGTTGATCGTTAATGGAATGGTTAATCAGTTGCATTCAGGATATGCGAGCCTCGAATCCGGTTATGAAACTTTCGGCAAGAACTATAAATCACTACAACAGTCTCTGCGGGGTCTGGCTCAACTAGCGGCGGGTATTCATCAAATTGTTGCAGCAAACCCGGCCTATGCTGATTTGCAAGTACAGGTCTCTCAGATGAATGAGGGACTGGCTGAACTCGATTCTGGATTTGCAGCTTTGAATGATCAGTATAACCTTACGCTGGACTCGTTTTCAAAACTTAATGAGGGCCTAAGTCAGTTATCCGGCGGAATAATCAGAATAAGTGAGGGATTATCCCGGCTTGAAAATGGACAGCGAAGCTTAGCAGAAGGTCTGAAGCAAGGGAATAACGGGGGAGATTTCATTGTTTCCAACATGGAAGAGATGACGGAAGGTCTTGCCCAAATTTCAGGCGGGCAGCAACAAATGGCAGGAGGGCTGTCGAGTCTTGGTGGCTCATTAACCCAATTAAAAAGTGGTATCGTTGCTAGTAGTGATGGCTTAGGACAGATTTCAGAGGGAATTGATCAATCAAATGATTTCCTGACAGGGTTTGAATCTACTAAGGTATTCTATCTGCCGGAAGAGGCTCTGCAATCCAATGATTTTCAGAAAGCTCTTGATGCCTATATGTCAAAGGATAGGAAGACGGTGAAGCTTCTTGTAACTCTTGACGATGATCCCTATTCTGATAATGCCATTAACACTATTGCGAGGATTAACCAGCTTATACCTTCATCCCTTGCTGGTACCTCTCTGGCTGATGGGCAATATGCCATAGGGGGTGAAACATCTACAACCAACGATTTACACGGAATAGCCATCAGTGATATGAAAACAACTCAGGTTATCGTGCTTATAGGAATTTTTATAGTGCTTGTGTTAATTATCAAGTCATTTTGGATTCCTGTTTATATCATTGCGTCACTACTTTTGTCCTTTTACACTTCTATAAGTCTAACCAGCCTATTTGCAAAACAGTTTTTGGATTCCAGTGAACTTGCCTGGAATGTACCGTTTTTTGGTTTTGTCATGATTGTTGCATTGGGTGTGGATTACAGTATCTTTTTGATGATGCGATTTAAGGAATATAAAGGGGTGACTCCTCATGAGGGAATTATTAGGGCATCTGGCAATGTAGGAGGAGTTGTTTTATCAGCGGCAATTATTCTTGCCGGTACCTTTGCAACACTGGCTCCTTCAGGAATCAATACCCTAATAGAGTTGGCTGTTTGTGTCTGTCTGGGTATCCTAATTCTTAGTGTCATATTATTACCTTTCGTAATCCCTGGGTTTATCTCTATTCAGGATAATCTAGTTAAAAAGTATTCATATGAGCAAAATGATATCTATCCGGAACCGAATCACAGCAATTCCCAAGCTTAATAAAATAATAGGACAGGCACTGTTGTAATTCTAATGAAATAACAACAGTGCCTGTCCTATCTAGGATGACAATTAGTAAACCATTATTTATGCTATAGCAAATGCCTCTTTTACGAAAGAGAGATACTCAGGTGCTTTATTAATATCCGGTTGGCCGTGGGTTTGCGCTAAGCCATGCCGTATTGCTCGTTTGATAACTGTCTCAAAAACTTTAATGTCTGGAGTTTCGGCAAAACGTTTTCGTAAATCTTGGAGCATCACATGATGAAGGTTAGTATGGTCTTGAACCATTGTAGGTAAAACTCCTAAGATATTGACCTTAGCTCCTTGTTCCTGAATGGTCTTGACTAAATTGATTGTTTCGTGAATACCATCAATTGAAAGCCCCTCGGGCAGAACCGGTATGATTATATCCGTAGAAGCTAATAAGGAATTTATGGTGGGCATATCATTGCTGGGAGAAGTATCAATTAAGATGTAATCATAATTGTTTTTAATTTGACCAATGGCATTTTTTAAAAGGAATTTGGGATTGGGAAATTGTTTGGAATTTTGCTGACCAATTACTTTGGGTCCCAGATCAGATAAAGAATTGTTTGAAAGATAGAGATCTACTCCAAAAGCGGTATGTTTAATGTCTTTCATTTTCGCTTCACCAATTAAGACCTCATAAATCGTTCTTTTCAAGTTAATCTTTTTAATTCCAAAAGAAAGCGCGATATGACCTTGGGCATCCATGTCTATAATTGCTGTCTTATATCCGAGGCTAACTAACCCTACGGCCATGTTTGTCACAGTTGCAGTTTTGCCAACCCCACCTTTTTGGGAGGCAACACATATTACCCGTGCTGATTTTGTGTTATTAACAGTGTTAGTGATTTTAGAATGTTTAGCCATATGATACAACCCCTTCTTTAATATGTATAGGATAATATTACCATATACTTCCAATCTAGTACATACCTGGAATGAAGTTGAAGCATAAAAAACAACAGAAACCTTTCGGTTTTCCTGAAAGGTTTCTGTTGTTTTTTATGGATTGTCGCTGGAAAAGTTAGTAGGGTTTACTTCGTTTTTTCAGTTCCACTAATAAGTTATATTTTAAGCGGGCCTCTTCGAGTTTTTTGGCTATAGTTTTTGTTGCTTCTTGACTGACACGCTGGGTAAGCTGTTCACTCAACTCATCTATGTCCTTTAATAGTTGTGCTTCTTCAGGTAAGAACCCCCCGTTTTTTAATAACATATAACCAGCACGTATTTCTTCCGGAAGGCTGGCCCAGTAGGTAAGATCGATTGGTTTGCCTTGAGAAGGGAGGTTATCAAATTCTCCATTTCTCATTGCCTCTTGAATCCTTTTTTCAGCGAGTTCATTAAAAATATCAAACATGAGCCTCGGCTCCTTATCAATGAGTTTATCTATATTAAGAAATATTTTCTTAGTTATTTGATAGAATGATATCTCTTAAGCCTTTATCAAGTCAACCCTTTCAAGCAGTTTAAATACTTTTCCAGGAGTTACATTGTGTTAGGAGTACTTAAAAATTCGCACTAAAATTATTGATCAAAAAAGGATTTCGTAAATACATAAAGAATAATAGAGAAATAAATCGTTTTGTGTCGTATTATATTATATAAAAAATTTCGTTATAATTGCGGTGAGATATTTGTGTTGCACTCGTTACCTTGAGTTACTTCGATAAGGGGAGAGTAAAACTAATGAAAAATGCACGACTAAATATTTTTTGGATTATGGGACTAGTATTTGTACTTATTTTCCTATCTCTTATTCAGCCGGCAGCCGCTTCTGATATAAAAAGTATTAGTGTGGTAATGGATGACAACTATCCCCCTTATGCATTTAGAGATAGTAATGGAGAGTTACAAGGAATTACCCTTGATCAATGGAAGCTTTTTGAACTGAAGACAGGGATTCAAGTAAATATAACCGGCATGACTTGGAGCAAAGCTTATGAAAGCATGACTCAAGGGAAGTTTGATGTTATTGACACTATCTCCTATCGAGAGGAGAGAACTACAATCCTTGATTATGCAGAATCATATGCTACTATTGTGGTTCCGATATTCTTTCAGAATAGTATATCTGGAATTACTAATGTCAACTCCTTAAAAGGTTTTACTGTAGGAGCAAAAAAAGGGGATAACTCTATCAATGTTTTGAGGGATTACGGGATAACTGACATTGAAGAATATGATACTGCTGAAGCTGTTGTACAGGCAGCAAAAGATCACAAACTTGTAGTGTTTGTGATGGGAAAACCCCCTGGACTCTATTACTTGTATAGATTGGGGATTCAGGATGATTTCAATTACACGAATTCTTCCCTATATACGAGTAATTTTTATAGAGCCGTTAAAAAGGACAACAAGGAAATGTTGACGACAATTAATAAGGGATTTGCTAAGATTTCTGAGAGTGAATATAAAGCGATTGATGAACAGTGGTTTGGATCAAAGAATTTGAATCTGTATGAACATCCACTATTAAAAATCATCGTATCTATCGGAGGAACAATTCTTGTAGTTGCCATGTTGTTATTCCTTTGGAACAGGACTCTACAAAGAATGGTTAGACAAAGAACCAGCGAATTGACCGAGGCTCTTATAGCCCGAAAACAAGTGGAGGCTGAGATTAGAACCTTGAATACTGAGCTGGAAAATCGAGTCCAGCAAAGAACTGCCCAGCTGGAAGCGCTAAATAGCGAGTTGGAAGAGAGTAATGCCCTGCTCGAGGAGGAGATTGTCAAGCGAGAGATTATTGAGGAAGAAATACGGAATCTAAATGATGGGCTTGAAGACACGGTGAAAATGCGTACCTGTCAGTTGGATATGCTTAATAGTGTTCTGGAACAGCAGAATTCTTTATTACACGAATCCCAAAGAGTAGCACATTTAGGAAGTTACGTTGCAGATATCCAAAAAAGAGATTGGCTTTGTTCGCCTGAGCTTTGTGAGGTTTTTGGGATTGACGACACCTATCCCCACACGGAGGAGAGTTGGATGAAGATTGTTCATCCCGAATGGCGTTCCAAGCTTTCAAACTATTTTTTACAGGCTGCTAAAGCTCATCAAGGTTTTGATTTTGTCTATAAAATTATCAGAATTAACGATGGAGAAGAACGTTGGGTGCATGAACTGGGCAAATTTGAGTTGGATGAGAATCATAAGGCATGTCGGTTAATTGGGATCATTCAAGATATTACCGATAGAAAGTTTGCAGAAGAGAAAATTGTTTATTTAAGTCTTCATGACCAATTAACAGGCTTATATAACCGACGCTTTTTTGAAGAAGAGCTAAAACGTTTTGATGTTCCTGGTAATTATCCATTGACCCTTGTAATGGGGGATGTGAATGGACTTAAATTAATTAATGATTCCTTTGGTCATGCTTACGGGGATGAACTTCTTAAACATGTTGCAGAGGTTCTAATTGAAGGCTGCAGAAAAGAAGATATCATTGCTAGATTGGGTGGAGATGAGTTTGTCCTTCTGCTACCAAACACGGATACTGTGGAAACGGAGAAAATCCTTAAACGAATAAATGAATTAGCCAAAAAGAAACGTGTTGGTACTGTCGAAATATCAATATCTTTTGGTTATGAAACTAAAAAGAGTGAAGAAAGAGATATTCTAGAGATATTAAAAAGAGCCGAAGATTATATGTACAAGAAGAAGCTGTTTGAAGGGCCGAGTATTCGTGGAAAAACCATTCAGACAATTATTAGAACTCTTCATGAAAAAAATACTCGGGAAGAACAGCATTCCTACCGGGTTTCAGAGCTTTGTCAAAAGATGGGGGAAGCGCTTTGCCTATTGGATGGAGAAGTTCAAGAGTTAAAAAATGTGGGTTTGCTCCATGATATTGGCAAAATTGCAATTGACGAAAATATCCTTAACAAGCCGGAAAAACTAAGCTTTGACGAATGGGAAGAAGTTAAACGTCATCCTGAAATCGGTTATCGAATTTTAAGCACAGCCAATGGAATGGCTGAAATTGCGGAATACGTCTTAGCCCACCATGAAAGGTGGGATGGATTAGGTTATCCAAAGGGGTTAAAAGGAGAGGAACTGCCTCTTCAGCCAAGGATTATAGCCATTGCTGATGCCTATGATGCTATGACAAGTTCGAGAAGCTATAGAGATGCTTTATCGAATAAAGTGGCCATCGAAGAGTTGAAGAAAAACGCGGGAACCCAGTTTGATCCGGTGCTTGTTGAACTTTTTATTCAAAAGGTCATTAATCCTACCCCGGATTTTTAGGAGCATTGATTGCGAGTGATTGTTCGAACTTGTCTCTCCTGGGGAACAGGTACCGCACGCCAGATTAAATGTGTCATGTCAGTGGCTAGCTTCATTACTGTATGAAGACGAGTGCATTGTAGAACCTGAAGCTCGAGGAAGCCTCCCATATTGACAATTCCAAGGATTGAGATATCACCTACAGTTGGCAAACTCTTGTTTAAAGCTGCTCCTGGGGATAAAGGAGAGTTGGCTAAGGATATTTTACCGATTTCATCATAGTTGCCAAGACAGGCATCGATGGCAACGACAATATCTGGGTTATTTATTGCCATTGCTTTTTCTAGATCTTTAATTAAATTTTGGGCGTGAAGAGGTTCGTCAAGTGTTCCTAATACCGTATAACCTAGTCGCTTTAGATTTGTTCCAACCAGTGGCCCCAAACAGTCACCAGTTGCCCGGTCGGAGCCTATGCAAGTGAAGAGGACTTTCTTCCTATATGTTAGTTCTTTCAACGTGGAGATAAAGGACAGCTTTTCGGTGTAGTCAATGGAAAATGAATTAAATGTTGCTAGGATACTCATAGATTTATTCGTAATATTAGTCACCCCCATTTTAGGTGATAGCGCTTATTAGTTATTGTATATATGAAGGTAAAATATATGCTTAAATTAGCAAGGGTATATAATGACGAACTGGTTTGGGTTAAGTGGACAAGTTAAAAATAATGTTGAATACAAGCATTTAAATTAAAAAAGTTGGAAAGCATAGATTAAAAGAATCGTTAAACTGGAGTAACTAAAATGAAAATATTTCCTGAAATCGATGACCATTTAATGAATGACCTTAAACCATCAGCCTATATTAATGAATTAAGCAACAGGGAATTATTTAAAGAATACCCCTTCACGTTACTGAGCGATTTAAAGAAAGTCCCTCAATCACCCAAACACCATCCTGAAGGATCCGTGTGGAATCATACAATGTTAGTTCTGGATAATGCTGGGGAAAGAAAACATCTAAGCCAAGACCCAAAGGTTCTTATGTGGTCAGCGTTACTTCATGATTTGGGAAAAGCATCAGCAACGAAGATGACGAAGGGGAGAATTACCTCATATGACCACGACAAATTGGGAGAGGGGCTTGCAGTAAAATTCCTTAAAGAGTTCACGAAGGATGAGGAATTTATCAATAAGATTTCCAAAATGGTCAGGTGGCACATGCAGATACTCTTTGTTACGAAGAGTTTGCCATTTGCTGATATTCGAAGAATGGCTTCCGAAATTTCCGTTGATGAAGTTGCCCTACTTGGATTATGTGATAGATTAGGGAGAGGAAACATGACCCTGGAAAAAAAAGTAAGTGAGGAAAAAAGTATCTTATCCTTTTTAGAAAAGTGCCAAATGTATTTGAGTGACCGGAAAAGTTCCTTAGATTTAGTCAGGTAAGAAGAGAAAATCCGACGAGGGTCGAAACTACTAGGAATAGGTTTAACAGTTAATAGCTGTTGAGCCTATTTTTGCATTCAATTCATATATATAAAGTGTAGAATTGTTGATTAACAAGAATGATCAATATTAAATTATCGAATCTTCAAAAGATTTTGGATTGATGGGAGGAAAATTAAGACATCTGGCGAACAAATGAGTTAAGAGTAATCGCCTAAACCCTGGGACCTGGGGACAAGTGCGTTGTTTCTTCATAGTTAAAGCAGTGAGAAAACAACGTACTTGTCCTTCTTTCACAAATGACTTTGGATATTAGGGAGATGGGAAGACATTGGTTACAGCAATTCATGATACTAGGGTAATTGTTAATGAGGATTGGTGCAAGAAATGCGGAATATGTATAGCCTTTTGTCCCAAAAAAGTTCTGGAAAGTAATGAACTAGGAAGGGTTGTGGTTGTCAGGCCAGACCAATGCATAGCATGTAAGATTTGTGAGAAACTCTGCCCAGACTTTGCTATCAATATAGAGGTGACTAAAGATGAGTAATCCAAAGCTAATGCAAGGAAATGAAGCTGTAGCGGAAGGAGCTCTGGCAGCGGGGGTTCTTTTCTATGCCGGATATCCCATTACACCCTCTACAGAAATAGCTGAAAAGATGGCTGAAAGGCTGCCCTTAGTTGGTGGGAGCTTTATCCAAATGGAAGATGAAATTGGAAGTATGGCAGCAATTATTGGAGCGTCCTTGACAGGACTTAAAGCACTTACAGCGACGAGTGGACCAGGTTTTTCATTGATGCAGGAAAATTTAGGTTATGCTGTAGCCACTGAAGTTCCATGTGTCGTGGTCAATGTACAAAGAGGAGGACCAAGTACGGGATTACCAACTTCACCCGCCCAAGCTGATGTTATGCAGGCTCGATGGGGTACTCATGGAGATCATCCCATAATTGCCATAACCCCTTCCACTGTACAAGAGTGTTATCTGCTAACAGTCATTGCCTTTAATTTGTCAGAGGAATATCGGATCCCAGTAATTTTACTAATGGACGAAGTAATCGGTCACTTGCGAGAAAAAGTAGTTTTACCTGATCAGTTGACAATCGTAAATCGCAAAGGGCCTGATGTACCACCAGGAGAGTATCTTCCTTACGAAAACGATGACAGCATGATCCCGGCAATGGCTAACTTCGGTGATGGTTATCGTTACCATGTAACTGGATTGACACATAATCAGAAAGGCTTGCCAACCGGAAATCCGGAAGTGACCAAACCCTTTATGCAACGCTTAACGCAAAAGCTAAATCCATACTTAGATCGGATTCAAATGGTTGAGGAAGTGCTGCTAGAAGATGCAGACTTGATTTTAATTGCTTACGGATGTAGTGCTCGTTCAGCTATGGAGGCCCTTCATATAGCTCGTGGACGTGGTTTGAAAGTTGGGCTTTTTCGCCCAATAACGATTTGGCCTTTTCCGCAAAAGCAGTTAGAGAAGTATGTTGGTCGCAAATTTCTAGTGGTAGAAATGAATACGGGACAGTTAGCTGGCGAAATTGAAAGAATCTTTGGCAATAAGGCTGTGGAACGGTTAAATCGTATAGATGGAGAATTAATAACTCCCAAAGAAGTTCTAGAAAAGATTGGGGGGTTATGTAATGTTTAATGATATCGCACAGTATTTTAGAACCGATACCTTACCTCATATCTGGTGCCCTGGGTGTGGAATAGGGACGATCACTGCTGCAATTGTGAGAGCTATTAAAACTCTGCAGCTTGATCAAAATAAGGTGATTTTTGTCTCCGGAATTGGCTGTTCTTCTCGAATGCCGGGTTATTTAGACTTTAATACAATCCATACGACCCACGGTAGAGCGCTGCCCTTTGCCACTGGAATTAAAGCAGCTCGCCCGGAACTGGATGTTTTTGTTATCATGGGAGATGGTGATTCAACAGCTATTGGTGGGAATCATTTGATTCATGCCTCTAGACGCAATATCGATCTGACAGCTATAGTGATTAATAATAGTATATATGGTATGACCGGTGGACAGACTTCTCCACTAACTCCCCATGACAAACGAGGAACGACCTCTCCTTTCGGTAACCTTGAGAGACCTTTTCAGGTACTAGAGCTGGCTAAAGCAGCTGGAGCAACATATGGGGCTAGAGCCACTGCCTTTCATAATCAACTCCTTACTAAACTCGTAATAGATGCCTACAATAATTCGGGGTTTTCTCTGGTAGAGGCAATATCCCAGTGTCCTGTATCCTATGGTCGGCGAAATAAGTTCAAAACCCCGGCGGATATGCTGCTGTGGCAAAAAGAGCATGCTTACAAAGCTGGGCAACGAATTGGACATGAGGATGACTTTGAGATTGGCGAAATTTTTCGCAGCGAGGCACCTGAGTACACAAAGGAATATGACAAATTACGACAAAGGCTAAAGGAGGTCAGTCGCTGATGGCAATGCAAAAATTTTTGTTGACCGGAACAGGTGGACAGGGACTGATTTTAGCTGCAATAATGTTAGCTGAGGCGGGAATTTATGCTGGACAAAATGTTGCTCAGAGTCAAAGCTATGGTCCTGAAGCTCGGGGCGGTGCTAGTCGGGCTGAAGTTATTATCGGGGATGAGGACATTTATTACCCTAAAGTTGAGAGACCGGACTTCGTCCTAACCCTTAGTCAGGAAGCTTACAAAAAATATGGCTTACATCTAGACGAAGAGGCTATTCTGATTGTCGATGATACTCAAGTAACAGAGGTCAAGCCGAGAAGTAAAAACTTTTATTCGTTGCCCATAACTAAGGCTGTCCGAGCCCATTTTGGCTCTGAACAAAGCGCTAATGTATTAGCCCTGGGAGTTGTGGCCTCAATAAGTGGTTACCTATCTATGGATAATGTTTTACAGTCAGTTAAGCATCGAGCCCCAAAAGGTACTACTGAGCAAAACATCAAAGCGCTGGAAATAGGATGGAAAATGGGATTAAAGGCGGGGGAAAACCAAGAAAATAAACATTGTCAAAACGAAGGTGATGAATCGTGACAGAGCTAAGGAATTGGGGTTGGACCCAAAATGATTTGTCCAGCTTGGCAGAAAGCCTCACTGCCGTACTGCTTGAGGAGTGGGGTGGGCCAAGAAGTCCACTTGCACTTAAATATATTAATGAAACTATCATTCCAGATCTTATTCATTGCTTTTGTTGCAATGCAGACTTGCTTACAAATTCGACCTATGCCGAAATTATTCAGTGGAAACTAAAAAATCAGTTTGCCAATCCTTCTGCTGTTGTAGAGGATTTGGCGAAAGACTTACTAGTCCCTGCGCAAAAAATCATCAAACGTCCACAAATAACCGATCCGAAGGAACCCTGGAGACGAATCTTTCGTCTCTGGATTGGTGGGGAATCATTGCCTAATATAGCCGAGAGAACAGGTTATCCTTTAGATTATCTGGATTTATTAATTCTAAGATTAAAAAGACTGAAAGCATTTATTGCAAGCACTAGGGCTAGTCTCCTGGAATGTAAGCAGAATGCAGAACTAAGAGATTATGGATTCGAACAATTAAGTTTCCTTTATCAATTCCAGACTGGGGTCTCTGGAGAGCCCTTATATAAAGAACGTCTGATTCTGGAACAAGTAATTTGGGATCTGGGAATGCCACTAATGGTTCCGGATTTGGTAACTCTATTAGAGATAATCCATACCCATGAAGGACGGTTGGATGAGCAGTCTTTAATATCAGCAATGAGCGAGGCTGCAGGAATGTGGGGGTCAGGGATTGGGGCTTCCGGAGGTGACCAAAGAGTTAACCTTTTCTCATGTGTCATTGATGGACTGATATCCTTGCACTATATTCAAAAGAACAAAGCCGGCAAGCTGGCACTAAGTGAGAAAAGTGCTCAAATAATCGCAGGTTTCTTACTACCGAAACTTGGCGAGCAACTAAAGAGAGCTGTTGAAATTGAGGATCTGGAATTAGCCAAAGGAATTTTATTAGGTCAAAACGAAGCTGTCTTAATCCATTTAATCGACTGGGTTGTCACTGAATTTAATAATGAGCAAGGGTTTGAGATGCTAAGTAATATCTATCAAAAGGTAAGTAGAAGGGTTGATATTCATCTAATAAAGGCCTTCGCCAAGCTTCCTAAGGCCTTTGATCTGCTAATAAAATGTTTAGGCGATAATGATAGCTTAATTAGAGGGAGAGCTTGCGACGCTTTGTCACAGATGGGAAATAGATCTGCAACTGTTTCATTACTTCAATTGTTGAAAGATCCTGTTGTTGGGGTAAGAGAATTGGCAGTGCAAGCCCTAGGAGAAGTAGGTGATAGCTCTACGATTGAGTATCTTTCCAGAGTATCTGAAGATTATGGGGAATCAGTAAGTATAAGAGAGAAAGCAAGGAAGGCTATTCTGAAAATTGAAAGTCACCGCAAGCTTTAGTGATCTTTTCAACCAAGATGTTTAGCAATCTAAGCACCTTGGTTGAATTTAATTATGTAATCAAAAGAAAAAAATATAAAAAAATCATTGAAATATTCAGTAAAGTGTGTTAGTATTCATTTATGGTTGAAATCAAGTTTCAAGTAGTTATAGGTATTCATCTCTAGTCAAGTGAAAATACGTGCAAGTTATAGGAGGGATGTATAAAAATAAAAAAATATCATTTCGATTTATCTTAATGTAGAGTATAAAGAAACATGTAAATTTTGTTTTCAATATGTAAAACATAGTTTCATGATGCAAAACAATACAAGTATATTAACGGAGGTTAGATCAGTGACTATTGAAAAAGCAAAAAAGCAGAGCGCTATCGGAAACATTCCTTCAATGGATACAAAAGATATTAGAAAAGAAAGTAAAAGAGGAGATTCGGCTGAGATTCGAACTAAAGTTAAAGAAGCAATTAAAGCTATTGAACTTTGTTACAATTATGAAACTGGGTTTCATTATATAAAACAATAAACCCCCTATATTGGGTTTTCTTAAGCTGGCCTGTCGTCATAGGGACTTTTTGAAAGGAGGATTGTTGACATGGTTATTCGAAACCCTGAAATTTTCGACCTGGGGCAAGATCGGACAAAGTTTTGGGGCGACCAGGGAAACCGTTTGGACTGGTTTAAACCTTGGGATAAAGTTCTGGAATGGAATAATCCTTTTGCCAAGTGGTATGCCGGCGGGAAACTAAATGCTGCATATAATTGTTTAGACCGTCACCTTAACGGGGCACGCCGAAATAAAGCTGCACTAATCTTCGAAGGAGAGTTGGGAGACTACAGAGTTCTTACTTATCAAGATCTCCACCGTGAGGTATCCCGCTTTGCAAATGTTCTTAAATCCTACGGAGTAGAAAAAGGGGATCGTGTGACAATATATATGCCTATGATCCCTGAGACTGTGATTGCGATGCTTGCGTGTGCTAGGATTGGTGCCCCTCATATTGTTGTATTTGGTGGATTTAGTTATGAAGCGTTAAAAGATAGGGTTTTGGATGCTCAGTCCAAGGTTATCGTCACATCAGATGGCAGTTATCGGCGAGGGAACATAATTCCTCTCAAAGAAAATGTAGATCAAGCGTTAAAGACCGTTACTTGTGTGGAAAAAGTAATTGTTGTTCAAAGAACCGGCCAGTCAGTTGCAATGAAAGAAGGCCGTGATATTTGGTATCACGAAGTTGTCAAAAATATACCAATAGTTTGTCCGGCAGAGGAAATGGATGCTGACGATATGCTATTCATTCTTTACACCAGTGGAACAACGGGCAAACCTAAAGGAATTGTCCATAGTGTTGGGGGGTACATGGTCGGGGTCTCAACAACTCATGAATGGGTATTTGATCTCAAGGATGAAGATGTGTATTGGTGTACAGCGGATGTTGGCTGGATAACAGGACATAGTTATTTAGTCTATGGCCCATTAGCCAATGGTGCAACTATTTTATTGTACGAAGGTGCGCCGGATTATCCTGATAAAGATCGGTATTGGGAGATTGTAGAGAAATACAAGGTTACTATACTATACACAGCGCCCACTGCGATTCGTACGTTTATGAAATGGGGAGAAAAATACCCAATGGGGCGGGATATTTCCAGTCTGCGACTTTTAGGTTCTGTGGGAGAACCCATTAATCCTGATGCGTGGATGTGGTATCATAAACATATCGGAAAAGAACGTTGTCCTATAGTTGATACTTGGTGGCAAACTGAGACAGGGATGATTATGATTACCCCTATACCTGAGGTTACTCCCCTAAAGGCGGGCTCTTGCGCTGTACCTTTTCCTGGGGTCAAGATGGAAATTGTGGATCATCAGGGAAAACCCGTAGAAAAAGGTGATAGTGGTTATTTAGTAGTTTGTGAGCCTTGGCCGGCAATGCTCAAAACTGTCTATGGTGATGATAAACGTTACGAAGACACCTATTGGGGACAGTATGCTGGTATGTATTTTACAGGGGATGAAGCCAAATGGGATGAGGATGGTTATTTTTGGGTAATAGGACGTGTGGATGATGTTATTAATGTCTCAGGACATCGGATTGGAACGGCGGAAGTCGAAGGTGCGTTAGTTGATCATCCTGCGGTAGCAGAAGCCGCTTGTGTTGGTAGAACTCACGCCGTTAAGGGGCAAGCAGTTTTTGCTTTTGTAAGTCTCAAAGAAGGTATAGTAATTCACGACAGTTTAATTGCTGAACTTAAGGCCCATGTTGTCTTAAAGATTGGTTCATTAGCACGGCCTGATGATGTTTTTTTAACGGATGAATTGCCGAAGACCCGAAGCGGAAAGATTATGAGGAGATTGTTAAAGGATATCGCTGAAGGCAGGGCAATGGGGGATACCAGCACTCTTGCTGATGCTTCGATCATTGATTTGCTTAAGAAAAATGTTAATCAAAAGACGGCTACAGTTCAAAAAACTGAAGTTGCTCATAGCGTAGCAATAAAATTGGGTAGAAATAAAATTTCCATTCCCGACACGGCTGTATTTAATCGCTGTAAAGATGAGTCCTACGAAGGATATAGTTATACAGTATGGTTCTCTACTCCGGCAAAGGATGGATTGCGTCATCCAGTTACTCATTTTTATTGCTTTCAGTGGATAGAAAGACTGAATTCTGTTTCCGAAATAATCTGTGCGGTTACGAACATAATGATAAACAATAAAGATACTTTCGATGCAATTTTCGCAAATGGGGCACCAGATTTTAGCCACGCAGTAATTAATGAAGGAAATATTACAGATGATTTAGCAGAAGAAGCGCAAATTTGTTTTTGTGGTTCCGAAGGCTAAAGACATTGATAAACAAAAACCATCCTTGGAATCCATTAGGATTGCCTAAGGGTGGTTTTTTGTGACTAGATATAGCCCATAAACTCACTTGAAAAAAAGTGAGTAGAGCACAAAAACCTGATATAATGATAATGAAACTCAAAATAGTAATTACCGTCAATATTAGAAATAATATGACTATGGAGAGACAGGGTACTTTACTATGGTAAGCAATGGGAAAAGGAGATGTTATGAAAAAGAAAATTATAATAATTACAAGTATAATGCTTTTACTGCTCACCGGAGCAGGTGTCTGGGGATATAATAATTTCTTTAAGTCTGACCCTAAAATTCAGCAACAACTTAATAATCAATTCGGAGAAGACTTTTTTAAATCTTTCGATGATGAAATTGCAGATGAAAATCCAGGTGCTTCAAATGAACAACAAACTAAAGGTATGGATTTAGCGGGTGATGCTCCGAGATCGGAACTTGCAACAGAGAAGGTGCAGCAAGGAAATGCAATAAGTGATACTGCTACCGATGGGAATCAAGGGAGCTTAGACAAAGAGATAACTAAAGAGCAAGTAATCAGTAAGTATCAACCCAAGTTTAACAATTTGCAAAATGCAGCCTTGGGTCGCTTAGATACCTTGTATACTGCTGCAGCTAAGGAATACGAACAACTCCGCAAGGCTGGTACTCTAAACCGGTCAGCATTGGCTCAAAAATATATCCAGGCGGGGACTATGCTTGAGGCTAACGTGGACAACCAATTTTATAGTACTCTTAATGCAATGCAGGCCGAATTAGAGGCTAATAAACTGCCTACTGATGTAATAGCTTCCACTAAGGCAGCTTATGAACAGGCTAAGTCAAATAAAAGAGCACAGCTTTTGTCTAAAGTTCGTAATTAGTGTTAAAAGCACAGCAGGAGGCGGGTATGCAAGAAATAAAAAACATAATTTGTGTTGGTCGCAATTACATTGAACATGCTAAAGAACTTAACAATCCACTTCCTCAAGTTCCGCTATTGTTTACTAAGCCAACCCATTCTCTAGTTGAGGCTAATGGAAGTGAAATAGTACTTCCTGGAGATAGGGGTGAACTTCAATATGAAGTTGAACTTGTATTCCATATTAACAGAAAATATGAGCCGGGAATTAGGCTTGAAGACCTAGTTGACAAAATAGCTGTGGGTATTGATTTTACATTACGTGATGTACAGTCAGAGCTGAAAAAGAAAGGTTATCCCTGGGTGATTGCCAAAGGCTTTAGGAATTCCGCAGTGCTTAGCTCTTGGCACCCTTTCCCAGGTCTAAAAGGGTTGATGGAGGTTGACTTTTCTTTGGAAAGGAATGGAGAAGAAGTTCAACGGGGAAATATTAAAAATATGATTTTTGACTTACAGACTGTTGTAGAGTATACGGCCCAAAATCTTGGACTTGACCATGGGGATATTATTTTTACTGGCACACCGGCAGGAGTGGGGGCCGTCCTTGACCAGGATTTTTTCTCGTTAAAATTAGCTGATCTTGAATTAGGAAGCTGTCTAATAAAACTCTTAAGGATCAACTCTTAAAAGACACCTCAAATAGCCCACGTCTTGAATATTAAGACGTGGGCTATTTGATATTGTGTTTTATGATAAAGTTATTAGACAAAAAGACCTAAAGGAGAATTCAATTACCATTTTTAATCACTAGTACTAATCAGTCTGCAAAAACGAAGTCTTTGCATGAAGGATATTGGAGATTCATGACGAAATACTATAGTGTTTAAGAAAAATGTGTCGATTAACCATGAAATGGTGACTATAAGGAAGAGAGGAAAAGGACTTGCGAGAAATCAGTGTTAAGCGCCTTAAAGAAGGAGATGTGCTAGCAAAAGAGATCTATTCCTCAAGTGGTAAGATACTTCTTGGCAAGGGCGTGGTATTAAAACCTCAGTTTATTGATAGATTAAAGCAAATGGAAATGTATAGTGTTTATATTGAAGACGATTTAACCAGTGATATAATTATTGAAGATGTTATATCGGATAAGCACCGCTTTGAGGCAATGAGTGCCATTGAAAAATCGTGCAAAACAATTCAAGATGACAAGAATAAAGAAATCAATATCAAAGAGGCAGTAAGTAACATTGTCCAAGATATTCTTTTTCAGAGAGAAATAATAATTAGCCTAATGGATATGCGAAACATGGATAATCAAGTTTATGCTCATTCTGTTAACGTCTGTGTATTATCATGTGTATTGGGTAAAGGATTGGGTCTCCCAGTGGAGAAGCTTAATGAGCTTGCTCAAGGTGCCTTGCTCCATGATGTGGGAATTGTGAATTTGCCTGCTGAGATACTTAATAAAAGAAGTAAGCTAACTGATGAGGAAAGAGAATTATATAATAATCATACCACTCAGGGCTATGAGCTGATTCGTAACAAAGCACAAACGAGTATTATTGTTGCTCATATGGCCTATCAACATCACGAATGGACAAATGGCAAAGGATATCCTCGACAATTAAAAGGTACTGCTATTCATCCCTTAGCGGAGATTGTTGCTATAGCGGATTTCTACGATTGTCTGATCCATGGGTCTCCGGGAATTCCCAGAGTATTACCCCATGTTGCTTGCGAAATACTTATGGCTAACGCTGGAGTGCGTTTTCGCAAGGAGCTAATCCATATCTTTTTACAATATATCGCTGCCTATCCTACCGGATACACGGTTAAGCTTAATAACGGAGATACCGGGGTTATTGTCGGACAGAATAAAGGACTACCTATGCGACCAATCGTGCGTGTTTTTGAGGGTAAACATCGCCAAGTGCGGGTTACGGAGTATGATTTAGCAAAAGAGCTAACTTTATTTATTAACTACGTAATTGAATAATTGTTATTGATATACAAATACAGCAGGAGAGCTTATAGCTCTCCTGCTGTATTTGTAGGATTAACTTGAATAAGTGATTCTTCATCTTCATGCAATATGGTCAAAAATTGCTCAACCATTTCAGGGTCAAACTGCTTCCCAGAACAGTTTTTGATTTCCAGAATTGCACTTTCTCTGCTCATTGCCTGCTTATAGTGTCTGGCATGTGTCATAACATCGAAGGAATCTACAATAGCCAGTAATCGTGAAAGCTTAGGAATGGCTTTTCCTATTAAACCTTGGGGGTAGCCAGAGCCATCGTATCTTTCATGATGAGATAAAATCTCAATAGCAACATGAGCTAGGTCAGGCGTCGAGACTGCAATACGATAGCCAATTTCAGAATGGGTTCTCATTATTTCCCATTCGTCTTTGGTTAGTTTATCGGGTTTCATTAAGATAGCCTCGGGTATACCAATTTTTCCGATGTCATGCAGAAGGCTTAATAAAGCTACCTCATCAAGTTCCTCTTGTGAAAGGCCCATTCTTTTACCTATTTGACCACACATTTGCGCAATTCTTTTAGTGTGTTCTTCTGTCTCAATATGTTTAGCATGCAGAGACTGTCCAAGCAAACTTAAAAGCGAATTCTTAGCACTGCGGCTCTCAAGAAGCTTATTGCGGTACATTCGTTCTTCCGCCAACTTTATTACTGAGTTTAAATCGGTATGCAGCCGATCTTTGGTAGCGCGACCCCAAGATAGACTAATTGTGGTTTGATAACCGGATAGATTTGCACACTCATTATTTATCCTCTCAAGTAAGTCATCTACATATTGAGCATCGTTGTCTTTAACAAAAATAAGAAATTCGTTACCGCTCCATCGGGCGGGAACTGCATTGCTGGTACAGCACTTATGAAGTATTACTCCGATATCATGTAGAAGCCGATCCCCTTCAAGGTGTCCAAAGGTATTGTTAATTAATTTGAGTCCATTAATATCCCCCATAATAATCCAATTATTGGAAGATGGGGATTGGTCGGCCTTTTTCATTAGAGATTCGATATAGGTTCGGTTCTTTAACGAGGAGATCATATCTGTTTGGCTTAAATAAAGGTTTTCTTCCTCGAAATTTTTACGCTGAGTTATATCTGTAATAGTACCGATTAAACGCCTTGGATTGTTAAAATCATCATATTTTACGACTTTTCCTCGGCATTGAAGCCATAACCAGTCTCCTGAATTATTTCTTACTCTGTATTCAATACTAAGCCTCTCAGCTTTACTATTCAAACAATCCCTCAAAGCCTCTTTAAAGCGGGGTTTGTCTTCTGGGTGGATTATATTCAGGACTTGATCATAATCTAGGTAGCCATTAAGGTTTTCGTATCCTAAATACAGTAATAAATCAGTGCTGACCTTGAATTTATTCATTAAGAGATCAGTGTCAAAATACCCATCGTTGGTTGCTTCCATAATTAGCCTGAAGCGTTCATCATTGGTTTTAATTTCTTTGTAGTAACAGTCTAATTCATGCAGCATATTATTGGCGCTTATTGCGAGATTTGATATTTCATCTTTGCCGGGTAAAGAGATTCGGTCTTCCATCGTCTTTTGGTTTCTAACAGTATTCATAAATCTATCTAGTTTTTCTATCCGACGAAATACAGAGAATTCTAAAACCAATAGGCAAATCACTGAAATGGTTAGAAAGGTTACACTGAATCCAATACCTGAGTAATGGATAATAGCCAGTCCTTCTCGATATATGGGTCGAGTAGAATTTAATTCCATAATAGCTGAAGAGTTATAGTTGGGATTATCAACTAATGCAAAAGTGGCTATAGAATCTGCTGTCTTTTTAATGTATATAACAGTGTCACCATAGGTGAGCCTTAAATCATTCTGTTTTAGGGCATTTAATAACTCAGAATCTTGAGTGCTATGTAATTTAACGTTAACCTTTAAGATTTTACTAAGATAATCTGTGAAATTTTCATCGATTAACTTGCAAAAGACGATTACTCCATTCGTTGGAACATCCATGTTGGATGTTGTTACAGGTGACATGGAAAAGAAAAATGGTTGTCCGGAAATTACTAATAGTCCTGTAAGGGGAGTAGGGCTTAATAGTAATTTTTTGAAATAATCATTTTTTTGAAAAGTGGCTAAAAATTCTTCTTTAACTGAACTCGCTAACGTTGCATCCATTCCATAAGCTTTTTCAAAAACTTCAACCCCATTAATATTATAAAAACCCATATAATTAACGTTCAAGAAAGCTAAAGTGCTATCTTGTAGGTTTACATCAATATATTTGCTATTACTACCTTCGAGATAGTAGAATGTATCATCCCAATAGGCCCAGTCCTTAACCGTACTTTCTAAGGAACCTTCTTCCCGTTCCATAATTGACATAGCACGGTCAAAATTCTGGCCGACAATTTCATTTTCAGTTTTATCAGCATAGTCCATGAATAGAAATCTAATTAAAAGACCTGAGAATAGTGCTATCAGAAACAGACCTGAAATCGCAATCAGAGAAATCTTATGCCTAACCTTCAATTGAATCACCTCGTGACTTTTCTGAAAAAAGTATTTGTTCTGCTATTTCTTCTACATTTTTCTTTAGATACCTCTTTTTATAGACATTCCATAATATTACTAAGTCTTAAAGGGAGGTTTGGTAAAGTTTGTCGTGATTACTGAAGGGTTAAGTTAGGGGAGCAGAGAATCTCTAAAGATAAAAGAAGTAGGTTTTTAATAGAAATAACCCTAGGTTAACCTAGGGTTTAAGGGGGATAGTCAGTTGTTTTGTTACAGGAGAAGGAGAACTATTCTAAAATTATTGCAGCTACTGGGCAACTCTTAGCGGCTTCTTTAGTTGATTGTTCGGCCTCATCAGGAACCGGATTCTTGTAGGCTTCAGCGATTTCATAATCATTCATTCGGAAAACTTGAGGGCAAATTGCTTCACAAGCACCGCAGCCAATACAGTCAGAACTTACGGTAGCGTACATAAATTCACGATCCTTTCTTATTAATTAGTCTTGTTAAGATAACCTAGAATTTACTTATAATCCTGCAATGATCATTTCCAGAGATCTACTAATTCTATTAGAAATAGCCTGATATCCAGCTGAATTGGGGTGTAGGCCATCTTGAGCTATAAATCTTCCTGTGTTGTACTTAAAAAGATCATAGGTCGGGATGAAAATTGCTTTACCGTCTGTTTCTACTAGCTGTTGAGTATTGAAGTTCCAGCTGTTTAGTAGTTGGGAATCCTCAAGATTTGTTACCTTTTCATAAGGGTTATACAAACCTAAGAAAATAATGGTCGAATTGGGGTTGGATTTTCGCAGTTCCTGGAAGGTTAACTTTAGGTTACTCAAGTATCTATCCAGCCTCACCTTGAATTCGTTTTCTTTATCAAAAGAATTCAGAGTGAGAATACTGCGGATATCGTTACCTCCAATTGAAACTAAGACTATATCTGTATGCGTAAGTTGTTGCTCAAGCCGACGGCTTTGGAGTTGTTCCAGTAATCCGGTGCTTTCCAGTCCATCAATTCCCACATTATCAGCAATAATTTCTTTAGAGGTATTGTTTTTAAGATACTCCGATAAATAGCCTGAAAAACCTTTGCTCTTTTCGTCTCCTGTCCCTTTAGCGACAGAATCTCCTAGGATGAGCATTTGGATAGTGTTTGGATTCTTGGAGCTTGGGGTTAAATCTGTTGTCGATTCAAGGGGTGCTGATTCCGAAGTTGGTTGAGGATTAGCCTGTGTTGTGACGAGGATAGCTTGGTAGAAACCGTTAGCTAGAATAACGAAGCCAACAAAGGCAATCACAAGAATTGAGTACCACATGCTTTTTTTGAACATTTTTTACTCCTTAGACTAAAATGTCTTTTTTTGTGAAGTAGACAAAACTTATTATGATTGAAGCAGAAGCCCATCCCAGCAGAACTAAGATTGAGAAAAGCAAAGTCATACCTTCGATAGGCTGAAAGGATCCTGATAAATAATCTGTCAGTCGTAGATTGACCATGAACATGTAGCGTGTGATTTTCCAATCAGAGAGAAAGTAACTTATAAAGTTACCCGCTACAAGGGTTGACATAATAATCCCGATTGAAGCTGCTGTACTTCTCACTAAGACAGAAATCATAAATGAGATGCTCCCTACAACAAAGGAAACAAAAAAGGCTAAAGAATAAACCATGAGAGTGTAGCGCCACTGGGGAACATTTAGGACTGAAGAAGTGTCTAACTTTCCAGCAACTAGTTTGAAACCAGTCGCCACAGGAGCATTCCATCCTCCGAAGCCAAAGAACAGGCCTGAAATAATTTCGGATAACACAAAAGCAAAAAATAGCACAATAATCTCTAACATAATTAACGTTAAGAACTTACTGAGCAAAACTTTCCATCTTGGTACGTTCCTGACGAGAAGAAGTTTAATAGTTCCGCTAGAGGATTCTCCTGACACCATATCTGAAGCTAACATAATGATAAGAAGAGGTAAGAATAAGAAAATCGATTGTTCCATAAATTTAGTGGTGAATTTTGCCGCGGACTGTTCCAATGGATTAATATCGTTATCAAGATTATATTGCAGTTGTTCTATTCTTACCCTGAGTGCTGACTTATCTTTCTCATCTCTATAAGGACTATCTAACCTGTTTTTGAGCTCGATCAGTTGCTGGTCAGCTATTTTGTGCCAGTCGGTAGTTGCACTAATTCCCATTCTTTGAGAAAGCTGAGTCTTTATTCTTTCAGAGGCATGGTGTTGACCATAAGCAAAAACTGAAATTAGGGCAACGAGTATTGCTATGACAAACAAGAGACGTTTCTTAGAAATCATTTTGATAACTTCATTTTCTATGAGACTAAACAATTTCGTCACCTACCGTTAGGTCTAAAAATAGGTCTTCTAAAGTATTACCCGTTGCAGAACAATAGGTAAGTGCCAACCCCTCAGTAATTAAAAATTCATTGAGTTTAGCAAGGGGATGCGGACCTATGTTAGCACTGATAGTATTTTTCTTTAACTGACTAGCTTGAATATTCCAATGCTCTCTTAAAAGCGAGATTGCCGTCTCAGGATCACTTAATTGCCACTCAATCTTGTCATTATCTTGGAGAAGATCTTGGATATTGGCTGTTTTGACGACACTTCCTTGTTTAATGATCGAGACGATATCACACATTTGCTGTATTTCTAAAAGTATGTGGCTTGAAACAAAAACAGTCATCCCTTCCTCATAGGCAAGTTTTCTGATTAGATTTCTAAACTCAGTAATTCCGGCAGGGTCAAGACCGTTAGTAGGTTCGTCCAGGATCAAGAGTTTTGGTTTTGAAATAATAGCTTGGGCAATACCCAGACGTTGGCGCATACCTAGAGAATAAGTGCTAACTTTGTCATTGACTCGATGTTGAAGCCCAACCATTTCTATAACATCTTTAATACGCTGCTGACTTATAGCTTTATTCATGGCAGCAAATTGAAGCAAGTTTTCCATGCCTGTTAAGTATTGGTACATGTCCGGGCTTTCTATGATGCAGCCGACATTGGATAAGGCTTTGACAAATTCGTGAGCAACAGAGTAGCCGCAGATTTTGACAGATCCTTCAGTAGGCTTTATTAAGCCGACGATCATCCGGATTGTCGTCGTTTTCCCGGCACCATTGGGCCCGAGGAACCCAAAAATTTGGGAAGGATAGAGAGTGAGGTTTATCCCTTTAACGATGTCCTTTCCTTTAATTGTTTTTCTTAAATTGGTCAATTCCAATACTGGTGGTTGCTGCATGATTTCTCCTTCATCAAGTGATTCTTAGCTTCAGATGGAGTTTGCCTAAGAGGAATACTTACTCCATCTGAAGCTTAGAAGAACTTATCCAGGGACGTAGCAGCCGTTATCTCATCCTCACCGCTAAAGTTGTTCTGTGTAGTTTGCGGTTCGGCGAAAGCAACCTGCGCCGTTATGCTTTTCTTTGGAGTAGGCGGCTTGGGCGAAACCCTCACCCGGGTTTCGTCACTGGATGCTTTCGTACTTATAGAAGATGGGAGTCTTACGGCTGGTAGTCATCGGATAAAACTTCTTGTTTGCTTATTTTAGAGAGGAATAGTATTCAGGGCTGATCTTCCTTTTATTATAATTAAAAACTATGTTAATAGGAAGTTTGAGTACTCTTATTTCGAATTTTTGATTGAGTCAATTTGCTTTGTATTAAGCTAAATGATCTATGCAGATAATGATGTTGATTTCACAGAGATAACGTTATATTGTTAAAGTACGACTTCTTTGTGGCACTTAGGCCTCTTTTTAATATGCGGCTACTCAAAAAGGAGGGAGAATATATTCATGCTTCAGGCTGGTTTTCTATTTGTTCTGGCGGGTTTGGCTGAAATAGGCGGAGGCTATTTAGTATGGCTTTGGCTCAAAGAATCTCAGCCTGTTTGGTATGGGGTATTGGGCGGATGCATCCTAATCTTATATGGCATCATACCAACTTTACAAAATTTCCCAAGCTTTGGGAGAGTGTATGCAGCTTATGGAGGGATATTTATTGTTCTTGCTGTTTTATGGGGATGGGCAGTTGATAAGAAAATTCCCGATACCTACGATTGGATAGGTGCTGCCATATGTATTGCAGGGGTTTCTGTAATGCTATGGGCTCCTCGTCCTTAATACATAAAAACAAAATAAAAGTTCTATCTCATTAAAATGAAAAGATCGGAGAAGATAGCGTGAAAATATTAGTCGTTGGATTAGGAGCTTTGGGTACAGTTTACTCTTGCCTACTGAGCTTATCTGGTCATGAGGTAACGGGATTAAGTAGAGCAGCAAGTATTGAAAGAATCAAGGAGAAGGGAGTCAAGGTATCTGGAATTTGGGGAGATCACTCTGTTAGGCTCTCTAACGTTGTAGCTAATGTCTCTGAACTTAGGCAGCAGACCTTTGATATGATAATTGTTACGGTAAAGTCCTTTGTCACTGAAGAAATTGCCCGGGAGATTGCGCCTCTAGTAGGAGATAAGACCTTCGTCTTCCTACTACAGAATGGGTATGGAAATTTTGAGGCTGCTGCTAAATCAATCACGGAGGAGAAGCTTCTTTTAGGACGGGTGATTTTTGGGGCTGAGACCTTAGCCCCTGGAGAGTCTAAAGTGACTGTCATCGCGGATGACGTAATTATTGGATCTCCTAAAAATCTTATTAACTCAGAGGTATTAGAAGAATTCGCTGAGATTTTCCGCAAAGCTCATATTCCCACAAAAGCATCTTTAGAAATTATGAAGTACATATGGGGAAAGATTATCTACAATTCCGCTCTTAATTCCCTAGGTTCCATCTTTGAAGTGAGTTATGGCCAATTAGCTCAGGAACCGGTTACACGTGACCTGATGAATAAGATTATTCGAGAAATCTTCGACTTGCTTAGGGCAAGAAATATTTCGATGTTTTGGCCCGATGCAGAAACTTATTTAGCCGATTTTTATGAGAAGTTAATTCCTCCAACTTCTGCCCACCATGCTTCAATGTTACAAGACATTCAGAACGGTCGTCGAACAGAAATAAAAGCATTAAATGGAGCGGTTGTTAAACTAGCTCACGAATCGAGGCTCTCAGTCCCTGTTAACGAAGTAATAGTGGCAATGGTGAAGGCAAAAGAAAGCTTTAGCCTACGGGACTAAAGGAGGATGCATAAACACCCTTAATATGTCAGTGAACTGACGTATTAAGGGTGTTTTTTTTAAAATTTTACTGTAAAACTGAAGCTGGCCCTTGGACAACATCATACATATTACCAAGAGATTGAGACACTACGGGGTCAGCAGCCTTAAGTGGATAATAAAGGCCTGCCAGCTGGGAGTAATTTATGTATGTTTTAGTCCCTATTGTACATCCTTTATGATATAACAAAAAAAGTGTAGAAAAGAGGTTGGTGGGCTTATGCACCCTATCCATCAAAAGAATATCTTTATGGCCGATAGTGTCGCTCTGGAGGCTTTTAACTTTGAGTTGGGATTGGGCTATTATGAGTAATTTAAAGCAAGAATATGGGAACGAAAAGTTAGCTCGCTTAAGGAAAGTTTTGCTGCATAACCCGGTTGAGTCTCTAGCTTCTGTTAATCTATCAAACTATAAATATCATTTATTCAATAACGTTCCGAAGGTTGATCAGTATCATAAGGAACACGAAGAATATGCTCAGTTGTTAAAAGCTCATGGTGTTGAAGTCTTGGAACTTAGAAATTTCGTCGGGAAAACGAAAGATTTATTAGAGAAACTTCCCAATTTGGCGTATCTTAATGATGTTGCAGTAATAACGAGTAATGGAGCAATTTTATCTAAGATGTGTCCGGGCACCAGAACCGGAGAGGAAGTAGTAGTAAAAGAAGTTCTGCATAACCTAAGTATCCCTATCTTTCACGAATTTGGAGATACTGACGAATTCGAGGGGTGTATGGCTTTTTCGCCAAGAACATTGATTATAGTTGACACAGAAAGACTGAAAACCAGTACCATAGAGAGCTTTTTTGCTAAAGCCCTAGAAATTTTTGAAGAAGTAATTTATGTGAAAACTCCTCAGGAGCGAAGGTTTATGCATGCCGATATGATTATTAATAGAATCGGCGAACAATTAGGAGTCTATTTTCCGCCAGCATTTCTGGAAGCATTTTTAATTACCAAACATAAGCGGGTAGAGATCAATGTCCGAGAGTTTTTTGCCGAACGGAATATCGAACTTATTGAACTGAGTGATGTAGAGCAGCAAAATTGGGGGTGCAGTTTTGTCACCTTACAGCCCAAGGTTATTATTCATTATGATATTGCCTTGAATAATCAGACAAAGAAACGCTTGCAGCAGCGTGGCGTTGATGTCATTGAGTTTCACCCTCAAGCACTTTTGGCTGGAGGAGGAAGTCTGCGATGTCTTACCTTAAGATTGTGGCGGGCTTAATTTTCGTAAGAAAGTGAATAAGGGGGGACGGTTTAGCGTTTAACTAAACCGTCTCCCTTTCTAAGTAGTTAATACTATGTAAGGATTGGCTATCATAGCAGTGGTATTTTATTGAGCTTTTTAAAGGAGAACTAGTGAAATTTGTAGAAGTATAGCATATAGCTTCCAGCAGGTTTTTAATCGAGATAAATATAAATATTCAAGCATCTATTAGAAATATGTTCTTACGAGAAAAGCCTGTGTTAAACTAATTAGTAAGAACCATAACATATTTTGTAGGAGGAAAAACCTTGTGCACTTTTTGCTTCGCTTATCAATGAAATTAGTGAAAATGAAGAATACAGCACTTGCAATTGGATTTATTGCTTTTGTACTGAGCGCATCAACATTTGCTTATATGATTGAGCCAGAGACATTTGAAACTTGGTTTAATTCTCTGTATTTTGTTTTAACAACGATGGCGACTGTTGGCTATGGTGATTATTCGCCAAGCACTTTTCCAGGAAAAGTGCTTACTATCTTCATTTATGTATTTGGAATTGGTTTGTTAAGTTTAGTCATTGGTAAGATTATCGATGCTGTTGCAGATTTTAATAGGAGAAGGGAGGCTGGGCGCTTGAGATATCAAGGCAAAAACCACGTTATCATAGTTAACTGGAGTAAAAAAGCACAATATGCGATAGAAGAAATTCTATCTACAGACCCCAATATTGAGGTTGTAATTATTGATGAGATTGACAAACATCCTTATGATAAACCTAAAATTCATTTTATTAGTGGTGATCCAAGTTCCATCGATATACTGGAACAGGCAGACATTAAAAATGCTCGTTCGGCAATCGTTTTTGCCGATGCAAGAATTGATGAGCCCTCTCTTGTTGATGGGAAATCGTTACTTTTAGCTTCAACTATAGAGAGTATAGCTCCAAAAGTACATACCACAGTTGAAATCATGATGGAGAAACATATTCAAAACTTCAAACACGTTAAAGTTAACGATTTTGTTCTCTCCCACGATGCTGTATCTAGATTAGCTGTAAGGTCAGCACTTAATGAAGGAAGCCTAGATATTTTCACCCAATTATTAAGTCGCCAAAAAGGAGCTGATGTCTATCACGTGACTATCAGACCTGAATGGAAAACATATGAGGATGCTTTTTTAGCCCTTATCAAGCAAGGGGCTACATTAGTATCAAACAAGAGTGATATGACAATAAACACTAAGTTAAATGAACCAATTCCAACAGATGCGAAATTATTTGCGATTTGTGATGTTGAAGTATACAAAAAAATTAACAATGTGAGATAAAATGAAGCACTTAACCTTAGGCTGATCAGATCCTCTCAAGGAGGGAACTTGAGATTCTCTTACACTATCCTTAATTTAATTAAGTTAATCAAAGTGCTCAATGGCCATATCTAAAAATGTTCGCCGTTTTCGTAATAGCGAACTTTATCTAAAACGGTAAACATAATATCTACGCTGGCGTACCCGGCTTGATTAATTATACGACTGATGGCTTGGGCAACTTGGTCTTGAATGTCTTGTCCGCGGTCAAACCAGGCAACTTCGATAAATGGATACCCCTGCACAACCTCCTCATCGAGGATGAAAGTAGAGTGAATCACTTCTAGAGTAAAGTCGTTCCTTGGAGATTGAATTAGTGCTGATAGCTCGTCGAGCATGATTTTACTTACCTTACGTATTGTGTCTGTCTCGATTCCTCGTATTTTTATTTGTGGCATAAATAGCCCCTCCTCATTTTAATTTGGTAACTAATGCAGCTAGTCTTTCCGAAGACGGGCTGCATTATAATTTTACTAGAGTTTCAATTAAGTTGCACCTATAAATACTCAACAGCTGACTTAATAATATTCATTGCCACCTTAAATAAATTAATGAACATATTGACAATATTAACAAATGGGTTTATTATCTAAGCACAGAAGTGCTTTTGTAATTTGATTAGAGGTGATGACCTTGAATTATAAGATGCCCCATCGGTGTCCGGTGTGTGATCAGGAAATGAAAATAAGTAAGCTTTCTTGTACACATTGTCCTACAAAAATCGAAGGAGAGTTTAGTTCCTGTAAATTTTGTCGGCTGCCAGCCGAACAATTAGTTTTCATGGAGGCATTTATTAAATGTCGGGGGAATATCAAAGAGGTAGAAAAAGAGTTAGGTATCTCCTATCCGACGGTAAGAAGTCGCTTAGATAGTGTCATTGAGGCCCTAGGTTATGGAGCTGAGAAGGGGAAAGAGAGTGATTATGAAAAGTCAAAGTCTTCTGAGGAAAGCTTGCGTAGACAGGAAATTCTAGAAGCCTTAGAACGAGGTGAGATATCGGCTCAGGAAGCTGCCCTTCAGATGAGAAAGTCAAGTAAAGATTAGAACTAGCTGGTTCAGCGTTGATTATAAAATTTTATTTTGAAAAGGGGAATGCAAAAATGAGCAGTGAAAAGATGAAGATTCTCGAAATGGTTCAAGAAGGCAAACTGACAGCTGTCGAAGGTTTGGATCTCTTGAAGGCTGTCGATGAAGGAAACTCATATAAAACCAGTACGCAGATTTTTGAGCGGGATTTTGTGAAAAAAGAGGGGGAACGTTTTTTACGGGTTCGTGTACAAGGGGAGAAGACACTTAAGGTTAATGTAAATGTTCCTTTGACTTTGATACGTTCTGCTTCAAAGATTGTGGTATATGCAATGAGTTTTGTGCCTGAGGATAAGAAGGCAGAGTTGGAGAAGAAAGGCCTAGATTTAACAGATCTGGATGTAGAAGGCCTTGCTCGAATAATTGAAGAGAGTCTTGATGGTAAGATTGTAGATGTAGAAGTGGCCGATCCCGAAGAGGGAAGAATCAAGGTTGAAGTGTATGTGGACTAAATCCGCTTTGTTTTTGCTGGTTCGAGTCAAAGTTCAAAAGCGTAGGGGATTCACCTTTCCCGTACCGATGTGGGTGGTTGATGAATTTCTCACAGCACTTACAGACTTAGTTTGGGTGGGGGAAATGGCTCTCAAACGAATTCCGCTTCCTAAAGATGAAACCTCGCGTCAGCATATGAGTTGGATTAAAAGTGTTTCTCCGAGTGGTATTATAGCTGCAACCCAGAGGGTTATCAAAGATTTATCTAAGCATAAGGGCCTGGACATAGTTGATGTTAAGACTTCAGAAGTTCAGGTGAAAATAAGCCTAAAATGAGTGGAGGTGAAGAGTTGAAACGAAAGATCTATCGTGTTCTAGTAAATGCACTGGCCTTTTTTATTGCGGCCCAATTCTTGCCTATGGTTGCATCAACTCCACTTCATTTCTTATGGGCAGGGATAGTTCTGGGTCTTGTCAATCTAATGATTCGGCCGTTGCTGATTTTACTGACTATCCCTCTCAATCTTTTAACTTTAGGAGTTTTTACACTTGTTATTAATACCTGGATGATTATGCTTACAAGTGGGCTGCTGCCGGGATTTTCTGTGCCGGGATTTGGAGTGGCTTTTCTTGTCTCGGTTATCGTGTCTTTGGCCAATTGGGTTTTTAAGGAAATGAGATCCGAATGACAACATAAAAGGAAGCGTAATGTCTGGCTAGCACCGAAGTCTTATGACTTTGGTGCTAGCCATTTTATTTTGCTACTCTGAAAAACCATCCGACAGGAGAGGGTTCTGACGGGCTCTGGAGGGAGCGTTTTTTAGCTCTGTTAACCCGTGGGAAGACGGTGTCTTCGTTATAGCGGCATGAGGGTCTACCATGAAAAGCATGAGTATTGTTAGGGATTAGCTCAGTAACATTATGTTTATCGTTCCATAACTATATAATAGCTTTGAAGAAACGGAGAGTTTCATTATGTTTGGAATACCGGAGAGACATATTGCTCGTTACTACGAGATCCTTTCCGTACTGCTTAAACATGGACTTGGTTACTTGTTTATCCCTGGAAATCTTAACAAAATAGAGCACAACGATTTAGCACTTCTCGGTGTTCATCTGAGAGGGGCATTAGGAGAACTTGGGGCAACTTTTATTAAGGTCGGCCAAATGGCGAGTACCCGATCTGATTTGCTTCCACTACCGATCATTAAAGAATTAGAAAAACTCCAAGATCGTGTTAATCCGCTGCCCATTAGTATAGTACGTCGAGTAGTCGAAGAGTCTTTAAAGGTTAACTTAGAGTCAGTCTTTAAACATTTTAATCCAATCCCAGTGGCTTCGGCCTCGATTGCTCAAGTGCATGAGGCAGTTTTGCATAATGGAGAGAAAGTTGCCGTAAAAGTGCAACGCCCATTCCTTCACGAAAGAGTTAAGACAGATTTGGAGATCTTCCAGGTGCTTGCAGAACGAATTGAGCTGAATACAAAGTGGGGTAAAGGCTATCCGGTTCGCTTGATAGTTGAGGAGTTTTCCGACACTATCATAAAAGAGTTGGATTTTGTTCATGAAGGAAAAAATGCAGAGAAAATCTTTAAACACAGTAAGAAGAACTCCAATATTGTGGTTCCAAAGATTTATTGGGAATTAACGAACTCTATGGTTCTTACCATGCAATATATCCCGGGGATCCCGTTACATCAAATCTCTTGTTCAGAAAAGCACTCTAAAAATGTTTGTAAAATTGCCAATCACTTAAGCAAAGCCTTCCTGCAGCAAATACTTCGGGAAGGATGCTTTCACGCTGATCCTCACCCAGGAAATATACTCATTCTTCCGGATGGAAAAATTAGCTTAATAGACTTCGGAATTATTGGGAATCTCTCAATCCCCATGAAGGCTCAGCTATCTTCATTGGCTTCTGGAATAATTCGTGGAGACGATGCTGTACTTTTAAAGACTCTTTATGAGATGGGTATAACATCATTCGTTGATCGGGATTCGTTCCAAGCGGATATTCACAACTTGCGCCATAAGTATTTAAGTCAAAAACAAAAGAAATTTACTATAGGAGAGAGTATCCAGGATTTTTTTGCCATCATCTCTAAGCATGAAATTCATATACCTCCCGAGTTTGTGCTTGTAGGCAAGACTTTTCTTACCTTGGAAGGAACTTTAAGAGATTTATGCCCTTCTTTAAGTCTGGTGGAACAGGCCAAACCATTTAGTAGAAGGTTTATCTGGAGAAGTCTCTGTGTTTCAAAATTATGGAAAATAATACTGAGGAGGTAGGGAGACAAACACTACTGCTCACTTAAGCACATATAAAAGTAGTAAAGATTTTAATCACTATGGCGATTGTTCATTAGCATTAGTATTAGCGCCGACGCTTAAAGGCTTGGCGCTATCTAATTTTCTTTTGGAGCTCCTTGATTAAAGGGATAAGAACAAAAAGATGAGGTGAAAACCGTGGATATAGGAATGCTATCGCTTCTCGGAAAAACCATTTCTCTCATGGAAAATCTAGGGTTTCTCTGGCTTGTACACACCGGGTACGAGCTTAATCTTTGGGAGGGTCTCCTGGAAGAAAGGAACAAAGAGGATTTCCTGGCCGAAAACCCGGATTGGGATCCTCTTTTGCTCGAGCATTGGCTTGAACAAGCTAGAATCCAAGAGCTTGTCGTTTTAACTAAAGGAAAATATAAGCTTAGTAAAACAGGGAAGGCCATCCATGGTTATCGTAACTATGGTTTAGAGGCTATGTATAAAGAGTTTGCTCTCTATTGGGGGGCTAGTTTTGCACAATTGCCGAAACTAATAAGACGGGAGATTCCCAGGCTAAAAATGGATAATGAAATGGAAAATGAGCTTATATCAAGAGCCTCAAAAGCTTCAGAGTACTTTGTCTGGCCTGTGCTTAGAGGGAAATGTGAAAAGGAAAAATGGCATTCTGTCTTAGATATTGGTTGCGGTGAAGCAGTGTTACTACGCAGATTGGTTGAAGAATTTCCGAATTTAAAGGGCGTGGGGCTGGAAGTTAATCAGTCGGTGGCTAATCGTGCCGCATTAGAAACAGAACTTTTTCAAGGGCGTATTCGAATTGAGGCGACAAATGTTTTTGATTTTAGAGATACTTTAGAAACTTATGATTGTTGCCTGTTAAATAATCTTATTTACTATTTCACTGGTCAACAGCGGTTAGATCTTTTGAAAACTGTCATGGATCTCTTAAAACCAGGCGGCCAAATTGGAATTTTGACGGCTCTAAGGGGAGTTAGCCCGGCATTCCAGATTTTCAAAACCCATATTCCTCAAAATTTGATGAGTTTTTTCCTTTCTTGTCATGATGGCTTTGAGGGACTGCCTTTGGAAAAAGAGGTGCTGAATCTATTAGAACAAGCTGGGTTTAATGAGGTTGAGGTTATTCCTTTGCCCTTTAAAGTATCTCATTATTTTTTTGCCAGAAAACCATTAGCCTAGATTTGCATCAATAATTATTAGTTTCTAATCATTGAGAGTCTGCCCCTTATAGAAAGTAGGGAGGAAATGATCGAGGTAAAAGAACTGAGCAAACTATACCGGGAAGGACGAGGGATAAAGAAAATTAGCTTTGAGGTTAATCAGGGAAAGGCATTTGGTTTTTTAGGTCCCAACGGAGCAGGGAAAACCACGACAATACGCCTTCTGATGGGGTTTTTAAGGCCTGATTCAGGGCAAGTAACGATTAACGGCCTGGACTGTTGGGAACAAAAAACAGAGGTTAAGAAGCTGGTCAGTTATCTTCCCGGTGAACTTCATTTTGTGGAAAGCTTAACAGCCTTGGAATTTCTTAGTCTTATAGCTGGTATGCATAGGAACCGTTTCCAGATCAAGAAGAACCAAAAGTATTTAATAAATGCTCTCGATTTAGATTCGAAAATTCTAATTCGGAAAATGTCTAAAGGAATGAAGCAAAAGTTAGGGTTAATTGCAGCCTTGATGCTGGATGCTAAGGTGCTCATTCTTGACGAACCGACATCAGGATTGGATCCATTAATGCAAAGAGTATTCATTGATTTAATCCTGGAGGAAAAGAAAAGGGGAAAAACCATATTTATGTCGTCCCATCAATTTCCGGAGATTGAGCGAACCTGTGAACAGGTGGGGATAATTCGAGAAGGTAAACTTCTGGCCATAAAAAGTATCTTGCAGCTTAGAGAAGCAGAGTATCAAACATTTCAAATCGAAGTGGAAAGTGATGAGGATTTAGAGCTCCTAAAAGAGAGTCAGCTGAATCTGATCCCATTACAAGGCAGATCATGTATCATTCGTGTTGCCGGCGAATTGGATAGTCTGTGGATGGCATTGGGTCAAGTTCAAGTAGTTCGCTTTAAGCAACACTCCTTGGAGCTTGAAGAAGCCTTTTTGGATTTTTATAAATAGATATTAGTTCTGATGAGAGATGATTAGACTTAAGGTGGGGTGACCATGAACAGAGCATTATTTAGGGCAATGTTTAAGCAACACAGAAAAAAGATTGCTGTGATTTCAACCGGGATTGTTCTCTATGAAGGACTTTTAACTTGGGTTTATCCAGTGATTGCTGAAAATCCAGCTGTTACAGAGATCGCAGTATCGTTACCGACTGCTGTAAAGACTGTGTTCGGAGTTCCTGAAAATGCACGTACTGATACATTTGAGGCCTTTATATCCGGACAGTTTTTTGCGAGGATTTGGGTTATGCTCATGGCTGTTTATGGAATTCAAACAGCCAATAACTTATTAGCTAAAATGGTGGATGATTGCTCTATAGCCTTGCTTTTATCAACACCCATATCGAGAAGTGAGATACTATCAACTCAAGCTGCCGTCTTGATCTTTTTGGGGGGCATATTGGTCACCGTAACAATTCTGGGACTCTTCTTTGGTGCATCCCGCTCAGGGATTACCATCTGTCACGATAGGTATGTACGCTTAGGGCTTTTAGGATTCTCATTTTTTTCCTTAATCGAAATCTACAGTCTTTTTTTCTCGGTCTGGTTTGTTGAGGAGGAACGGGCCTTAACCTATGCTGCAGGGTTAACTCTTATATTTTATTGTTTAGATATTGTCGGAGGGCTAAGTAATAAATATTCCTGGCTGAAGAAAGTCTCTCTTTTTCAATTGTTTCAGCCTCAAGAAGTATTAGAAGGAAGTAAAAATCCAGCTGGTTCCATTGTAGGACTTAATCTGGTTTCAATGATTCTATGGCAGTGGGCAAAAAGGGTGTTTGAGTCACAGGATCTTGCTATATAATCATAAGAAACTACCCTCCACAAGTTGCCTATTGAAAGCTTATTTAGTGGAGGGTGGTTTTTAGATTCATATTAAGTTGAAGGATCACTTTTAACTAAGAAATTCTCGGTTCGTCGGAATATTTTTTCGAAGAAAGGAGAAATACATAACCAATGCTAATAATGCAAAAATTACAGAGCTGCCGTACATATATGCATATCCTAATTCTTGTGCTATGAACCCGAGAATAACTGCCCCAAGTCCAATGCCCAGATCCATAGCCACTGCAAAAGTTGCATTAGCGGCACCTCTCCGCTCAGGTGGTGATAAGGTTATAACCAAAGCGTTTAAGATGGGCTGCACCGTTCCAAACCCCAGTCCGTATAGGATGGCAACCAGTAAAAACATGGGCAGGGAAGAAGCTATTGACAGAAGTACCAGAGCAGCGACAAGCATAAGAATTCCTGGGACTAAAAACATTCGTGGGCCATACTTATCCGATAATTTCCCGATAATGGGACGACCCAATAATAAGACAAGGGCATAGACGGTGAAGAATATTCCAATGTTATCTACCCCTCGGAAGCCTGCGTAAGCAGGTAAAAAACTTACTATTCCCCCATAGGTCAAAGTGATAAAGAACAACACCAAGGCTGAAGGAATCGCAGTTATTTCCAAGATGACTCCCTTTACATGCGGAACTTTGCTCTTGTCCTGTCTTTTGTTAGAAGTCTCATAATTAATAAAAAAAGAGCCTATTAAACCAAGACCTGCCAGGAGAGCTGAGCCTGCGAACAAGAGTGAGTAACTGTTATACTTAACTAAATATAGTCCTAAAGCTGGGCCAAGAGACATTGCTATAGTAGCAGCTATCCCATAATACCCCATTCCTTCTGCACGCCTGGCTGCAGGGATAACGTCTGAAGCCATTGTTCCGGTAGCAGTTGTAGAAGCTCCCCAGCCAATACCGTGAACTGCTCTTATTGTTAACAGAGAAATAATCGTAAAGGCCAGGTTGTAAGCAATTACAGAAACTAGAAAAATACTGATACCGATTAATAGGATTAGTTTTCGCCCCCTATAGTCAAGCAGGTTCCCGAACCAGGGGCGAACTAGTACTGCTGAGAGTGTAAAAATTCCAACGATTGTTCCGGCAATAGTTTCATTGCCACCAAGACTTTGAGCATATAATGGAAGGGTTGGGAGCAGCATGTACATTGACATAAACATTAAGAATGAAACTAGGAGAATTAAAAAAAAGGTCTTACTCCATATCTGTTCGTTTTGTGAGGGATTAGCCTTGATCATTTGATGACCTCATCTCGCTTTAATTATTGAGAGATAGCTTCGTAACAAGCTCCTAAACTCAATATACTATTTAAATGTTGTTATGACAACTAATATTATGAGAATATCTAATTGCTTTTCAGGGAATTTATGACTGTAAGAAATCAGTGAGTAAAATCAGTAATAGTAAAATACAAGTAATAATTTTATTAATGCAGGAATTTTCCATTATATAATCAAATTTATAATAGATGATATTTGAGAACTGAAGTTAGTTGCACGAGGAGAATAAGAAAGGTCGGTAGTATGAAAGAAGTTACAGCTGCAATAATTTTCAAAGATGGTCAAGTTCTGATTGCCCAGCGGTCAGTCGAAGACAAATTGGCTGGAAAATGGGAGTTTCCAGGTGGCAAAATAGAAGTAGGAGAGACCCCGCAGGAGTGTTTAAAAAGAGAGATAAATGAAGAATTAGGTGTTGAGGTAGAGGTTCTGGAACCTTTCGGAGAAAGTATTTATGAATATGAAAATGGAATTATCAAGCTTATAGCTTTTTGGTGTAGATGGACTGTCGGAGGATTTTCTAATCGAGTACATAGCCAAATCCGTTGGGTTTATCCAGTGGAATTAGATAGCTATGAATTTGCTCCTGCAGATGTCCCTTTAGTGGAAAAGTTAAAAGATTCCTAAAGAATTAGTAAAAGTCAGGAGCTTAATAATGAAGTGTAATTTAGCTGATCTAAATCATAAAAACGTTGCTGCAGGTATTGCTTCAGGGCTTTTGGCAGTAACTGGGCCACCGGTGATTATTTTAGAGGCAGCGTCTAAGGGTAACTTTACTCTGACTCAAACCATTCTATGGATGTTCTCGGTCTATGTGATTGGCGGAATTTATAGCATCTGGATTCCACTATATTATCGAATGCCTATTGTAGGTGCTCACTCAATAACAGGTGTTGCTTTTTTAGCCACTGTTACCGCTCAATTTAGTTATCATCAACTAATCGGTACCTATATTATTTCGGGTGTCTTAATGCTGGCTGTTGGGCATCTGGGAGTGTTTTCAAAGCTAATTGATTACGTCCCCAAACAAATAATTTCCGTGATGTTAGCTGGAATGATAACTAAGTATATGGTTTCTTTTGTGTCTTCGATTCATCAACTTCCTATGGTTGGTGGAATTGCAATTGTTGTTTATCTGATTTTTAACAAAAAAAAGATGTTTGTTCCTCCAATGGTTGCTGCTATTTTGGCAGGTTTTATTATGTTACTTTTGACACAACCCTTGAGCGTAGATATCCTACCGGCGGGGTTTATAGTTCCAAGGGTTCAAATTCCTGAATTTAACGTTTTGAGTTTTCTTTCCGTTTCCCTTCCTTTAGCGTTGCTTATTTTGAGTAATGACGCTGCAGTAGGGATTGGTGCCTTAGAACAGAATAATTATCGCCCGCCGGTGAATCGAATTGTAACCTTAAGTGGAGCCTTTTCGATTATTACAAGTTTTTTTGGCGGTCAATCAGCTAATGTAGCGGGAATGATGACAGCAATTTGTTCTGATGAAGAGGCAGGACCCCATGAATCACGCTATATGGGTGCAGTTGTCTCAGGGATTATCATAATTATATTTGGCTTGTTTTCATGGCGGCTAGTTCCTTGGATTCAGGCATTGCCGGCAGGGTTCGTTTCCATACTTGTAGGGATTGCGTTGTTGGGTGTTTTTGGGAACAGTCTTTCTGTAGGATTTTCCAAACCATCCATGAAATTGAGCACGGCCTTTACCTTTATCATTGCCGTATCAAATTTTTCTATTGTTAATATTAGTTCCCCAGTTTGGGCATTAGTGGTAGGTACGATTATTGCACGTTATGTTGAGGAAACTTAGAGTTAGCAACTCAAAACTGCAGATTAGAGAAAAGGTTTTTATCCAATAAAGACAAGGTGCCTCGTCAAAAGCGAAGCGCCTTTTACTTTTTTCTACTCAACGCTCACAAAGAACCGGCTGGCTCAGGAGATAATGACTGCTGTTCCCTCTCAATTTGATACTATCTGATTCGTTTAAGTAGTTATTGTTTCTTTTATAGTATAGAAAAATTTTTTGTAATCTATTATAATATTGTATAAATAATTCCACGTTGATATTTCTAGAAACAAAGGGATAATTAGATCAGTCCATCTTAGTCCGCTCAGATGTATTCTTTATGTTATAATTATGAGGAAGTGCGAGTTGCGAAGCAGCACGCAAAAATGCGTGACGAATTTATGGATATTTTGGTCAAGCTGTTCAAAAGATGAAGATTATTTGATATATTTAAATAATATATTTGCGCGAGAAGAGAAAGTGAGGGTAACTAATTTGATAATTACAGGAGCAGAAGCGATTATAGAGTCTCTTAAAAACGAAAATGTTGATGTGGTATTTGGCTATCCTGGTGGTTCAGTGTTGACGCTTTATGATGCTTTGTATCAAGCAAAGTTTAGACATATTCTCACCAAACATGAACAGGGAGCTGTCCATGCTGCTGATGGTTACGCCAGAGCTACAGGGAAGGTAGGAGTTGTTATCGCCACCTCTGGCCCAGGAGCAACAAATCTTGTAACTGGGATTGCCACAGCTTACATGGATTCTATTCCTTTAGTGGCTATTACGGGTCAAGTGTCTGTTCCTTTGATTGGGAGAGACTCCTTCCAGGAGGCTGATATTCGAGGAATCACAACCCCGATAACTAAACACAATTATTTGGTAAAAAAAGTTGAAGATTTACCCGGTGCCCTTAAAGAAGCCTTCTATATCGCCCGCACAGGCAGACCTGGGCCGGTTGTTGTTGATATTGCGAAAGATGTTTTTGCCGCTTCCTTTGATTACCAATACCCTGAAGAGGTCAAGTTGCGTGGTTATCGACCTGTATTTGAGGGGGATTCAAGTATCCTTGATAAGGTTCTGGCAGAAATGAGATTAGCGCAAAAGCCCCTTATCTTTGTGGGGGGCGGTGTCAACCTATCGGATACTTCTAAAGAACTTAAAGAGTTGATAGACCTTAGCGGATTTCCGGTGATTTCAACCTTAATGGGCTTAGGTTGTTTACCAAACGACCATCCCCAATTCCTCGGAATGGTTGGAATGCACGGAACCTATGCGGCAAACATGGCCACAACAGAATGTGATTTGCTGATAGGAATCGGGGTGCGTTTTGACGATAGAGTGACTGGGCTCTTGAGCGAGTTTGCGGCAAAAGCCAAAATTATTCATTTTGATATTGATCCCGCAGAAATTAATAAAAACGTGATAGCAAACTTGCGTGTGGTTGGAGATATGAGATGGTCGATACCAGCTCTTAACCAAGAAGTTAAGATGGTATCTGATGAGCTGAAAGGGCAAGTTCGACCTTGGTTGGAGAAAGTGCGTAATTGGTACAAGGAGAAGCCGTTAACTTATGTGCAAAACTCAGATTCTGTAATGCCACAAGCAGTTGTTGAGAAAGTGAGCCAATTAACCCAAGGTGATGCGGTTATCGTTACTGATGTAGGACAACATCAGATGTGGGTGGCCCAATTCTATGGTTTTAAAAATCCCCGCTCACTGCTGACATCGGGCGGTCTGGGCACAATGGGTTATGGTCTTCCCGCAGCCTTAGGAGCTCAGTGTGGTCTTCCGGATAGACCGGTTATTCTCTTTGTAGGTGACGGTGGATTCATGATGAATTGTCAGGAACTGGCTGCTGCTGCAGAATTTAATTTTCCTGTGAAAGTTTTAATTCTAAACAATCAATGCCTGGGAATGGTAGCTCAATGGCAAAGAATGTTTTATGGAGGACGCTATTCCCAGACGAGTTTAAAAGGGTCGGCTACGGATTTTGTGAAATTGGCTGAGGCTATGGGTGTCGCTGGACTAAGAGTGTCTAAACCGGAGGAATTAGAAAAAACCTTGCAAGAAGCTCTGGCAATTCCCGGTCCGGTGGTGGTGGATATCCGGATTCCTGAAGTACTGGATGTCTTTCCAATGGTTCCAGCCGGTGCCTGTTTGGACCAGATGATGTTGGGAGGAATAGAAGAATGAAGCATACACTTGCTGTTTTAGTCGAAAATAAACCGGGAGTTTTAACACATATATCAGGTTTGATAAGCCGTCGGGCTTTTAATATTGAGAGTATTGCGGCAGGTTACACTGAAGAAGCTGATACTACAAGGATTACTATTGTGGTAGAAGGGGATGAAATCGAACAAGAACAGGTTGTAAATCAATTGTCAAAGCTTGTAGATGTTATAAAAATCAGTGATCTAACTGCCGTTGAATCAATTCAACGGGAGTTGGCCTTGATTAAGGTGAAAGCGAGTGCAGCAACCCGATCGGATATTATTAATATTGTAGAGATTTTTCGAGCAAGCATTGTCGATGTTAATAGAGAAACAATGGTCATAGAACTATCTGGAGATGAAACAAAGATTGATGCACTGTGTCAGGTATTAGATGACGATCATGGAATTATCGAAATCGCGCGCACGGGAAAAATTGCTCTTTCTCGAGGACCTATTCCAGCTAAAGATCAGTAACAAAAAAATTGGCAGGATTGTATAAAAGAACAGGGTGTTTCGCGAATTAATGCGAAACACCCTGTTCTTTGTGATTTTACGAAGTGCGGTATTGATTTGATTTAGTTTATGCCTTAGGTAAGGGGTTTTTATAATAGTTATAGATCCCAATCAAAATAGAACTGGCAACGTTCTTATGAAAGTTAGGGTTCTGTAACCTAGCTTCCTCATAAGGGTTAGATATAAAGGCTGTTTCTAGAAGGATTGCAGGCATGGTGGTGTTACGTAAAACATAAAATCCTGCTTGTTTAAGTCCTCGGTTATTAGATTTAATGGTACCGATTACAGCAGACTGGATGCTATTGGCTAAATGTTGGCTGGCAAAGTTTTGAGGGTTATCTTGAGAATAATAGGTTGAGGTTCCTTGAATATCTGATTTTGTATTTGCATCATTATGGATGCTGATAAATAAGTCTGGCTTTGCGTTATTTGCTAGGTTAACCCGTGCTTGTAGATCTTCAATTTCAGAGTAGTTTTCACAAGGTGAGATATCTTTATCTCTGGTAAGGATAACGGTAGCGCCGGCTTGTTTCAGGGTGTCCCGTAAGGCTAGTGCTATCGCTAAAGTGTTATTTTTTTCATAGGTTTTAGAAGGGCCGATTGCCCCAGTATCCGGGCCGCCGTGACCGGGGTCAATCATGATTGTTTTACCGGACAATGCATTGGCTGGAATTCCTTCAAAAGGATTGATCAGTATTTCTGTGGAAGGGTCATAAGTTGTTGCGGGAGGAGGATCAGAGGGATTAGTGGGAGGAGTAGGGACATCATCGTCTCCCCTCGAAGGCTCTTTAATTACTGAAGGCAAGGAAGGAAAAGCCTTCAGATTGTCAGGGTATTTGGAAGGAGACTTTCCTTCGATAATATTTTGAGAGTAAGAGCCGATAATACCTGTTCCCCCTAAAATATAAACTTTACCATTGGGACTTAAATTAATGGGGGTAGAAGTTGAAGGCGTTTCTGTATTTGTTCCGGCAAGTATTACATATTGAGCGGAAATCCAACCGGTTTGAGATTGGTAGGTTGTCTTATACCAGTCCCCTTGCTGTTCGATAAGCTCAACAGATGCATCTTTGGGTATTGTGACAAGCATTTTCCCGTCGGAAGAGGGCGTTTCTCTAAGATTTAAGCCCCCGGAAGCACTGATAAAACCCTTTTGTGATTTAACGCTGAGATAGTTAGCGGAGACCCAGCCTGTTTTCGATTGATAGCTTGCTTTATACCACTGGTCTTGCTTTTCGATTAGATTAATTGTCGTTCCTGTAGGAATCGTAATAAGTACGTTGCCGCTGGAAGAGGGTGTTTCTCTAAGATTTAAACCGCCTGAAGCCGTGACTGTTCCTTGATTAAGGGAGGTATTATTTGAAGATCCCTGAGTTGGTGGTTCGACTTTCATATGTTGACGCATTATACTGTAAACTGCAGGAGGAATATCGTCTTTTTCTGTAAGTAAAAGGGGTGCATTAGATTTAGAGGCAAGTACAGTCCCGGCTACAGCATCCGGAAATGTGATACCCGAAGCTAAGAAAAGATCATTAGATTGATAAGTGTCTTTCATAAAGGAGACAACCTTAGCATTGGTTTCGTACCGATCATAGCCGCCTAAACGAGTTTCAATAACGAAGCTATGCTTGGATAATTCTTTAGAAGGAACAACTACTTCTCCTCCTATTACGATTAGATGTTTTGGAGCATTATCTTGATAATATTTTATGACTGAATCAGGAAGAGTAGCAGAGGTAAGAACGATAGGGATCTGTTTTATTCCCGCATAGGTAGCGGCGGATAAAGCATCGGGGAAATTATCTCCGTTGGCAAGAATCATGGAATCACTGTATAGCTCCTTAGCCAGAAGAACTGAAGTTTCATAACGATCTTTTCCTCCGATTCTATCCCAGTGTAAAGATAATCCTTCAAGTTCTTTTTCAATAGCAGGTTGTAAGCAAGCAGTACCGCCTAGGAGGATTACTCTATCCGGTGACAAACGCTGCAGCTCTTTTATAACTCGAGGATCGATTGTGTCGCCTTTAGTCAATAAAATAGGGGCATTTAAGCTTACAGCAAAAGGAGTTGCTGCTATCGAATCAGGATAATCGTTATACTCACATAAAATTACGGTTAGAGCTGAGTTCCATCCTTTTTGTGATATCTTAAGAGCTGTTTCAACTCTGTCTTGTCCTGCAATACGTTCAGCAGTATAGGCTAAAGGGCTTGCTTGTGTAATCAAAGGTGTGCATAAGGCGAATGCAAGCGTAGTTATGACGGAAAGAATTAGCTTTTTCAGTTGGTCCACCCTCTCTTATTATGAAGTTACGTAGATTATACCATAAAAGCTAACAGGGTTTGATGAATTTAGATAAAGTTCATCTAAAAATAGGACGAAAGCCCCCCTTGGTTTTAAACAAACATCGACAATATAGATTAAACAAAAAATTATTAAAAAGCAGGAAATACTAACTCAATGTCGAAGGATATATCGAAATATACTAGCTAAAACAATATCAAACCGGTAAACTATTACAGGTGCCCTGCTAGGGAGAATAGGGAATCAGGTATTAATCCTGAGCGGACCCACCACTGTGAGAAGGGAGTCTCGTACATTGGCCACTGGCTTCGGCTGGGAAGGCGTGCGGTGATGATGAACTTTGAGCCAGAAGACCTGCCTGTAGTATACGATAAGCCTGTTTTCAGGCTTTGGTGGACGATGGTAAAGCCCCCCAGTCAATGACTGCGGGCTTTTTTCTATCGTCTTTTTTTGGTTTTTCGTAAGGTCTCTTGAAGAATTGGATTTGCCTGGGAGGTGTTAATTATTCGGATCATCCGCGTGCTGGAGATGGATGGGGGGAATTAGCAGGGATTATCGGTTCAAATGAGTCAGGAAAAAATAGGAGGCGTTTATTTTGGAACAGGATCTGAGATCGTTTATAGAGCGAGTAAAGCAGCAAAATCCCAGGGAGGTTGTTCATGTCCAAGAGGAAATCGACCCCAAGTATGAGATTAGTACTTTAATCATGGAATTAGAAAAGGCTCGGCGTTATCCATTGACGATATTTGAAAATGTCAAAGGACATGATATTTCGGTAGTTACGAATGTTTTAGCTCCCCGTGAACGTTTAGCGTTAGCAATGGGGGTTCATCCCAATGATTTGGCCGCTGAATTCTCCAAGAGGATTAATCAAAGGATTGAACCTGTTGAAGTACGGGAAGTTCCTTTTCGAGAGAATGTTTTTGTGGGCTCGGAGGTTGACCTGTACAAGCTGCCGATTTTAACACACTTTCCCATCGATGCAGGGCCATATATCACAGCCGGATTAGTGATTGCTAAGGATCCACTGACGGGTGCTGATACCGCAGGTTATCACCGGATGCAGTTAAAAGGGAAAGATAAATTAGGAATTAGCTTACATTCCCGGCAACGTCTGTGGGAGTATTTTCGACGCTCTGAAGAACTGGGGAAATCATTGGAGGCAACCATCGTACTAGGTATTCATCCCAATATTTCCATGGGATCAATGGCTTTGATTCCTTATGATCTCGGTAAATTCGCAGCAATGGGAGGGCTATTCGGGGCTCCGCTGGAGGTTGCTCGTTGCCATACAGTGGATCTAATGGTTCCGGCCTATGCTGAGGTGATTATTGAAGGGGAAATCCTAGCCGGAGAACGAGAATCGGAAGGGCCTTTTGCAGAATTTACGAATTACGCCTGTTACCGCAGTACAGAAAATATCTTTAAGGTAAAAGCGGTTCAGTATCGAACCAAACCCCTCTACCAAGACATCACACCGGGTATGAGTTCGGAGCACATTACTATAGTTGCAGTACAGAGAGAAGGGGATGTGCTAAATGCCTTAAATAGGACTCTTCCAAACATTAAAAGTGTTCATGCTCCTATATCTGCCTGCGGCCTGTTTCATTGTTATATTTCCATGAAAAAGATTGCTGAAGGACAGGCCCAACAGGCCATTTTTACGGCTTTCTCGGTTGATCATAATTTAAAAATGGTTGTCGTGGTGGATGAAGATGTAGACATCTTTGATGAACGTCAGGTGTTATGGGCTATGGCTACCCGGCTTCAAGCTGACAAGGGAGTGACGATTATCCCACAGCATATGGGCATGGGATGTACTCTAGACCCATCAAGTGATGACCTAAGTCGGACTGCTAAGATGGGGATTGATGCCACTAAACCACTTGAAGGGTTTGCCCCTACTGTTACAATGTCAGTTGAAGTGCAGAATCAAGTTCGTCGTTTCCTGGGGTCATTTGGACTATAATTGACTTGAAAGAAGAGGAGAATAGATGTTTAAAGTTGCAGTCGATGTAGGCGGAACCTTTGCTGATTTTATTGTTCGTGATGAGGGGGGATGTGCCGCTACTGCAAAGATTCCGTCTAGTATTGAGAACCCCCTTGAACCAATCTTCCGTGGTTTAAATGAACTTGCGGAACAGTTCAACATTACACTTGAAGAATTCCTTGCCCAGACCGAAAAGTTTACTCACGGAACCACTGTCGGTATAAATGCTCTGCTACAGGGTCAAGGAGCAAAAACGGCCCTAATCACAACTGAGGGATTTCGTGATGCTTTAGAATTACGGCGTTCACGTTTAAATGAGCAATGGGATTTTAGTGTTTCTCTGCCTCCGGTTTTAGTTCCTCGTCATCTGCGGATTGGCTTAAGGGAACGGATGGATTACCGGGGCGTGGCAGTTAAACCTGTTGACAAAACACAAATTCCTATGCTTGCGGAATTTCTCCGTCAAGAAGAGGTGGAAGCTGTCGCGGTTTGTTTGCTGTTTGCTTGTCGGAATCCGAAGCATGAAGTTGAGTTTAAAGAACATCTTCAGGAACTTTTGCCAAATGTATTTGTCACACTCTCCTCGGAATTGTCTTCTCAGCTTGGAGAATATGAACGTACTTCGACAACCGTCTTAAACGCTCGTTTAAGCCCTATTCTCGGAAAATACTTACAAGATTTGCGGGCGCATTTGCGAGCTAAAGGACTTCGGGTTCCTCTATCGATTGCTCAAAACAACGGCGGCCTTACTGACTTAACTCAAGCAGGCAGGCGTGCAGTAAACACTTTGTTTTCTGGTCCGGCAGGTGGAGTGAAAGGAGGTTGGATACTGGCCCGGGAGCAAGGGTTATCTCATTTGGTGGTTGGAGATATGGGGGGGACGAGTTTCGATGTTTCTTTAATTCGGCAAGGTATGATGGAATTAACCCCTCAAGCAGAGATCGCAGGATACCCTGTTCAGCTTCCTATGCTAGATATTCATACTGTAGGGGCTGGCGGAGGGAGTATTGCCTGGTTGGACAAGGGAGGGATGCTGAAGGTCGGTCCACAATCTGCAGGTGCTAAGCCCGGTCCGGCATGCTATGGGTTAGGTGGTCAAGAGCCGACGATTACGGATGCGGCCTTGATTATGGGGTTAATCGATGATCGAAGTTTTTTAGGTGGTCGGATGGTCTTAAATAAAGAATTAGCTTATGCATCAATCGAAAAGAATGTAGCCAAACCATTAGGACTAGGTGTTCCGGAGGCAGCCTATGCTATTTATCAAGTAGCACTTTCCTTGATGGCAGATGCTGTTTACTTAATGACTGTTAAAAAGGGATATGACCCGCGATCCTTCGCCATGGCGGCTGTTGGAGGCGCTCTGCCCTTATTTGCAACTCCATTAGCTAAGGGAGTGGGGATAAGGCAAGTTGTGGTTCCGGAACTTGCCCCGGTTTTTTGTGCTCAGGGGTTGTTTCACTCGAACTTTCAGTTCGAGGGTTTGCGCAACCTTTATGAAGTGTTAGGCGAAGTCCCCTGTCTAAGTTGGAGTAAGGCTATGCTGGAATTGAGATTTCAAGCAGATGAAGAACTATCTCGTTTGGGGTTAGGTGAGGATCAGCGTGAATACATCTGGTCTGTAGATCTAAAGTACCCGGATCAACACCACGAAATCAATATTCCCGTCAAAGGTATTTTAAGCGATCAAGAGATTTGGCCCCAGCTTTCTAAGGAGTTTCATGAAGCTCACGAGAGGCTTTATGGTTATTGTCAGCCCGAGAAGTTATTAGTTTTAGTTAATCTCCGACTGGTTGCTCAAGAAAAGGAAAGGTTGCCTCAGAGCGGAATAGATCCTAGCTTTGAGGAAAGCTTTATAAATGCAAAAAGTATAGTAGGAGAAAAGAATATTGCTTCAATACCAAGTATTGAAATGAAAATGGTCTATCTACATGGGGGCTTTCGAAAAGTGAAAGTATTCCATTGGAAAGATTTAAAGAATGGAATGGAATTACCAGGTCCCGCCCTGATAAAAAAGGAGTATACGACTATTTTATTAGAAGAAAATTGCCAGGCAAAACTAGATAAGGCCAAGAACTTAATCATTAATATTGGAAAGGACAGGCATTAACTATGATGGCCAAAATAGATGAAGTAATCGAGCGGGCAGTGATTGCCAATCGTATGGACACCATCACCAAAGAAATGGGCTATGCTTTAGAGCGGTCGTCCCGTTCTCCGATATTTGCTGAGGCATGTGATTTCGCCTGTGGAATATGTAACGGTGATGGAGACTTAGTATCACAGATTAATGGTATTCCAATTTTAGCGGCTGCAGGGACCTTTAGCATAAAAGAAGTGATTCGAAAATACTCAGGGCAAGTTGAAGACGGGGACGTCTTTATCATCAATGATCCCTACCAAGGAGGCAATCACCTTCCTGATATTGGGATTATCACTCCTTTGGTTGTGGATGAAGAAGTTATCTTCTACTGTGTAAGCAGGGCTCATCACGGAGATATCGGTGGGTCTGTGGCTGGGAGTTACAATGCCAAAGCAACGGAGATTTTTCAGGAGGGTCTTCGCATTCCACCCATTAGACTTGTCAGTAAAGGGCAGGTTATTAGTGAGGTGATGGATCTCATCACCCGAAATGTTAGAAATCCTGACATGCTGCAAAATGATTTATGGGCGCAAATAGGCGCCAACAAGATCGGGGTAAGGCGCCTGAAAGAATTAATTCATACCTACTCTCCCTCTAAGGTAAAGGAGACGGTGGGATATCTCTTAAACCATGCTGAAAGACTCACAAGACAAGCCATTAAAGGGTTGCCGGATGGGGACTATGTGGGTGAAGAATGGGTGGATGATGATGGTTTTCAACTAAATCCCATTAAAATAAAGGTTACGGTTAGAATTCGTGGAGAAGAAATGACCCTTGATTTTGACGGTACTGATCCTCAAGTCAAAGGCTTCGTCAACTCAGCATTTGTGACAAGTACAACTGCAGCTTGGATTGGTGCTCTTTGGGCATTAGGTTCTGATATCCCTCGAAACAGTGGAGCCTTTCGAGGGATTAAGGTAGTATTACCGGAGGGTAGTTTAGTCAATCCTAAAGATCCGGCCCCGGTTACTTTAAGTACATTAACCCCGGCAAGTGAAATAATAAGTGCCATATTTAGAGCCTTAAGTTCGATTGAAGGGGTACAATTGCCGGCAGGGTTTGGACGTTATTGTGGGCCGTCATTTTACGGCCTTGACCCTCGCACTCAGGAATTTTATGTAGGGTTCGCTTTTTGTGCATTAGGTTCAGGGGGGGGGACCGGGAGCAGGGATGGGTATCCCTATATGGCCCCTTTATCAAACTATGGAGGAGTACGTGCTCCCAACATTGAAGCCAACGAAATTCAATACCCACATCTAACTTTGTGTCATGAAATGGAAAGCAATACCGCTGGCTCCGGAAAGTGGAGAGGGGGGGCAGGAATTCGTTATAGCATATTGTTTCAAGGGGAACCGACTAATATTGTGATGTTCGGGGATGGGATGAAAATCCCACCGTTTGGAGCGGCCTCAGGAATGTCAGGAAGTTTAAACTACGTTGAAATAAAAACTGTGCAAGGAGAGACAATTTGTCTTGCCAGTAAAGAAAGTACCCGTTCCTTAGCACATGGTACGATCCTAACCGTTGTCTCATCCGGAGGCGGGGGCTGGGGAGATCCTTGGCAGAGAGACCCTGAGAGAGTATGGCGAGATGTCTTGGATGAAATTATTACAGTGGATAAAGCTGAGCAAGACTATGGGGTTTTGATAGGGCAAGAGGGTGTGGATTGGGCAGGAACCAATGATCGTCGGTCAGGAATCAGAGGTAAAAAGAATCAGTAAAAGACTTTGAGATATCTAATGAATACATCATTAGAAAGGCCAAAGCAGCAATTAATAAAAGATAAGAAATACCGATCTTTAATCTGAAACTGGGTTCTACAAAAAGATATTGGGCAGTTTCTGATTTTTTTTGATACATTGTGAAGACTTCATAAATTCCATAGAATACGATTATCAACAAGATGTAAGCGTGGAGCTTCCAAATTAGAATGAGAGCCATAACTAACCCAATCCCCCAAATAAAGGGTGAGATTGCCTTGGAAATTCGGCCTCCATCTAATGAACCAAAGGGAAGTAGGTTGAAGAGATTTATGAAGGCACTAACATAAGCTAACCCTGCCCAGTAATGGTTATTTGTTAGCATATAAAGTCCAATACACACGAGAGTTATAAATGCTCCTGCTGCTGGTCCGCCAATGGCAGTTATTGCTTCCTCACGAACACTTTTAGGCGGAGTCTTCATTTTTATGAAAGCACCAAGGAAGGGAATAAAGGTTGGGGCCGAGACGTCCAATCCAAGTCGCTTACTTGTCAGGTAATGCCCCATCTCATGAACGAAGATGACAGCAACAAAGCCCAGTGCAAATAACCATCCATAGAATTGAGCATAGAGAACGACGGTCAAGCCCATACTTATGAAGGTTCCTGCAAACTTAGAGGCTTTAAGCAGTGTAAAAAGCAACTTGCCGATTACTGCCAATTTACTGAAATTGAGTAGTCCTAGTAGTGCTGTGATAAGAATACTAAAGATCGTTTTAGAATTCTTCTTTCTAGGTTTTAATTGGTAATCGTCTTTGAATTTGTCCTCGTCGTTTAGCATTTTTAAATAGTCACCCCTTAATATCACATACTTACTAGTTTTATCTCTTATTCCTAAAAAGTTACTGGTATGCAGAATTAGTTGGTTGTAGGTTGATAGTGATTATTCATAATCAATTAAGTTGGAAGTTGCTAAAGATTTTGTTATTATATTACTAATGTAGATCAGGCTAGATTTCTTGATTAGAAGCAGTTCTAAACTTAGCTTAGCATAAAAACCAAGAAAATTAAAAGACTTAGCTTATTTCTATTAGCAATAGTTTTTTGAGAGAATATTAGTAATTGTTAAAAGAAGAGGGGTATATACATGTTTAAAATAACCGAAGATTGCCTAGAGAAAAAGACCTTTACAGAATACTTCAGCTCAGATGCCCAGAAAGGAACCGAGGAATTTGAAGAGCTGATAAGAAAGTTTGAATCAGAGCCACAGTACAAATTTCGTATGTGTGACTATGATGGAGAAGTCTTCTATATTGGCTATTCTGATGATTGTACTCATAAGAATGGTTTTGATCCCCTTGATATGTATGGAGAATATTATGGTTGTAAGGATATCCAGTACTTAAATGAAAAGGGAGAGTATAAAAGACTCTAAAACTTTTGCCTCTCCCATCACCCCCATTGAGATTAACTGAGTAAGGTATCTCAATAGGGGTGATTTTTTGTCATTGTGACATTTCAGGGAGAAGAAATATGATCGGAACGAGAAAAAGTTTATAATTTGTTAATAAATTGTTTAGATATAATAAAGAAAATTAGTTTAGAATAACAAGTAAGGACTCCTTACATTGGGGAGTTATTCCAACTAGTCCTGGTATCAGGCCTGATCCATGACTCAGTTGGATATCTGAGCGGCAAGTCCAGACGTGGATGATACCGCTCAGTGGTCAAGTTAATAAATTCTTAATATATGGTTGCACTAGATTATGGTTAATTGAAAGGGAGGGGCTCGTATGGAAGGACTGGATTTTTTGTTGACTGCTATCTGTTTTTCAGTTTTAGGTTATGGATTATGCTATATGACTCTTTCAGTTAGTCATAAATCTGAAACTCAAAAGGTGAAACCAGAGAACTCATTACAAAGATAGTGCAGTTAATTAAAAAGGTTTAGTTCAAATAATAACTTTAACCTGTAATAAGAGGGCGTAACAAGGTTTTGCTTTGTCACGCCCTCTTTGATAATGGTACAGAGAGAAATACTGGGAATGATTAAAAATATTGAGGCTCTATGCTATAATATAGTCTTGACTGATTCAGTATACGAAACGAACTTTTCAATGGGCTGAAATTTCAGATTGGAAGGTTCCAGACGATATCATAGATAAGTACTGGATTGGTCATAAACTATGAATTACGAGGGAATATACATGCATCCAAATATTTTAAACTATAAAATGCCTCCGGAATGGTCTGAACATGCACGAACATTTATTTCTTGGCCTATAAAAACGTCTATGTGTTATCCGGAAGAATACGAAGCTGTCTGTGAAGGTTATAGTGAAATCATCCGGGCAATTTCCGAATTTGAGCCGGTAACAGTTTTAGTGAATGCAGATGATTATTGGGCGGTGTCCAGTAAGCTTGGTTCTAAGAGGGTGGAAATTTTATCTGTTGAGCATAATGATGCGTGGCTGAGAGATAATGGGCCGACATTTGTTATTAGTGAAGATGGAGATATAGCCGGAGTCAACTGGAGATTTAATGCTTGGGGAGGAAAATATGCTCCCTGGGATTTAGATGATTTAGTAGCCTCTAAAATTATCAATCACCTTGGCTTAAAACAATTTGATGCTCCCCTGGTTATGGAGGGCGGCTCTTTTCATGTGGATGGGGAAGGGACACTTCTGACCACTGAGCAATGTCTCTTAAACGTTAATCGTAACCCCCACTTAACAAAAGATCAGGTGGAAGCTGAGTTAATGAAGTACTTGAGTATTAGAAAAGTTATTTGGCTAAAAAAAGGGCTAGCCGGGGATGAGACGGATGGTCATATTGATAATCTAGCCTGCTTTGCGGCTCCGGGTAAAATACTGCTCCAGGTTTGTGAAGATCCCTTGGATGATAATTATGAGATAACTAAAGAAAACCTAGAAATACTGCAAAAGGAGAGAGACGCACAAGGAAGGAAGCTTGAAATAATCCCTATTCAACAGCCTCCCAAGAGATACGATTCTGTCTCAAAGGCTCGGTTAACGTTGAGCTATTTAAACTTTTACTTTGTCAATGAAGGAATTATATTGCCGGTTTTTGGAGGAGATTCTAATAAAACTGATGAGTTAGCGGCAGAAGTATTGAGTAAGACATTCCCTAAGAGGCAGATTCGCCGGGTGAATGGGATGGGGATTATCCGAGAGGGTGGAAATGTCCATTGTACAACTCAACAGATGCCTATAGGAGGAATTAAAGTATGAGAAACGTTAAGGTAGCAGCAACTCAAATGAGCTGCACTCAGAGTGTCGATGAAAACATTTCAAAAGCAGAGGGGTTAGTAAGGAAAGCGGCTAGTCAGGGGGCGCAAATTATTTTGCTGCAAGAATTATTTGAAACTCCGTATTTTTGTCAGAAAGAAAAATCAAGCTATTATGGATATGCTACAGAACTTGAACAAAACAAAGCGGTTAATCATTTCAAAAAGGTTGCTAAGGAGCTTCAGGTTGTGTTGCCGATTAGCTTCTATGAGAAAAAAAACTATGCCCGTTATAACTCTCTGGCAGTGATTGACGCTAATGGAGAAGTGTTGGGAAAATATCGCAAGAGTCATATACCGGACGGCCCTGGGTATGAGGAAAAGTTTTATTTTAATCCGGGAGATACAGGGTTTAAAGTGTGGAATACTCGTTTTGGAAAAATTGGAGTCGGAGTTTGCTGGGATCAGTGGTACCCTGAAGCAGCTCGATGTATGGCACTTATGGGCGCGGAAATGCTTTTTTATCCCACAGCTATTGGCTCAGAGCCCCAAGATGGCCTGATCGATTCTAAAGAGCATTGGCAGAACTGTATGCTTGGGCATGCTGCCGCAAATCTAATGCCAGTGATTGCCTCGAACCGAATCGGAGTTGAGGAAGATGATGAATCAAGTATTACCTTCTATGGATCATCTTTTATTGCTGGCCCACAAGGAAATAAGGTTATTGAAGCTGGCCGTACAGAAGAAACTGAAATTATTGCGGAATTTGATCTGGATCAACTTGAAGTTCAGCGTCTTGAGTGGGGAATTTTTCGAGATCGTCGACCTGATTTATATAAAATTATTGGGACCTATGATGGTGAGATAACAATTAAATAAAATTTTCACAATTTGTATTCCCCCGGCTATTGCCGGGGGTTTTTGTCTTATTTCCTAATTACATAATGAGTTTACATACAATGAATGGGATTAAACAATAATGATTAAATGGAATCGCTGGTAGATACAAAATAGGCCATTGCAACTTCATAAAGAAAATTGATCGATTTAGGGTTTTTCCCCACTAAGAGGGCATTGAGCTTTTTTAGGGTTGGATCAGAAGCATTTTCGGTAGTATAGAGTAAATCGGTAGGTTCTACTTCCAGAGCGATGCCTATTCTTGCTAGCAAGTCTAGCGAAGGGGCTCTAAGGCCGCGTTCAAGATAACCTATATAGGAACTACTGACATTTACTAATTCAGCAAGTTTTTCTTGGGTGAGGCCTTTTGTCTGTCGAAATAAACGTATATTTTTCCCAGCAACCTCTTGTATGTTGTTAGACAACACTATCACCTCTCCATCATTTTAAGGTAGTCGCCATAAACATCTTACCGACTGTGTGTATCTAATTATGTTGAAAAAGAAGACATATAGTTATAGAATATGATATTAGTAGTCAATATATAGAAACAATAAGAAATTAATAATAATAACTAATTTTGATGGGAGGAAGAAACTTGTCAGGATATATTTTAGTTGTGGATGACCAGTTTGGAGTGCGACTTCTTATCCATAAGGTTTTGGAAGAATCTGGATATAATGTAAAGGCAGTAGAAAATGGACCGGAATGTTTGAAACTTGCAATATCCTTAAACAGACCTTCTCTAATTTTACTAGACAATAGAATGCCGACAATGACGGGACTTCAAGTATTATCAATACTCAATCAAGATGAACAAGCTAAAAATATACCTGTCATAATGATAAGTGCTGAGTCTGATATTGAAGAAACCGCGCGCTGCTTTGGAGTGCGGGATTTTTTAAGCAAGCCTTTGGACTTGAGCGTTTTGCTTAAAACTGTTGAGGAGACCTTGAAGTGTGCAATTTAGGATCTACTTCTTGCTGAAAATATTTTTTACCACAAAATCCAATTTGATCCTGTTTTTAAGGATGTATAGTGAAAACATCTAGGGTTAATTTTAGGCTATTTAGTATCAAGAATAGGCGAATTTAGCGATACAAGACAAAAAAATAGGGTATGCTAAAAACATGTATATTCTAGAACGATGAAAAAGGAAGAATAAACATGTTTTTTTCGAATACCCAACGATCGAAACTAAGTCCAAATCAGTTAGCATTTTCTTTCGTCAATGAATTGATCGCAAAGAGTGAACTTCTGCGAGTCAAAGTTCAGAAGATTAATGAGGCAACTGTTGTTGACTGCGGAGTTGAAGTCCAAGGCGGTTGGGAAGCAGGAGTGTTGTTTGCAAAAGTTTGCCTAGGTGGGCTGGCGAAGGTTAATTTATATTGGTCAGAGTTTAATGGGTTCCGCTGGCCTACAGCTGAAGTTGTTACAGATCATCCAATTCGAGCTTGTTTAGCGTCCCAATATGCTGGTTGGCCAATACAGAATGGAAGGCAAACAGCTATGGGTTCTGGCCCCGGGCGAGCCATTATACATAAAGGGAATATTTATGAAGTGAACGGCTATGAGGACTATTCCGATACGGCTGTTCTATGTCTGGAAAGTGAGGAACTTCCAACAAATGAGGTAGTTAGATTTCTCTCAAAGGAATTAGGATGTAATCCGAAAAATCTCTATATAATCGTTGCTCCCACTGCTTCTTTAGCAGGTTCAGTACAGATAGCTGCCAGAGCCTTGGAAACAGGTCTATCTAAACTTAATGTACTTAGTTATGATTTAGAAAGAATCGAATCAGGTTGGGGAACTTGTCCAATCCCTACCGTAGCAAGCACCCAACTCGACGCATTAGGCAGGTCTAACGATGGGATTCTTTATGGTTCGACGGTACTTTATAACCTTAGGGATGAAGATGAAACCCTAAAAGATCTGATAGGGCAGCTTCCGTTTTGTTCTTCACAGCATTATGAAAGGTCATTTGTTGAAATACTCAACGAATCAGGAAGTTTTTATGACATAGATCCAGGGGTTTTTAGTGCAGCGAAAGTATGGTTGTGTAACTTGAATAGTGGTCGTTCATTTCACGCCGGGGTTTTACGACCCGATATTTTGTGCAGTGCATTCGGTCTTTGATATTGTACAATTATATGAGACAAAAATAAGGTTGACTAAGACGAATTAACTATGGTACAATTTAATTTATACTATAGTTGGAATTTAAGGCATAGGACTTTCATAAAATCAATAAGCCACAATTTAATATCTCTGTCGCTTAATTCTATCATGAAGCGGGGAAACCATTTTTGGGGTGAATCCTTCACATTATTTGACTCTGAGTTTGTGAAGGTAGGGTTACTTTTCAATCCGAATCCGTCAGCTAACTTCGTAAGCGTTGAAAGGAGATACTGGCAGCATGCCTTAGCCTTGCTTTGCCGTTCGTATTGCTTTCAATTGGCTGAAACCCTAGACTTTATGGTCAAGGGTTTTTTTGTACAGTCAGAAAGTATAAACTTGCGTTATATACTGCAAGAAGATTTAATACGTGCGAAGACAGTGTCTTCGGGCGCTAGCCAAGTTTTCTAAATACCTCACAATAAAAAGGGTGCAATTTTCCGGATTAATCAAGTAATTGATGGGTTTTCAAATAGTGTTCTATATTCGATTTTTCATTCATTTCGACATGAATAATAGGTTGCTGTTTGTAATCAACAACTCCCGCCCACTTGAGATAAATTGTCTGATTATAAGATTTGTGGACAATTGGGTCGGAATATTTAAGACTAATGATAATGAAATGGGGACTGATCTCCTTTAATTCTTTGGGAAAACTATTGACTTTTAGGTTGAGGAGTAAACTTGTAGTTGAATCCCGAGGGATATCATTAACAACGGTGTAATCATCAATAAGAATTGGCTTTTGTAGCAATTGTTGCTCAAAGATTAATGTCCTGCTTGATAGGTTTGTGGCCGGATGGGTTCCGACATTTTTGAATTTGAATTCAAATTCAAAACCTGAATTCTCACTAAAGTTGAGTGAAGGAGACTCTATAAAGGTTAGATACGGACGTGCTGCTTCACGTTGTGTTTGCCAAGTTGTGACAGAGATATAGACAGAAATAAGTGAAACCAAAGCAAAGATTGCTGTCGATATGGTAACAACGGAGTCTGACCAATTCCATTCTCTAATATTCCAAGTCATTTTTTCCCCCTATCGTGTATTAAGCTGAGTATCAAGATAATAATCAATAATTATGAGCAAAAATAGGAAGTAAGAACTCCATTTGTTGATTGATTTAGAATAAGAATTTAGAAGAGAAAGGGTGATTCTATGAATAATTATGATATGGAATCTGAAGCCTTGAAAAAGTTGAGTAAAATGGCTGAAGAAAGCGGTTACATTAAGCCTGAACTATATCGTAGATATGAGGTAAAACGTGGGTTGCGTGATTTGGACGGAAAAGGGGTATTGGTTGGTCTAACTGAAATTGGGGAAGTCCATTCGTATATTATGGATGAGGGCGAAAAAGTTTCTGTTCCAGGGCGGTTAATATATCGCGGGATGGATATTAGAGATATTGTTAAGGGCTTTAGTGAGGATGACCGCTTCGGTTTTGAAGAAACAGCCTATTTGCTGCTCTTTGGAAATCTCCCGGATCAAAACGCTGAAAAGGAATTTTTGCAACTTCTTTCACTTTATGAAAGGCTGCCAGAAGATTTTACTCGTGATGTAATATTAAAAGCCCCAAGCAAAGATATTATGAATACTTTAGCAAGAAGTGTTTTAGCACTTTACTCTTTTGATGAAAATGCTGATGATACTTCAATGCCAAATGTATTAAAACAATGCCTTAAACTTATTGCTTGCTTTCCGTCCTTAGCTGTTTATGGCTATCATGCATTTAATCATTACCATGGAGATCAAAGTCTTTATATTCATAGCCCGAGGGCCGATTTAAGTATTGCTGAGAACATTTTGGCGATGCTAAGGCCGGATAGTAGTTATACTAAGTTAGAGGCAAAACTGCTTGATTTGGCACTTGTGCTTCACGCCGAGCACGGTGGAGGAAATAACTCATCTTTTGTTACTCATGTTGTCACTTCAACGGGGACGGATACTTATTCGGCAATTGCCGCAGCCATTGGAGCGCTTAAAGGACCCCGTCACGGAGGAGCTAATATTAAAGTTGTTCAAATGTTTGATGACATGAAAGAGAAGCTAAAAAACTGGGATGATGACGAGGAAATTGAGCATTATCTTACTCAAATACTCTCTAAGAATGCCTTTGATCGTTCGGGATTAATTTATGGTGTCGGACATGCGGTTTATTCCATATCAGATCCTCGAGCGGTTATACTTAAAGGCTATGTTGCACAGCTTGCTCAGGAAAAAGGTCTGGAGGACGAGTTTAATCTCTATGCTAAGGTAGAGAACCTTGCCCCACAGGTAATTGCAAAGTTTAATACTATGTATAAAACTGTAAGTGCTAATGTGGATTTTTACTCAGGTTTTGTATATAAGATGCTTAATATACCCATGGAAATGTTCACTCCAATTTTTGCGATTTCCAGGATCGTTGGCTGGAGTGCCCATAGAATTGAGGAAATTGCTAACTGTGGAAAGATTATTCGACCAGCTTACAAAAGTGTGGCACCAAGGAGAAGTTATCTAAAGATGGATGAGAGATAAAACTACTTTGCAATCATTAAAATCGCTATTTGCAGTATGTGTTAGGGGGGCCAATTAACCCTCCTAACACATTTGTTTTATTAAACGATTTATTAAATCTTTTTGAGAACAACTTAGTGCGGTTTCACCAAAAACCTACAAAGATTAGGAAAAGATGATTTCTCTTGTTGAAAAAGAGGATATTTATGTTTTTTGTAGAAAACCAATTTATAGAATTATTTGATTAAGAAAATGAGGCGCTGATATGGACAACAAACTTATTACTTCCAAATCCTCAATAAACTATGGTGTCCGAATTAAATTATTGTTAGGGTTTCTGGTGGTTTTACTCTTGACCGCGTTGGTAGGTATTGTTGGTTACTATGGTGTTTACAAGATAAATCAGGAAGCTGAAGACTTAGGTGACCATTGGTTGAAGGCAACAACCTCACTAGCTAAAGTCATTGAGGATACCGAAGATACTCGTCGCTATCTTTTGGGTGGATTTCTGATGCGTGCAGATGCCCAGGCCTTTCAGGAGTACAAGACAAAATTTTCAATCACAAAAGTCAAATGGGAGCAAGATTTTTCTGATTACAATAACTATGTTACAACTCCAGAAGGAATAGCAAAAAGCGAGGAGATGCGAAAATCCTTCAATACTTTTATAGAGGATGCAGAACAGGTCTGGATGTTGACTCAAGTTGGAAAGGATGTAGAGGCCAGACCAATTCTGACCCAAAAGAGTAAAGATAGTTTTGATCAGTTACTCAAGAATATGGAAGATCAGATGACTTCTATGGCTGCCGGGGGTGCCGCGGCAACTCATCATGCTCAAACTACTAAAGATTCCGTTGTAAAGCTTCTGATAATTTTTGTTGTTCTTGCAGTTTTAGTTGGAGCAGTCTTGTCGTATGTATTGGCACAGCATATCAGTAAGCCCCTTGTCGCTGTTACGAAAGTTGCTCAGTCTGTGGCCGAAGGGGATCTGAGCATGGAAATTCAAGAGGTTAAGAATAAAGATGAAATCGGTGTCTTGTCTCAAGCAGTCAGCGAAATGGTTCACTCGCTGAGAGCAGTTATTGGGGAAGTACTAACTCAATCTGAAAGTGTGGCTGCAACGAGTGAGGAATTATCAGCAGCTTCAGAGGAAGCAACTGCTTCCAGTGAGCAAATGGCTGAAAGTCTTGGTTTAGTTGCAGCGAGTTCAACCCGTAATGCTACTTCCATGGCTGAGACTGTTAACGTTATTGAAAAATTGTCCGCTAATGCTCAACAAGTAGCAAAAAATGCTGAGACTGTCAGTCAAAGTAGTGAAAAGGCAGCTCAGGCTGCTGAGTTGGGAGCTTTCCAAGCGGAGAATGCTGTACACAAGATTGAAGCAGTTCGCGAGGTTTCGGCTCAATCTGCGGAGGTAATATCTCGATTAGGAGATGAATCAAAGCAAATCGGACAAATTGTTGATGTAATCAGAGGGATTGCCGATCAGACTAATTTACTTGCCCTTAATGCAGCAATTGAAGCTGCCAGAGCAGGAGAGCAAGGGCGAGGATTTGCGGTTGTTGCAGAAGAGGTTCGTAAATTAGCCGAACAATCGTCTAATTCCACTGTTCAAATTGCTAATCTAATCGAAAACATTCAAAAGGAGACAGAACTTGCCATTGGAGTAATGGAAAAGGGTAAAGTTGAAGTGGCTGCAGGAGTTGAAGCGGTTAATTTGGCTGGAAGTTCTTTTCAGACCATTGTTGCTGAGGTTAATAAAGTTGTTCGTCAAATTGAACAGATTACTGAGGCTACCCAACAAATGGCTATGGGAACCTCAGCAGCAGCAAAGTCTATTGAAGATATTGGTTTGACCTCTCAGCAAGCAGCATCCAGCTCGCAAGAAGTTGCCGCTGCTTCAGAGGAACAGGCAGCAACGATGGTATCCGTTAGTAAATCAGCAGAAGCTCTTGCCGCGCTAGGGGATAGATTAATGAGTGCAGTTGTTAAATTCAAGCTATAAACGGGAGTAAAAAATAATAACAAAATCTTTTATGAAATCCTATCCTTGAATTGTAAAGGATAGGATTTTACTGTGTTTTACATATATAAACAAACATTGTTTATTGGAATCGGGCAATAATAATTGAGGTTAAAAAACTGAAGGTGGTTGTTGTATAACAACAATACGAAAGACGGGATTAGTGAATTGAAAAATTTGGCTGTGCTCGGACTGATATGGAGGTAGCTGAGGAATTAGGACAGTTGAAAGACCAATTTTATCGCATGGAACAAGCTTTTTCCAGTTACAAAAACCAAGCCCATCAGAACCAGACTCAAGGACAACAACAGACCCAAGCTCAAGGACAACAACAACTAAATCAATTAGTCCAACACATGACCCAGTTTAAGGCTCAATCACAACAACAGCAGCAACAAGGACAAGGTGGTCAAACTACTCAAAGTTATGGACAGCAAGGACAGAATCAGCTGCTTCAAGGCCAGGGCCAGGGTCAAGGACAAAGTCAACAAATGCACGGTCAAGGTGGTATCAATAATCTATTAATTTGATCCATATATAAGGTCTAAATGGAATGCCCCAAAGCGGTTATAGCTTTGGGGCATTTGTTATTTTTTAATTGGATGAAATTTAGCAATAAATGCTAAATTAGAAACTTTCAGTTACAGGATTTACGCGATTTCGACATATAGTGTATGAGATAATATCAGAAAATAATGGTTTTCATAAAAGGATTAAATCAAGCAGAGGAGTAAATTGAAATCCTATGATTGTTTTACTATTGCAAGGTATACCTGAAGGGATAGCAATTACAACTCTAGCTTTTGTTATATCTAGGATTCCTTTAACGCTTATTCAAATTGTTCTTGTAGGCATAATACTAGCCGTTTGTGCTTCCGCATTTAGACTATTACCGATTCCTTTAGGGATACATACCATACTAGTTATCTTTATATTATTTATTGTACTTACTTACTTGAGTAAAGGGGATGTGAGTCTATCTTTTATATCAACTATATTAAGTAGCTTAGTTCTTATTATTTTCGAGACAGCAAGTTTACCTTTGTTTGAGCAAATATCTATACTCACGCCAAAAGCTTTATATCCTTTCCAGGTCGCAAGAATTATATTAGGTGATATCCATGTAATAATCCTATTCTTAGTAGCTTATCTCCTTAATACATTCTTATCAAAAAAAGATTACTTAAAATATTAATAAATTTTGTTTCATCATGGACAGGAGTGATTTTTGTCCATTTCTTTATAGGTTCTCTTTATTTTATAAAAGAGGGTGTTTATTTATTAATATTCCATTAATTGCATTTATCTTACAAGGTATACCTGAACTTATTGCGGTAGTTACTTTAGCCTTTGTAATTGTTAGGATACCTTTAAACTGGAAACGGATTGTAGTAATTGGATCTGTAATAGCACTTATCTCTTACACTGTTAGGTTGTTCCCAATCCCTTTTGGGGTACACACGATTTTACAAGTTGTTTTACTATTCTTGATATTAACGTGGTTTGGAAAAGGAGATTTTAGCTTATCCATAATTGCTAGTCTATTAAGTTTCTTGTCTTTAGGAATCATGGAATATTTCTGTTTATCATTGTTGATGCCGGTTTTTGGAGTAAACCCTGAAGAATTGTTTTCGAATCTACTCCTAAGAATCATTATTACCGAACCCCAAGTACTGCTGATGTTTGCTTTCGCTTATATGTTCAATAAATTCACAAAAAGAAGAGGTAATTACAATGAATTCTTCTGAAAGAATTAGCAATAAACTTACTGAAATAGTAACAAATGAATTAGACATAACTAATGATAAGAAAGAAATAATTGCTTATGCCATAGAAAATTTACTGTTATTTTTGGTAGGGGTATTTTCCTTGGTGCTTTTGGGAGTTTTTTCAAAGGCATTAATGTCTATACTTGTCGCTGCAACCTTCGGCGGATTATTGCGGAGAGTATCCGGAGGAGCACATTTTAGTACACCCTCAAAATGTTTAGTTTTTGGTTCGTTTATTTATACTTCTATCGGAATTTTAGCCAAAAAAATTATTGAATATAACCTATTAAGTTCTGATAAGGTACTTTATATAATTTTGGGAGTGTCTATTTTAATTATGATTTTTTTAGCCCCAGTTGATAGTGAATCAAAGCCAATTAATTCTATGCAACTTAAGCAAAATCTAAAAATAATGTCAATAGTTTTTATAATAATGGCATTCATAGTTGTTCACTTTACAAAAAATCAATTATTTAGTGTTAGTATTGTAATGGGTGTATTTTACCAATCCATTACCTTACTTCCCATATTTAATAAAAAATGGAGGTGATAAAGGAGTATGAAAAAAAATATTTTTACAATACTAGCAACATTATTAATGTTGCTAGGCAGTGCTTCATCTGTATTTGCTTGTGCTATTTGGGCTTATCAACCAAAAACTCCAAAATCGTTGCAAAGATAGTACGAATATTTGGAAGCCAACAATATTAAAAGCTGAGTTGGAAAACTCAGCTTTTGATGTTTAAAAGCCGTCTTCAATTAATTTACTGCTGGAGGAACTATGATGGCTAAAATAATAAATATCAAAGAATATTTGGTAAAACAATCAATTATTCAAATTACTCTTTTTAAAGTTATAGCTAGTATTTTTTTATTTCTTATCTTATTTATTCTTTTTTATGGACAAAACTTTTGGGAGAAACAAGCTATTAAATTTAATTATGAATTATTATCGATTGTTTCACATGTTCAAATTAATACACAATCACGAATTTTGGAAATTGAAGCGTTAAAAAATGATACTAGTTTATCGAAAAATGATAAAATAGAGAAAGTAAATATTGTTTTCCAGTCGATAATCCAAGAACATAATAATTACAATTACATTATAGGTTATTACGATAATGAATTAAACTTGTATTTTTTAGATAATCATAGAGATATTATTGCACTTGAAGATATTAAGTCAGAATTAACTCTAAGTAAGATTAATAGTATTTCTAAAGATAATAAGATAATCAAGGTTAGTCTTCCAATATATGAGCAGGGAAAATTAGTGGGTTACGTTTTTGCATATGCACAGAATTCTGACCTAGTACTCACATCATTTAATGTTTTGAGTGCAATCATCATTCTTGCTTTAAGCTTATCAGCGTTGATAATGATTTCGATCAGAAAACATATGAAGCAGCTTCAGTGGTATTTGGAAAAATTCGGACAAATAATAGTGCATGGTGATAGTGGAAACGAAGAAATACTTAATAAATTGCCGGAATTAAAACCAGTTTTAGAGAAAATTGCAAGTTTCACAAACGATTTAAAAGAAGTAAACATAGCGTTAGAAACTTCTAAGGTAAATTTCATTAAAATTATGGAAGGTATTTCTGATGGTTTTTATGCAATAGATCGTAAATGGCAATTTACCTTTGTTAATAAGGAAACCCAAAGGTTTATGGGGAAGAGCAATGTAGACCTTATGGGGAAAAATATATTGGAAGTATTCCCGGAATTCAAGGATTCTATATCTTATGAAAAAATCCACAAAGCTATGGATGAAAATCAAACGGTTCATTGGGAAGCAGGAGGATTGGCAAATTCTAATCAAGATCATGAATTTCATGCTTACCCGTATAATGAGGGTTTAACAGTTTTCTTTAGGGACATTACAGAGGCAAAGCGTCAACAACAAGAGATTGACAGGCTGGAAAGACTTAATTTAATCGGTCAATTGGCTGCGGGGATTAGCCATGAAATCCGTAATCCTTTAACTACGGTCAAAGGATTTTTGCAGTTTTTTGGATCGAAGGCGCAATACCAAAATGATAAAGAATATATGGATTTGATGATTGCGGAAATTGATCGGGCAAATATAATAATTACTGATTTTTTATCCTTAGCTAAATCAAACTCAGATAATGTTAAGTCTCAAAACCTTAATGAAGTAATTCACAAAGTGTTACCAATGTTACAGGCAGATGCCTTTAACAATAATAAAGAAGTTGTTGTGAATTTAAACAACCTCCCCAATATAATGATTAACGAAAATGAAATAAAGCAGCTTATCTTAAATCTTGTTCGAAATGGACTGGAAGCGACAGCGGAAAACGGGTGTGTTAGGATTAGTACCCATTTAAAAGAGGATAGAGTTGTATTAGAAATCAAGGATCAAGGGAAGGGGATACCTCATGCAATTCAAGAAAAGATAGGTACTCCTTTTTTTACTACCAAAGAAAGCGGAACAGGTCTAGGGCTGGTAATATCTACAGGTATTGCCCAAAGACATAGAGCAAGCTTTGATTTTAAAACAGGGTCTGAGGGAACAACATTTTATACAGCCTTTCCCGCTATACTGGCCAAGGGAAAAGATCTGATATAATTGCACCGCTTTAATTTTATTAAGTTATTTCAAAAAGCTCTCGCAATTCTTGTTCAGTAAGCTTAGAGATCATAGTTTCTCCCGGTTGGATAACGGAATCAACCAGTGTTTTTTTTCTGGACTGCAAGGCGATGATTTTTTCCTCAATTGTACCTTGGCTTATTAACTTTATTACCTGTACAGCTTGATTTTGTCCAATTCGATGTGCTCGGTCTGTGGCCTGATCTTCCACAGCAGGATTCCACCAGGGATCATAATGAATAACCATATCAGCTCCGGTAAGATTTAATCCGGTACCACCAGCCTTTAAGGATACCAGGAAGACTTTTCCCTGACCAGCATTAAAGGAATTGGCCATGTTCAGGCGTTCTGCTGCTTTAGTAGAACCAGAAAGATAGAAATGCTCAATGTTATTGGTATTTAAGTGGTTTTGGATGATATCCAGCATGGTTGTAAATTGTGAGAAAATCAGAATCCGGTGACCGCTGTCCAGAGCGTCTGTAAGAATTTCTTGTAATAGAAGCATTTTGCCACTCTCTCCTGAGTAATTCTCAATGAACATAGACGGATGGCAACAAATTTGTCTAAGCCTGGTTAAGGCAGCTAGAATCTTAATATGACTTTTGTTAAAACCTACGGTAGCTATTTCTTGAGCGATTAATCCTTTGGCTTCTTGTAAATAAGCAACATATAGTTTTTTCTGTTCTTCAGTCAAGGGAGCGCTTAGTTGGGTCTCAATCTTGTCAGGAAGTTCTTTTAGTACGTCCTTTTTTAAACGTCTTAAAATAAAAGGGTTGGCATGTCGACTTAATTCTGCAATAATAGTCGCATCTTCCCCTTTAATAATTGGGATTTCGTACTTCTTTTTAAATTCTTGATGAGAGAGAAGATAGCCTGGCATAACAAAATTAAAGAGCGACCACAGCTCAGACAGAGAGTTTTCAATAGGTGTCCCTGTTAAGGCAAAATATCCTTTCGCCTGAATTTGTTGAGCTGATTTCGCATTCAGTGTTTGTGGATTCTTAGTATGCTGTGCTTCATCTAAGAAACAGTATGAGAACTCGGTATTCGAGAATTCCTCAATGTCCCGCCTTAAAATAGGATAAGAAGTAACGACAAGATCCCACTGTGTTTCTTCAAGACCCTTTATTAGGGCATGTCGTTCTTGGGGGGGGCCATCTAATACGAGAACTCGCAAGGCGGGGGTGAATTTTTTAGCTTCTTCTTGCCAATTATAGATTAAGGATGTGGGGGCAACGACAAGTGCCGGGTTATTAGCATTAGGCCTTTCAGATAGTATGAATGAGAGAACTTGCAGGGTTTTCCCTAATCCCATATCATCAGCCAGGATGCCTCCCAGGCCGTAGGATGCTAGAGTCTTTAGCCACTTAAAGCCTGTTTTTTGATAATCTCTTAAAACAGGTTGGAGTTCCTCGGGGATTTCGAATTCCCCATCTTGAGGTTCAAGTATACTTTGCACTAATTGCTTAAAAGCTTTATTTCGGTGTACTCCTGGCAGGTTAGCGTTGCGCAAATAACTGTCAATATACATTGCTCGGTACTTAGGTAAATTGAGTGTGTTTTGATTTAAGTTATCTGCACTGAGATTTAAGTTATCGAGAAGCTCTGAAACGTTTATTAGTTCAGGTTGGTTTAAATCAAGGAATGAACCGTCACGAAGACGATGGTATTTCTTTTTTAAGTGGAGGGAGTCAAAAATATTGGCTAATTCATCTTGTGGAATATCAGTATATTGAAAAGATATTTCTAAGATGTCCAGTGATTCATCTAAGCGTACTTGCCCCGAAAAGCTTGTTGAAGTTCGTACTTTGAGCCTAAATTGATCTGAGTAAAATAGTTCTGCCAGTTCTCGAAGTTGGGGAAGCCAGTTAACGGTAAAATCGAAGATTTTCTCATCATCCATAAGGTGTATTTTACCTTTAGAAACAATAAATTCGGCGTGTTCGAGAATACTAAGAATCCTGCGCTCTTGTTCAGAAGAACGTATCAGGATCATGTCATCATTGCCAACAACACTATTGTTTTCTCGTGTCGAAGCAAAGGGGTTAATAATAATATCCCCGTATTGAAATTCTAAGCGAGCTGTAATTCCCATATCGATTGCCCGATCAAAGTAGATCTTGGCATGTAGACTTTCGTGAGAGAATTTCTCGTCTAATAAGGGGTCTATCGAAACTTGCCCGAGCTTTCCGATCAACGGTAAGGCTTCAGAGGCGAAATACTCTTTCTGCGCAGCAGGAATAACGATCTGGGTTGAAGCCCCTTCACGTAATGTTTTTATGAGCGTAGGTACTAAGTCTTTCTGTGTGGATGATGCTTGGAATATTTTATCCTGATAAACATAATACCTGCCGTCAGGCGTCAATAAAATCGGCAATTCGTCTGTGTCAAGAGATAAGGAAAGGTCTGAGCCTTGAGGCTGTAATAAGAATTCCATAGGAAGACCTTGTCTATTAATCTGCGTAGGCTCTAGAGAAGAGGAACCGATTCTCCAAAGAAATACCCTGTCCCCTAGTGCGTCCAAAAACTTAGATAAATAGTAGCCCGTTAAAGGCAAGGTCTTTTGGTTTAACAGTGGGGTGTAATAATAGGGCCCCTGCATTTCGGCGATGGCTGCATGTTGGTCGTACATCTCTTGCAACATGGTAATAACGGTGCGATCTTCATCTTTGAAGGTTTGCCTTGAAGGTTCAAAGGTAAATTGCTTGCCGAATTCGATGGATTGTCCGGTTTTGATTGCCTTGAGCAATTGTCCGATGTCTTTAACTACATAAAGACGTTGCAGACCTAGTTTTAGTTGCAGGTGAGTGGAAAGTCGATGAGAAGGAATAGTTTGAACTTCAATGTTTAAAGTTAGTTTATCCTGTATGGATTCTTGAGGGTGATTAGCGAAGGCGTTTAGAAGTTCGTTTACTATATGGTTTGAGGGGATAGGGCTAGGCCAGTCGGAGGGTATTTTTTGCTGAGAAGCTTTTAACACTGCAATGACATGTTTGCATGCTCCAGGACTATCTGTAAAAGCTGGACAGGTACAGCGGTAAGAACGAATTGTGCCTTCACGATTAAAGGCAACCTGTACAATGTAACGTAAACCTCCTATGACAGAGGCATTAACAATTCCCTTTTCGCCTGAAAAAGAGAAATTTATAACTCTGCCTGCAGTGTAATAAGCTTGGCCTAGTTTATACACACGATCACTATCCGCTAGTTCAAGAATTAATTGTTCAGTAAGAGTAAAACGAGACATATAATACTCCTTTGATCGATTTTAAGGAAATGAAGATCACTTAAGCATAACATAAACCAAGGCTATCCGTCTAATATGTGGATGTAATTGTAATTATATGGAGGAGAGTTTTTAGATTTGATATACCGTTTACATAGTAAAATTAATACAAAATTCGCATTAATCATCTAAGCGTTCCCGTCTATTGACGTAATAATTATTTCGCATTATTAAGTATATACCTTAATGGCAGTTAACTTTCTTCAATATAGTGTCTAAGTTGTAAAGGAATGTCGATTATTGTATCATTGAATATAGAGGAAATACTACACTTGTGCAGAATTACTAGTACATGCTAGAATACGAAGCTTAGGGGGGATGTTCCTTGCTTATCACCTGCGATAATCACATGCAAATGGGTTATATCTACCTAATGCCAAATGACTCTGTTGAAGAGTATACCCTCGATAAGAGCGAAATCGGTCTTTTTTACGATGTAAGCAGTCTTAGCATTCCAAGGATTAAATGGCTCAGTATGGGGCAGAGTTTGAGTCAAATGCGTTTAGCTACTAAAACTTATAGAGAAGCAGTGGATAAAGCATTTCATTGTGAATTTTGGAATGATCTAGATCAAGAAGGTTACATGATGGGGATCGAGCTGTATTTGCCTGAGGACATGTTTCTCACATTAGTTGCCCATCAAGCCTTTAAACTTTATGATACTCGTTGGCGTAATCAGGATTTTCGGGTGCTTACCTTAGATGCTTATCATGATGTATTTAACAAAAATAATATAATCTATCCATTAACTGCAGCAAAAGATGTATTTGTAATCTTAGCTATTGATCCATCTACAAAGATTTCTAAAATTATGGCTCTTATTTCCTCGAGAGATGACTTATACCCAATTGAGTACCTGCGTAATCCACTTTTCATGCTAGCTAATTCCAGTCGCTTTTATAATGAAAATGAGAGTTTAGGTATGACATGATCAAATATTTCCCTGATCGCAAGAAGGGTCTGAAACGTTTTAGCGTTTCAGACCCTTCTTGCGCTTAACCAGAGGGTGTGTATGAACTCGATATTAATCCTTCTGATAGGCAATTTTCCCGTTTATAATAGTCATTATTACCTTGGACATTGAGTTGAAGGGGTTTTCAGAGAATACAGCAAGGTCTGCATCATACCCTTCCTTAAGTTGTCCCAATCGATTGTTACAATCCAATACTTCCGCAGGGTGGACTGTCAGGCATTTTAACGCATTAACTTGGGATAATCCTTCAGAGATAGCTAAAATTGCGACAGTTCTAAGTTGGTCAATAGAATTGTAGGGATGATCAGAAATTAAGGATACTTTTACTCCAGCTTCAGTAAGCTTCAAAACTGAATTGTAATTGCGGCCCTTTAACTCCATTTTAATTCTAGGGGTAAGCATGGGGCCAAATGCTACAGGAACGTTCCTTTCAACTAAGTAATCTGCAACTAAATGGGCTTCCGTACCATGCTCTATGACAAGCTTTTTTATTTTAAATTCTTCCGCAATCCTGACAGCGGTGACAATATCATCAGCTCTATGGGCATGGGCCCGCAAGGAAATATCCCCAGTTAAGACGGGGATTACTGCTTCTAACCGAATATCCCGGTATTTAAGCTTACCTGCTTGCTTTAATTCAAGATAATCTTGTGCTCTCATGAAAAGATCTCGAATCAGCCCGGTTATACCCATTCTCGTAACTGGGCATTTTCCATGGGCCCCATAGGTACTCATGGGATTTTCCCCAAGTGAGATTTTTAAGCCTGCGGGATTTCGGACAATCATTTGGTCAATAATGCTTCCCTGGGTTTTAATCACTAAGTTTAATCCTCCAACAGCATTATTACTGCCTGGTCCAGTCATGACCGTTGTTACTCCTGCTCGTAAAGCATCAACAAACGCGATATCTTGTGGGTTGATTGCATCTAGCCCTCGCAAATGAGGTGTGACGGAGTCGGAAGTCTCATTGTTATCGACTCCAATTTTACCGGTGGCCTCTTCTATGATGCCCAAATGGGTATGGCAATCGATTAATCCAGGAAGGACATATCGTTCTCCGATTTCGATTGTTTTGCATTGTGAGGAGGGCTTTTCGATAGTTGTAGAAATTCTGCGAATGATTCCGTCTTCGATCAGAATATCCTTAAGTTCTTTATTGCCCGTTTTCAGGTCAATTGTCAAACAATTTTTTAACAGAATGCTATTCATTGGACACCTCATCATTTCGTAAGGATCATTGTACACTAACAAAATAGTTATTCCCTGAATTCACTTGAATAATGCTATAGATTATCAATAACCTTAATCTTTAACTTAAACTTTACCAAGTGATAATACCTCATTAACAATTATCCTTTATGATGGGTATTAGAAGGATTAATGTAATTAATTTGAGAGATAATGAGGTGTTTAGAATGGAAATGTTAGTTGATTTGCATACTCATACCCTTGCAAGCGGACATGCGTATAGTACTGTAACAGAAAATGCGCTGGCGGCCTCACGTCGAGGACTTAGACTAATGGGGATGACAGACCATGGTCCGAGTATGCCGGGTGCACCTCACCTTTTCCATTTTGAAAACTTAACAATTATCCCTGATCAGTTATTTGGTGTAAAAATCATGCCGGGGGTTGAAGCAAATATCATCAATCCTGAAGGGGAATTAGATATGCCCTTAAAATATTTAGAGACGTTGAGCCTTATCCTTGTTGGGCTGCACCCTATCTGTTATCAAGGTGGAACATGTGAAGAAAATACTCAAGCTTATATCAAGGCAATGATAAATCCATATACGGATATAATGGTTCATCCCGGACGACCAGATTTTGAAATGGATCTTGAAAAAATTGCCTATGCTTCTGCCTTACTAAATGTCCCACTGGAGGTCAATAATAGCTCACTATCAACAATACATGAAAAAGATGCAGCTCGAAAAAATTGCAAATCGATTGCTCGCTATATAGCAAAGTACAGAAGTCCGGTAATTTTGGGAAGTGATGCTCACTACTGTGATCGAGTCGGTGAGTTTAGTGAAGCCATAGAGTTGGTTCAAGAGGCTGGAATATCGGGACAACATATTCTTAACACTTCTCCAGAGCGAGTCCTGGATTATCTGGCGGCACGTCGCATACGACGTAAAGATATAAAACCTTCTATGCTTATGCATAGGTTATCTATTGCTTAAGTTTAACAAATAGATGGGGTCTCCCTTATAAGTGAGGGATCCCTTACAATCAGGAGGCTATCGAATGTGTTTTAAGCACATTTTGATGGCCTCTCTTGTTTAGTTGAGCAAAATATAAGCGAATTTTCGAAATTGGCGTTTTTCATTCTTCTATGATGAGTTAAATTTAGGTTGATTTTATGAGTGATTTTGTTTTAGAATTGGATCAATGAGAATTTTTAGCGTATAATTGGACACAGTCAGAAGCTTGTTATCTATAACAGGATCATTAAATTATAAAAGCTTGAAGGATTGTTATGAGTCTCGACGAATTATGATAGTTTAGAAATAAAAAAGAAATAAGAAATACAGAAGAGGGGTTCGAATTAGATTATGCTAACTGTGGAAAAAATCGGCGGAACATCTATGCTGCAATTTAAAAATGTTTTGAAAGATATTATCGGATACCCAAGTTCAGATGGTTTTCGTTATGGAAGAGTGTTCGTTGTCTCAGCGTATGCAGGGGTAACCAACATGCTTCTTGAAGATAAAAAGACAAAGGCACCGGGTATTTATCAGCGTTTCATCAAAGGTGAAGATTATGAAGCAGCCATGGATGACTTGTTAAGTATGGCCTTAAATATCAATGAATCCTTTATCGAACTTGGGTTAGATCAAAAAGTATGTCGAGATTTCTTAGTTGAACGTGTTGTACAAACAAAAGCATACCTCAACAGTATGGAGGATATTATAGCATCTGGTTATGTAGGCAGAGACAGTATCTATTCTGCAGCAAGAGAGTTGCTGGCATCAATTGGAGAAGCTCACTCGGCCTTTAATACCGTAAATATTCTTCGCAATAATGGTATTTTGGCAGAGTTTATGGACCTTACGGGTTTTCGTGATTCTAAACAACTTTCAATTAGTGATCGGATCGAGAAATCATTCAAGAATGTAAATCCTCATGAAGCAATCATTGTGGCAACCGGTTACACCAAAGGAATCGAAGGGATAATGCGAGAATACGAGAGAGGTTATTCAGAAATAACCTTTTCGAAAATTGCCACTCATCTTCATGCAGATGAAGCAATAATCCATAAAGAATATCACCTATCTTCAGCTGATCCGAAAATTGTAGGTGTCGATAAGGCAATTCCCGTCGGTAGAACAAATTACGATGTGGCAGATCAGCTTGCTGACATAGGAATGGAAGCCATTCACCCCAACGCTTCTAAACCACTAGAAATGGCAGAAATAAACCTACGCATCAAGAATACTTTTGAACCGAGCCATCCGGGAACGGTTATTTCGAATGATTATATTGGACCTGAGGCCAAAATTGAAATCATTGCCGGTTCAGATCGAATTATGATCTTAGAAATTCACGATACATCTATGGTTGGCGAACCTGGATTTGACCTGGGAATCATGGAGAAGTTCAAGAAATATGATATTAGTTATATCATGAAGACGACGAATGCTAATAGTATTTCTCTGGCAATTTGGCAAGCGGATCTCGCTGAATTATTGGTATCCGAATTAATAGCTGAGTACCGAACCGTAACTGTTCAGGAGGCTGCAATTGTTTGCGTTATAGGCTCAAATATTGCAATGCCTCGGATTCTAGCCAGAGCAGCTAATGCCTTGGCGAAAAATAATATCAACATAAAATGTGTCTCCCAATCTCTTCGCCAGGTGAACATGCAATTTGTTATTGATCGTGCCATGTATTCGAAGGCAATTATCTGTTTAAATGAAGATCTGTGTTGGGGAAATCATATTTAAATTGGAGGATTTTGATCATGTCTGTGGACTCAGTGGCGGTCTTTTTGAACCAAAATAAAAAAAATATCGAAATTTTAAGATTTGAGGATACAAGTACGGTAGCAAAGGCGGCGGATTCACTAGGAGTAACCCCGGGTGAGATAGCTAAGTCCTTGCTCTTCAAAGTTAAAGACGATTTTGTGATGGTTTTAATGGCCGGGGATAAACGATTGGATAACAAAAAGTTCAAAGAGATATTTCACAGTAAAGCAAAGATGCCCGAGGCCGAGGAAGTTTCTGAAGCTACCGGGCATCCGGTTGGGGGAGTATGCCCTTTTGGCTTAAAGAATCCGATCCCGGTTTTTTTGGATTACTCTCTACAAGCCTATAGCTTTGTTTTTCCCGCTGCAGGAGCCTCAAACACAGCTATTAAGCTGACTGTAAATGAGTTAGAAGAACTTACAAAGGGTCAATGGGTTGACCTGATTCAAGCTTAAGAAGATAGTCTATATTGCTATTAAAGAGCGGTCTGTTTTCACAGTCGAAGTGGAAGAGATCGCTTTTGCTTGTTTATAGAAGTGAAATGTTAGGATGTAAAATCAAAGTTACAAGTTTAGGACAGTCTCTTAAAGTTGGCTAGAGGTGCTTAGATCAATTGAGGTATGAAGGGTTTTAGAGAAAGTAATATCAAGTGGGTTGACACTCAAAAATTAATTGACTATAATTCTAGCAGTAGATATT